>JAQWQJ010000067.1 GCA_029244725.1 Paracoccaceae bacterium
ACAGAGAACCGCGAGCATATTTACCATGCTGCAATGATGGACCCGCATACCGGAGCAGAGCTGGATCTAGATCAGATTTGGGCTTTGGTAGATGCTCTGATTGAGGCCCATGCCGATTGGCTTCCAAGCTGGCTGTCCGGGGCAAAAGTAATGCGAGTGGCATGACCAAGACCGATTCGCCCCACTTGGTAATTGTGGGCGGGGGTACCGCCGGCTGGCTTGCAGCACACCTGTTTAAGGCAGAAAGCGACCGGCAAAAGATACCCACGCGGATAACGCTAATTGAAAGCTCTAAGGTTCCGACCGTCGGGGTGGGCGAAGGTACGACCTCAGTCTTCGGCGGCGTGATGCAATCGCTCGGTTTCGACGAAAAGGAATTTCTTGTTGAAACCGATGCGACGATCAAATTTGGGATACGTCATCGGGATTGGCGGCGGCTTGGCCACGTCTACGATGGTCCGATTGATGATGCTTATGCGCTGACCGATCGGATTCCGGGGGCGGGGTCTTGGATCGACACCTTTTGCGTAGCCGCCGGGCGCTCCGTTTCCGCGCCGCATATCTTCGCCAAGCTCATGGAAACCGGCAAAGCGCCGGTAGCCGAAATGGGGGGGCGCCGCGTTCCTGTAAGCCGCTTTCACCACGCCTATCATTTTGACCAGGCCAAAGTCGGAGCCTACTTACGCCGCAAGGCAACAGATATCGCCAAAATTGATGCGCTTGTGGAAAGTGCGGAGCGCGATGGAAAATCAGGCTGCATTACCAAATTGAGGCTCGATACCGGGGAAACGGTCGAGGGAGACTTCTTTATCGACTGTACCGGCTTCCGTCGCACCTTAATCCAAGGGGCCATGGGCGCAAGTTGGGTAAGCTATTCCGACTCACTGCCGGTAAATCGCGCCATGCCGTTTTGGCTAGACCTTGCCGAAGACGAGGAAATTCCGACCTTTACGCACGCATGGGCTCAAGCGTCTGGGTGGATGTGGCAGATCCCGACGCAGGGCCGGATCGGATGCGGATATGTCTATTCGGATCGTCATTCGACACCCGATGACGCCGTAGCAGAGATCGAAGGTGTGCTTGGCCGTAAGATCGAGCCACGTGCCGATATACCCGTCGACGCCGGACGTGTCTCTGAAGTCTGGCGTGGCAACGTGCTTGCGCTAGGGCTTGCAGCCAGCTTTCTCGAACCGTTGGAGGCGACATCAATCCACGGTACCATAGTTTCGCTTTTGCTGTTTTGCCGACGTCACTTGGCACAGATAAACGCGCCCTTGCAGCAAGATCGGCAGCGATATAATGCGGCCATTGCCCAACAAGTTGACGACTTTCGCGACTTCATCAATCTGCATTACGTCAGTGAACGCGATGACAGCCCATTCTGGCGCGACGTAGCAACGGATTTTATCCTACCGCAAGTGCGTCAGAAACTGACAAATTGGCAAGAACGGATGCCGGGACCGAAAGATTTTTCCAACGATTTGGACGGCCTTCCCCATGTGGAAGAGCTTTTACATTATCCGGTTCTTGATGGCCTCGGACTGCTCAATCGAAAAGTAGCACAAGATCGCATGGCGCAAGACCGCAAACTACGAGATTTCGCCCGAGCGACTGTAGATCATCTAGAGAAACAGGCAAAAAGTGCCGCATCGCATGCGATTTCACATCGTGAATGGCTCAGTAGTCTGAGTTCCGATCCAATTGCGTAACTGCCAAGAAAGAGAAATTCAATGACAAAAGACCGCCGCAATCGTGCCTGGTACGGAAAACAGGATAAAGACGGATTCATCCATCGGTCTTGGATGAAAAACCAAGGCTTCCCAGATCAGGCTTTTGACGGTCGTCCCGTCATCGGCATCTGCAATACATGGTCCGAATTGACCCCCTGCAACAGCAATTTGCGCGATCTCGCCGAAGGAGTGAAACGCGGTGTGTGGGAAGCCGGAGGTTTCCCGGTAGAGTTCCCAGTTATGTCTCTGGGCGAAACCCAGATGAAGCCCACAGCAATGCTGTTTCGCAATCTACTTGCGATGGATGTCGAGGAATCGATCCGCGCTTATGGTATCGACGGCGTTGTACTGCTGGGCGGCTGTGACAAGACAACACCCGGCCAGTTGATGGGCGCGGCCTCGGTCGATTTGCCATCTATCGTTGTTAGTTCTGGGCCGATGCTAAACGGCAAATGGCAAGGCAAAGATATCGGGTCTGGCACAGATGTGTGGAAATTCTCGGAAGAAGTCCGCGCTGGTGATATGACCTTGAAAGATTTCATGGCGGCCGAATCCGGTATGAGCCGCTCAAAAGGGGTGTGCATGACAATGGGCACCGCTTCGACCATGGCCTCGCTTGTTGAGGCAATGGGCCTAAGCCTGCCCACAAACGCAGCCCTTCCAGCCGTGGATTCTCGTCGCATGGCGTTGGCGCATCTGACCGGCAACCGTATCGTCGAAATGGTTGATGAAAACCTAAAGCCTTCTGACATAATCACGCGTGAATCTTTGGAAAACGCGATTTTGGCCAATGCCGCCGTTGGCGGTTCCACAAATGCCGTTGTGCATCTTCTGGCCATTGCTGGCCGAGTTGGTATTGATCTGAAACTGGAAGATTTTGATCTTGGCGGTGACATTCCCCTGTTGGTCAACTGCATGCCGTCAGGCAAATACTTGATGGAAGATTTTTGCTACGCTGGCGGTATGCCTGTGATCCTGAAAGAGTTGTCAGGGCATTTGCGCAAAGCCAAAACTGTGCTTGGAGGCGACATCAGCGCCTATGCAGATGGCGCCGAATGCTGGAACCGCGATGTGATCCACTCAATCGACGAACCGTTGAAGCCATCGGCTGGCATCAAAGTCTTGAAAGGCAACCTCGCCCCACGCGGGGCCATCGTGAAGCCTTCTGCTGCAAGCGAGCATCTTTTGGAGCACGAAGGCGAGGCTTACGTCTTTGAAAACATTGAAGAGCTTAAAGCCACTATCGACAATGATGATCTGCCAGTGACCAAGGACAGCATCCTTGTTCTTAAGGGTTGCGGCCCAAAGGGCTATCCGGGCATGGCCGAGGTTGGCAATATGCCGATCCCGTCCAAACTGGTCAAAGAGGGCATCCGCGATATGGTGCGGATTTCCGACGCCCGCATGTCTGGCACGGCCTTTGGCACGGTAATACTGCATGTGTCTCCGGAAGCAAACGACGGTGGAACGCTTGCGCTGGTGAAAACCGGCGACCGGATCAAGTTCTCGGCAAGTCAAGGGAAGTTGGATTTGCTCGTACCCGAAGAAGAACTGGCCGAACGCCGCGCCGCGTGGCAGCCAGATCCGCCCCACTATACCCGCGGCTATGCCAAGATGTATGTGGACCACGTGTTGCAAGCCGACCAAGGCGCGGATCTTGATTTTCTTGTTGGAAAAGACACCCGCCCCGTCACACGCGAGAGCCACTGATGACCCAGACCGCAACATTCCACGATCTCGCTGGCAAAAGCATCTTCATTACTGGCGGCGGCTCGGGCATAGGTGCATCTTTGACCGAAGGCTTCTTGCAGCAAGGCGCTAAGGTCGCCTTTGTACAACGTTCGGATTCCTCAGCGTTTTGCGATGAGATGGAAGCAAAACACGGCAATCGTCCTCTGTTCATCAAATGCGACATCACCGATATAGCTGCCCTCGATGCTGCCATATCTCAGGCCACCGAGGCCCATGATACAGTTCAGGTTCTGGTCAACAATGCCGCCAATGATCATCGCCACTCGGTAGGCGAAGTTACTGAGGATTTCTGGGACTGGTCCCAGTCAATCAATCTGAAAGCCTACTTCTTTGCCTGCCAGTCGGTCGCCAAAGGCATGAAAGACAACGGCGGCGGATCAATCATCAACTTTTCGTCAATCAGCTACATGATGGGAAATCCGGGTTACGTGTCCTACACAACGGCCAACGCGGGCATCAACGGGATGAGCCGTTCACTGGCTCGCGAACTTGGCGCCGATAATATCCGCGTCAATGCTCTTGCCCCTGGCTGGGTGCTGACGGAAAAACAGCTCGACAAATGGGCTACGCCGGATGCCCTGAAAGCCCATCTTGAACGCCAGTGCTTAAAAGAGCATCTTGCCCCGCAGGACATTGTCGACGCAGTTCTGTTTCTAGGGTCAAACGCCAGCCGAATGATAACCGGACAGATGATGGTTGTGGATGGCGGCGTCGTAACGACAGGATAACGACATGGTTTCGCAAACTGCTGAATGGGTTGCTGTCGACTGGGGCACCTCAAACTTTCGCGCATGGGTGTTTGGCAAGGGAGATCAGCTTATCAAGCTGGTGACCTCGGACAAAGGCATGGGCTCGCTTGAGCCTAGTGAATTTGAACCTGCCCTGCTGGAAGCTATTTCGCCCTTCCTAGGTGATGATAAGACGCCAGTTATCTGCTGCGGTATGGTCGGCGCAAAGCAAGGCTGGCAAGAAGCGCCCTATGCGCAGGCCCCCTGCCAGCCTGCCTCGGTTGAAACGGCGCTGCGGATTGCCGCCAAAGACGCACGGTTAGATGTTTACGTCCTGCCCGGCGTGTCTCAAGACAGTCCGGCGGATGTGATGCGCGGTGAAGAAACCCAGATTGCAGGTTTTCTGGCCGAGAACCCGCGATTTGATGGTGTCCTATGTCTGCCCGGAACCCACACCAAATGGGTCCAGATCAGCGCGGGCGAGATTGTCAGTTTTCGCACGTTCATGACGGGCGAGATGTTTGCCCTGATGTCCAAGCAATCCGTGCTGCGCCACTCGGTTCAAACCGATGACTGGGACGACATCGCATTCGAGAACGCGATTTCCGACGGACTTAGCAAGCCGCAAATGTTAGCAGCTCGACTGTTTGGGTTACGTGCCGAAGGGCTGTTGAAAGACCTAAGGCCAGCGTCAGCGAAAGCGCGGTTATCGGGCTTGTTGATCGGCCTCGAACTTGCAGGAACGCGCGCCTATTGGCTGGGTCAGAACATCGCCATTATCGGAGCGCCCAATCTGTCGGCGCTCTATGCTTCCGCGCTTCGGCTTCAGGATGCTCCGGCAGAGCTTGCCAGCGGGGATCGAATGACCCTGTCAGGATTAAGGTCAGCATATAACCAATTGATTGGAAACAGCAATGACTCGTAACATAGTCGCCATTCTGCGCGGCATTCAACCGCCTGAAGCCGTGGAAATATGCGGCCAATTGATTGCAGCTGGGATCACTAAGATCGAGGTTCCACTAAACTCGCCACAACCCTTTGACAGCATTGCTTTGATGGCAAAGGCTTTCAGCGACAAGGCCCTTATCGGTGCAGGTACGGTGTTGTCGGTACAAGACGTGCGACTAGTGTTAGAGGCCGGCGGCAAGCTGATCGTCTCGCCCGATTGCAACCCAGAAGTCATCGAAGCAACCAAAGCTGCGGGAATGCTCTCGTATCCCGGTGTTCTCACCCCTACCGAGTGCTTCACCGCATTGCGCCACGGTGCCGACGGTTTAAAATTTTTCCCCGGTGTCCTGATCGGAAGCGCAGGCGTTCAGGCGATCCGCGCGGTCTTGCCCAAGGGAACCGAAGTTCTTGCAGTTGGGGGTGCAGGCCCGGACAATTTCGCAGAATGGAAAAACGCCGGAGCGGATGGCTTTGGGATTGGCTCAGCTCTTTACAAACCGGGGTATTCAGCCGCTGAAGTGCGCGAGCGCGCTGACAGCATTGTCGCTGAATATGATAAGGTGTTCGCCGAATGACGCAGTCAGTTTTCGATAAGCGCCAGTGTTCGCTTGGCGAGGGACCACTTTGGCACCCTGAACGCCAACAGCTTTTCTGGTTTGATATCGACAACAAAAGGATGCTGAGTCAGCAAGCAGGAAAACCACTTGAATGGCAATTCGATCACCACGTCTCTGCCGCTGGTTGGATCACTCGCGATGAGTTGCTGATTGCCAGCGAGGTGGAACTGTTCCGCTTCAATATCGTGACAGGCGAGCGTGCCCATATCTGCCCGCTTGAGGCAGACGAACCCGAGACCCGCTCAAACGATGGGCGCGCTGATCCTTGGGGAGGCTTCTGGATTGGAACAATGGGTAAACAGGCCGAGCCCGAAGCCGGAGCTATTTATCGGTTCTACAAAGGCCAGCTTGAGGTACTCTATCAGGACATCACGATTTCGAACGCGATCTGCTTTTCGCCCGATGGCCAATTCGCCTATTACACGGATACTCCGACCAAACTCATCATGCGTCAGAAGCTAAGGGAAGGCGGTTGGCCTACCGGAGCAGCTGAAGTGTTCATTGACCTCAACGATGACGGTCTGAACCCCGACGGCGCTGTTGTCGACGCTGAGGGTTGCCTATGGAACGCGCAATGGGGAGCCAATCGTGTCGCCCGCTATGCGCAAGACGGGACGTTTCTGTCAGCCGTGCAATTCGCGGCCGGGCAAATCAGTTGCCCTGCTTTTGGAGGGGCGGGCCTTTCGACCCTATTCGCGACCTCTGCCTACCAGAATCTTGAAACGATGTCCGATGCTGACGGCCAGACCTATTGCGCCTTGCTGGATGGGATCAAAGGTCAACCGGAACACCAAGTTCTATTGTGAGGCTCTATGAAACGCACTCTTGGAACCTGCTATTATCCAGAACACTGGCCTCGTGAAATCTGGGATAATGACGCCCGCCGAATGGTTGAGGCAGGGTTAACATGGGTACGGATCGGTGAGTTTGCCTGGTCACGGATTGAGCCAACACCAGGCGACTACCGTTTCGAATGGCTGGACGATGCGATTGAGGTGCTGGGTAGTGCCGGTTTGAAAGTTGTTCTTGGCACCCCAACGGCTACGCCACCCCGCTGGATGATCGATAAACACCCCGACATGCTGGCAGTAGATGTGCACGGTCATCCTCGCAAGTTCGGCTCGCGCCGTCATTACTGCTTTAGCCACGAAGGCTATAAAGCCGAATGCGCGACAATAGTGACGAAACTAGCAGAGCGCTACGGTCGCAATGCGCATGTTGCTGCTTGGCAGACCGACAACGAATATGGCTGCCACGACACAACGATCTCGTACAGCGATGCGGCACGCGTGGCATTCCGGTCATGGCTACGCACCCGCTACCCCGGCCACGGCAATGACGGCGACATCACCCAGCTGAACGAAGCTTGGGGGAATGTGTTCTGGTCGATGGATTACGACAGTTTCGACCAGATCGATCTGCCGAACTTAACCGTTACCGAACCCAACCCAGCACATAGCCTGGCGTTCCGGCGATTTAGCTCGGATCAGGTGGTGGCGTTCAACAAACTTCAGGTCGAGATCCTGCGCCGTTACACAGACGCGCCGATTGCCCATAACTACATGGGGCGGATCACCGATTTTGACCATTTCAAAGTGGGAGACGATCTGGATATCGCCTCGTGGGATAGTTATCCGCTTGGCTTCCTTGAGGATCGTGTCGGAACAACACCCGATCGGCAACGCAAATTCGCGCGTCAAGGCGACCCAGATTTTCAAGCGCTGCACCACGATCTTTACCGCGCTGTTGGAAAGGGGCGTTGGTGGGTCATGGAGCAGCAACCAGGCCCAGTGAATTGGGCTCCTTTCAACCCCGATCCTTTGCCGGGGATGGTTCGGCTTTGGACTTGGGAGGCATTTGCCCATGGTGCCGAAGCGGTCTGCTATTTCCGCTGGCGGCAAGCACCGATGGCACAAGAGCAGTTGCACGCTGGTTTGCTGAGGCCCGACAGCGTCGAAACGCCAGCCATGAAAGAAGCGCGGCAAGTGTCAGACGAGCTTCGCGATGCTCCGATTGTTGCATCTGCCAAATCTCCGGTTGCAATAATCTTTGACTATGACGCTGACTTTGCGTGGGCCGTGCAGCCTCATGGCAAAGACCTTAGCTATTTCGGCTTGGTGCTGGACGTTTACCGCGCCTTGCGATCCTTGGGCCAATCGATTGATATTTTGCCCCCCAGCACCCGAGATTTCACCGGCTATTCTATCGTGGTTGCACCGGGCATGATGCACATGCCGGATGACCTGAAACGAGCGCTTGTGAGTGCAAATGCAAAGGTTGTTATCGGGCCAAGATCGGGGGCGCGCAATGGTGAGATGTCGATCCCTACTCCGCTACCGCCTGACCTACCTGGCTTGGATGTCACTGTTGCTCGCATTGAGAGCATCAGACCGGATATGCCGATCCAAATCGAGGGGAGCGGTCAGATTGTCGGGTACCGAGAAGAGCTTGAGGGCGCAGCAAAGGTGCTCATGCGTACAACTGAGGGACGGCCCGTTGCCGTTGGCAATGATCATCTAACATATGCTGGGGCAATGCTGGATCTAAGCGGCTGGAAATCGCTGTTCCGGGATATCTGCGTTTCCTCAGGCCTTCGGGTATTTGATCTGCCGGACGGGGTTAGACTGCGCGAAACCGCGACCGAGTGTTTCTGGTTCAATTTTGATATCAAAGCACATGAGATTGAGGGCGCGACCCTTCCACCAGTTTCCGTCACACGACAAGGCAAGCCAGCGTGATCGAAACCTGGGGACACGCCTCTGACGGAACGCTTGTAAAACGGGTCACGATCTCTCGTCATGGACTCACAGCCCGTTTGTTGAGCTTCGGTGCCACGTTGCAAGACCTGCGCATTGAGGGCCACAAACCCAGCCTTGTGATGGGATACACCACACTCACCCCGTACCTTACAAATCCAAACTACTTCGGCTCGACCGTGGGGCGTTACGCAAACCGGATCAAAAACGGGCGTTTCACCTTGAATGGAGAAATCATCCAGCTCGACCAGAACACGCAGCAAGGGCACCATTTACACGGCGGCAGATTTGGGTCGTCACATAGACATTGGCAGATCGTTGAGGCAAGCAAGCATGAGGTCTTGTTAAAGGATGTATTGCCCGATGGTCACATGGGCTATCCGGGTAACCTGAGCGTTATGTCTCGATTCAAGATCGAAGATGATTGCAGCTTGTCACAAACCATCACCGCACACTGCGACGCGCCGACTTTGTGCAATTATACGTCGCACAATTATTTTAACCTTGATGGCGGGGGCGATATTCGAAACCACCGCCTGCAGGTGTCGGCGGATCATTATTTACCGGTCGATGACGACGACATTCCCGATGGGTGCGCGGCATGTGTGGAAGGAACCCGCTTTGACTACAAAGATGCTAAGCTGCTGAACGAAGATGGCGCTTGCACGCATTTGGATCACAATTTCTGTCTCTCGCAACGGCCTAAAGAGCTTTCACAAGCTGCGGTGATTTCATCAGACAAAAGCAAGTTACGATGCGAAGTTTGGACAAACCAACCGGGGCTTCAAATATTTACGGGCGGCTCAAATCCGCACAATGACAGCCACTCAGCATCAACCGGCATAGCTTTAGAGCCGCAAGGCTGGCCAGACGCGCCGAACAATCCGGAGTTTCCAACGACGGTTTTGAACCCCGGTGAGGAGTATTTTCACGAAACCCGTTTTAGGATTTTGCGTCAAGCCTAGATGGATTATTGATATTAATCCTCATGAAAATGAACGGTTTATCAATTCGAGTGAAAAAATTTCCTGATTGGCAAGCTGTTCCGAGGACTTTTCGGTGGATGCCCTGTAAATCGCATTGCCGCATTTTTGGGTTCCCGTACCGACATGATTGTTTCGTTGTTTGGTGCCGTTTTCACGAACTGAACGAGACAGGGCTCATATCTTATCTTCGCAAACTCTGAACGATATATGCCTTGCTCGAACCCGAGGTCCATTGCTCACCATTTCGATTGTCAAAGATAGACGGTCAAAGGTGGCACTCCGGCTTTTTCTGATGGATATGGCCGTCAGCGCAGAGCCTGTGATAAGGCTCGGCGGAGGCATTAATCGTATGCCTCCGCTCTTGCCAGAATAGGTCTGGCAACAAAAGAACAGCTTAAAATCGCGAAGAAGTTTCGCTTCTCAAGCTACCAAGCGATTAGATCGCGAACCCGAACTTCTTCAAGCGTTTTGGTAAGACTCTAACTGGGATGTAAAATCTTTGAGCTCTGAGTCCGAAATCGAAACGGAATGCTCGGAAGCCGGATAGGCTCCGTTCGCGACATCGTCACCGAATTCCCTGAATGCCGCGATCCGTTCCTGCTGAAGCCGGTCCAGCTCACTGCGGAAATCCCGGTAGGTCTTGGCGTGGCGTGGTTTGTGACCGGGTGTGTAGCCAAGCACATCTTCTGCAAAAAGATACTGTGCATCGGCGTGTGGCCCCGCCCCCATTCCAAGCAATACGAGGTTCGTCCGTTTGGCGATCTCGGCCGCAACACGGTCTGGGACAACTTCCAGCTCAACACCGAAGCACCCTATCTCTTCGAGCGCTTTAACATGTCTGAAGACCTCCATGGCGCTGTCGGCTGTCTTG
>JAQWQJ010000063.1 GCA_029244725.1 Paracoccaceae bacterium
GGTGCTGCTGTTCGTATGGGTCCAGCACATCGTGATCCTTGGGGTTGCGATCGTGCTCTATCCCGTCCTTTGGAAAGCGGCCGATTGGGATCCCCGCTTTATCGACGTGATGATGACGGCGCTGCAGGAAACACCGCCCACCCGAAACCGGCAAATTCATGGTGGGGACAGTTATGCCCCGTGATGAAACTAACGACGAAGCCGTCGATACCCGCACTTTGACGCCGACCTGGTACGCCCGGGAAACCCGTCTCGCGCATATGCTGCCCTATGTCAGTCTGGTCGATGACCAGACTGTGCGGACGCGAGTGAACGAGCTGTTCCAGTGTATCCGGCTGGACGGGGTCAACAGCTACACGACCGATGATGCGTATCTCGACAAGGTCACAGCACTCTTTGCCCGGATCGTTGCGCAGCTAGGGCCGGAATTCAGCTATTATGTGCACAAAGTCTCCAAAGCGATTGCGCCAGAACTGGAGTCCATCGAAGAGGACAGTTTCGCGGGCGAAGTAGACCGGCTGTGGCGCGAGAAGCTTGCCACCAGCGGGCTACGCGACAAGACACTGACGTTGACCATCATGCACCGTCCGCCGTCCAAGAGTTTTCTTCCGTTCCTCAATCGCAGCGCACCTGAGCGCTTCAAAGAAGAAACCCAGAAACGCCTTCGACGTCTGAACGAGGCCGTGAATGTCTTTGCCTCTGGGCTGGCCGATCTCAAACCGCGCGTGCTGTCGGCGAAGTCTGGCGAGCTGGTTGGGTTCCTCGGGGCGCTCAATACCGGTCAGGAACTGCCGCTCTTCCCTGCCAGTACCTACGGTTTCCTGTCGTTCAACGTGGCCAACACCCGCGTGACATTCCTGGAGGATCATTTTGAGCTTTCAGAAGGCGTCGTTGGCCACCGCTACGGCAAGAGTTTCACCATCGGCGAATATTCCGAAGCTACGTCCTGCACGATGTTCGACATGCTTAATCTGCCAGTCGACATGATTGTCACCCATTCGTTCACGCCAATCAATTCCAACCTCATGGCCGGACGGATCAAGCGCCAGAAACGGCAGATGCAGGCGTCACAGGATGCTGCTCTCTCGCTCATGGAAGCCCTCGATATCGCCGCTGATGATCTTGAAGCCAAACGTCAGAGTTTTGGTGAACACCACATGGTTGTAACCATCTTCTGCGACACGCTTGATGAGCTGCAGACGTTGAGTGCCGAAATCGTCAATGCCGCCGCTGCAGAAGGCGTGAAGATGATCGGCGAGCGCGTCGCAGCAAAAGCGCATTATCTCAGCCAACACCCCGGCAATCAGCCCAAGCGCGTGCGCGCCAGTGCCATCACCAACCGCAACTTTGCGGATTTCGCAGCGTTTCATCGCACGCAGCTTGGCAAGAAGCCCGGTGACGTGCCTTGGGGCAAAGTCATCACCATGCTCCCTACGCCCGAGCAAAGTGCCTATCGGTTCTCCTATCACGAGCAGGGAAGTCCGGATAAAGAACCTACCAGCGGGCACACACTGATCATGGGACGACCCGGATCAGGTAAATCCGTCCTGTCCGCATTTCTCATGACCCAAGCCCGTCGAGCAGGCGCGCGGATCTTCGTTTTCGACTATCGCCTTGGTATGGAGATGGCGGTCCGCGCCAACGGGGGCAGCTATGCAGCATTGAAGGCTGGACAAGCCACCGGTCTCAACCCGCTCTGGACCGAGGTGGACGATCGCGGCACGGCTTGGTTGTCGGACTGGCTGGCCACCCTGCTCTACCGCGCGGACAAGCCGCTGACGCCTGTCCAAACGAACCGCATCCAAGAGGTCGTGCGCCAGAACGCAAACGCTACGGATCCAGCTCTTCGCAACTGGAAAGACTTTGCCTCGCTCTTTGTTTCCACCGATGATGGCGGCGATTTGCACCAACGCCTGCTCGAGTGGACCAGCGATGGTCGCTATGGCTGGATATTTGGCCAATCCTTGGAAGACACGTTCTCTCTCGAAGGCGACGTCGTTGGCTTTGATCTGACTGGCATTCTGGATTCTGAGTCCGAGAAAGAACGGATGGCCGTTCTGAGCTACCTGTTCCGCCGCGTCGAACGTGAGATTGAAGACCGCCACCCCACTATCATCATCATCGATGAGGCCTGGAAAGCCCTCGACAACGCGTATTTCGCCGAACGACTGTCCAACTGGTTAGTCACAGCGCGCAAGCAGAACACCGTTGCAGTGATGATGACGCAGTATGCCAGCCAGCTGGAACGCACGCGCACCGGCAAAACCATTGTCGAGGCGGTGCCGACGCAAATCCTACTGCCCAACATCCGCGCCCATGCGTCCGATTACGCGATGCTGAACCTCTTTGAGAAAGAACTCGATGTGCTGTTGAACACCGGCAGCAATTCGCGGCTGGCACTTATTCGCGACGATCAAGGCTCGATCGTTGTTGATACTGATCTCAGCGCATTGGGCCCCAACCTCACGATCCTTGGCGGCATGGAAAAAGGCGAGGCTCTTGTCGGGGCCGATTACCGCGACCGTTCTGATTTCTGGAGACTGACATGACACGACCACTGATCCTTCTCGCCATTTTCGGCGTCCTCGCTTCCTGCGCACAATACCAAGAGCCACAGGCCAATTGCTTCACGTTCCTTGCGGCAGTTGCACCGGTTGATCCCAATTGCACCTTCACGCCTTTTGGCACTTTGGAGGGTGACATTGCTGTCTAAGCTCGCTCATATCCTCTGCGTGACTTTGCTGCCCGGTCTCGCCTTCGCTCAAGGCGTGCCAACGGTCGATAACGGTCTGACCGCACGCGACATCGTGGAAACCGGTGATCGTGAAATCGATCTTGCAACACAGGCTGAGAAGCTCTCGGTCAAGGAACTCATTGCTGAGATCGAGCGCGAGCAACTGGAAACGCTGGCGCGCATTCTCGATGCGCAATCAAGCTTCGGCGGTCAGGGGCTACCCGCAATGGTGTCCGGTTTGGAATCTGGCAGTGGAGATCCTGCCCGATCGGTGGTGGCCGTATATGGCTCAGGCGAGGTTGATCCCAACCCCGCTGGGACACAGATGTTTGGCGATGCGGCCCAGAATATCGAACAACTCATTATCCGCGTCGCTCAAGAGACCAGCGGCTTTGCGGGTGTCGGGCGCGCCGGACTTTCTTCCGTCCAATGGCGCGCCCTTCTGCAGGCCCTAATCTGGCAGGAAAGTCGTTTTACCATCGGTGCGCGTTCTCCCGTTGGCGCGTTTGGTCTCACCCAAATTATGCCGGGCACCGCGAGCGACCTCGGCATCAATCCTGCCTACTATGACAGCCCCTATCTGCAAGTGCATGGCGGCGCGCGGTATTTGGCCACGCAACTCAACACCTTTGACGGCAATATCATCAACGCGCTTGCCGCCTACAATGCTGGTCCTGGAAGGGTCTTTGAGTACAGCGGCGTGCCCCCGTTTCGAGAAACACAGCACTACGTCACTGTCATCCCCGAACGCTACAATCTCTATCTCAGCAGGATTGGCGGTATCGAAGCCTTGGGCACTATCGATCCAGCGCTACTGGCCAATGCCAATCTCTCGATCACCGGGCATGGCGCTGCTTTCTACGGAAACAATTCCCCTGCTGCGATCAGACAGGCGGCCCTGCGTGTCCATGACATTGTCGAGCGTATTTCCGAGACGGAGGATGTGCAGGAAAGCATGGCGCTTAACACCTACGCCCGCGCGGAACTTGTGCGGCTGGTCGCAGCCCGCGTTCGATTGCAGGCAGCAAGAACGCGCGTCTTGAGTGCAGAAGAACTGGCTCAGGCTTCTGCCCGTATGGCCGAAGGGGATTTCATGAATTTCACAATCGAGGAGTTGGACTGATGCATCGATCCAAATGGCTTTTGAGGACTACTTTGGTTGGTACGCTTGCCTTGGGGCTCCACATCGTGTCTCCCTCCCCAGCAATGACCCAAGGTGTCCCCGTCGTTGACACCCAAAACATTGCCCAGAACATCCAGCAGCTCCGGCAGATGATCGAAGACGAAATCCTGCAAAACGAACAGCTGACCCAGTTGCGCGAACAGCTTGCCACACTCACGGACCAACTTGCAGAGCTGCAGCGCACCTATGAGGCCCTGACCCGTCTTGCCGAACTACCAGAAATAATCCGCACGCAAATGGAGGATGAACTCAACGGCCTCCTCGACCAAGAGTTCGGCGATATCATCGCAACCATCGAGGCCATCAAGAATGGGGACTTCTCGGGCCTGTCCGGGTCGGGCGCAGGCGAAATCGAAACCCAGATGGACCGCGTCTTGGCTGATCTTGGCTTCGACGACGATACGCTCTCAGAAATGGCCGCCAGCGGCAACGCCAACGCAAACCGCATCGCGACACAAGCCACAACTGGCGCGCTGGTCTCAGCCGCAGCGCAAAACAGCTACGGCGATGCAGGTCAATCACTTGAGCGCGTCGATCGGCTGGTCGGTCTGATCGACGACATGGATGAGCTGAAAGAAAGCGTCGATCTCAACACACGCGTGACCGCAGAGCTTGCCATCGCACTCGTTGCCATGTGGCAGCTTGAAGCCATTCAAACCGTCGGTGACGGCACCGGTGGTGTGATCGATGCCGCCACAATTGCTGAAGAGCAGCGGTTCATGGATTTCACCTTGCCTGACCTCAATGCAGATTGAGGTGTGATGCGTGGCGAGTGAACAAGAAATCATTGAAGAAGAGCTGGTGTACGGCGCGCTGCGCCGCGAACGGCTCTGGCAGCGGCTTGGCTTGATTGGCCTCATCTTTGGTATTCTGGGGTGTCTGAGTGCTGCGGCTGTCTCGATCCTCGATATTGATCCGCCGCCCGTCGTTGTCCCTTACGATCCATCGACTGGCTTTGCACTGCCAGAAGCCTCAGTCGGAGCAACGACCGTCACAGAGAACCAAGCCATCATTGAGGCGGAAGTGTTCCGCTACATCAGTGATCGCGAGGTCTACAACCAACTCGACAACGATGTCCGGGTCCGTAGTGTGCTGCGTCGCTCGGACGGCGCAGCGGAAGCTTCACTGCGCCAAATCTGGAACAGTGCCAATGCGGACTATCCGCCCACGCTTTATGGCACGAGCGGCCGGTTGGATGTCGAAGTTCTCAGCATCAACCGGATCGGCATCAATCGCGCTACAGTACGTCTGCGCAAGCGCCTCAACTCCATCAATGGCGTCCAGACCGGCCTGTTCACCGCCACGCTGCTCTTTGAGTTCCGCCCCGAGGCCAGCCGCTCCATCGATCAGGTTTGGTCCAACCCCTTTGGCTTCACCGTGTTGGAATATTCCATCCGCTCCGACAGATTGGAGAACTAATGCGTTTCAGGAATTCACTACAAAATAGCTCGTCGCCAATGTCCCGAGAGCGCGCAGCGCGGCAGGGTATTGGCGACTCAACTCATTCCGACAACGCATGTTTGCTTACAAAGTTGCTCAGTATTCTCATGCTTGCCGTGGTGCCGAGTTTGGCCATTGCTGAAGCCATTCCGCGTGGCGGACCCAATGACAGTCGCGTTCGATTGGCCACATATCAAGAGGCACAGATCTATCGCCTCAACGTGTCTCTCACACATGTGACCACTGTGGAATTTGGAGAAGGCGAAAGCATCCGCTCGATCATTGCAGGCGACACTGAAGGCTTTGAGATCGATGGTGTTCCCGGCGGGCAAGCCTTTGCGATCAAGCCAGTTGCGCGCGGCGTCCATACCAACGTGACCGTCTATACCAATCGGCGCAGCTATTACTTTAACGTCCAAGAGACCCAAAGCCCCACCTTCTATGCCGTGCAGTTCCGCTATCCTGATGATGAAGCGAGACCGGCCCGCGCGATTGCACAGCAAGCCCCCAACTATAATTATGGGGCCAGCACACAGGTCCAGTTCACCCCAACGCGCGTTTGGGACGATGGGACGTTTACGTATTTCGCATTTGCACGAAATGCGCCGGTGCCAGCCATCTTCCGATACTCCAGTGGCCGCGAGCGCACGGTAAACACGCAGGCCATCGAGGACGGTGTAATCCGCGTCTCAGGCGTGAACACGCAGTGGGTGCTGCGTCTCGGGGATGAGGTAGTTTGCATTCAGGCGACCCCACCCGCAGGGGCGTCATCATGAGCAATACAGCGGACGCAGAGCTCGAAAAACGCCTCGCCGCACTAGAAAAGGGCGGTAATCGCCAAGGTTCATCTAGGCCTCGGCGGTCGCCCCTTCTGGCCCTCATCGTCGTCGCACTCGTTGGTGCAGGTGGTGCCGTTCTCTACATGATGTCCGGACCAGATGATGAAACGGCTCTGCCGACAGCCACACCTGACGTGTTTCAAAATGAGGGTGACGGCTTTGGGGCAATCGAAGCCATACCTCCGCCCCCTGCCCCGGAAACCCAAATTGTCGTTGCCCCCGCTGCGCCAAATGAGCCCAACGCAGAGCTCCTCGCGCAATTGGCTGCCCTTCAGGCCCAGATCGAGGAATTGCGCAACGCGCCGGAACCAGTGGTAGAAGAAGATACGGCGGCTGCGGACGCCATTGATGGGCTAACAGCTCAGATCGCGGCCTTGCAAACTGCGTCCCAAGCAGCCCAACAGCTGTTCCAAGACGAATTGGCGGCGCGGGATCGCGAGTTGGAACAAATCCGTATGGACTTGGAGCTGGCCCAACTTGAGGCCAATCGGCCAGTGCCTGCACCGGTTCCTATCGGACCGTCCGAGGAAGACCTCCTTGCGCGAGAGGCAGAACGGTTGCGCCGCGAAGATGAAGCACGCCGCATGGCTGATCTTGAACGCCGGGCCGCAGAGGAGCGTGCGTTTCAGGAGCGCCGCATCGCGTCCCCGACGATTGCATTTGGCGGAACATCAGGGGCGAATGAAACCCCGCTTGCCGAACGCACATTTGGCGAAGTGACAGATTTTGTCCTGAACGGCGCGCTGCCGACCTCCGTCACCCAAGCCGAAGTCATCGCCAACCCTTCCAACACCATCATTCAAGGTACGATGATACAGGCTGTCATGGAAACGGCACTCGACAGCTCCCTGCCCGGTCAAACTCGCGCCGTTGTCTCAGAAGATGTCTTCAGCTTTGACGGATCGCGCCTTCTCATCCCACGCGGATCCCGCCTGATCGGGCGCTATCGCTCGGGGCTAGATATTGCACAGCAGCGCGTCACCATCGCCTGGGACCGCATCATCCTGCCGGACAATCAAACCATTCAGATCAGTTCCTTTGGCGGCGACGAGTTGGGCCGCTCCGGCGTGACCGGCTTTGTCGATACACGCTTTGCGGAACGGTTTGGCTCTGCAGCTTTGATTTCTCTTATTTCAGCGGCCCCGAGTGCGGCGGCAGCCTCGGTCGAAGACGAAGCCGCAGCAGACGTTCTCGAGGATATTGGCGATGATCTGGCCGATGCGACTGACAGCGTGATAAGCGACTATCTCTCCATCGGTCCCGTCATCTACGTCGACCAAGGCGCGCGTGTCACCGTCATGGTTGACCGCGATTTGGAGATCTTTTGATCCTATGTCGCTCAGCTATCTTCAAACCTCACTTGATAAGCTGGACGCGGCGTCCCGCGACGATGTCATCGAGATCTGCATCAACCCCGACGGCACCTGCTGGGGTGAATTCCAAGGCGATCACTTCATGCGTTTGCTGGATCAGCGGCTGTCGGAGACTGCCGTTAAGGATCTGGGCAATCAGATTGCCTCCAGCGCAAACACCACCATGAGCAAGGACAGACCCATTGTATCGGTCTCGATTGCCTACAAGGATCGCCCGATCCGGGCGCAGGTCATAACGCCCCCTGCTGTCATGTCGGCCATGTCGATCAGCTTGCGGTTCTTCTCAAGCCTTTCCCTCGAAAACATCGAACTGTCGTTTCTGTTTGGCAAAGAGCGCAAGCTAGAAGAACTGCGGCAGGAAAAGACTCAGCAACTGCGGGAGGTCGTGGAAGCCGGCGTGATCGACGATGCACTGGCATTTTGCGTTGAGAATAGGCTCAACATGATCGTCTCGGGTGGCACCTCGACCGGCAAAACCGTGGCCGCCCGCAAAATCCTCTCTCATGTCGGCGCTGAGGAGCGGATCATCACGATCGAGGAGGCTGCCGAGCTTCTGCCCGCTCAACCAAACGTGGTGACGCTTATCGCCAACCGCGATGCAGCGTTCCAAACCGCAGACGTTCTTCTCACCGCGACGCTCCGCATGCGGCCAGATCGGATCATTCTTGGCGAGGTGCGCGGTAAAGAGGCTATGACCTTCTTGGAAGCCATCAACACCGGCCATGGTGGCTCAATGACGACGCTGCACGCCGAAACCCCGCAACTGGCGGTGCAGCGATTGGCAATCGCCGCGCTGAAAACCGAGATCCCGATGACCTATGCGGACATGGTTCGCTACATCGAGAACTCCATCGATGTGATCATCCAGGCCGGCCGCCACGACGGTAAACGCGGCATCACTGAATTCTACCTCCCCGGCATGGAACAGATTGGAGCATCAGCATGAAAACCTATGAATACGAGATCCTGACGTTCCCGATGGATCGCAAAAACAGTCTGATCGAAATGCAGGTTGCGTTGAATGCAAAGGGCCAGGTCGGGTGGGAGGTTGTCTCAATCAGCTCGTCCGAATTTGCCAATATCGGGCACACGGCTTTCCTGAAACGTGAAACCTCCGAAGGCGCAGATGTTAGAGGCACCCGATGAAGCATCGTACTATCCGTCTCACTTGGCTCACGATTGTTTTGGGACTGATTGCACCGCCGTTGATGGCGGAGCGCAATCTAATCCCCAGCCTCGAGAGCATTCCGGATGTCTGCTCTGAGCGCCCAAACGAGCCGGACTGGATGGAAAATATCGCGCTGCGAGACGCCTACCAGCGTGTCTTGGTCCAGGACATCTACCGCGCACAGAGCATGGAGCGGGTCGTTGAGACGGGATCCTGCGACTGCGCCACGCGCTTCCCAACTTGGGATTCAGCCGAAGTCACCTTCCGAGAAAACCATGCCGGAGCGAACCGTTCAGAAATGCTGCAAGCCTCGGCCACCTACAACCGCCGTGCAAATGAACTTCGACCTCCAGCCCAAGCGATCTGCGAAGCCACAGGCAATTGGTAGGGAGATCCTGAAATGAGCGTTGTCACCTACTTCGTTGAAACCTCCCAAGGCTATCTCGACACGGCCGCCGAAACACAGTTCGGGTCTGTTGCCGCAACGGTGGGGACGCTGCTCGTCCTTGGAACAACCGTCGTCGTGATCTTCGTGTTCCTGAACATGATCTATCAGTACAAAGCGATGGACGGGCGAACGGCGTTCTGGCTAGCGGTCAAGATCGGGCTCATCGGGATATTTGCGACCAATTGGGTGCAGTTCAACGCACTATCATCCGCGATCCTCGCAGGGATCGACAGTATTGCAGGCGCACTTGTCGCATCTGTGGGCGGCGGGGTGCCCGGCCCGTCTGGAACCTTTGCCGAGGAATTTGACAGGCTGATTGCAGAGCTTGGAGAATATCTCAACGCTGCAGGCTCGGAACTGAATTGGATGGCTGGGGCCATGTTGGATATTGTTGGTGTCCTGATGCTGTCGATTTTAGGTGGGCTGGCGGCGTTCATTTTGGTGGCTTCGCGTCTGATGATCGCGCTCTTGATTGGTATCGCGCCGGTGATGATTTTTCTGACACTGTTTGATGTGACGAAGGACTACTTTGCGCGGTGGCTGTCAGCGCTGGTCTCCTTTGCGATCTATCCGATTGTTGTGGCGGGTGTTTTTGCGACGATCACTGGCGTGTCTTCTGCACTTATCGGCGAACTGGGCGATCCTGAGGGTGCCACCAATATCGGTGCGCTGATTCCGTTTTTTATGATGGTGTTGATGGCCAAAGGGTTCATCGTCGCGACGCCGTTTATTGTGAGGGCAATTTCCGGCAACATCATGATGCCAGCCTTATCTGGCGGCATGGCCGGAAGCTATGGGTTTGCACGTGCCGCCATGGGTAATCAGCAAGCCTACAATCGCTATCTTGTAGGGGGCGCCAGCGGGGCCGAATACGCCGCACTCAGAGCGCGTCAGATGTTTGGGGTGCAACAAATGCCTCAACGGCCGGGAATGGCAAATGTGACACCCGCAGGTGGTAATCCAACGACCGGGACTGGATCGCAAATGTTGGCGCAGCTCGCACGACTAGGACGATTGGGGCGACGATAGAAGCAGTGAGCAGCCATTCATGCCAATCGCAGCGAAGGTGTCAAAAGAGCCCTCTTTGCCGTTGTTCTGCAGGGCAGCTAATGACTGGTTTCGGAATTTGGGCAAACCTTCTGTGAGCGAGGGTCAAGACCAAACGTATCGCTTTAGCTTTCTGTGACCGCGGTTTCAAAAGCATGGAAGGCTTCGATGCTTTTCGCGCTGGTCATAAGGTCTCGGGCGATTGTGGGTGCAATCGTAAAATGGGTGTGCCCCTGTGTCGCCAAAGAGACCATTTGATCGGCCGTTCGAAGAGATGCCACGAGAACTTTGCAATCTACAGGCGACGTTTCCGCCATCTTGGCCATAGCAGATAGGTGGCTCTCGGCTTCCATTCCTGCTTCGACCATTCGGCCAAAATAGGGAGCGATGAAATCTGCATCTAGGGCTTGTGCTACAAGTAGTTGCTTTGCGTCATAGCAAGCGGTCATCAAGATGCGTCCACCCAGTGCCTTAATCGCAGGCGTGGCCCTGATTGCGTCTTCCACCAAAGGGATTTTTACGACCGTTTCAATACCGGTTGCCTTGCCGATGTCATATAGTTTTGCGGCCCAATCAACATAGCCAGCGGTCGGGCCATACACCTGCGCATGAAGCTCTTTGGCACCTAATTCGCGGGCGCGGCTTGCCATATCGGACCAGTTGATGTCGGGATAATCCAGACCTGCCCGGACGGCCAACAGTGGATTTGTCGTAATGCCGTGAAACAAGCCGGTCGGCATGAGGTCATCCCACGCAGAGGTGTCAGCTGTGTCGAGATAGAGCATCAGGTCATTCCTTTTTGCATGACCGCATCAATAGCCGCACTGGTTGGCGGATTACAGCCTTCTTTCGTGCAGTTCAGGCAAGCAGCTTGTACGGCCCTATCAAGCAGCGCTCGTAGCTGGTCGGTTACAAGTTGCGCAAGAGCAGAATCATTTAACAGCCCTGCTGTCACGAGGCTCGCCAAAACAGTGGCAGTGAACGTGTCACCTGCGCCAATTGTGTCGATCAGGTTTGGCACGTCTGGGTTTGCGACTGTGACGCGTTGCGAAAGCGTCCAACACACCGCGCCTTCTGGGCCCTTCGTCAAGATAACTAAGCGTGCGCTGGTTGATCTGCGCAGTTCTTCTATCCCATCTGATTGAGAGAGGTCTGGGTAAATCGCCGCAAGGTCTTCATCGCTTAGTTTGACGATGGTCGCGGACCGAAGCAACCGCGCAAAACGAGCACGGTAGGCTGGTATATCATCAACCAACGATGTTCGTACATTGGGGTCAAGCGATGTCGATACACCGCTCTTGTGGGCCTTGTGGAATGCCTCCTCCCATGCATTGGCGTCGTCGCCACCAGCAAACGCCAGAGATCCCGCGTGAAAATGCGTCACACTCTTAGGCATGGCCGCGTTGATGTCAGCAACGCTTACCGCGCGCTCGGCCGTATCATCACGGCGAAAGACATAATACGGTATTCCATTTTCTAGTGTGACAATCGCTTGGGTCGTCGGTTCAGGCCGGCGCTTACCTGCCAATACGACGCCCTCGTGCCGTAAGTGATCTGCCAGCTGTTCGCCAAATCCATCGGTCGAAATCGGAGTTAGGTAATATGGTGTCATCGTCTGACGCGCGAGGGCCACCGCAACATTATACGGTGACCCTCCAAGGTTATGCTTTTGCGTAATTTCGCCACTTGGCAAAGCCGTTTGCACGGTGTCGATCAGATTCTCGCCACCGATCGCAATGACAGCATTACCGCGCATTGACGTCCAACGTGCGGGCCTTGGCAAAGAGCGCGTGGACATATGCGCTACCCAACAGGGCAGCAGCCCCAAGGACAAGGAAAGGCGCGGTGATTTCATAGCCCATCAAGGACACCGGAAGGATCATCGCAATGAACACGGCTGCCAAACCAAAGCTGATCAGACGCGATGTTTTCAGCACCACAAATGCAGTGGCCAGCACCAAAACCAACAATAAGAGCGTCGCGCCAAGGTTTGCTGATGCAGCGGATTGAAACTGTGTAATTTCATCCGGCGACAAGAGGCGTGCATTTTGGCCCGCGGCAAGTGATGTTCCTGCCTCGCGTAGTGTGGTTGCTGCACCATGCTCCAACAACGCAATCTTGGCGCGCAGATAGATGGCACCGGGTGTCATCAAGGCAAGGAAGGCCATGACAGCCGCAATCGCCCCCAACAGCTTGCGCACGCTTTCAGGGTTCTTGGATTGACGGACGATGTCCAAGCCGACGGCAACCAGAATGATCAGACCGGTGACAACCATCTGCCAGAACGTATCAAGCTGAGCCAATGTCAGACCATTGTTAATCAGCTTGAGCAGGATCACCCCCATGAAGGTTCCCCAAAGCGATCCGCGCCCACCAAACAAGGATGTGCCGCCAATAACCACTGCGGCGATTGCGTCGAGTTCCCACATCTGGCCGTAGTCAGATTTCGCATAAGGTGCGCGGCCAAGGAACAGCAAGGCCCCCAAAGCGGCAGAGAAAGAACAGAACATATAGGTGAGCAAAGTGTATCGAGGCGTGTTGATGCCTGCCTGACGTGCGCCCGGCTCATTCGATCCAATCGCGTAGACCCAGCGACCATAACGCGTATTCGAAATAATAATGGTCAGGACGATGAAGAAGCCGATAAAGATCAGCATCGACATTTGAAAGGTGCGGAAAAAGTTGATCCAGTTGTCATCAACAAAGCCGCCCACACTTTCCCAAAAGCCCGACAATTCCCCCTCTTTATAGGCATTACGTAGACCTGCAAACGGATTGTAGCGTCCAAACATGTCGAAGGTATCAGGCAACTTTGGCGTAGCCTGCGCGCCGGTCGAGAGGTGGCCTGTGCCGCGCCAGATCGACAGTCCCGCGAGCGTGACGATGAATGCGGGCATTCCGAAATAAGCCACCAGCGAGCCGTTGAAGGCACCAATCGCAAGACCGATGCCAAGGCCGGTCATGATCGCCAGATAGGGCGGAAAACCCCAGAAGCTTGCGACATATCCGGTCAGGGCGGCGGTCATCCCCATGACGGATCCGACGGACAGATCAATACCGGCCGTGATGATCACCAAGGTCATGCCCCCCGCGACGATGCCAATCGCAGCCGAGTTGTTAAGGATCGTCATCAGGTTGGATGGATGAAAGAACGGGCGGCCCGAAGTGGCCAGCTCAATAGCGATGCCAAGGATAAGGATCGCAAGAAACGCGCCAGACCATTCGGCCCGAAAGAATTTCACCAACCCTAACACTAACCGGTCTTGCAGTGTGGAGTTGGCATGCGTCTTGGCTACGTCGGTCATCGCGTGTTCCATCAGTTAAATTTTAGTGGGAAATGCAGGATTAGGGCACGCACTAGATGTGCATGCCCCGATGGTGTCAGGCGTCGATTACTCGATGCCGACCATTTCTTTGTAAGTACCGGACGTCATTGGCGTCACAAGGAAGAATCCTGTGTCGATACGTGGGGAAACGTCTTCACCACGCGCCGCAGCGGCAGCCGCTTTGATGCCCTGATAGCCCATCTGGTACAGCATCTGTGCGGTGTTTGCGTGGACCCAACCGTCGTCCATCGCCGCGATCGCGTCGCCCGCACCGTCAAAGCCAACCAGCTTTACATCGCCTGCACCGAAGCCAAGGTTTTCAAGAGCTGCTTTGGCACCCATTGTGCCGCCGTCCCACGCGTTGGCAACCATCGCGATATCCTGACGGCTGTTCAAGATGGCCTCAACACCTTCCTGAGCTTCCTGGCTGTTCCATTCTGTTGGCACTTCGAGAATTTCAGAGTTTGGACGCGCAGCAGAGAAGGCTTCGATGAATCCATTGCGGCGTTCTTGGCCAGTAGATTGTGCTTGGTTGCCTGTAACGTAGATAATAGCTTGGCCGTCTTCAACGAGGGTTGCAGCGACCGCGCCCTGAACCTTGGCCACGGCGTAGTTGTCAGTTGCAACGAAGGACGTAACGTCTGCACCAGCAACACCGGTATCGACTGCGACAACCGGAATGCCTGCGCTCATAGCGTCGTTCACAGCAGGTGCGATGCCTGCACTGTCAACCGGAGCGACGGCAATAGCAGCTGCACCCTGTGCAACAAGGTTTTCAAAAACTTCGAGCTGGCTTGAAAGGTCGCCTTGGAAAGCTGGACCAACGGAAACAAGGTTCACGCCTTCTTCCGCAGCTGCATCAGCAGCGCCTTGGTTGATCATCATCCAGCCAGCGTTTGTTGCGGACTTGGTGATATAGCCGATAACGTCCTGTGCGCTCGCAGCGGAGCCTGCAAGCAGCGCAGCAACAGCCACACCTGCAAATGTCATTTTCATTTTCACGGTTTTGTTCCTCCCAGAAATAGCCGTGCATCCAAAGCTCGGCATCGTGTGATCCTAAGAGAAGGAAGAATCGGCTTCTTGTCAATAATTAATTCAACTTGATTTAATTATTGACAAACTGAGCCAAAGTAATGCCATTGGTCATAACAAAGTCGTCGTTTGGGAGGAGATGAAAATGGATGATGTCCGTAAGGTCATTTTGGAAACTAGAGGTTTAACAAAGCACTACGGCGGCGTTCAGGCCCTCAATGACGCTGATTTCAAGATGTACGCTGACGAGCACATCGCAATCGTTGGCGACAACGGTGCGGGAAAATCGACTTTTGTGCGCAATATTACTGGCGTGGAACAACGTACCGCCGGGGAGGTTTTCGTCGATGGAGTTCCTGTAAACTTCAAGGCGCCCAACGATGCACGAGAACACGGCATTGAAACCGTCTATCAAAATCTCGCGCTCGCAGATCATCTGAATGTGCCGCAGAATATCTTCTTGGGCCGCGAAGAGGTGTATTTCGAATTCGGACCGCTTTCATGGCTCAAGAAGAAAGCAATGGTTAAGCGCGCAGATGAGCTGCTCGAAGAAACGGGCATTAAGATACCGGATACAACGCAATCGGTTGCGGGCATGTCGGGCGGACAACGCCAATGTGTAGCGATCAGTCGTGCAGCGGGCTGGGGATCCAAACTGATCATCATGGACGAACCCACAGCGGCCTTGGGAATTCAAGAAACAACAAGGGTCGAAAACATCATCAGAGGCCTTAAAGAACGCGGTGTGCCAGTGATCATCGTGTCTCATAACTTGCGACAGGTCTTTAATCTGGTCGACCGGATCGTCGTCTTCCGTCAAGGGCGGATCGCCGGCGTTCTGGATGCCAAGACCGCAAGCGGAAATGACGTGGTCGCAATGATTACTGGTGTCGATCAGGGCGTGCATGAAGATGCCAGCTATATTTAGAACATCAAGTTTCGGCTTTCAAAACTGTTGAGCCGCTCGCTCGGGCAAACGCACGAAAAATAGGACAAAAGTTCAATGCTGAAAGACGCACCCATCGCAATATCTTCAACACAGAAGAGCGTTGTGCGGCCCCAAAACGAGAGGCTGTTCTTGGACTTAATCCGTAACAACGGCCCGATGAGCAAAGCGGAATTGACACGCGCGACAGACCTTAGTGCACAGTCGGCAACCGTCATAGTTAATAGGCTTGTGGAAGACGGTTTATTACAGCCAGGCAAAGCCGTTAAAGGCAAGGTTGGCCAGCCCTCGGTCCCATTTTCACTGGACCCCGCAGGTGCGGTTTCGATTGGCATCAAAGTGGGCCGCCGCTCTCTCGAAGTGGCCAGTATGTCCTTCGATTACTCCATAATTGAACGCATTGTGCGAAGATATCCGTTCCCTCATCTCGACACGATCCGTCAGGATATGCTGACTTGTACGTCTGAACTCTTTGACAAAATGACCGCGACCCAAAAAGAGCGGATTGTCGGCATCGGCATCTCGCTTCCTGACGAATTGAGCGCTTGGGAATCGACGGTCGGAGCACCGAAGGGTGCGATGGCAAACTGGGCGGAAGCGGATCTTTCTGGGGACATGGAAGCCGCCTTCGACCTCCCAACGACCTCCCTAAACGACGCCTCAGCTGCCTGTCTGGCTGAAATCGCCGTGGGCGCCCGTCAGCGAAACCAAAGCTTCATTTATTTCTATGTCGGAACCTTTATTGGCGGCGGCATTTCTTTGGGTGGGCAGCTCTATACAGGGCAAAACAATCTGGCAGGTGCCATTGCATCGCTGCCTACCGGAGCTGTGTCGTCCGGGGTGGCTAGCCAACTGCTTGAAGGCGCTTCTTTGCATTATCTTGAAGTAGCCGCGGAAGCCGCTGGGGTAAGCCCGAATGGCTTTTATGAGAACGGACCACTGAACATAACTGCACGGGGATTGTTCGAAGACTGGTTGAAAATTGCGGCTCCACAAATTGCTTTTGCTGCAGTCGCGGGGCGGGCCTTCCTCGACCCAGAGATGATCGTCATAGACAGCAGCCTTTCGCCGGAACTTACGCGAGAGATGGTCGAGGCTGTTAAGGATGCTATCGGACGCAACTATGACAAACGCGGCTTGGCAAAGATCAGCATTGAAGCAGGCGAAATCGGAATAGCGGCCCGCGCAATAGGGAGCGGAATTCTTCCATTCCTCTCAGAGTTCGGGTTAGAAAAAGAATAGACAAACGGCAAATGCTGGTGCTTAGCAAGTCGGCTTGTGTAGGTTGTTCAAACTTAAGTCTGCGCTTTTGAAGGTTGGAAAAGCGGCCGTTTGTAATAGAGTCATAAAGGTCTGCAAGGTTTGAGGTTTGTGGTTGCTGTCAGCGTGAGCTGCAGCGGCGACAAATCTGACAAGGAGGAAAGCGCGGGCTGTTTTGAGGCTATGGGGATTGTGGGTTACGGCTGCGGTGTCGGGCGTTGAGTGCAGACGGCTACGTGACGACGGGCGGTGTATGCCAGTCTCTTTTTCCGACACGGCTTGATTGGGTGGCCTCTCGTCATGAGGTTACAGGCCTGATGCAACGCATGATTTGGTGAGATGGCCGCACTGATTGGTCCGGCTGCTGCGCAAGAAAGGGCCGGGTTTGCTCGTCGTGTCATGCGGCGGCCTCCCATGGCGGCGCGCGAGACTTTGGAGTTTGGCCGCGCAGGAAGGCCTCAACGACTACCATCGCGCCGCCGCATTTTGGGCAGGGCTGGTGTGCGGGTTTATCATCGCATTCGGCGCTGGTTGCCTCATCTGGCGTTTGATCGGGCTCTGGCTCTGCATTCAGCAAAAGCCTGATCTTTGCGATCCTATCGCGGCGGATACCATTCGCGAGGAAGCCTGTGTGGCGGATGCGGTGGAAGCCGGATGGCAGAACGTGGATCAGGAAGCGGCGAATGAACTCATCCGTAGGCAGGCGCATGGTCTTCATGCGCTCCCCATGCTTGATGCGATAGTCTTTCCACCGGAAGGCCACGGTGTTGGCATTGGCGCTGACGAGCCGGTGGTTTGAGATCGCCACGCGGTGGGTATAGCGGCTCAGATAGGCCAGCACCGCTTCCGGCCCGCCGAAGGGCGGTTTGGCGTAAACGACCCAATCGGTTTTGCGCAGCGGCGCGAGATGGGCTGCGAGGGTATCCGGGTCTGCCAATCCCACCAGATCGCCGAAGACCTTGAGCTCGCCTGCTTTGTGCAGTCTGGTCAGCCCTTCGAGGAACAAGCGCCGAAACAATCTCGACAGGACCTTCACCGGCAGAAAGAACCCCGGACGGCAACCGATCCAGCTGGCGCCATCCGGCGACAGCCCGCCTCCCGGCACGATGACATGGACATGCGGGTGGTGCGTCATCGCTGATCCCCATGTGTGCAGCACGCTGGTCATGCCTATCCGAGCGCCCAGGTGTTTGGTGTCAGCAGCGATGGTCAGGAGCGTCTGCGCGGATGCCTTGAACAGCAGACCGTAGACCGCTGCCTTGTTCTGATATGCGATGTCGGCGATCTGGGATGGCAGGGTGAAGACCACGTGGAAGTACTCGACCGGTAGCAGATCCTCCATGCGTGCCTGCATCCAGTCCTGCGCTGCCGCGCCCTGACACTTTGGACAATGCCGGTTGCGACACGAGTTATAGGCGATGTGGTGATGATCACACTTTGTGCAGGCCGCGACATGACCGCCGAGTGCCGCAGTCCGGCAGGCCTCGATGGCTGACATCACCTTCAACTGCGGCAGGTTCAGGTGTCCGGCGAGGTCCCGGCGATAGACAGGCCCATGGGCGCGGAAGATATCCGCGACCTCAAGTTTGGGACGGGGCATCGTTGTTGGGCTTAACCCGAACCCGCCTCACGGTTCACCAGCAGATCAAGCGGGCTGGTCACATCCTGAATCGTCTTCGTCGCCACCTTCGTGTAGATCGTCGTGGTCTCCAGTTTTGCGTGTCCCAAGAGAACCTGGATTACACGTATGTCCGTCCCGCCCTCCAGCAGATGCGTCGCAAAGCTATGCCGGAGCGTGTGAGGCGACACCTTCTTCTTGATCTCGGCGAAGTCGCGCGCCACCCCGAAGGCCCGGTTGAACTGTTTAGTCGATATCGGATCGACCCGGTTGCGCCCGGGGAACATCCAACCTGCGGGCCGGGCCTCACGATAATAGTCGCGCAGAAGTTCCAACAAGCTCGGCGACAGCATGACATGACGGTCCTTGCGACCCTTTCCTTGATCGACGCGGATTAACATCCGGTCGCTGTCGATGTCGCCGACCTTCAAATGGGTGACTTCGCTGGCGCGCAGCCCGCCGCCATAGGCAACGCTGAAGGCTGCGCGATAACGAAGACCTGGTCCGGGCGCGGCTTCCAGAATGCGCGACACTTCCTCGGCGCTCAGCACCACCGGGATCTTCTTGGCGGCCCGCTGATAGCGCATATGTCGCTTCATCTCGGGGCGCGGGCACGTGGTCGCATAGAAGAAACTCAGAACCGTCAGCCGGTTATTGAAGGTCGGTGCGCCGACGCCCCGTTCCTTCATATCCAACTGGAACGCACGCAGTTCTTCCGGCGTTGCGCTATCCGGCGCGTGTCCCAGGAAACGCGTGAAGTCGCGCATCGCGCGCAGATACATCGTCTGCGTCTTTGCTTGCAGTCCCTTGATCTGCATGTCTTCGACAAAACGTTGGCGTAGTTTGGGAACATAATGATCGGTCATGAAAACCTCCTGTCATCAGATTGAGAAGGTCCCAATCGTCAGACAGATTCAGCAGTTCGCAAAATCCACACCGCTCAAATCAACGTGCGAAACACGCCACAAGCACCAATACCGCGAGAGCGGTTTCGTCCTCGTCCCGCTTTGTTGTCCTTTAAATCTGGTGCGGCGAACGACTGGTCCAGTGATCTACGCGCGTTCAATGGTTGCGTTACGCCTTACCAATATCAGCGAGACACCCCCTCCCCCTGCTTCAACTGGCTTTCCAGCCCGTCCAAGTCATCCACCACTGTACCGAGTCGATCTCTATCGCCACCATCGATTTGCTCAATTTGCATCTCACTCTGGTCGGCAAAGCTCATTTCCATTTGCCGCTGCTCCTCTTCAACAACGGCCTGAACAGCCTTCGAACTTTTCTTGGCTGGCGGCTTTGATTTACCTGAACCGATCTCGTTTGGACCATCCAGACGCTCATCATGCATCTGGGGCTCAACACTCGTTCCAGCTTGGCTCGGGCCCTGCTCTGTACCGCCAAAATCTGGCCCGTGCGCCTTACCGCCACCTTTTTCCACCCCCGGAAACGGCAACTCACCCTTCTGCGCGCCATGGATCGCCGCAAACAGCCGATCATCATAATACTGGATCCGTTTCGCCCGCACTGGCATCTGGGCATCCACGACCATGATAATTTCATCGAGCGGTAATCGGCGCGCTTCATCCTCAGGCAATAGAGATGTTTCTTCCGTCCGTGTGGACTGACTGCGCCCCTCGAACGGATTCTTCCCAATGGACCGCGATCGCGTGATGACCGTCTTCGTTGTCTTGCCCACGGCCTTGCTCAGCTCCTCAATGGTCTTTTCATCCGAGGGGGTGAGATAGAGCTTTACGCCTGCGTTGCCCTGCAGCGCGCGGCGGGTGTTTTCACCGTAGATTTCATCAAGGGCAGGAATGGTTTGCGTGACGACCGCCAGATGTCCGCGATAGGTGCGCAGGGTTTCTATGCTTTCAACCACGATCGGCATTTTGCCTAAGCGGTTGAACTCATCGAGCATGATCATCACAGGCCAGGGCTCATCTTTGCCCGGTTCCTTCTCTTGCATCGCCGAGAGAAGGTCTGAGAAAAACAATCGGATCAACGGTGCCAACGGCTTCACCATCAGGGGCTGCACGACCAGATAAACCGTAAAAGGCTTCTTGCGGATCGTCCGAAAATCAAAATCCGAGACCTGCGTCGCCTCGTCAATCGCGGGGTTCTGCCATTGATCCAGACCTGAGGTCATCAGGAGCGAAACGTAGGAGGTCAGCGTGTCGTTGTTGGTGGACGCCAGCCGCGTAAAGATCAACTTCGCGGCTTTGTTGTCAATCTCGTGGCTCCGCGCCACATACTCTTTCTGCTTGTTGCCCCCCGAGGCCGCGATTCGGTAGATCTCGCCTAAGGTCGGTTTCTTACGCTGGAAGGCCAAGAGGCCTGCAGCCACGAAGAGATCGATCCCGCCTTTTAGTAGACCCTGAACACGATCATTGTCACTTTGCAGAAACAACGTTGCCAGTAGCTGCAATTCCATCTGCTGACGCGCGGGGTCTTCCAGCTCATAGATGCGCAAGAGCGGATTGTAGCGATGGGTCCGCTTGCCTTCCCAATCCGTGGGCGCAAAGCGGTAGACCTTGTCGCCTTGGGCGGCACGGTGACGTGCCGTCGCCTCAAAACACTCGCCCTTTACATCCAACGTGACAGCAGAGCCCTGCCATGTGAGCAGGTTCGGGATCACAAAGCCGCTGGTTTTGCCGCGCCCCGTTGGTGCCACGATCAGTGCATGAGGAAAGACCTTAGAGGTGATGTAGCTGGCGCGGGATTTCGGGCTGCCCAATTTGCCCAGAATAAACCCGGTGCCGGGCTTTCCAAAGAACCCGTTGGTTTTCATCTCGCCGCGCTTTTGCCAATGTGTTTGACCAAAACGCGTGAGGGCGGAGCCGGACATAGCAAGGCTCATCATCAGCCCGGCGACGGCAGCGCCGCCGATGATCAAGTTGACCAGCTGGAAATCATCAGGCCGTCTGTCTCTGATCCAGAGGTAATTCTGCGCGATATATCCAAAATCGATATCGGCGCTGAACCCAAGTGCCTTGAAGGTCAGCACAGCAGAGGCAATGGTGTAGCCCATAGCACCCGCCACCAAAGTCACGAGAACCACCCCGATGGCTATCCGCACCCTGCCAATAGATC
>JAQWQJ010000075.1 GCA_029244725.1 Paracoccaceae bacterium
CTTACATTACTTGGCCGTGCCCATTCCCCCACACTCTTTCTTCCAGCGATAATAGGTTTGTTCAGACATCCTGTTCTGTCTGATCGCGTCGATCCGGGACATGCCTTGCCCCATCAAAACTTCAACTGTCTGACGTCAGCACTTATGGGTCCAAATAGGGTTGTTTGCTAAGAGAGGGTTTGTTGCTCGGCCTGTTTGAACGCCCAATGCCTTGCGTATATGGCCACGCAGTCATATTCTTCCAAAATGGCAACGTTGCCACTATGTCTGAAGCCCAACCTACCTGACCGAGACATTGATTTGCATAGCACACCTACACTCAAAGACGTTGCTGAAGCCGCAGGCGTTGCGACGACCACGGTCGCCCGTGTCATCAACGACAAGGGTTATGTTGCGGAAGACACCCGGGAACGTGTGATGAAGGCCGTGGAGGCGACTGGGTATCGCGTCAATTCGCTTGCACGAACTCTGAAGAGCAACCGGTCCAACGTGATTGGGCATTTGTTACGTTCAACCGATCCCAACCCATTCTTTGTGAAAGTAGCCCGAGGCGTTGAGGAGTACGCCCGGGGGCGAAGCTACACAACGCTGACCTACAACATGCAAGGTGCCGCCGAGGCAGAACGTCGTGGCATCGATACATTCCTCAATTGGCGGGTAGATGCGCTGGTATTCTCCACGCCGGTGTCCGAGGACAATGTCGCCTATGCGGTAAAATCTGGCGTCCCCGTCGTGCAAGTTGAACGGCCACGCTCGGAAGCGGGGCATCGGATCACTGTAAAGAACTACCAAGGTGCATCACGAGCAATGCGGCACCTACTTGATCTTGGGCATAGATCGATTGCCTACATCGGCGAAGAACCCGGTTCTCAGGGCAACGCCTTTGCGGACTACGTTGAAGAGGAACGTTTCGGAGCTTACCGGGATGCGAAGAAAAATCACGGTGCATTTGACGAAGCATTGGTACGATTTACGCGACCTCAATCGGCAGAGCACATTCCCGGTGCGGGATACGGTGCACGGGCAATGTCTTCGATCTTGGACGCCGGAACCAAGGTAACTGCGGTGCTTGCCAGCAGCGACATGATTGCAGCAGGCGTTTTGCAGGCAGTTCATGCATCAGGACTCCGGTCACCCGAAGATGTCTCGGTGATCGGCTTTGACGATACTTTGTCGCCATACCTCAGCCCGCTGCTGACGACCGTGCGTCTACCCGCTCAAAAATTGGGCGAAACCGCTGCTAAGCTGTTGATCGATCAACTTGAAAAGCCGGGATCAAAGGCAAACAAGCTCATCGAGCTAGATGCCGAATTTGTCGTACGGGACTCAACCGCCCCAGTGTAACACCAGTTTCAATTGTAATGGCAACGTTGACACATTCGCTTTTTCCGCACATGTTAACGTTACCACAATCTATGTGATTCCGGCTGATGAGCCTGAGGTCACACAATGGGAGGATACCATGAACAAGATCACGACATTGGCATATGCCGGTCTATTGAGTGCGGTTGCCGCACCTCTCTGGGCCCAGGATGTAACGCTTCGGGTCTGGGATACCTTTGCGGACCAGACGACTGGAATGGATGCATTCATCGCGGCGTTTGAAGAGGCAAACCCCGGCATCAAGATCGAACGAGATGTGCAATCAATTGATGAAATGCGTCCGGTTCTTCAAACCGCATTGAACGCAGGTACAGGCCCAGACGTTATGTACTACGACACAGGACCTGCCTTCGCCGGTGCTTTGGCCGAAGCAGGATTACTGCTGCCACTGGATGATATGTATGATGGCGGGATGCTTGACGCCGTTTACCCATGGACGCGGGAACGGGCCAGCTTTGACGGAACGTCTTACGGTGTGGGCAATGAGGTCGAGTTCCTCGGCGTCTACTACAATCGTGAGATGTTCGCCGACCTCGGACTGGAAGTTCCGACAACCCACGAAGAATTCGTCGGCGTGGCTGAGGCTTTGAAAGAGGCAGGGAATGTCCCGATAGCATTTGGCGATGCGGACGGTTGGCCGGCATTCCACATTTTCAGCCTGTACGCGAACAACATCGTTGGTAAATCCGACCTCGAAGCGATGATCGCGGGCGACAAGTCCTGGAATGACCCCGCTGTGGTTGCTTCAATCGAGCCATTTTTTGTCGAGATGAACAACGCGGGTTTGTTGGCCCCATCGGTAAATGCCGTGAACTACGATGACAGCATCAACCTGTTCACCGCTGGACTTAGCGGGATGATGGTCACGGGCACTTGGCTGATCCAGGCGATGAACGACAGTGGGCTGGACGTGGGCTGGTTCTTCCTACCGGCACCGGATGGTATGACAACACTGCCGCCCGCTGGCTTGGGGTCCGGCTATTTTGTGTCCAAAGGGACAGAGCATCCGGAAGAAGCCAAGGCGTTCCTTGAATTTCTTTTTGACCCGGCGAACGCAAGCTACTGGGTCGAAGGCATGTCCGTCGTTCCGCCTTATGCCGTCGATACGACCGGTATGGAGATTGCACCGCTGACATCCTTTGCGATGGAAGCTCTGGCGACGGTTCCGATGGGTTACAACATCGACGTTTTGACACCCGATGCGTTCAACACCACGATGTTGGATGGCTTCCAGGCGGTCCTGGGCGGTGATCGCACGTCCGCCGAACAAGCCGCTGCTCTGGCTGCGTCGGTCGAATAACCGTACCTGTTGCCTTGCCTGTTCGGCGGGGGGTGACCCTCCCGACCTGTGCGCCACGTTGCGTTGCGCACAGGTCCCATCCCTGAATATTCAAGGAGCGTGTGTCATGGCACATCCAAGCCCCCGCAAGATGGGGAAGCGTGGAAGTAAACGACAAAGAGCCGGGTTTTGGTTCGTGTTGCCAGCGTTCCTGTTCTATGTCGCGTTCTTTGCTTACCCCTTCCTGTCCACAGTTTACCTGAGCATGACAGAGTGGAATGGCGTCGGAACCCCGACCTTCACTGGCCTGACCAACTACAGCCGGTTGGTCCAGGACGGGGCGATGTGGTCGGCACTTACCAACAACGTCATCTGGGTGGTCCTAGGAACCGCTGCACCGATTTTCATCGGCCTCATTATCTCGGTCATGCTTTGGACCGGCGCAAAGGGCGGAGGCATTTTCCGAACCATCTATTTCCTGCCGATGGTCCTATCGCCGGTCGTCATCGGTGTGATCTGGAACTGGATTTACAACCCGTTGTTTGGATTGCTCAACACCGGCCTACGCAATGTGGGTCTGGGCAAATGGGCCATTGGTTGGCTGGGTGAGACAGAAACCGCGCTCTACGCGGTGATGCTGACGGCGATCTGGACCTACCTCGGCTTCTGTATCGTCGTACTTTATGCGGGCCTACAAAAAGTAGACAGCGAGTTGGTGGATGCCGCCCGCATTGATGGTGCATCCCCGTGGCAGCGTTTCAAGAACGTGATCGTTCCGCAAATTCGCCCAGTACTGACGATGGTCATCGTGTACACTGTGATCGGTGGTTTTAATGTGTTCGATGTCGTGTGGGTGATGACCGGCGGCGGTCCGAATAACTCTTCCGAGGTGATCGCGACCTACACCTACGAAGTTGCCTTCAGAAACAGCGAATACGGATATGGGGCTACCTTGTCCGTCATCATGTCACTGGTCGCTCTGTCTGCCGCCTATGCAGCCATGAAATTCCGCAAAGCAGGGGAGGCTTGAACAATGGCCCGAACCGCATCCAACCGCCGCCTGTTCAATTCAACCGGCAAATATGTCGTCTTGATCGTGATGGCTGTGATCGCCCTCTACCCGATCTTGCAAATGTGGATGACCGCACTGCGTCCGTCGGGCGAGATATTGCGCAATCCATTCGCCCTGCCTTCGACACTCGACTGGTCGAACCTTGCCAAGGCTTGGACAACGGGTCGCTTCGGGACGTATTTGATCAACTCGGTCATCATCACGGTCCCTACGGTCATCGGCGTTGTCGTGCTGTCCTGTCTCGCCGGATACGGGATCAGCCGCTTCAAATTTTGGGGGCGTGGGATCATGTTTCTGACAATCCTGTTGGGCCTTACGGTTCCATTCCAGTCGGTAATGATCCCGCTTTATTACCAACTTCTGAACATGGGTCTGCTGGGCACATATTGGTCAGTTATCCTGCCGGGGATCGCGTTTGGTTTGCCATTTGGTGTGTTTCTGATGCAGTCGTTCTTTGAGGATTTGCCCCATGAGTTAGCCGAAGCAGGCCGGGTCGATGGGTGCAGCGAATTCCGCATATTCAAGGACATCATGCTGCCACTGGCAAAGCCTGCCGTCAGCACTCTGATCGTGTTTCAGTTCATGAAAACCTGGAACGAATTCCTGATGCCGCTGCTCTACCTTCAAGATGAAGATATGCGTCCGATCCCACTGGGACTGATGTTTTTTCAAGGAGCGTACACACGCGACATCGGCTTGATCGCCGCAGGCGTCGCCATCTCGACGATCCCAGTGATCGCCGTTTACCTCATATTCCAGCGTCAGTTCGTCAAAGGTCTGACTTCTGGTGCAGTCAAATAGGTGCCCACATGAATGCAATCAGCGATGTAACGGGTGAAGCCTTTACGATTACGGTTGAAGAGCCGGGCAAGCTGGGCACAGCAGCAATCGAAGTGCGCCCGCTTGGGACCCACGAAGTTCGGATCAAGACGTTGTATTCCGGAATATCTGCCGGGACAGAGTTGACCGCCTATCTCGGGTCAAATCCCTATCTCAAGAAGCGGTGGAACCCTGAAACTCGATTTTTCGAAGAAGGGTCCGCCAGTATGACCTACCCGATGCCTGCCATTGGGTACGAAGAAGTTGGTGAAGTGATCGAGGTCGGTGTGGGCGTAACCTTGGTCACCGTCGGGCAAATTGTCTGGGGCGCTTGGGGCCATAGGTCCATGTATGTCGCCAAAGAGGCTTGGGTCGCACCGCGCATTCTCGACGAACGTGTCCAGGACCTGAGAACAGGAATATTCAGCCAGATCGGCGGCATTGCCCTGAACGCCGTTATCGATGCAGATATCCATCTGGGCGAATACGTCGCCGTGTTCGGCCAGGGCGTTCCGGGGTTGATGGTAACCCAAATGGCCCGTGCCAACGGGGCCGAGGTTATTGCCATTGATCGGTTGCCTGCCCGATTGGATGCAGCCCGTGCCAGTGGCGCAACCCATACAATCAATAGCTCTGATGTCGATGCGGCCATCGCCGTGCAGGCCATCACCGGTGGGCGTGGTGCGGACGTTACGATTGAGATCACCGGCAATACCCATGCACTGAATGATGCGATCCGATCAACGGCAGCGAACAGCCGTGTTGTCGTATCTGGATTCATGCAAGGAGAAGCATCCGGCCTATTCCTGGGTGAAGAGTTTCATCACAACCGCATCCAGTTGATTTGCAGCCAAATTGGCGGCGTAAGTACCAGTCTCGACCACCGTTGGGACCGGATGCGGTTGGACACGACTGCCATGCGGCTACAGGCCGAAGGTCGTATCGATTTTGGAAAACTGATCTCTCACACGTTCAAGGTCAGCGACGCACAATCCGCGTTTGATCTTCTTACCGTCACGCCAAATGACGCGCTTCAGGTCGTTCTGGATTTTACGGAGTAAGCGGATGGGCCTTCATTTTTCAGTGCAAGAAAACCTTCTGCCGGACGGGCCGATCATCGACAAATGGCATGTCGCGGAAGGCATAGGATTCAACGGGATCGAGTTGCGCGGTACGGATGCGGTCAGCTTTCGTGCGCGGTTGCCCGAATTGGAGAAAGCCGTTGCTGCCGGTGCCGATTTCTCAAGCATCTGTGTCATCTCCGACACTTTCATTGGGGCGTGGGACGCCGACCGACGCGCTATCGCTCTGGATACGATGAAGTCGCTGTTGGATGTGGCCGGTGCGATTGGTGCCAATGGTGCCGTGACCCCAGCCTGCTACGGTATGCACTCAAACTTCTTGCCGCCGTTTGCGCCAGAGCGAGACGCAGATGGTGACCGGGCCGTGCTGACGGATATGTTGGGCCAGTTGGGCGATCGTGCCGAAAAGGCTGGCACAGTTGTGTTCGTTGAACCGCTCAATCGCTACGAGGATCACATGCTCAATACGCTGGGGCAGGGCGTCGAATTACTGAATGCCCTTGGGCACACCTCGGTCAAACTCATGGCTGACATGTTCCATATGAACATCGAAGAGGCAGACAGTGCAGAAGCCATTGACGCAGCGATGCCTCATGTTGGGCACGTACATCTGGCAGACAGCAACCGTCATGAACCGGGTCTTGGTCATACAGATTTCGCAGCACCTTTTGCAGTTTTGGCCCGCCACAGATTCAACGGAACCTGTGCCATCGAATGTATCCCGTCTGGTCCGCCGGACATCCGTTTGCCTGCCGCATTGGCGCATTTGAAATCAGCCGAAAAGGGGGCCTGAGCAATGGTCGAAGTCATCCTGAAGAACGTCAAGAAAGCCTATGGTTCCGTCGAAGTTATCCATGGCATTGATTTGCATATTGAGGATCAGGAGTTTTGCGTTTTTGTTGGCCCGTCGGGCTGCGGAAAATCCACGCTGTTGCGTATGATTGCTGGTCTTGAAGACATCAATGACGGTGAAATCTGGATCGGCGACAAAGACGTTACTGATCTTGAACCGGTGGATCGCGGCATTTCAATGGTCTTCCAAACCTATGCGCTTTATCCGCACATGACCGTCCGAGAAAACATTCAGTACGGGCTTAAAGTTTCCAAGACACCCCAGGACGAGATTGACCGACGTGTCGCGGATGCCGCCAAGAACCTTCAATTGGACGACTACCTTGATCGTAAACCTGGTCAGTTATCTGGGGGGCAACGCCAGAGGGTCGCCATCGGGCGCTCAATCGTGCGTAAGCCGGACGTGTTCCTGTTCGACGAACCACTTTCGAACCTTGATGCCGAACTTCGTGTGTATATGCGGATAGAGATCGCACGGCTGCACAACCGGTTGGATTCAACGATGGTCTACGTGACACACGATCAGGTTGAGGCGATGACACTGGCTGACAAGATTGTGGTTCTCCAAGCTGGGCGGATCGAGCAAGTCGGATCGCCGTTGCACCTTTATGATGACCCTGACAATCAATTCGTCGCGGGATTTATTGGGTCCCCTCGTATGAACTTTCTGCCTGGGAAAGTGACGGCGGTGGACGGGGACAGCACAAGTATCTCTGTGGATGGTGCGAATGTGAATATTACGCTGACGCAAAATTCACCCAGTGATGGCGACGACGTTACGGTCGGCATCCGCCCGGAACATCTCGGCGTCGATGGCCAAGGGGCACAGATTACTGTGCGCCCAGACGTGACTGAACAAATGGGTGGTGTCGGCTATATGCACACATATACGGCCCAGGACATTCACGTCGTGGCCGAGGTCAAGGGTAGGATTGCGGCAAGCGCAACCGAGGCTGAGCAGATCGCATTGTCCTTCGATCCCGGACAGGCGTTTGTCTTTGATGGGTCCGGTGGGCGGCTTCGCTGAGGAGGGTAAGGCGATGACCATCCAAACACTCGTCTGGGGCGAGAATGTTCACGAAAAAACAAACAAAGTCGTGGCTGATCTGTATCCCGAAGGGCTGCATGGCTGTATCGCGGGTGCTTTGAATTCCGCCGACGGTATAGAAGCCACGACTGCCACCCTCCAGGACGAAGAGCACGGCCTGACCAACGACAGGCTCATCGACACCGATGTTTTGATCTGGTGGGGCCATGCAGCGCACGGCGAAGTTGCTGATCATGTCGTGGACAGAGTTGCACGGCATGTGCAGGCTGGTATGGGGTTAATCGTTCTGCATTCGGGCCACTTTTCAAAGATATTCAAGAAATTGATGGGAACGCCGTGCAACCTCACATGGCGTGAAGCAGGTGAACGGGAACGTCTTTGGGTCACTTCCCGAAACCATCCGATTGCTGCCGGGTTGCCTGATCACTTCGAACTGGAAAATGAAGAGATGTACGGCGAACCCTTTGGCATCCCGGAACCACTGGAAACGGTCTTCATCAGTTGGTTTCAGGGGGGCGAGGTCTTCCGGTCGGGCGTGACGTACAAACGTGGTGCAGGCAATGTGTTCTACTTTCGGCCCGGCCATGAAACCTATCCCACTTTCTACGACGAAAACGTACGAACCGTGCTACGCAGCGCGGTCATGTGGGCGCATAACACGGCCCCTCGGATAATGGATGTAGATGCTGCCCCGAACGTTCCGGTTGAAGATGCACTTGAACCGCTCACGGCACGTGGCCCCAAACTCCACGCCGACGGCGAAGAAGGATACCGCTGATACCGCGTTTGCTGTAAGCACCTTCCGAAAACGGTCAGGATGCATTCATAGGCGGGTTTCGGTGGTGTCGCCGTTAGTTGTTATCGGAAACGGTGGTTTCCAATCTCTCGAAACCAGTGTCGCCATCGGCAAGCAATCACCGCCCACTAAGTTTATCATAAACCCCTATTGGTTCGAATCACAGGCATGGGCATAGTCGTGATGAGTTTCGAGAAGGAGGATGAATGCAGATTGGGTATGCCCGGGTGAGCACGGCTGATCAGTCGGTCGATAGCCAGGTGGCGGCGTTGAGTGCCGCCGGATGTGATAGGGTGTTCGAGGAAACGGCATCAGGAGCCAAGGCGGATCGTCGCGTTCTTGCCGAGGTCCTGGATTATTTGAGGCCGGATGATGCTTTCGTCGTGTTCAAGCTGGATCGGGTAGCCCGCAGTCTGCCGCACTTGCTGGAGATTATGGAAACGTTGAAGTCCCGTGGTATCGGGTTTCAAAGCCTCACCGAAGAGATCAACACCACCACACCCGGTGGCAAGCTGCTGTTTCACGTTATGGCGGCGATTGCCGAGTTTGAACGTGATCTCATCCGGGAGCGAACTATGCATGGCTTGAAGGCAGCCCGAGCCAAAGGTCGCGTTGGCGGAAGGCCAAGGCAGATGACCGACAATAAGATCGAAGCCGCCCGCACGCTGCTTCAGGATGGGACGCCCGTGCGTGATGTCGCCAACATGCTGTCAGTCAGCGTTCCAACGATCTACCGTTGGATTCCAGGTGCAACCCGGTAGTCAACGAGGGCCCTTTGCTGTCCGTGCTTGCGGAGGTTGGTCACTATCGGAGACGAACGGTCGTAGTTCTCATAGTATAACTAGCTTCGAACTACCCTAGTGAATGAAACGAAGGGACAACATAAAATAGCCGCACTATTCATCGGCGGCACTTGCGGACTGGGCCGCTATTTCATCCTGGATTCGTGATAGTAGACCACTTAACCTGGCGACTTCTGCATCATGCGTCAGAAATTGTTGATATGTTGAGAGGGCCTTCTGTAGCATACTATTATAGGTGAGTATCCGTGCATCCGCCGTATCAAGTTGACGCATATCCCCAGCCTTTTCATCGGCATCATTCCAAGTTGGTGGTTCGGCTTTCACCAAAATAATAACTTGAACGAAAGGGTTCGGCCTTTGGTGGATACTGGTGAGATGTTTCTTTAAACCAGTTCGATATTTCGCAACTTGCCCAAGCAAACAGACTTATAAGCATAAACGTAAAACTGCTCTCATTGAGTGGTTTCAAATCTGCGCTTCATAGATTTGTGTGATCGTGGTGCTTTGTTACGTGTTAGACTTTGTCTGACAACACCAACCCGGTACCTACACACCTGCGGGATTCTCGACCTCGCGGCCCATTGCTGCCAGATCCGAATACCGATCCCCAATCCTGTGATGTGGACGTCCGCGTGTCGCAGCACCCAATGCTACAACCAATTCGTCAACAGCAGGAGCGTCGTAGATTGAAAACTGCACCGTCAGATAGTGGGACCGCCGGCCAGTATCGTGCTTGTCCATCAAGGGGATCTGGATCTGGGTGTTCGCCGGGCCGCGGGTATTGGTGAAGCCAAGATAGCTTTTTGCGCCCACTGCCTCGCGATAGAAGTTGCCGAACTGTAAAGTGTGGATGAGGGCTGAAGCGTGTTCGACTTCACAGCTGGTTCCCGCGATGCAGGCCTTGCCATATGCCTCAATTGCGTCACCCGATCCTGCCAGTGCAATCAGGCGGTCGGTTAACAGCGATCCCAGTACTGGTGCCATGCGGGTGATTTCGGGGGACAGGTCTTCGACAAATCCGCGCCCCGCCCATGGGTTTGTTACCACGGCGGCCACACCGATCATGCGCAAGACAGGGTCTGAGGCGCGGCCACCTTCGGTGTGAATATCTTCCTCAAAAGTAACAACTTTTCGCAGTTCGGGCAGCATATATATTCTCCTTTCAGATATGATAGTTTCGGCGTTCAGTGACGGCATGCACCACCCCTTCAACCTCGGTACCGTGATAGATGCCAAAGGCACCGTATTGATTTTCCTGTACGTATCGGCGCAGCATCGAACGCTCCGCCGCGTCTCTTACCTGTTCAAGAGGCAGAGCGGTCAGATCAAAATACCGCATGCCCGCAGGTGCATACCCTGCGACAACCCCATGATAGATGATACGTTGGGACGCGTCCTGTGTGTTCTGGTAAACGGCATAAAGATGGTCGAGGTCGGGGATAAGACCAATGCCCTTGAGGTGATCAGACAGCCCCTCAACCGACCTTGTCTGAGCCGGGGCAGCGGGCACTGATATCTGTCCAGAGGCATCTTCACAGAGCAAAATCTGGCCCTCGCAGACCAAAACAACACCCAATGAAACAATGCCCGCTGATGCAGCGGCGTCAGCCAGTGCATTGTCCATCCCAATTTCGAAATAACCACCCTTGTAATATCCAAGCGGTGTTCCGTCGGACGTGCTAAATTCTAACACTCGCCCGATCAAGATAAGATGGTCGCCCGCATCCACCAACCGGTGCCGCGCGCAGCTGAAACTTGCTATTGTTTTGTCAATCAAGGGAATATTCTGCGCATCGACATGCCATTTGGCGAGGTCGAACTTGTCGACTGATTGCGATGCAAAAAGGCCTGAAACCTCCTTTTGGTCATCTGCCAGAACGTTGACCGCAAAATGATCTGCCTGCGCGAAGGTATCGCAAGACAATGCCACCTTGGCGATACACACCAACAACAATGGAGGATCAAGCGAGACCGAGGTAAACGAATTGGCCGTGAACCCGCGCGGCGTGCCGTCTGACTGGCGTGTTGTGACGACGGTAACACCTGTGGCAAAGCTGCCAAAGGCGCCCCGCAAGGCGCGTTTGGCGTCAATGTCCATTTCTTTGGTGGTCGCGAGGGTTTCCAACAAATTGTCATCTGCACCAAGCGCAGGAGGAGCGTACAGTGGGCCGTGACTATGCGCCCCAAAACGCAAAGGATTGGCGGCGATCGTCCATGGGTCTTGGCCCGCTACGGCGACCTTGGCCAGCATGCCACGTGCCGCGACATGGGGGTCATCCAGAATGTCGGTGATCGTGTTCATCGGGCCGTAAGGCACCTCGCCGCCCAGAAGGGTGGTCAGTTCAACTTTACAGTGAACGCCACTCCAACAAGCCACCAAAGCGTTTAGCTCAACAGCATTTGCAGACCTCGCCGCGCGGGTTGCATAGCGGGGGTCATCGCCCAAATCCGGGTGATCCATAATCGTTGCCAAACGCCGCCAAAACGCATCATCCACAATGCCAAGCGCTATATGGCCGTCCTTCGCTGGAAACAGCCCGAAAGGTGCGAGGAATGGATGGCCGTTTCCCTCAGGGGCCGGCACAGCACCTGTCATGTCATGCAAATAGACCATGCGTTCACAGAGCGAAATCATCGCGTCATACATAGCGACATCAACGAATTGACCTTTGCCGGTCGCCTCGGCCTCGCGCAGGGCGGCCATGATGCCAAAGGCCATCATCATGCCTGCGAAAATATCGCCCACACCGGGGCCGGTTTTGGTTGGTGTGGCGTCATCAGGGCCAGTCATCGCCATCAACCCGCCCATGGCTTGGGCTACGACATCGTAGGACGGCCAATCGCTGTAGGGGCTGGCACCCGTGCGTGGATCCCCAAAACCGCGGATGGCCGCATAAACCAATTTTGGATTTTCGGCCGCCAGCGTTTCGTATGCAAGGCCCAAACGTTCCATCACACCGGGGCGGAAGTTCTCAACGATCACATCTGCAGTTGCAGCGAGTTTGCGAAAACTGGCCTTGCCGCTTTCAGACTTCAGATCAAGCCGGACGCTCTTTTTGCCGCGGTTCAGGCTGACAAAATATCCGGCCCAGTCTTGGCTTGGGTCATCATCGCGAAAGGGCCCGTTGCCGCGGCTGGTATCACCGCTGCTGCCTTCAATCTTGATCACTTCTGCGCCGTGGTCGGCCAGATGCATTGTGCAATAGGGTCCGGACAGCATGCGGCTTAGGTCCAGTACACGCAGGCCTTTCAAAATTTGCGTGCTCATGGCGCAAGGCTCAACGTGTCAAGGAATGCCAGAAGCGGCCTGTTCACCGCATCGGGGTCTTCGGCCAAAGCCATGTGGCGCAGACCTTTCAAGATCACCGCCTTGGAATTCAGAATTTCAGCAGCAATGGCTTGGGCCATTTCCGGGCCATTGCCATAGTCTTCGTCGCCCGTGATAACCAGAGCGGGGCAAGAGATCGGAGGGTCTGGGGCCACAATTTCGTCGATGCCAGATGCCAGAACGCGGTAGATTGTGTGGTAAATTGACTTTTTGTTGGCAGTCACCCAACCGTGAACGGTCTCCATCATCTTAGGATTGGTGGCGCGGAAAGCATCGGTAAACCATCGCTCAAGAGCAGCTTCGACCGTGGAACTCGGCCCAATTTCGCGGGCCTGATCTACCCGCTTCAGAATGGCGGTCTGGGCTGAATCACTGCGTTTGTGAGGGGAATGAAGAATGATCAAAGCCTGCGCCCTGTCGGGTGTATCCTGTGCAAAGCGACGTGCGATCATGCCACCCAAAGAGAAACCGCCGATCACAGCGCGATTGATGTCGCAGTGATCGAGCAAGCTGGCCAATTGATTTGAAAACAACGACAGACTGGGCGCTTCAGGCGGCGCGCTGGAGCCGCCATGCCCATATAAGTTATAGGTCAGAACGCGGTAGCTGTCCTTCAGGGCAGGGGTGGTCCACTGCCAGCATTCTTGGCTTAGACCCAGACCGTGGATCAGCACAACAACCGGCGCATCTGCCGGACCGGATAATTCGAATTGCGTGCCATCTGGTGCCAGCGCCATTATGTTTCGCGCCCTATTGGCTTATACGCCATGACCTCTACTTCGACCCGCGCGTCAACGAGCAGATCGCTGACAACTGCGGACCGCGTCGGTGGTTCAATAGGGAAGTAATCACCGTAAACTTCGTTAAAGCCGGGGAAGTCGGAGCGCTCGCGCAGCCAGACCATCGCCTTTACCACATCATCGCGGGTGCAGCCTGCTTCGGCCAGTGTTGCGGTGATGTCATCCAGCACCGCGCGCGTTTGATCCTGCACGCTGCCATCGGTCATCGGTACGCCATCTCGCATCGGAATTTGCCCCGTTAGAAAGACAAAATCACCCGCACGTATTGCCCGTGACAACGATAAGACTCTGCCACCAATTTCCAGCGGACCTCCGATGACTTGCTTTTTGACGACCATCTTGCGGCTCTCCTTTCTATGTACCGTGCCCCGATCCCAAAAAGAGAGTTTCGGATTTTTCGACAATTGGTGTCGTTTTTTCCCGAACCCTAATCGAGAAAGCAGCCTTGAATAGGAATAAAATAAGAGAGGGTTTGTGCAAAATAAGAGAGGGTTTGTGCAATGGGTGACATCAAGAATTATCAGATGCTGATCAACGGCGATTGGGTGGATGCATCTGACGGTGGTACGTTTGACAGTGTGAACCCCAGTACCGGCGAAATCTGGAGCCGCGTGCCGGAAGCGACAGAGGCTGACGTGAACCGTGCAGTTGTGACGGCGCATGAGGCGTTTACCAAAGGTCCTTGGGCTAAAATGACGCCGACTGAGCGCGGCAAATGCCTTCGCAAGCTGGCTGATTTGCTGGCGGATCAGTCCGAGGGGTTGGGCCGCACGGAGTCCATAGACACGGGCAAGATGCTGAAAGAAACCCGTTGGCAAGCCAAGTATATCGCAGAGTTTTTCCACTTTTTCGCAGGCTGTGCTGACAAGGTGAGCGGCGAGACCTTGCCAATCGACAAGCCCGACATGTTCGTTTTTACCAAGCGTGAACCGCTTGGCGTGGTGGCCGCGGTGGTGCCGTGGAACTCGCAGCTTTTCTTGGTGGCCGTTAAACTTGGCCCGGCTTTAGCCGCGGGCAATACCGTGGTGCTCAAAGCCTCGGAACATGCCAGTGGCGCGATGCTGGAATTTGGCAAACTGATCGAAGAGGCGGGCATTCCGCCCGGTGTTGTCAACATTGTCACGGGTCACGGTGAGCCCTGTGGGCGTGCGCTGACCGGGCATCCATTGATCGCGCGTGTGTCCTTCACTGGCGGGCCAAATGCAGCGCGGCATGTGCTGGAGAACGTGAAGCGCAACTTTGCCGAAGTGTCGTTGGAGTTGGGCGGGAAATCCCCGTTCATTGTGTTTGAAGACGCTAATATAGAGAGCGCGGTCAACGCGTCGATTGCGGGCATATTCGGGGCCACTGGGCAAAGCTGTGTCGCGGGCTCGCGTCTTTATCTGCAGGAAGATATCGCCGATGAATTTTTGGAGAAGATGACGGCTCTCACGCGCCAGATTGTGATCGGCGATCCGCTTGCGGAGGAAACCCAGATGGGGCCACTTTGCACAACAGGTCAACTGGAAAACATCCAACGCGAGGTTGCCCATGCACAAGAGCAGGGGGCCACGATCCTTGCGGGGGGCAAGCAACCTGATGGCATGGGGGGCTTGTTTTATGAGCCGACAATTATTGAATGTCCGCGTCAGGATTTGCAGATTGTCGACACCGAATTGTTTGGGCCTGTCCTATCCGTTCAGCGTTTTAAAACCGAAGAAGAGGTGCTGAAATTGGCCAACGATTCAGAACACGGGCTGGCGGCGGGCATCTTCACGCGCGACTCGGCGCGATCCTTGCGGATGGCGAATGCAGTGCAAGCGGGCATCGTCTGGGTGAACACCTACCGCGTGGTGTCGCCCATCGCCGAATTCGGTGGTGTCAAAGGCTCTGGCTATGGCCGGGAAAGCGGGTTCCAGGCGATCTATGATTACACACGGCCCAAGACGATCTGGGTGAATACTTCGGATGAGCCGATTTCGAACCCGTTTGTGATGCGTTGAGCAGGTCCAAGAGTTGAGTAAGGAGAATTATGATGAAATTCCAACTGGCCGTGAACATGGAGCGGATCGACGACAGCTATGACATGAAAGACGTTGCCCGTCACACGCTTGAGATGGTGCAGATTGCCGATGAAGGTGGGTTCGATATTGTTTGGTCCGCCGAACATCACGCGCTTGAGATGACGATTGCACCCAATCCGTTTCAACTGCTGACGTGGTGGTCGAAAGAGACCAGCAACATACGCTTGGGCACTGCAGTGGCCACAGCGGCCTATTGGCATCCGATCAATCTGGCGGGTGAGGCGGCGTTTGTTGATCTGATTAGCGGCGGACGGTTGGAGTTCGGTATCGGCTCTGGCGCCTATCAGCGTGAATTTGACCGTATGAGACCGGGATTGAAACAGTCTGATGCCTGGCGTTATATGCAAGAAATGCTGCCAGCAGTACGCGCGTTGTGGGGCGGTGATTATGCCCACGACGGTGAGTTTTGGAACTTTCCGACCTCTACGTCGGTCCCCAAGCCAGTGCAGCCGGAGGTGCCTATTTGGGTTTCGGCCCGCTCTCCGATCACATACGATTATGCGATGCGCGAGAAATGCCATGTGAATTGCTGGCCGCTGACCCGTCCCTTTGCCGAAGCTGAACTTTATATGCAGCAATTGAATGAGGCGATCGTGAAGGCTGATAATGGCTGGCTTCCGCGGTTTGCTTTGATGCGCCATGCCTGCCTGTACGACAATGACGCAGACCGGCAAGAGGCGCTGAATGCCATCCGCAGGTTGCTGAGCCAGTTCGAAAACTTGTTCCGCAATTCAGGGGATGTGGTCAACGGTTTCCCAAAATCCATCCCACTGGACGCATTGGAAGGCCGCGAGCAATATGACCCTGCGATGTTGGAAGAGAACCTGATGTTCGGCTCGCCCGATACGGTCATTCAAAAGTTGAAGAAATATCAAGCCTTGGGGGTGAACGAGTTCATCTACTACGCATCTATGGGTCTCAGCCACGAAGCGCAGCAACGATCTCTGCGCATGTTCGTGAAAGAAGTCATGCCAGAATTTAAGGAGACACTCTGATGTCGACAGGTGTAACGACCCATCGCGACGGACATGTGCTTGAGGTGACATTGGCGCGGGGCAAGGTGAATGCTATCGATGTCCCGACCTCTCAGGCCTTGGCTGCTGCGTTTCAGGAACTGCATGAAGACAAAGACCTGCGGTGCGCCATTCTAACGGGCGGCGGGGACAAGATCTTTTCGGCAGGCTGGGACCTCAAGGCGCTTAACGATGGCGAGATGAGCCTTGATAATTGGTGGGAGGCCGATGAATACGGCTTTGGCGGCTTCACTGGCCTCACCGAAAACTGGGCGCTGAACAAACCAGTGATTGCCGCGATCAACGGGCTTGCGATTGGCGGCGGGTTCGAGATGGCGATGGGTTGTGATCTGCTGATCGCAGCGGATCACGTGGAATTCGGACTGCCCGAAATGCCCTTGGGAATTGTGCCTGACGCGGGCGCATTGCAACGCCTTCCACGCCGCATTCCCCATAACATCGCGATGGAGATGTTTCTGCTGGGCCGCCGGATGTCTGCCACCGAGGCTGCGCATTACGGGCTGGTCAATAAGGTTGTTCCCAAAGAACAATTGATGGATGCCGCGCGCGAATGGGCGGCGTCAATCGCGTGGTCCGCACCGCTGGCGATGCAAACCGTCAAGGAAGTGCAGCGCGAGATTGAATGTATTCCACTGGAAAAGGCGTTTCACAAAATGCGCACCGATCCCATGCCGACTTACCGCAAGATGCTTAAATCCGAAGATGCCAAAGAAGGCGTTGCCGCTTTCGTCGAGAAACGTGAACCCAATTTCAAAGGTGAATGATGTATCCTGATCCTCACTCCGTGACGCGTGTGACCAGCATTGGCGCGGGGCCCATTGGGGCTGGTTGGACCGCGCATTTTCTCGCACGTGGGTATGACGTTACTGCCTATCTGCATGATGTTGCTGAGACGGATGCCTTTATGTCGATCCTTAACACGGCCTGGATCAGCTTGACTGATCTGGGGTTGGCGGACGGTGCTTCGCGGGACCGGTTGCGCATTGTAACAGATCTGAATGAGGCGCTGGACGGTGCCGAGTTTGTGCAAGAAAGCGGGCCAGAGCGGTTAGATGTTAAACAAGCGCTTTACGCAAAGATGGGGACGATCCTGCCGCCTTCCGTTGTGATTGGCTCTTCCACCTCTGGTCTGATGATGAGCGACATTCAGGCTGAATGCCCGACGCCCGAACGCACTGTCATTGCCCATCCGTTTAACCCGCCATATTTGTTGCCCTTGGTCGAGATTGTCGGTGGTAAAAAGACGGCACCCGAAGCGGTGGCTTGGGCTGGGGACTTTTACAAGATTGCAGGCAAAGCGCCGTTGATGATGAAGAAAGAAATCCCCGGATTTGTCGCGACGCGCCTGCAAGAAGCCCTGTGGCGCGAGGCCTTGCATATGGTCGCCAATGGCGAGGCGACGCCTGAAGACATCGATATCGCGCTGATGAACGGGCCAGCACCACGAATGGTGTCCCAAGGGCAGTGTATGGCATTTCATGTGGCCTGCGGAGCGGGCGGCATGGCGACCAATCTGGATCAGTTTGGGCCTGCGCTGAAACTGCCTTGGACCCGTTTGGAAGCGCCCGAGCTGACCAAAGAACTGCGCGACCGGATGGTGGATGGCTGCAACGCAGTTGCAGGAGATCGCCACTTTGAAGACATGGCCGCACAGCGCGACCGCGAAATAGTCGGCGTGCTGAATGCCCTACGTCAGGCGCGGTCCACCTGAGTTTTGTCTGGCTTGCCATTGAGCGTATTGAGAAAATCCGAAAGCGAGCCGGGCCAGTTTGGTGCCGGTTCGTTTTCTGGCCAAGCCTCACGGTAGTCGGACGGGCGGCGGTCAAAGAATCTACCGAAAGAATAGGCAAAATGTGACAGGGTGTTAAAACCCGAAGCCGTTGCGACCTGACGGATGCTCAGCTGGGTTGAGATCAGCAAAAGCCGCGCATTTTGCAGCCTCCTGAGCAACCCGAATTGCACAACAGTACACCCCACATGTTTTTTGAACTGCCGCTCCAACTGGCGCTGCGACACATCAAGCATGCCGGCGATTTCAGGCACGGTCAGCGGTTCCTCGATGTTGTTCTCGATCAATGTCATCGCTTCGCGCACCAGCGGCAACATCGTTTCTGTGCTGCGCCCCATTGTACTGCGTTGCGGCGTTACGGCGTTGCGGATCGGGTGGTGTAACATCTGGTCGGCAATCTCGCCGGAAAAACTGCTGCCCTGAAGTTCTTCAATCAAGCGCAACATCAGATCCACGCCCGCCAATCCTCCTGCGCAGGTCATCACTTTGCTATCAAGCGTAAACAACCCGTCGCGCACGTCGATACGGTCGAACGTCTCGCGGAACCCGTTCAGCCATGACCAGTGGATCGTCGCAGGCTTGCCGTCCAGCAAACCTGCGCGGGCGACGATGTAGCAACCCAACTCGACCCCGCAGATGCGGGTGCCAGCACGGGCACGTTTCCGTAGCCAAGTAATGAGGTGTTTGTTTGCATAGTGTTCCGTCCCCCAACTGCCCAGAATAAATGCAAATTTGGCGGGTTGCAACGTGTCGTCCGCTGTTTCAACGGTTGTTGTCATCCCGTTGCTGGCAGTGATCTTAATGCCGTCAAAGGATGCGATTTCCCATGAGAAGATCGGCACAGGTGCGAGATAATTCGCGATTCGCATCGCCTCGATCATCGTGATCAACGTGGTGATGTTGAACCTTGGCACAACGATAAAGACCGCGTGTATTTGCGCAGGTGCCATTTTGGGCGAGATATCGATTTCCACGGTCTTCAGCCTTCTGATCGGGGTGCGATTTTTCGCCACTATAACCAAAGATATGGCGGATAATCGACAAAATTCCAACCCCTCTCCGCACCAAGCTGGAGAAAAGGGGAGCCTGCCTACATGAATTACGACGTCGTCTTGACCTGCGCGGTTACTGGAGCAGGAGATACCACCGGCAAAAGCCCACACGTGCCTGTCACGCCCAAAGAGGTCGCGGATGCCGCGATTGAAGCGGCAAAAGCGGGTGCCTCCATCGCGCATATCCATGCGCGTGATCCTGAAACAGGGCAGGGATCACGTGACCCCAAGTTGTTCAAAGAAATCGTTGACCGGATACGTGACAGCTACACTGATATTGTGATTAACATCACTGCTGGCATGGGCGGTGATTGGATTTCTGACGCCGATAACCCTGCAATGCCCGGACCCGGAACCGACATGATCGGCCCCGAAGAACGGCTGGCGCATGTCAAAGAATGTATGCCCGAGATTTGTTCGCTTGACTGCGGCACGCTAAATTTTTCCGACACCGATATGATCTATATCTCGACGCCGCCCAGTCTGCGTAAAATGGCGGCAATGGTGCAGGAATGGGGTGTTAAACCCGAGCTAGAGGTCTTCGATTTGGGCCATATCCGCTTTGCCAAGGCAATGGTGGAAGAAGGGCTGATCAACGCGCCACCCATGTTCCAGCTGTGCCTTGGCATCCCATGGGGTGCAGACCAGACGGTTGAGACAATGGCGGCGATGAAAGCGCAGCTGCCGTCCGGTGCAAGCTGGGCCAGTTTCGGGATCAGCCGAGGCCAGATGCCGATGATGTCGGCCGCTGTCGCCTTGGGCGGCAATGTGCGGGTTGGCCTTGAAGATAACATCTATCTGGATCGGGGCGTGCTGGCGACCAATGGACAGCTTGTTACCCGCGCGCGCGAGATTATTGAACGGATGGGGGCGCGGATCATCACACCGCAAGAAGCACGCAACAAACTGGGTTTGCGGGGCGCAGATGGCTGATCTTGCCAATACCGGCAGTCTGCAAATCCGCGACGTATCGAAAATGTTCGGGACGTTTCGGGCCGTGGACGGTGTCACTCTCGATATTGAAAGGGGTGAATTTCTGACGCTGCTCGGCCCTTCGGGGTCGGGCAAGACGACGTTGCTGATGATGATCGCGGGGTTCTTGGATATTACCCAAGGCGACATCGCGCTGGACGGTGCCTCAATCGCTGATGTGCCCGCAGAAAAGCGCAATTTCGGTATGGTATTTCAGGGCTATGCATTGTTCCCGCACATGTCGGTGCGTGACAATATCGGCTATGCGCTGAGCGTGCGGAAACGGTCCGCGTCCGAGATTAAGGCCCGTGTGGATGAGATGTTGGACCTGGTGCAATTGCAGGAGTTCGCAGATCGTAAGCCTACCCAATTGTCGGGGGGGCAGCAGCAACGGGTCGCCTTGGCGCGTGCCTTGTGTTTTGCACCGCCCGTATTGTTGCTGGATGAACCGCTGGGGGCGTTAGACAAAAAACTGCGGGTCGAGGTGCAGGAGCAACTCAAAGACATCCACCGACGTGTCGGCACGACATTCATCTATGTTACCCATGATCAAGAAGAAGCGCTGTCGATGTCGGACCGCATCGTGATCATGCGCGACGGGGCGATCGAACAGGTGGGTACGCCTGTTGAATTATACGAGCGTCCCGCAACCAAGTTTGCGGCCAGCTTTCTGGGTAAATCAAATTTCATCACGCAAGGCGACAAGACATACGCCCTGCGGCCCGAAAAGATCGACCTGCGTTTGGGACAAGGTGGGAGCGATGCCCGCGTCAGCGGCACCATCCGCTCCATCACCTATTTTGGCTCAATGCAGCGGATCATCGTCGACAGCGTGCAGGGGGACGAGATCGAGGTCGATATCGACGTTTGGCGCAATCAAGAGGCGCTGACTGAGGGCGCCAAAGTTGATCTGCTCTGGCAGGAGGCCGCTGCTGTCGAATTACACGACACCTAAATTTCACAATAGAGTGCCGCAAAGGCACCTCACCAAACCAGCCGGACAAAAGCCGGCATACCAATAGGAGGACTAAAAATGCAAGACAAACAGTTCATGAAAGAAATGCTTACCGACGGTGCGCATGCTTACAAAGAAGGGCGCATGGATCGCCGTACATTCCTCGCCCTTTGCGGGGCTTCAGGCGTAGCACTCAGTGCTGTGATGGCGGGTGATGCCGAAGCAGCAGCAGACCACGTGGTTATGTGGAACTGGGGTGGCCAGTCTGAGGAATGCCACGGGTCGGCCATTGGTGACGCGTTCACTGCGTCCACCGGCAAGGGGCTGAAGTTCGACACCTCTGGCCCGCTGGAAGGCAAGATCAAAGAGATGGTCGACAGCGGCAATGTCACTGCTGACGTGGCGGATGCGGACCTGTTCAATGCGGTATCTTTAGGGCCGACTGGTCACCTTGAGCCGATTGATTATTCCGTCGTCTCCAAGGACAAAACCTTGCCTGGCTATGCGCTTGAATATGGCGTTTCAGTTATCCTGTATGGCTACGCGTTTGTCTACGATACCGAGGCTTACGGTGATAACCCCCCTCAAAACTGGGCTGATTTCTTTGACACGGCCAAGTTTCCCGGAATGCGTTCACTGTATAAGTGGGCCAACGGATCACTTGAGGCGGCGTTGATGGCGGACGGTGTAGCGGGCGATGCGCTCTACCCGCTCGATATGGATCGTGCACTTGCCAAGATCAAATCCATCAAAGAAGACAGCCTCTATTGGGGCTCAGGATCTGAAGCACATTCGATGTGCGTCAATGGCGAAGTCACCATGGGCATGATCTGGCAAAACCGCGGCCGCAACATCGAAAATGATACCGATGGGCGCTTCAAACTGGTCAACAATCAGGCTATGGCGATGCCCGGTGCCTATATTGTGCCCAAGGGAAATCCAGCCGGTGCCGCCGTGATGCAGTTTATCGCAACCGCGCAAGAAGTACCTGCGCAATTGGCGCTGCTTGACTGCCTTGGCATGACACCGTCCAACCCAGCGGCCTTTGGCGAAATCCCCGAGGATCAGCAGGATTATGCGATCACGTCTGCCAAGAACATCGACAAGATCGTCTATAACGATCCCGAGTGGTGGGGCGAAAATGGCGGTGATGCGGTGAACGCATTCCTTGAGGCAATTAGCTAATTTCCTGACCTGCCGCCCAACCTAAGACCGTTGGGCGGCCTTTTTCGAAACGGACCCTTGATGCACGCACTGCGCAAACACATACATCCCGGCTGGTTGATCATCGCGCCCCTGTTGGTGCTGGTGGTGGCCCTCTATTTGGGTCCGATCCTGAACATCCTTTGGCTCAGTGTCACAGACCCTGAACCGGGGTTTGGCAACTATGCCAAACTGGGTGAAAGCGACGCACTGCTTCGCATCCTCTGGACTACTGTCCGAATCTGCATCATCACGACGATGTTCAGCGTCACGCTGGGCTATTCGATTGCCTACGCTATGGTGCACTGCCACCAGCGCCAGAAGAATTATATGTTGACGTTGCTGCTTGTGTCCTTTTGGATTTCCATCCTTGTGCGGACCTTTTCATGGTTGATGCTTCTGGGACGCAAAGGGCTGGTGAATGTAACACTTGAGGACATCGGGCTGATTGCCGAACCGATTGCGTTTATGCGCAATGAATTTGGCGTTCTGATCGGGATGATCCACTATATGATCCCCTACGCAGTGTTGCCGCTTCTGGTCTCGATGCAGGCGTTGGACAAGCGCGTGATGGATGCGTCCAGTAATCTGGGTGCCACGGGAGCACAGACGTTCTGGCGGATATATCTGCCGCTGACGACACCCGGGCTGGTGGCGTCGACCTTGCTGGTTTTCATCCTCAGCCTTGGGTTTTACGTCACGCCAGCAGTGCTGGGCGGCGGCAAGGTGCTGATGGTGGCCGAATATATCTCGGTCCAACTGCTGGTCACGCTAAAATGGGGCACGGCGGCAATGCTGGCCGCGTTGATGCTCTTTGGCGTATTGGCAATGCTCTGGATCATGTCACGGTTTATGAAACTCAGCACCGTCTTCGGGGGGGCAGCGCGATGAAGGTTGGGTTGTTCTCACTTTTTAACCGCGTTGGCGCATGGGTCTTACTGCTGTTCTTGGTGACGCCTGCGTTGATCGCCATCCCAGTTTCGCTGACGCCTAAGCGGTTCCTGTCGATGCCTTCGGGCGAGTTGTCTTTGCGTCATTTTCAAAAGCTGTTCACCAGCGAGGAATGGCTGTCGAGCTTTTTCCAAAGTGGTGTGATCGCTATTTCGACCTCCGTGCTTGCCACAACTCTTGGTACGCTCTGCGCCATTGGTCTTTGGCGCGTCTCGTCGAAATACAGCGAGCTTGTCCGCGCTTTCCTGCTCTTGCCGCTCATCATCCCGCAGATCATTTCCGCGATGGCGTTCTATCGCCTCTGGATACCGCTTGGTCTGCTGGACAGTTATGTGGGACTCATCCTTGCACACACAATTCTCGCCGCCCCAATGGTGTTGATCACCGTCAGCGCCTCCCTTGCCACCTTTGATCCCAAGCTGGAACAGGCAAGCAAAAACCTTGGCGCGTCCAACTGGACCACCATGCGCATGGTGATCCTGCCGTCAATCAAACCGGGCGTCTTTGCGGGCGCGCTGTTCGCCTTCATCCTAAGCTGGGACGAGATTGTTGTGACGCTGTTCATCTCGAAATTCAGCGTCTATACCCTGCCGCGCCGCATGTGGAACGGCATCCGCGAAAACACCGACCCAACTGTGGCCGCCGCGGCAGTGGTACTGATCGCCATCACCTTCATTGCCTTTGTGATCTTTGCGATCCAGTCGCGCCGAAACGCCAGCAATAATGCAACCTAAGTGAGGTTTTTATGAACATTGAAACATCCGTTGAAAGCGACCTGTTGATCAACACGGTCCGCCGCTTTGTCGAAACCGAAATGTTTCCCCATGAGGAAGAAGTGGATCGATTGGGCCATGTGCCAGAAGAGATCGGACGCCGAATTGAAGCCAAGTCCAAAGAACTGGGCCTTTACGCCTGCAACTTACCCGAAGAGGTTGGTGGTGGCGGCTTGGGCATTGCGCAAATGGCGTTGATTGAACGCGAATATGGCAAGACCAGCCATGCGTTGCAAAGCTGGGCGGCGCGGCCCACGGAGCTGCTGATGGCCTGCGACGCAGAGCAACGCGAGCGGTACCTCCTGCCTGCCGTGCGTGGTGAAAAACGCGAGTTGTTTGCCCTGACCGAACCGGATGCGGGATCAGACGTCATGGGCATGAAAACCAATGCGCGGCAAGATGGGGAAGACTGGATTCTGAACGGTTCAAAACATTTCATCTCTGGTCCCTGCATGCCCGACTTCGCCATTGTCTTTGCGGCGACTGGCGTTGATGAAACACCTCGTGGGCCACGCAAAAGGGTGACGGCGTTTTTGGTTGATGTGGGCATGGCGGGGTTTGATTGTCGCGAAGGCACGCGCTGCGTTAGCTATCGTGGGTACAAGACGTTCGAGTTGCATTTCGATAATGTGCGTCTTGGCCCTGAGCAAATCTTGGGCGAAGAGGGGCGCGGGTTGGAATTGTCGGGTAAATGGCTTGGCATGGGGCGTATCTGGGTCGGTGCCACCTGCTGCGGCAAGGCAGAGCGTATCTTGAATATGGCGACCGATTGGGCCGCAACGCGCAAGCAATTCGGCAAACCCATCGGGACGTTTCAGGCGACGGGCTTTCGTCTGGCAGATGGAGCGATCAATCTGCGCGCAGCAGACCTGTTGGTAAATGACGCCGTGGCTCGCGCTGAAAAGGGCGTAATGAGCGATGCTGATGCGGCGATGGTCAAGGTATTCTGCGCAGAAATGTTGGGCAAGATCGCCGATGATGCGGTGCAGATCTTCGGCGGCATGGGGTTGATGGAAGAAATGCCTATTCAACGCTTCTGGCGTGATAGCCGTTTGGAACGCATCTGGGACGGCACAAGCGAAATTCAACGCCACATTATCACACGCTCCATCTTGCGGCCGCTTGGTGTATGACACCTGAACGCCGCGCAAATTTCCAGCGCCTGCTAAGGCCGCGCCATATCGCATTCATCGGCGGCCGCGATGCAACGATCGCGATCAAAGAAGCGCGGAGGCGGGGCTTTCAAGGACAGATGTGGGCTGTGAACCCCAAGCGGTCAGAACTTGCAGGACTGCCCTGCGTCGCTTCGATCAACGATCTTTCTGAAGCACCCGATGCAGTCTATCTCGCTATTCCGGCGGGGGGGGTGGTTGCTGCGTTGCAGACCCTTGCGCAGATGGGCGCGGGCGGCGTTGTGTGTTTCTCGGCCGGCTTCAAGGAAACTGGCGATGTGGCCGCTGAACAAGCATTGATCGACGTCACAGGTGACATGGCGCTGATTGGTCCCAATTGCTACGGGGTGATCAACTACATCGACAATGCCGCCCTGTGGTCGTTTGAACACGGTGGCTGGTCGCCCGGATATGGTGCTGCGATCATCACGCAATCGGGCATGTTTTCATCGGATATCACAATGAGCCAACGCTCTTTGCCGCTGGCCTATATGGTGTCGGCGGGCAATCAGGCAGTCCTGGGGCAGGAAGATTTTCTAGAAATATTCACCGATGACCCTGCTGTGCGGGCCATTGGCCTGCACATCGAAGGGTTGAAAGACATCTCCCGCTTTGAACGCGCCGCACTGAAGGCGCTGTCTAAGGGCATTCCAGTTGTCGCGCTCAAGACCGGCAGTTCCGAGGTCGGGTCTGCATTGACCGTCAGCCATACCGGATCACTGTCTGGCGCGACCGAGCTTTATGAGGCGCTATTCGCGCGTACTGGCGTGATCAGCGTGACGAACCCCTCGCAGTTTATTGAAACGCTTAAATACCTCTGTGTGGTCGGCGCACCCAAAGGCGCGCGTGTGGCGGGGTTCACCTGCTCGGGCGGGGGGGCCACGATGCTGGCGGATTATGCCGAAAAGATCGGGCTGGTGTTTCCACCTGTTGATCCTGCGGACGAGTCGGCGCTCAAAGCTCTGTTGCCCAAAATCGCGACAATGTCTAACCCGCTGGATTATACCACGCCAATCTGGGGGCAGGGTGATCTGACCTATCCCGTGTTTGCAAAAGCCATGGCGGCAGTGGATGCGGATGCGGCTGTCCTTGTTCAGGATTATCCCGCAGCGGGGTTGGATGCCTCCAAAGGGTATTATCAACAGGACGCAGAAGCCTTTGGGCGAGCGGCCAAAGAACAGAGTCTGCCTGCTGCAATTTGTGCGACTTTGCCTGAGAACATGGACCTTGAAACCCGTCAGTTCCTGATCGCTGAGGGGCTGGCCCCGATGCAAGGCATCCATGAGACTTTGAACGCCATTAGCCAGGCTGCCACTTGGGCGCAGACCCGTGCGCGCATTTCCTTGCGGATGCCCGCGCCGTTGTTGCCTGCGGGGCAGGTCGGTGCTCTGGAAATGTTAACGGAAGACAAAGGTAAAGACTGGCTGGCCAAACAAGGCGTGGCTGTGCCGCAGGGCAGGGTCGCCACTGCAGAACAACTTGGCGATATCGCGCGTGAAATCGGCTTTCCGGTAGCGCTCAAGATGATGAGCCCGCTTCTGGCCCATAAGACCGAAGCAGGAGCAGTAGCGTTGAATTTGAATGATGACGCTGAAGTTTCCAAAGCAGCGGTGCAGATGCGCGCTGATGTCACGGCTCACAAGCCCGCAGCTGTCTTAGACAGGTTTCTGATCGAGACCATGTCGCCGCTCCCCTTGGCCGAGCTTATCGTCACCTTGCGCAGTGATCCACAGTTTGGCGCGGCATTGGTGTTGGGCAGCGGTGGCGCTCTGGTTGAGTTGGTGGGCGACGCGGTTACCCTGCTTTTGCCCTCAACCGCTGATGACATTGAGAAGGCTTTGCAAAGCCTGCGTGTTGCGCGGTTGCTTGGGGGATTTCGGGGTCGCCCCAAAGCAGAATTGTCCAAAATTGCAGCCGAAATCCACACTCTTTGTTGGGCTTATTTGCAAGACTGGGCCACGATCGCAGAGATCGAGATCAACCCGCTGTTTGTCTATTCCGACCACGTTTGCGCGGTAGATGCCTTGGTGCACTGCGCAGTTGCGACATGAGCGGTACGAGGATCATTCCGAACCCCGACCTGACTGTCGGCGCGGATAATAAACAACGCTGGAACCAGCCCGCGCATCGCCGTCATGGGTTTCACAATGCGCACCACCTGTTTCGCCGCACCCTGATGGTGCGGTCGCGAAGTGTTCTGATGTTGGAACCGTCAAAGGAAGGGCTGCGCGATCAACCAGCGGGCTTGCAAGACCTGCTAGATCATCCGGCGTTCTCGGCAATCTGCTGTATTCAAGGCAACCGGATCGTGATGGAAGCTGCGGCGGATGATTTCACAACGACATCACCGCATTCGATTCAATCTATATCCAAGCTGCACATCCATCTGATTGTCGGGCAACTTCTGGAACAAAGCTTGATTTCGTGTGAAGCCAAGGTTGCCGACTATCTGCCAGACATTGGAACGGGATACGCAAAAGCCACAGTGCAATCGCTTTTGGATATGGCCGTCAGTAACGATTTTTCCGAAGACTACAGCGATCCGCATTCAGACTGTTACACCGAGGAGATTGCTTTGGGCTGGCGTCTGCCCGCTGACGGTCTGGCGGAGACCACTTTGATGGATTTCACGAATGCGATCACTGGTTTGAAACCAACGGATCTGCGCGACTATGCTGATTATAAATCTGCCAATACAGACGTCTTGACCCGCATCGTGGCGGCTGTTTCGCCAAAACCATTGGCGCAGCTCATCGAAGACATCGTAGATGCCGCTGGATATGAGGGAGCGTTTCACATCAGCCGCAGCTCTGACGGCTTTCCCGCCTTTTCCGGCGGAGGTTGTCTGAGTGCGCGTGACCTTGCGCGATTTGGATTGTTGTTTGCGCGGGCAGGCAGCGACATTTCGGACACACCCTTTGCGAATACGGCTTTCATCGCCCATAGCTTGTCGCGCGAGGCCCCCAAACTCACCCCTCCAAAGGGCTGGCTTCGGTATTCAAACCATCTGATGACAGACGGGCGGTTCGTCGGACATGCTGGGTACGGCGGGCAGTTTTTGATGGTCGACACGCTCTCGGGGACATGCTGCGCCTTTCTTAGTGTCTTGGAAAATGAAGCCGGATATGACGATGCCTACATGGGCCTTGTTGCCCGAACCCTGCGAAAGCTGTGTGACCGTTGAGACGGGCAGAGGACCGAAATTGGAAACGTAACAGAGAGGCGAAGAAATGAGTGCATTTGATGAAGACCTGTTCCTGAAAGGGCTTGAGCAACGCAAAGCCACGCTGGGTGCTGAATATGTCGAAAAGAACCTCGCAGCGGCAGATGAGTTCACGCGTCCCTTTCAAGAAGCGATGACCGCATGGTGCTGGGGCTTTGGCTGGGGTGACGATGTGATTGACGCAAAGACACGGTCCATGATGAACTTGTCGATGATCGGAGCTTTGGGCAAGATGACCGAATGGGAAATTCATTGCCGTGGTGCGATCACCAATGGGGTTAGCACCGATGAAATTCGCGCCATCATCCATGTGATTGGGATTTATTGCGGCGTGCCACAGGCGCTGGAGTGTTTTCGCGTCGCGCGCCGCGTGATCGAAGAAGGGTGACGTTTCTGCGGCTAAAAGGATGTGCAAGTGTGAAATGGTGTGCCTACGCAATACGAACGCCTTGATCCATTAAGATTGCCTGCACCGAAGTCATGCTCACCTGGTCGAACCTGCAGTGTCTGACGTCAGCGCCTATGGGTCCAAATAGGTTCATTTGCTAAGAGAGGGTTTGTTGCTCATCGTAGCCACTGAGGAGTGGATGATGAGAAAGACAACGAAGAGCCCTTTCATCGACCATACTGGGACTCTCTTCTGATTCATGCCCAAGGACAAGTCAGGAGGACCGTAGGTTTGTGACTATTTTCTGCCCGAAAATGACAAAGCGGTCCCAAAAGCGGTCCCAAAAGTGGTCCTACTGAAAGGATAACCACTTATTTTATAACGATTTCTTGGAGATAGCAGGGGAATTTTGGTGCCCAGAAGAGGCAATCTTCAACACAATTTATCCATGCAATTATAAATACTTAGGTCATATTGCTTGATCAAGAGTGGTCCTGAAAGCGGTCCCGATTTATGTGTTGGCTTAGAGTGATAGTTGTGGCTTGCTCCCAAAATCGGACGGGTTCACGAGTCTGCTTCCGGCCCTTTGGGGACATTCAAGGTTGGTCTGAGTTGCTGCGGTGCGGCCCGTCATACCGGACGTTTGCCGCATGCGCACGGTTGTGACCAATTCGAATAGCAGGAGCGTGATCTAAACCGCACTCCATTCTGATGTGTAGCTTCATCACTGATTTCGACCGTCCTTGTCTGCCCCTTAGACAGTCTCCTTTGGTGCAATAAATGCTATCAAGGGAGCGCCATCAAACCGCTACAGGTCCGATCTACTTAATCTGCAAGCGGGATCCCGAGCGATATGCTTGCCCCTTTGGGCGCACGATTGATTGCAAGCTTGCCGCCATGACGCTCGGCCACCGATGCAACGATGGCTAAGCCCAGTCCACTACCATCTGCGGGTTCGAGTTGTGAAAAGCGCCCGAAGGCTTGTTCGGATTGTTCAGGTGTCAGGCCTTTGCCGTCGTCTTCTACGGTAATCCAAGCTTGGTGTGTGTCTGCTGACAAACTTAGTGAAATTGAGCTTAAACTGTTGCCCCCGTGCCTCTGGGCATTGTCGATCAGGTTCTTAATCGCTTCTGCAATAAACAATTCATCGCCAAGGATCAGGACAGATTGGTCAGGTAGATCGACCTCAAATTCAAAGCCCGACGAAAGCACTTGTGCGCCCATTGCAGTGCAGGTTTCTTCGACTACGCGGCGTAGATCAGCCTGTTTAGAAAGATGCGGATGCCCGGGCTGCATTAGTCGGTCAAGTGATAGCAATTGTTCTGCCACACGGGATGAATTTCTTGCTGCAGTGACCAGTTCTGAAATTCTTTCGTCACGGTCGCCGCTGTCCTTTGCATCACGAACAGCTTCGGCCATTGATTGAACCGCAGCGGCTGGATTGCGAAGTTGGTGCGCCGCGTCAGAAATGAAGGCCTGATGTGCGTCGATGCTTTTCTCAACTTGGCCAAAGAGCCGATTGAGGGTTGTAACAATTCCCTGAGTTTCCAGAGGTACGGCGCGTTTGATTTTGCTCAAATCGTCTGGAGATCGCATGGATATCGCTTCTTGCAGATCGTCCAATGGGCGTAGACCGAACTTGACGCCAAACCAGACAACAAGGGCCAAAGTTGCCAGCAAGCCAAGGATTAGAGCTGCGGCACGGGTCGCCAGTAAACTCGCAAAGGCTTGCCGGTCTGCCAATCTCTGCCAGACGGTCACCGTTGCGTTTCCGATCGTTGTGTCGACCGTGACGCGTTCTGTAACACGGAGCACGCGGACTGGTTCTCCTCGGTAGATGGCTTCAAACAACAACCGGTTGCTTTGTGTGTTTTGATCAAACCTAGGTTTCACAGGGGGATAGGCATAGCCTGTTACATAAATTCCGTCTGGTCCGGTCGCGTGGTAGAAAACTTCTCCGCCTGAAGCGTCACGTATCAAATCGCGGGTCGAAGGCAGGATGGCATCACCGCCGGACATCACAACATCGCGCGAAATCGCTAAGGCAGCTGAAAGCAAGCTACGGTCAAATAGTTCTTCAGCAGTTTGCTGAGCGACTAGGAATCGCCAGTACCCCAATACGATCGCCATCGCGATCAATGGCATCAAAATAAGCCCGAACAATCGAAGGCGCAGTGACGCGGTTTTCATCACGTAGCGACCACAAGCATGTAGCCCAATCCGCGCGCGGTCTTTATCGAAACCCCGTGCAAGACCAGACGCTTTCGTAACCGAGATATGTGCGGCTCGATCGCGGTGTCATCGACGTCTGCCCCTATGCCGTACACGTGTTCGATTAATTGAGATTTTGAAACCAAACGACCGCGACGTTCTAACAAGCACTCTAAAACAGAGAGTTCCCGTCTAGGCATGTCGAGTTCAACGTTCTCGACGCTTACCTTGCGATTTGCCCGATCAAAGTCGAGCTTACCAAATGTTTCTTTGGCACCGTAATCCAAGTTTTTCCGCCGAGAAAGTGCGCGGATACGGGCTTCAAGTTCGTCCATCTCAAACGGCTTCACCATGTAATCATCGGCGCCAAGGTCTAGTCCCGTGACGCGGTCGTCCAATTCGCTACGGGCCGAAAGTAAAATGACCGGTGTGCCGTCTTTGCGTTGGCGCATTGCGTCCAGAACCTCAAGACCAGAGCGGCCGGGCAGGTTGATATCCAGAACAACAAGGTCGGCTCCGTCTTGGGACAAGAATTGGTCGGCCTCATCGCCGTCATGAAGAACATCGGCCGCGTGACCACGATCACGAAGCCGATACGCAATGGCTTTGGCCAATGCCTCATTATCTTCAATAATTGCGATGCGCATTTTGACTCCTGCAAGCTTCACGCAAGGTTGGTCCAGCATCTTGCTCAAGTCCAGAGGGGAATCGTCCCCATTTCTATTTGTCGGTGGCCACATTCAGGCGTGCCGTGCTTGTCTGGTCGCAAGGGAGAAACAGATGACCATTTCAAAATTCACAACCGCCGCCGTTGCAGCAATTGTTGCCGCCGGTATTTCAACGCCAGCTTCTGCAGAAGTCGACTTTAGCGGCAAAACAATCGAATGGATTATCCCATTCTCAGAAACAGGTGGCTCAGCCAAATGGGCCAACTTCTTCGGCCCGCTGCTTTCTGAAGCAATGCCTGGCAACCCCACTGTTGTCGTGAAGTTCATGCCTGGCGCAGGTTCGACAAAAGGCGCGAACTGGTTCCAAGAACAAAAGCACGAAGACGGAACAACAATGTTTGGTTCTTCGGGCTCAACTCAGTTCCCATATTTGCTGAATGATCCACGCGTTCGTTATGAATACAAGGACTGGATCCCAGTCATGGCTTCAGGAACAGGCGGTGTTGCGTATCTAAACCCGGAAGATGGCGCTAACTTTGATGGCTCGGCTAACGCGCTTCAAGACATCGATTTCATCTACGGTTCACAGGGCGCAACCCGTCTTGACCTCGTTCCTCTGTTGGCATGGGAAATGCTCGGCATGAATGTTGAGCCAGTATTCGGCATCAAAGGCCGTGGCGATGGCCGCCTCATGTTCGAGCGTGGCGAAGCCAACATCGATTATCAGACAACATCCGGCTACCTTGGTGGATCGCTTGATCTAGTTGCTGAAGGCAAAGCGGTTCCAATGATGAGCTGGGGCGCGCTAGATGCAGACGGCAACATTGTGCGTGACCCAACATTCCCTGACATGCCGAGCTTCAAAGAAGTTTGTGAAGCGACTGATGGTTGCGAAACTTCAGGCGATGCATGGGATGCTTGGAAAGCGTTCTTCGTAGCTGGCTTCCCAGTACAAAAACTTGCCTTCCTTCCAGGCGACACACCGCAGGACGTTGTTGATACATACTCGGCAGCATTTGAAGCAGTTGTTGGCCGCGCAGACTTCGCAGAGATCTCTGCAGCGCGTGTTGGTAAATACGATGTATTCACCGGTTCAGGCACAGCGGACGCACTTGCGACAGCGACTTCAGTTTCTGATAGCGCAAAGACATTCGTCATTGACTGGCTGAAAGAAGCTTACGGCGTAGAACTCAACTAAGCCTACAAAATCTGGGCGCGCGGACAAAACGCGCGCCCTTTTTTTCTTTTTTAAGGGGCGCAAGAGACAATGGATTTCTTTACAACGGCACTTCCCGCGCTTGGCGACGCTTGGGGAATGATCCTCCAACCCATCGTTCTGGGATACCTCGTATTGGGTGTCGTAATGGGACTGGCCGTGGGTGTATTCCCAGGACTGGGCGGCATTGCTGGCCTGTCTTTATTGCTTCCTTTTATGTTCGGAATGGACCCCGTGCTTGGCCTCGCTTTGATGGTCGGCATGGTTGCGGTGGTTCCGACATCTGACACTTTTGCCTCAGTGCTTATGGGAATTCCCGGTTCTTCGGCGTCGCAGGCGACGGTGCTGGACGGATTTCCAATGGCGAAGAAAGGCGAAGCGGCGCGGGCTTTATCTGCTGCATTTGCGTCATCGCTTTTTGGCGGTCTTGTGGGGGCATCTTTCCTTACGGTCTTTATCCTTGTCGCTCGCCCAATTGTTCTCGCATTTGGCCTACCGGAAATGCTGATGATTACAGTGTTCGGCCTTTCAATGGTTGCCGTCTTGGCAGGGCGCATCCCGCTCAAGGGTGTTGCGGCTGCAGGTCTTGGCATCATGATCGGAACGATTGGCGAAGCTGACGCGGGTGGAAGCCTGCGCATGGCGACCTATGATATTCCATATCTGACAGACGGTCTGAAACTGGTCATCGTCGGTCTTGGAATCTTTGCAATTCCCGAGATCGTGTCCCTACTGCGTCAGGACAAATCTATCGCCAAAGATGCAAACCTTGGGGCAGGATGGCTGGATGGCGTCAAAGACTGGTTTGCAAATATTTGGCTTTCAGTTCGCTGCTCGATCATCGGCGTAGTTGTCGGTGTTATCCCCGGACTAGGTGGTTCGGTCGTGGACTGGATTGCCTACGGCCATACAGTTCAAACGACAAAGGACAAATCAAACTTCGGCAAAGGCGAAGTGCGGGGCGTGATTGGGCCTGAAAGCTCAAACAACGCGAAAGAGGGTGGAGGACTTGTACCTACGCTTCTGTTCGGCATTCCCGGCTCGGGATCGATGGCGATTTTTATCGGCGCTGTTGCATTGCTCGGCTCCGGTGAAATCGAAGTTGGTCCAAGCATGTTGAAAAACAACCTCGACATTACGTATTCGATCGTTTGGTTGCTGGCTTTGGCGAATGTGGTTGGAACCGTCCTTTGCATCGCGGCGTCCGGTGGCATCGCGAAACTTACAACGATTAGATTTGCCTATCTTGCGCCGTTTCTCTTCATGCTGATCAGCTTTGCAGCGTTTCAGTCAGGTCAAAACTTTGAAGATCTTCTGGCATTGTTTGTTATCGGATTGATCGGGGTATTCCTTCGTCGATTTGACTGGTCGCGGCCTGCATTCCTGATTGGCTTTGTTCTGTCGAACCCAGTTGAGAAGTTCACCAACCAAGCCTTTCAGATCGCAAGCTTCCGCTTCCGCAAAGGGTTTGATGTAGGAATGGAGTATATCTTCAGTCCAATCGTCATCGTGCTGATTGTCATCACGTTGGTTTCAGTTGTTTTTGGTATTCGTCAAGCAAAAGTCATCATGGCCGAGGGCGACGTGAAATCTGGTTCCAAACGCGCCCCTCTCATCTTCCTTCTGCTCATCAGTGGCTATTTCATCTTCGCCTTGATCAACGCCAATATGATCCCAGACTACAATATGACTGACAAAATCATTCCGTTGGTCATCGGTGGCGTTTCCCTGCTTTGTTGCGCGATATTGCTGTTTCAGATGATGCGACGTTCCGAGGGCGACACCATCTTTGCGGACAAAGAATTGTCTGGCGAAGATGCCGAAGCCCCTTACGGACTTTGGGGAACATTGGCTTGGTTTGCAGGGCTGATCATCGCAACCTATTTCGTTGGCTTCATTCTGGCTTTGGTCGGCTTCCTGCTTTCGTTCTTCCGCTTCCGTGCACAAACCAGCTGGTTCAAGGCCGCTCTATTGGCCGCCGTCGGGATCAGTTTCATGTGCTTCATGGCTTCGATGCTTAACCGAGATTTCCCCCCTGGTCTTTTGCAAGACGCGGTTGATCTGCCATGGCCGCTACGATGACCCAAACAGCTATACCTTACCTCTTCATGCGAGGGGGCACTTCGCGCGGACCGTATTTTCGGCGCGAGGATTTGCCAGAGGATCTTGAGACATTGTCTCAGGTATTGATAGCGGCTGTGGGCTCTGGCCATCGGTTGAATATCGACGGAATAGGTGGCGGAGACGCTGTCACGACCAAGGTCGCCATGCTTTCAAAGTCTGATGACGACTGGGCGGACGTTGACTATTTCTTTGCACAGGTTTCAGTTGAAAAACAGTTGGTCGACTATAAACCAACCTGTGGCAACATCCTGTCTGGTGTTGGACCTGCCGCCATTGAGATGGGGATTTTCTCGCCTTCTGACGACACGACTGAGATCAAAATTCGGTCGGTCAACACGGGCGCAAAAATCCGCGCGAATGTCCAAACACCAAGCCGAGAACTGATCTATGATGGTGACACCGCAATCGCGGGCGTGCCCGGCACAGCGGCGCCAATCAATCTAAGTTTTCTGGATGTTGTTGGCAAAGCAACAGGGGCCTTTCTTCCAACTGGAAATCTGCGTGACACGATCGACGGAATTGATGTCAGCTGCATGGATGTTGCTATGCCTGTCGCGATGGCCAAAGCCTCGGACTTTGGTCTGACAGGGCAGGAAACCGCGCAAGAACTAGACGACAATCGCGAATTTTTTGCTCGAATGGAGGCTATTCGCCTTCAGGCGGGCGAATTGATGGGCATGGGTGATGTCACCGAGTCTGTGACCCCTAAATTCGCGATAATCGCACCTGCTCGTAGCGGGGGAACCATCGCAACGCGGTACTTCATGCCGTGGAACACTCATCCCTCTATGGCGGTCACAGGTGCCCAATGCATCGCGTCCTGCGCATTGACCCCTGGATCAGTTGCAGATGGGCTATTAGAGCGCCCCGGCACGTCGCCCGCGAACGTTGTTTTGGAACATCCCTCAGGGACGATCGAAGTGCTTGTAGACTTTGAAATGAATGAAGGCTTTCATCTGAAGGCAGCTGGTTTGGTTCGAACTGCGCGCAAACTTGCAGATGGCAATATTTATGTCCCGCGATCAACGTGGGGCGGACACACTTAAAGGGTTTTGAAATGCCAAACGAAACAGCCGCATTGGATCACATACGTTCAGCAATGAGAGAGCTGAAAACCGCCCGCGATGAAATCAGCACGGCCTTGCTCAAAGCTAAAGAGGGCGAATCTGAATTCAGGCGCTTGTCAGACCTTCATACGCGTATCACCAAAGCCATGACCGTCTTGCCGCATGGTGGCGAGCGCTGAATGAAAGTTCACATCCTCGACGATTGGTTTGACACGCTGCGGGGTCTGCCTTGTTTTCAAAAGCTGGAGTCTCACGACGTTACAGTCTGGACCGATCATGTTGAGGATGTCGATCAGCTTGGAAAGCGATTGCAAGCGGCAGAGGCTTTGGTGCTTTTTCGTGAACGCACAAAGATCAAGTCTGCATTGCTGGAGCGATTGCCTAACTTAAAACTCATCAGTCAGCGCAGTGTTTACCCGCATATTGATGTCCCTGCATGCACTAACCATGGCGTTCTATTAAGCTCTAAGGTGCCGGGCAGCTCAACGAATTATGCGGCTGCCGAACTGACGTGGGCATTGATCATGGCAGCGATGCGTCAGTTGCCCGCCCAGATGGCATCAGCAAAAGCAGGGAGCTGGCAATCCAGTGTTGGTAAAACCCTAAATGGCCGCCGTCTGGGGCTTTATGGATACGGTCGCATTGCCAAAGCAGTCGCATGCTACGCAGAGGCATTTGGGATGGACGTTGTTTGGTGGTCGTCAGAACGCGGACGCGAACGCGCCCTTGCTGACGCTGCAAATGTTGCACCAAGCCGAGAAGCGTTTTTCGCTCAAAGTGATGTGGTTTCGGTCCATTTGCGTTTGAAACCCGAAACACTGGGGATCATAACCGCAAACGATTTGGGGCAAATGCAGCGTGGCAGCGTTTTTGTGAATACGTCACGTGCTGGCTTGATTGAGCAAGGTGCCCTGCTTCACGCGTTGAACAAGGGCCAACCAGGCACAGCGGCGATAGACGTTTTTGACACGGAACCTTTGACCGACCCAAACGACCCGCTTTTGGCCCATCCAAACCTGATCGCGACACCGCATATAGGATTTGTCACCGAAGACGAATTCGATCTGCAATTCGGCGATGTTTTCGATCAGATCAACGCCTATGCCCAAGGCGAGCCGACCCATATGATCAATCCTGAGGTTTGGACCGCTTAAGCCATTTTGCCACGATTGGGGCGCCAACAATTACCAGTACAATGCGCACTAGGTGGTGGCAGATAATGAACCCAAGATCGGCCCCTGCTACGATTGCCAAGACGGTCATTTCAGCCTGCCCCCCCGGGGCGTAGGCTAGAAAGACGTTCAACGGCGCTGCGACCCCGAGACCTGCAATTAAAAAGCTAAAACCAGCGGCCAAAACCGCCAAGACAAAGACATAGCTTATGCCAGCCATGACCGTCCGCTTGAACTCGACAAATGTTATCCCAACGAAGTGGGCGCCAATTCCTGTGCCAATGAAAAATTGAGCTATCAGGATTGCTTCCTTGGGCGGGCGGGCGTGGATCAATCCGGCAAGCGATAGGATTGTTGCGACGATCATTGGTCCAAGGATTGACGCACCGAATAGCCCGAGGCGTTCACCGCCCTTCCATCCAATCAAAGCGGCAGCAAACATTAGGACCAGTTCGACAACAGGAACTTGGGACGCGGGCGCACCGATGGGATTATCAAGGCTGGCCCCATATAGACTGACCAGCAACAACGGCGCCAAAGTCACGATAATCAAAACCCGTGTGGCGTGGATCAAGGAAAGCGCGCGTGGATCACCCCCGGCTTCTTGGCCGAAAATAACCATATCCTGAAGACCGCCGGGCATAGCCGCATAAAACGCTGTGACGGGATCAAGCTTCCAAACCTTCCGGAAAAATGGAACGCCGACCAAGCCAATTAGAAATATGAAGACCGGAATTGCCAGAATTGAGATCGCCATATCGGGCAAAGCCAAGAAAAGTGCGGGCGTAATGGACGCGCCGACTGCAATGCCAAGTATTGTTCGGGCTGCAACCGTAATCTGACCAAACCCTCTCAGCTTCATGCCTCCGAAAGCAGCCAAAAGGCAGGCAGTCATCGGACCAAACAAGAAGGGCAATGGAAGGCCCAGAAGTGTGAAAACACCGACGCCGACCGCCGCAAGAACGAATGTTTTGACTTGCCCAATCACAGTGGAACGACCTGACGTAGCGCTGATTTTAGCGCCGATACGGCCTCGGTGTCTGATTGCCCAATTCGGCTCAGCAGCCCGACTGGTCTGGTGATCGCCGGATTTTCCATTTTCTGGAAAACCAGATTTGCACTCGCATGGGACAACCCAACTGAACGGGGTAACAGAGCGATGCCGGCTTTATCCGCCACAAGCTCAAGCGCTGTTGTGGTGCGCCCAACTTCATAGGCCCAGTTCAACGGCCGACGGGCCCGCGCCATGACATCGTCGATCAAAAGACGGTTCCCTGTTCCGCGTGCAGGTAAAATCAAAGGTTGGGTTGCAAGTTCTGTCCAGGTGGCCCGTGACGGGTCAGACATCGGGTGATCTGGGTGGGTCACCAACATGATATCGTCTTCGAACAAAGCTTCAAAATCAGTGCCCGGCTCAAGCGTAGGGATTGAGCATATCCCGAAATCCGCCTCGCCTTGCGCCACGACTTCAGCGACCTCATTGGCGGCTAAGTCAAGAAACCGGATGCGACTTTGAAAGCCTTGCTCTTTGAATATACGCATGGCGGGCAAAAACAGCCCAGCAACGACGGACGGAATTGCAGCAACTGTTACAATTGCATTGCGCTGATGCGCGTAGGCCACGCTTTCATCACGCATAGCGCGATTGGTCTCGCGGACATCTTCAAGAATTGCCTCGGCCCTTGGCCTCAACCGCTTTGCTGCCAACGTTGGTTTTACGGCGCGGGTCGACCGCTCAAACAACACACTATCCAAAGCCTGTTCCAGTTTCGCGATCCGGCGTGTCACAGCAGATTGAGAAAGATTCAATCGATCCGCAGCTAAATGAAACGAGGCCGTTTCCATCACAGCCAGAAACGCCTCTAGGTCTCCGAAATCGTAATTAATGCTCATAACGCAATAATCTATCAGAATGTCTCATTGGTCAAATTAAATGCGCTGATCTATCAAAGCGTAACGAAGGAATTTTGACTATGACGCAGTATGATATTGTAGTGATCGGTGGCGGTAACGCAGCGCTTTGCGCGGCTATGACAGCTGCCGAATCCGGTGTTAAGGTTCTGATACTTGAGACCGCGCCAAAAGAGTATCGCGGTGGAAACTCTCGTCACACCCGCAACTTTCGCTGCATGCATAAGGGGCCGCTTGGCCCGCTTGTAGATGACTATACGGAAGAGGAATACCTAGCGGATTTGCTGAAAGTGACAGGGGGCAAAACCGATCAACACTTGGCAAGCTTAGCCATTCGCACGTCCGAAGAATGCCTACCTTGGATGGAGGCCCACGGCGTCCGGTTCCAGCCGTCATTGTCTGGAACGCTTTCACTGGCCCGCACGAACGCATTCTTCATGGGCGGCGGAAAATCTCTTGTGAATGCTTACTATCGCACGGCCCAACAGCTCGGGGTTGATGTTCGCTATGAAGCGGCTGTTACCCATCTGGAGCTGGATGGTGATCACGTTTCACGGGTCGATTACACGCATAAAAGCCAAAACCATAGCTTATCGCCAAAGTCGGTAGTCGTTGCTTCTGGCGGATTTCAAGCTGACACGGATTGGCTTGCCCGCGCTTGGGGGCCCGCCGCAGAGAATTTTCTGATCCGGGGCACACCCTACAATCGAGGCGTGGTTTTGGCCGATCTGCTTGAACAAGGGGTAGAAAGCGTCGGCGATGCGGACCAGTGCCATGCTGTTGCTATCGATGGCCGCGCACCAAAGTTTGACGGTGGCATTGTTACCCGACTGGATTGCGTTCCATTTTCGATCGTTGTGAACAAAAATGCCGAACGGTTCTATGACGAGGGTGAAGATGTTTGGCCAAAACGCTATGCGATTTGGGGACGTCTTGTTGCGGCGCAGCCTGATCAAGTGGGCTTCGCCATTATCGACAGAAAATCGCTTGAGCTGTTCATGCCATCGGTCTTCCCGCCGCTTCAAGCAGAGACGTTAGAAGGCTTGGCTGGCTTGATGGATCTACCAGCCGTAAAACTAAGGGACACGGTTGATGCATTTAATGCGGCCTGTGGAAATACGGACGCATTCCACCCAACGGAACTAGACGGTGTGGCAACATCAAACATTGAACCCGCCAAGACCAACTGGGCGCGCCCGATTTCTGAACCTCCATTTTATGGCTACTCGTTAAGAACGGGCGTCACATTCACATACCTCGGTCTCAAAGTGGACGAGAACGCACAGTGCCGGACGGCAAGCGGGCCTATTGAAAACCTTTGGGCCGCGGGTGAAACCATGGCTGGATCCATCCTTGGCCAAGGCTATTTGGCCGGATTTGGAATGACGATTGGCACCGTCTTTGGGCGCATAGCAGGGAAAGAGGCCGCGAAACATGCAAACTGATTTCATTCAAGAAGCCCGCCGTCAGGCTGAGATTTGCAACGCGTGCCGCTATTGCGAGGGATACTCACCTCCCGCAGTGCTTTGGGCACGTTGCGCTTATACCGATACGAGCCATTGGCCCGCCGGAAGACGTATTTGGGGAGTTTTGAGATCGGATCATCCATTGTGCTCGAGACTATCACGATACAGATTATCGGGTGCAAGGCCATCTGGACCGCTTATCTGTGACGCTTCGAGTGAGCTATTCGACAAAGTGGTCCTAAAAGCGGTCCCGATAGTGGTCCCACATTCGGCCGGAAGCAGTTATTACCAACGATTTCTTGGGGATATATCAGGTATTTTGGTGCCCAGAAGAGGACGTCGAACTTTCTGTATTTCTATTTAATTACAGATACTTATTTTGATTTTGAAATTAAAAAGCGGTCCCGAAAGCGGTCCCGATTTATGCATCAGATCAGAGTGACGTTTTGTGGCTTGCTCCCAAAGCTGGACGGGTTGGCAGGTCTGCTTCCGGCCCATTGCTGCCGCTCGCCGGTAGATCTGATGCTGCGGTGTGGCTCGTTGAAGGAGACATTCGCGGCAACCGCGAAAGCGCGGCACTATGTTTCCTCCTATGCTCATCTTTAATGGTTATCGATAAAGTGGGTCTTTAAAATTGCTGGAAGGAGAAAATACAGGCAGCTCTCGTTCAAGTCCCCAAATTTTCTTCCCCGCGCGACTGGGTGACTTCATGAACTTAGCATTGCGCTCTGAAAAGTAACGATCGATCGCAGTTTTTGCATCATCGGCGGAGCCATAATTGCTATTGTGAATGATCGCGCGTGCCATGCCGCTGAAAACCGATTCAATCACGTTCAAAAACTGAGCACCAGTGATCTCGCTGAATACCTGGAAGACAAAGGAATGAAGCACATTCGAGGCGCGCCCTATCATCCGCAAACACAGGGCAAGATCGAGCGATGGAATCAGACGTTGAAGAACCGCATCCTGCTAGAAAACTACTTTCTGCCCGGTGACCTTGAGGCGCATATCGCGGCCTTCGTTGGGCATTACAACCATCAGCGATACCACGAGAGCCTCAACAACGTCACACCCGCCGACGTTTATACAGGCCGGCGCCATACAATCCTGCTTGAACGGGAAAAGACAAAAAGGACGACAATGAAACTAAGACGCTTGCAGCACGCTAAATCTGCTGCTTAATTAAACACAGATGAGCGATGACTCCTCAAAGTCAAAGTGCCCTCTGTCTTAAACTATATGATGACGGACAACGGCGGCATTATCGGACGGGCAGGATTGCTTATTCTCTGAGGACTAAATTACTCAAATAACGACAGAAGAAGGAAGATTAATATGCCTATTGAAGTCAAAAACTTTACGTCGCAAGCAGACGAAGCCAAGGACATGCCGAACGCACGTATGGAGGCGGTAAACGTTCTAGGTCAGCGAGTGATGAAGCTTACGTTAGCGCCAGATTGGAAATGGTCTACAGACATTAAGCCTGTTGTCGGTACGCCAAGCTGCCAAGCCACACATACCGGCGTCATTGTGGAAGGTACAATCCATTGCGTTTGCGACGATGGTTCAGAAGCAACCTATTCTGCTGGTGATGCATATGCCATCTCACCTCACCATGACGCTTGGTGCGTAGGGGGAAAGCGTGCAGTTGTATACGAATTTGCAGGAATGTGGGGAGAGTAGAAATGTCCCTATACCAAAAACTGACGAAAGTTATGAATGATCGAAATGTGGACGATTATGCAAAGCTTCTTCATGAAGATGCCGAGATCATTTTTCACAAATCCGGTAATCAGTTCACCAAAACTGAATGGGTGTCGATGGCCGCCGGTATGATGACTAACCCAAAATTCGTAAACGATGCATCTCGTTGTGTTTATGAGAACGATGAAATTTTAGTTTCACATGATTTCATGTCTTACCCCGACGATACAAAAGAAGCCGTGATGCTGGTTTGCATGATTAAAGACGGGAAAATAATTCGAATGGAAACGGGCGCAACACCGCTTG
>JAQWQJ010000090.1 GCA_029244725.1 Paracoccaceae bacterium
AATAGACCGAGAAAAGTGAACCTCATGGACGTATTTGGAGAACTCCCTGGCACATCTTGAAGATTATCGAATGTATTTGGCAGTTGTTCAAAGGCAGGGCATCTCCAAGCTGCAGAGTGGCTTGGGATCGCAAAATCGGCGGTGAGCCGGCGCTTAAGCTTGCTCGAGGATCGCTACCAATCTCTGCTTATCGAACGCGGCCCGGGCCGATGGGACGTGACAGGCACAGGAGAGCAGCTTTACCAACGTGCAATCGAATTGGTTGGCGAAGCCGACGAGATAGAAACAGATTTTCTACAAACCGAACAAAGCTTGGCGGGGCCATTGTCTGTATCCCTGCCAGACGATTTCGGGCGCGCGTTTCTGACGCCAGTCGTCCTTCGATTTCAGGCAGAACATCCTGAAATCCAGCTTAACGTGGATTTCGGCGACAAGCACAGCGACCTTATCAGCGAGAACTATGACTTTGCCATCCGGCTGACAAACAAGCCTGACACCTCGCTTGTTTCCGAGCGCATCGGGCAAACACGCCACAAGCTCTATTCATCAGCGCGCTACTCTGCGGCGCACGGTATTCCAGATACCCTTGATTTGTTGACAGATCATCCGTTGCTGCACTACGGGGCGCAAAGGCGGGCGCGATGGGAATTTCAGACCAAATCGGGCGTAAAGAAAGTGACATTCCAACCAAGTTTGACCTCCAATAGCGGTGCGTTCCTGCTTGAAGCGGCCAAGAATGGTGCAGGCATCGCAAAACTCCCTGACTTCATCGCCCATGAGGCCGTCCAGTCGGGGGAACTCGTAGAGATCCTCTCGCGTCACACTATTGATGACTGGGGCATATTCCTTTTGCACCCTGTCGAACGACGAAGGAACCGCAGAATGCGGGCATTCTCGGAGCAGATCAGGAATGCTTGCCTTGCGGGCGTAGCCGCGCGCGCAGACTAGTGATCCACTAGTAGGTTGTTCTTCATATTAGGTCGAGGCGTTCAATATTTTGCACCTTGTTGCCCAGATTGAACTCTCTATCTTCAAACCAATGAAATGCTGGCGAAACCGGCCTGACACGACCCACCTTTGATGGGTTAGGAATTTCACATGCTCGACACAAACGAAATCCGCGTTGAGGATATGCCTGAAGGGATGCAATTCCTTCTGGACCGCTATCCGCGCGATAGCTGGGAGGCGCATCCGGGGTTCAAAGAGAAAACCCGCCATTGGTTAGGCGCACATCAGATGTTTCGTCGGGTGGCCGAACGCATTCGGCTGGATAATGAAAGCCTTCTCGACCGGGATGTCGCGATTGATGATTATGCCGCGCGGCTATCTTATTACGGCGGCAATCTAGTCGGAAATCTGCATGGGCATCACGGTTGGGAAGACCGCAGCTATTTCCCGGAGCTGTCAGCAGCCGACCCCCGGTTTGACGCTGGGCTGGCGTTGCTGGAGCAGGATCATACCGACCTGGACAAGGTATTGGATGACTTCACTCGGTGTGCTAATCGTTTGATCAAATTGTCCGCATTGGACGAAGCGCAGGCACTCAAAGAGGCGGGGCAAGTGCACAATTCCAGCGTGGTGATCGAAGCCTTTCTGAAGCGTCATCTGAGCGATGAAGAGGAACTGGCGGTGCCAATCATCTTGCATCACCGGCTGAGAGGGTGAGACTGGACACATGACCAAAGACAGCTCTACTCAGGAAGATCAGACTAAAGCAAAGGAACGCCGCGCACGCGGAGAATTCGTGCGCGGCGTCAGCGGCTTTCGCCATGCAATTGGCGATACGGAGTTTCCGGCAGAACCGGGGCGATATCACCTTTTCGTCGCGTTGAACTGCCCATGGTGTCATCGTGTTACGCTTGCGCGCGGCGTTCTGGGGTTGCAAAACGGCATCACGATGGACGTCGCCTTCCCAAACCGCACCGGAGAGGACGACCCGGCCGGCCCGAACCTGTGGGAATTCGCGCCTGTGCGCAAAGCGTCTTTGACAGGCCAGCCCCTGCCAGAATGCACGCCTGAGACCGGCACCGGCCAAGGCCTAAGGCTGGCGAAAGAGATTTACCGTCGCGAAGGCTCGGAGGAGCAATCAGTTCCCATTCTTTATGACAAAATCGCAGGCCGCATCGTCAACAACGAAAGCGCAGAGATCATTCGCATGCTGGATCAGCATTCTGTGCACCTCGCGAGTTTGGTCCCGGATGCTCAAACGGTGCGCCTTGTTCCCGAAAGCCCTGATCTGCGCGATACGATTGCCACCCTGAACGAACGAATCTATGTCACGATCAATAACGGTGCCTACAAGGCGGGGTTTTCGTCGGATCAATCCGTGTATGCGCAGGCGTTTGAGGCTTATTTCGACACGCTGGCATTCCTCGAAGACTTGCTGTCGGACGGCCGTGATTTTCTGACCGGAAATACGTTCACCGAGGCCGATCTGCGCCTGTTCCCGACGCTCTATCGCCACGACCCAGTCTACTACGTGCGCATGAAGCTGAATGGTGCGCATATCTTGGACTTTCCGCGCTTATGGGAATGGCTTTGCAGGGTTTATGCGCTTGACGGTGTATCGGAAGCCGGATCTTTGATCCATTGCCGCCAAGGATATTTTGGAAGGTCATGGAACCAAGTTGTCCCGACGGGCCCACTCAGACCGATGAAGTACCCCAAAGCTTACGACCACCCCGAACTTGCGCGAAACCGCACAAGTTGAGGGCGGGGATGTACTGAACACCGGGTTTCCCTACAAATGCAGACACTGCACAGACGCAGCGAAATAGTGCTATATCCGCGTCTTTATTATTGGAGCGGACCGCAGGAAACAGGCGATTGGATGCGACTTTTTCTTAGCGCATCAAATGACTGATCTGAGGAAAATCGCTGCGTTGCCAAATTTTCAGTGCTGCGCGTGCGCGCTGTTTCTGCATTTGCGTCCGCTGCGGCGGCAAAAGGCAGCATTGTCCGCACAACAGCCGTAAGTGCATGGCGAAAGCAATGTCTGCTTCCTCAGCTAGAGGTGGGGAACAAAACCCAGCCCAAATGAATTTACAACGCTAATACTAAAGCCCCGTGGTCCGGGGCGCGGGGCCCTGGAATAGGGGGGGCCACTGGCGCCACTTGCAGCTGAACCGTAACGATTGGGTACAGTAACCCTTATTTAAAGGCAGCCTATCGTATGTGACTAAGAAAGTATTTTGTTAGGGGACAA
>JAQWQJ010000102.1 GCA_029244725.1 Paracoccaceae bacterium
CGGTGTTCCAAAGGCCCAATTTGGACTATATTTGAAGGAATGTGAGTGGCGTTTTAACAACAGTGACCCGTCAGTGCAATTATCACAGCTAAGACAATGGGTTAAGAAGTATTTGAACTAGTTATCTGGGTCAGCCCCTAGTTATTTATGTTCTGGCGCAAAGCTGACTCTAACCACTCATGGCCTTGTCGAACCCGAGTTTTGGGAGCTTGCAAGGCGTGCTGAAACAACGTCCCTCGCCCTTGTTCCAACTCAGTTTGAAATCCTTGAGTCAATTGGTTTTGACAAATCTCGCCTTCCCACGCTTCGATATGTTACCCAAGCAGGCGGCCGTATAGACCCTAGATTAGGCAGTAAGTTCAGTGAGTTGAGTCAACAAGACGGTTGGGAACTTGTGGTTATGTACGGCCAAACCGAGGCCGCGCCACGGATTTCATACGTACCCCCACGCGATCTGCCTGACTATGCCCACACGATTGGCAAGCCAGTTCCTGGCGGTATGCTATGGATTGAGGACAGCATGGGCCGTCGCATCACAGACACGAGCGTGCCAGGAGAGCTGGTTTATCAGGGTCCCAACGTCATGATGGGCTATGCCACTACGCGTCAAGAAATTGCACGTCCAACGCGCCCAACCCTGTTGCGGACTGGCGACCTCGCGGAGAGGCTGGATAATGGTTATTTCCGCATGGTCGGTCGTGCCAGTCGCTTTGTTAAATTGTTTGGATTGCGCATTGGTCTTGATGAGATTGAAACAAAGCTAAGGGCTGACGGGCTTAACGCCTATTCAGCGGGGGACGACAGCGGGATCGTTGTTTTTGTCGAAAAAATAGAACCTAACGCAGCTGCGAACCTAAGAGTTCAGTTGGCTGACAGCATGAAAATCCCAGCAAGTGTGATCGCTGTCTCGCCGCTCACCAAAGTTCCGTTGTTGAGCTCTGGAAAGGTTGATTATCGAGCGCTTAATAGTAAAGCGGCTGACGTTCTGGCCGCCCAATCGGCTGACATACCCCAAGGTGATTTAAAGCCCGCATTGGCGCGGATTTTGCGCTGCAACGATTTCGACGATGCCATGAGTTTTCGTGATCTCGGTGGGGATAGTCTTGCCTATCTCGAGGCAGAGCTTTTGCTTAACGCCAAGCTTTCAAAACTACCAAACCGCTGGGAGGACATGCCGATTGGTGACCTTCTTATCCAACAAAGCGTTACGAAAGAAAGTCCGGTCAAACAACGTATTTCAGTCCGGCCGGATCTTCTTATGCGCTTGGCCGCCATTACGACCGTCGTCCTACTGCACGCGACAGGTTATTCGGTCGGCGGTGGTGTTTATATTTTGACGATCCTCGCGGGCTTTTCATTCGCGGGATTTCAATTGAAACCGTTGATCGATTTGCGCATTGGCAAAGTATTGGCGACCATGCTTTTGCCGATATTGCTGGCCTATTACGCAACGCTCGCTGTTCTAAGTACAATTTTCCCAATTGAGCTTCGATGGATAATTCTGACGGCCAATTTCTATGCAGCGGGGGACTCGATAACCGTATCGCAATTCCTACTGCCCTATTGGTTCGTTTCTGCATACGCGCAAATCATCGCGCTATTCACGCTCATGCTCTTGCTTGGCTCTGTCCGACACACAATTGCACGTTATCCATTTTTATTTGGGGTCGGATTGTTTGCTGTCGTGAGTATCGTCATGTCGCTAACTCCTGCAGGCGACTTACCTTATCGGACACAAATTCGATATACTTTAGGTACGCTGCAATTGTTTACAATTGGATGGTGTATTTCCGCTGCGCTGGGTTCCATACAAAAGGCCATCGTTAGCGTGTTGGTAGTAATTTCCTATTTGGTTTTATGGCTCGATGCTGACGCAAGCGTTACGCTACTTTTGACGGTTGCTCCGCTCTTGGTGATCTGGTCGCCCCGTATATCTCTGCCCAAAACGATTTCGAAGGGGCTTTTGGAGCTCGGGACGCTGACGCTTTATATCTATATCGCGCATGTGCCTATGCTACTAGTTGCACAGCATATTATTGAGCCGCCAATCCTGATTTTCTGCGCGACAATGCTTGCAAGTATTATCGCTGCTTTCGCCATGCGATTGTTGTTTGGCTGGATTTTGGACCGGATCTACAGACAGCTTAATTTGCTATGGAATTAATTGGGCAAACCGCATTTTTCCTTTATCGATTGCCCGCGGCTCACTTACATTCCGTAGGTTTCCGATGCGTCATTGAGCGTTTCGCGGATCCGCAATATCCGCCACAGACACGCCAATTCCCTTTAGGATAATCCGCTTCACGTCCTTTTTCACTGCGTCCCATTGTTCATCAGACAGCGGTTTGGCGTGGTTAAGCGTCTCGATTTGGTGACCAAAATCTGCGTAATGCTGAGTTGTCGCCCAGATCATGTACAACAAATGACGGGGATCTATAGGGTCCATCAAGCCAGCCTCAATCCAGCCTTCGAGAACTTCAATCCTGCTGTCCGTCCACTCAACCAGCGTCGACTCCAAATAGTCTTGGATGACGGGCGCGCGGTGCATGACTTCAGTCGCCCAAACACGAGAGCCTGCGGGATGCGTGCGCGAAATCTCTAACTTGGCATCAATGTAGTTTCCGATGCCCTCTGCTGGTCCAGACGCCGAATCAAAACTGTCGGCTGCAAGCAACCAAACGTTGAAAATCTCATGGACGACTTTGCGGTACAGGGATTCTTTAGTCGGGAAATAGTAGTGTAGATTTGCCTTAGGAAGCCCCGCAACATCCGCAATCAATTGCATCGTAGCGCCGCCAAACCCCGCTTCTGAAAAGACTTTTTCCGCAGCCTCAAGAATTATCCGCTCGTTTTCGAGACGAATTTCTTTCTTAGTTTGGGGGCGCGATTCTTGTTTCATCACCATCCTTTCAAACATTTTCTTGACCGCTTGGTCAAGATGGCTAGCATGAAGTTGACCAAACAGTCAGCATGCGGGCGGCAGTGTCACAGGGTTTACGAACTCCGCTGTGCGCGAAAACAAGGGGATATCCGAATGGCAGCACCGGGCGAGAATTTACGAATTAACGGTGATCGACTTTGGGACAGCTTGATAGAGATGGCCGAGATTGGCCCCGGCGTCGCTGGCGGGAATAACCGCCAGACCCTCACAGATGAAGACGGCGTCGGCCGCGCATTGTTCCAAAAATGGTGCGAGGCCGAAGGTTGTGAAATGGGCTTGGACAGCATGGGCAATATGTTCGCCACGCGCGCTGGCGAAGATCCCGATGCGCTGCCGGTTTACGTCGGCTCTCACCTTGATACCCAACCAACTGGCGGCAAGTACGATGGCGTTCTTGGCGTTCTAAGCGGGCTAGAGTTGGTGCGCACAATGAATGAGCTGGGCGTTAAAACAAAACACCCAATCGTTGTGACCAACTGGACCAACGAAGAAGGCACGCGTTATGCCCCCGCGATGCTATCTTCGGGCGTGTTTGCTGGTGTTCTTGAGGAAGACTGGGCCAAAGATCGCGTTGACGCCGAGGGCAAACGCTTTGGCGACGAACTTAAGCGTATCGGCTGGGAGGGCGATGAACCCGTCGGCACCCGCAAAATGCATGCAATGTTTGAGCTTCACATTGAACAGGGCCCTATTCTTGAGGCTGAGGGCAAAGACATTGGCGTTGTCACGCATGGCCAAGGGCTAAGCTGGACCCAAGTTACGATTATCGGCAAGGACGCGCACACGGGTTCGACCCCGATGCCTCTGCGTAAAAACGCGGGGCTTGGTATGGCACGCGTTTTAGAGAAAGTAGATGAGATCGCTCTATCGCACGCCCCTCATGCTGTTGGGGCTGCAGGGCATATCGAGGTCTTCCCCAATTCGCGGAACGTTATTCCGGGTCGGGTCGTGTTTACTGTCGATCTGCGCAGCCCAAACCTAGCGGTCATTGAGGACATGGAGGCACGTCTGGCGGTTGAAGTTGAAAAAATCTGCTTAGGCATGGGGCTGACTTATGAGCTTGAAAAGGTCGGTGGGTTTGACCCCGTCACCTTTGATGAAACCTGTGTCGCGGCCGTCAGAAACGCGGCTGAGCGGTTGGGCTATAGTCATCTAAACATCATCTCGGGCGCGGGCCACGATGCGTGCTGGATCAACAAGGTCGCGCCAACCGCGATGATCATGTGCCCCTGCGTAGATGGTCTTTCGCACAACGAGGCCGAAGATATTTCCAAAGAATGGGCAACAGCGGGCGCCGATGTGTTGATGCATGCGGTACTTGAAACGGCACAGATCGTTTCCTGACCATTCGCCAATCAAACGGACGTAAAGCGGGCAACCCGCTTGTAGGGAGAATACCATGACCACCATCATTAAGAATGGCACTGTCGTAACCGCAGACCTGACCTACATGGCCGATGTCGCAATCGACGGCGGCAAAATTGTGGAAATCGGGCCGAACTTAAAGGGCGACAAGGAACTCGACGCAACCGGCTGTTATGTCATGCCTGGCGCAATTGATCCGCACACCCATTTGGAGATGCCCTTCATGGGCACCTATTCAAGCGACGATTTTGAAAGCGGCACCCGCGCCGGTCTTGCTGGCGGCACAACGATGGTTGTGGATTTCGCCCTTCCAAATCAGGGTGAAAGCCTTTTGGACGCGCTGAAGCGCTGGGACAACAAATCGACCCGCGCCAACTGTGATTATTCATTCCACATGGCCGTCACTTGGTGGGGTGAGCAGGTCTATGACGACATGGAGGTCGTGGTTAAAGAGCGCGGCATCAACACGTTCAAGCACTTCCTCGCCTACAAAGGCGCGTTGATGGTCAACGACGACGAAATGTACGCAAGCTTCTCGCGCCTGGCCGAACTTGGCGCGACACCAATGGTGCACGCCGAAAACGGCGACGTGGTGGCCGAGCTTTCAGCAAAGCTGCTGGCCGAAGGAAACACAGGCCCCGAAGCCCATGCCTATTCCCGCCCAACGCAAGTGGAAGGCGAAGCCACAAACCGCGCGATCATGATTGCGGACATGGCAGGCGCACCGCTTTACGTGGTGCACACATCCTGTGAGGAAAGCCACGAAGCGATCCGCCGTGCCCGTATGCAGGGCAAACGCGTTTGGGGAGAGCCGCTAATTCAGCACCTTACTTTGGATGAAAGCGAGTATTTCAACAAAGACTGGGATCACGCCGCCCGCCGCGTCATGAGCCCGCCTTTCCGTAACAAAAAGCATCAGGATAGCCTTTGGGCCGGTCTGCAAAGTGGATCATTGTCCGTTGTTGCCACCGACCACTGCGCCTTTACCACCGATCAAAAACGCTATGGTGTGGGTGACTTTACCAAAATTCCCAATGGCACTGGTGGGCTAGAAGATCGCTTGCCGATGCTGTGGACGCAAGGCGTTGGAACGGGTCGTTTGACGATGAACGAATTCGTCGCCGTCACATCCACAAACATCGCTAAGATTTTGAACTGCTATCCGCAAAAAGGCGCCATTCTCGTTGGCGCTGACGCGGATATCGTTGTGTGGGACCCCGAAAAGGAAAAGACCATCAAAGCCGACAGCCAGCAGTCGAACATCGACTATAACGTGTTTGAAGGCCACCACGTGAAGGGTCTGCCTAGGTTTACCCTCAGCCGCGGTCATGTCGCTGTTCACGACGGGGAAATCCGCACCGAGGAAGGGCATGGTAAGTTCGTTTCCCGAGAGCCTAATGCAACAGTCAACAAGGCTTTAAGTAAGTGGAAAGCTTTGACTGCCCCAACGCCAGTGCAACGCTCGGGCATTCCGGCGACAGGGGTATAACAACGTGAACCAATCGCCGGTTATCGAGGCAAAGAACCTCGATCTTACTTTTGAAACAAATGACGGTCCGGTCCATGCCCTAACGGGTGTGGATTTAACCATCAACAAGGGCGATTTCGTCAGCTTCATCGGTCCGTCCGGATGTTGAAAAACCACCTTCCTTCGGGTGATCGCTGCGCTTGAGCATCCCACCGGTGGGTCGATCACCGTTAACGGTCTCAGCCCTGATGAGGCCCAACGACAGCGGGCCTATGGCTATGTGTTTCAGGCGGCGGGGCTTTATCCGTGGCGCACGATCCGTGGAAACATCCAACTACCGCTTGAGATCATGGGCTTTCCAAAGTCCGAGTGGAAAACCCAAGTTGACCGCGTGCTTGATTTGGTTGAACTGCGTGGCTTTGGCAACAAATACCCGTGGCAGCTATCCGGCGGAATGCAGCAACGCGCGTCGATCGCGCGGGCGCTGGCGTTTGATGCTGATATCCTGTTGATGGATGAACCTTTCGGCGCATTGGACGAAATTGTACGCGACCACCTGAACGAACAACTGTTGCAGCTTTGGGCATCGACGCAAAAGACGATCGGATTTGTCACCCATTCAATCCCCGAGGCCGTTTATCTTTCGACTAAGATCGTTGTGATGAGCCCAAGACCCGGCCGAATAACGGACGTGATCGAAAGCACGCTTCCAAAGGAACGACCGCTCGATATACGCGTCTCTCCTGAGTTTTTGGAAATCGCACAAAGGGTTCGTGAAGGACTACGCGCGGGGCATGCATATGATGATGAGTGAGGGCCAAATATGAGGTCGCTGCTGCCCATTCTGACGGTCGTTACCGTGCTTGTCGCACTTTGGTACGTTGCCGCCATTGGCATGAACTCGAAATGGGCCAACGATCAAGCAACACGAGCTGGTGTTGAACTTTCGACATCTGATCTTGTGGCCGATACGTGGAGCCAAGATCGCCCCCGTTTGCCGGCCCCCCATCAAGTGGCCGCAGAGCTTTGGAAAACCACAGGCGCAATGGTTCTTCAGGGCAAAGCAATGTCCAAACGCAGCCTGATCTTCCATGGCTGGATCACTTTGTCCGCCACCATGCTGGGTTTTATCATCGGAACGAGTGCCGGCATTTTGCTGGCAGTTGGCATCGTTCATAGCCGCGCTATGGACATGTCCGTGATGCCTTGGGCCATTGCCAGCCAGACTATTCCCATCCTTGCAATTGCACCGATGATTATCGTGGTTCTAAATTCCATCGGCATGCAGGGGCTTATACCCAAGGCGATGATTTCTGCTTACCTAAGCTTTTTCCCAGTCGTTGTTGGCATGGTGAAAGGCCTGCGTTCGCCAACAAGCGATCAACTCGACCTTCTTCGAACCTACAGCACGAACATCAACGCCACCTTCTGGAAGCTGCGATTGCCCTCTTCGATGCCCTATCTGTTCACCTCGTTAAAGATCGGAATGGCTGCATCCTTAGTAGGCGCAATCGTTGGTGAGTTACCAACCGGCGCTATTCGAGGTCTCGGCGCACGCATGCTAACCGGCAGCTATTATGGGCAAACCATTCAAATCTGGTCGGCCCTATTTGCTGCCGCCATCCTAGCTGCCGTCATGGTTGGCGCGATTGGTATGATCGAGCGGGCCACCCTTAAACGCATGGGGATGGGAGGATGGGTTTGGTTTTCCTTGCCATAGGTGTTTGGGCGTTTGGGTATTGGCTTAATCACAAGTTGGCCAATGGTTCGATGCGTGACACGAGGGCTGTGAAACTAGCCGTTCCTGCGATTTTCGGCATCACAATCATTGTCATGTGGGAGCTGCTCGTACGTGGGCTTGAGGTTCCGTCGGTCATCCTGCCACCGCCCTCAGCCATCGCCGTGAAGTTCGCGCAAAGCCTCGATATCTTATGGGTCGACTTTGTGCAGACCTTTGTGAAGGGCGCACTTTCGGGCTACATAATTGGCTGCGGATCGGCATTTATCGTTGCGATTTTGATCGACCGTTCGCCGTTCCTACAACAAGGCCTGCTGCCCGTCGGCAACTTTATCGCTGCATTACCAATCGTTGGAACCGCCCCGATTTTGGTGATGTGGTTTGGCTTTGATTGGCAGTCCAAAGCAGCCGTCGTTGTCGCAATGGTGTTCTTTCCGATGCTGGTAAACACAGTTCAAGGACTTGCGGCCACAGACCAAATGCAACGCGATCAAATCGACACGTGGTCAGCCAGCTATTGGCAAGCGTTGATAAAGCTTCGGCTTCCAGCCGCGATGCCAGCTGTCTTCAACGGCCTAAAAATTGCAACGACGCTGGCCTTGATCGGTGCAATCGTTGCGGAATTCTTCGGCTCACCCATCAAAGGCATGGGTTTCCGCATCTCGACCGAGGTTGGAAAACTCGGCCTTGATATGGTTTGGGCCGAAATAACCGTCGCAGCTTTGGCCGGTTCCGCCTTTTACGGAACTGTCGCGATGATCGAAAAAGGGATGACATTCTGGCATCCATCACAACGAAAATAACCTAACGAAATCAACAGGGAGAAAGACCAATGATGAAATACTTGAAAGGTGCCATTAGCGTTGTGGCACTAACATCCGGAGCTGCCTATGCAGCGGACGATGTGACTATCCAGTTGAAATGGGTCACTCAGGCCCAGTTCGCCGGCTATTACGTGGCGCTTGAGAACGGCTTTTACGAGGCCGAAGACTTAAACGTCACCGTTAAGCCAGGCGGCCCAGATGTGGCACCCGTTCAGGTGCTAATGGGTGGCGGCGCCGACGTAATGGTCGACTGGATGCCATCTGCACTAGCAGCACGCGAACAGGGTGCGCCGGTCGTAAACATCGCCCAGCCATTCAAAAGTTCGGGCATGATGCTGACCTGCCGCAAAGATAGCGGCATCACTGGTCCTGAGGACTTTGCCGGCAATACCCTCGGTGTTTGGTTCTACGGCAACGAGTATCCATTCCTAAGCTGGATGAGCTCGCTTGGTATAGGCACTGACGGCGGTGACGGTGTCACGGTTCTGAAGCAGGGCTTTAACGTTGATCCGATCCTTCAAGGTCAGGCCGAATGTGTGTCTACGATGACATATAACGAATACTGGCAGATCATTGATGCTGGTCTAACCGAAGATGATCTTGTGACCTTCAAGTACGAAGATCAGGGCGTCGCGACGCTTGAGGATGGACTCTATGTGATCGAAGAGCGTCTGGACGACCCTGCATTTGTTGACCAGATGACCCGCTTTGTTCGTGCCTCAATGAAGGGCTGGAAGTGGGCCGAGGATAACCCAGAGGACGCAGCTATGATCGTTCTTGATTATGATGAAACCGGCGCTCAGCAAGAGCATCACCAGATCCGTATGATGGGTGAAATCGCCAAGCTAACTGCTGGTTCAAACGGTAGCCTCGACGTCGCTGACTATGATCGCACAGTGGCAACACTGATGGGCGGCGGTTCAGATCCGGTTATCACAGCAATGCCAGAAGGTGCATGGACACATGCGATTTCTGACGCTGCACTAAACTAAACAAACCAGTTCGGGGCGCGTCTGTCGCCCCGAACCTTTCAAACGGAGCAATCAAAATGCCCAAAGGATACTGGATCGCACATGTCACCGTGACGGATCCCGAACAATACGCCATTTATGCCGCTGCAACAGCCGAGCCATTCGCGAAATATGGCGCAAATGTCCTTGCCCGTGGCGGGACCTATTCGGCGCTTGAAGGGGCAGATCGACCACGCAATGTGGTCATTGAGTTTCCGACCATGCAAGCCGCACTCGATTGCTATAACTCACCCGAATATCAAGCAGCCCGCGCCAACCGAATTGGGGCCGGTGTCGCTGACATCACGATCGTCGAAGGCGCTTAGGAGTCTGGGGTTAGCAGCTTGGTATAGAGGTTTTCCAAAAAGCCTTCTGCACTGTCTATGGCTCCTCTTTCCGATCCGGTCAGCACATCAATTTGCGCTCCGAAATCTGCGTAATGCTGGGTCGTAGCCCAGATGGAAAAGATCAAATGGTCTGGATCAATCTGTGCGATCTGTCCACTGTCCATCCAAGATTGGAACAGGGCGCGCGTCTGGTCAAACAGCACTTTCAAATCGCTGGAAAGGTGCTCTTTCATGCGTGGCGCACCCTGCACGATCTCATTGGCAAATAACCGGCTTTCACGGGGCATATCACGGCTCATCTCTACCTTGCGACGCACGTAATTGAGGATTTGTTCCAGAGGCTCACCCTCGGGATCAATCTCACGCAGGGGCGCCAGCCATTTATCTATAAGCTGGTTCAAAAGCGTTACAAAAACCGCTTCCTTGTTTGGAAAATAATAGATCAGGTTTGGCTTTGACAAGCTCGCAGAGGCTGCAATCTGATCGAGAGTCGCGCCACGAAATCCATTTCGTGAAAACTCGTCTAGAGCAGCGGCCAAAATCGCCGCTCGGTTCTTAGTTTGAACCCTGCTCATTGCTTTCTTTTCAGCCATCCGCATCCCTTATGTCAGCGCTTTGCGCCTTACCAACTTGTGTTTGTTTATCAATCATCAACCACAGGCAAAAGGCGATAGGCCTGATCTTGGGTTTTCCCGTGTTCCCATGTCTATCGCTCGACAAAAAGTAAGAACAGTGCCGCCGCGATGGGCACCCCACCGAACAGAATAAATGCAGCCGGTAGGCCGTTGCCGAGAATACTTTCCAACAAAACCACCCAAAACGGCGTGAGAAACGTATAGGCCGTAACCTTGGCGCTTGGCAGACGCGCGGCTGCGACGGTGATTAGCGCAAACGTCCCAAGGGTCGCTAAAACAGCGAGATATAACAAAACCGCCCATGCGTAGAGTGCCACATCCGCCCAGTTGATCGCCGAAATCCGCGGCCAGAAGATGACGACCAACATGACTGCTGCTGCGGACGTAACGCCAAAGGTGGTTGCGTAAACCGGCTCGCCTCGTCGTAGTTTGGGCAGCAATACAGCGTAAATGGCGTGCAGCAGTGTCGCAATGAAGAACAGCACTTCGCCATAGCCGACCGATAGCGAAATCATCGCCGTCCAAGATCCGCGAAACACGACCCATAACGCCCCCGCAGCCCCGATCAACAAAGCCACCCAAATCAACCACGTCGTCGTGCGACGAAAGATGACCCTATCCAGCACTGCGGCCGCCAGAGGCATAATGGTGAAAATCGCAGAGGTCGAAACCGGCTGTGCCGTCTTCAATGCCTCAAACATCAGCACGAAATAGAAAAGAAACAGCCCACCGAGAATGAAATAGCGCCAAGGCTGCTGATAGTCCGCCAGTCGGATACGTCCGCTGGCCCCCAAGATGACGCCCAATATTCCAGAGGCCAGAACGAAACGAACGGCCGTCAAGGCGACGGGGTCTATGTCGTTGGCAATCGTTTTACCAAACGAAAAACTACCTGCCACAATAAGCGAGAAGAGGAGCATCGCTAGATGCCCCTCAACCTTATGTTGGAAGTTCTGGAAGTATTCCCGGCGCGTGGCCAACATTAATTATCCACACGTAGCACCGGGGTTATTTGGATGGGTTGTCCAATTGGCGTATTCTTCAACTTTTTTGCCTGTCCGCTCGTCAAGTTCACCGATTGATAGCTCGCGCATCGTTATGCAGCCTTCAACAGGGCACACGTTTACGCACAGATTACACGCAACACATTCGTCGTCTTTGACGGTGAAGACACGATCTTCGGACATGGCGATTGCCTGATGCGAAGTATCTTCGCATGAGATGTAGCACCGACCACATTTAATACACAGATCCTGGTCAATCTCGGCCTTGGTCACATAATTAAGGTTCAGGTCCTGCCAATTCTTTGCCTTTGGTACCGCTTGCCCAACGATGTCAGAAACCGAGTCTATGCCCTTTTCGTCCATGTACTGACTAAGGCCCGAGATCATTTCTTGCACAACTTTGAAGCCATAGGTCATGGCTGCTGTACAAACCTGTACGTTGCCCGCCCCCAACGCCATAAACTCAACCGCATCGCGCCAAGTGGTGATGCCACCAATGCCACTGATCGGCAGGTTTGCTGTCTCGGGGTCACGTGCAATTTCCGCGACCATGTTCAGGGCAATCGGTTTAACTGCCGGGCCACAATAGCCACCATGTGCGCCATGACCGTCAATCGTCGGCTCTGGCACCAGCGTATCGAGATTTACCGAAGTGATTGAGTTGATCGTATTGATCAAGCTGACCGCATCGGCGCCACCAGCTTGCGCAGCCCGCGCAGGGAAACGAACGTCGGTGATGTTTGGCGTCAGCTTAACAATACACGGATAGTCAGAGTGCATTTTCACCCATTCGGTCACCATCTGAATGTATTCGGGCACCTGCCCGACCGCTGATCCCATGCCACGTTCCGCCATCCCATGTGGGCAGCCAAAGTTAAGCTCAACTCCGTCAGCGCCAGTATCTTCGATCCGGCGCAGGATGTCCTTCCACGGACCTTCCTCACAGGGAACCATCAGGCTTACGACAACGGCGTGATCAGGATAGTCCTTTTTCACACGCGTGATTTCTTCGATGTTCACTTCCAATGGTCGATCTGTGATCAACTCAATGTTGTTTAGACCTAGCAATCGCCGATCAGCGCCATAAATCGCGCCATATCTTGGGCCGTTTACGTTGACGATTGGCGGCCCGGCCTCGCCCAGAGTTTTCCAAACCACACCGCCCCAGCCGGCCTCAAAAGCACGGCGGACGTTGTATTCCTTATCCGTGGGAGGAGCTGAGGCCAGCCAGAACGGGTTGGGGGATTTGATCCCGATGAAATCGCTTGTCAGATCAGCCATGTTCAGGATCCTTTCATCAGGTTTGCGTGAATATCTTCGGCCGCATCGCGCCCTTCGGCGACGGCTGTAACTGTAAGGTCCTCGCCGCCACTGGCGCAGTCGCCACCAGCCCAAATTCCTTTGACAGACGTTCGGCCGTTTTCATCAACTTTGATCTTACCGCCGTCGATCGCCAAGTCAGCCGATGCGCTTTCAAGCTTTTGACCAATTGCCCGCATGATCTGATCCGCAGGAAGCGTGATCTGTTCATCAGTACCTGTGCGGCTAAAGGTAATCGCCCCGTTAGAAACCGTTTCAGGCGTCGCATTGAAGAGGATATGAACGCCCTTTGACGTTGCCAATTCCTGCTCAAACTCTGAGGCTGACATTGCACCCTTGTCGCGCCGATAGGCGATCGTCACTGTCTCTGCGCCGAGTAGTTTCGATTGGATTGCCGCATCTACTGCAGTCATCCCGCCACCGATAACCACAACATTACGCCCGACAGAGATGTCAGTTTTGTCAGGGGACTGACGCATCGATTCAATCCAGTCGACGGCGTCACAAATACCGTCATGCGTGCCTTCCAAAGCCAACGCATTTACGCCAGACAATCCCATGCCAAGAAAGACGGCGTCGTGATCGCTTTGCAATAGAGTGAGCGATAGATCGTCACCCAATCGCGCGCCCGTTTCGATCACTATGCCGCCGATGGACATCAACCAATCAAGCTCTTGCTGGGCGAAGTCATCGGGCGCTTTGTAGGCAGCGATACCGTATTCGTTAAGGCCACCGCCCTTTTGGCGGGCGTCATAGATCGTAACGGAATGCCCATGCATTGCTAGACGGTGCGCACAGGCCAAACCAGCGGGCCCAGCGCCAACTATGGCAATCGACTTTCCAGTCTTTGGTTCACGCGCATAGGGGTGCACACCAGATGCCATCACGGTATCTGTTGCATAACGTTGAAGTTGCCCAATTAGGACAGGCTGACCTTCGGCTGTTTCGCGCACGCACACTTCTTCACAAAGCGTTTCAGTCGGGCAGACCCGTGCGCACATCCCACCGAGAATGTTCTGATCGAAAATGGTTTTCGCAGCTGCCTCGGCCGTGCCCGTGGCGATCTGGCGAATGAACAGCGGGATGTCGATCGACGTTGGACAAGCGATTGTACAAGGGGCGTCAAAGCAAAAATAGCAACGATCCGCAGCAACCAGCGCCTCGTGATGCTTTAACGGCGGATGCAGATCCGAAAACCGCTCGGATATTTCCTCAGACGTGCATCGTCCGGCGGCAATATCCGGCAATGATGGGATATGAGACATGTGGTTTCTCCCTAATTCGATAGGAAGATAGTAGCGGAAGTAATTTTTTTATCAATTGGTAAAATTTTTGATCGTGAGTGGTGGGATGGTCCGTGAGTTGATGGGTTGTCTTAGCTAGCAATTTTTAGATGGTCGCCGCTGCAATACGCATCGGCCAGTTCTTTTACTGACTCCAAAATGAATTGAACGGTCTCGTCGCTCATCAGAACGCTTAAGTTCAGTCTTACGAATCCGGGTTTACGACTTTCATCGCCTGAGAGGATTTCTAAGCGCAAACGGTCCGACAGCTCTTCTGAAATATCGAGTAACCGATGGACGTATGGACCAGCGCACGCGCAGCCGCCCCTTGCTTGGATGCCATAGCGGTTGCTTAGGTCGCGCGTGAACGACTGAAAGTCAAAAAGGCTGCCATCGGGCAAATCTACGATGAAAGAAAAAATCGGAAGACGGTCGCTACGTGATCCACCCAACAACTTGATGGACGGGCAGTTCCCCCAAACATCAACTGTCTTTTGCGTAAGTTCCACGTTGCGACGGGTGATAAATTCCTGACCCAGTGCATCTTTCACGATCATCACCAAAGCCGCGCGTATGTCGCCAATGATATTGGGCGTCCCGCCCTCTTCGCGTTCTTCAATGTTCGACAAGTAATCGTGCACGCGATCATTCACAAAGGCCACCGTGCCACCACCCGGAAAATATGGCCGGTCCGCCGCAACAGCATCGCGGCGAATGATCAAGACACCAGAGGCACCCGGACCGCCAATAAACTTATGAGGGGACATCACCAAAGCGTCTATAGCGGTGTCTTCTGGCATTAAGTCGATTGGTAAGTACGGCGCACCACCAGCGAAATCCCATACCATCTTGGCGCCTGCGGTTTTGACAATTTTTGTTATCGCCGGAACATCAGCACCAATCCCTGTTACATTTGAAGCGGCCGAGAACGAAACGATCACTGATCCAAGGTCAGTTTGCGTTTCGAGCACTTGGCGTAAATGGTCCTGGTCTGGCCCACCCTCTTCGGCCTCAGCAATCTCAATAACCTGCGCCCCAGTTTCACGCCAAGGCAGAATGTTGGAATGATGTTCGTAAGGGCCGACCAAAATGGTGACCTTTTCACCACGATCCAAATCGCGTTTTGCCCCAAGCAAATGAACAAGTTTGTTCAACGCCAGCGTTGCGCCAGACCCAGAAAAAATGACCGCGTGGTCGGCTGAATTACCGTTGCATTTGCTAAGAATGACCCTGCGCGCCTCTTCGCGCATCGCGGTCGTATATCCGCCGCAAAAGGACGACTCAGTGTGGCTATTAGCGTAGTATGGCAGAACGTGCTCAAGCACGAACTGTTCGACCTGCATCAGTGCGCGACCAGAGGCAACGTAATCCGCATAGACCATTTTGTGCGTACCAAACGGCCCTGCAATCTCGGCGTTCTTTCCGATTAAGCCTGAATTCAGATCGTCGCAAATGTTTGACGTAGATCGCAACTCTTTCTCGAATGTTTCAAATGCAGTGACTTTCTGCGCGCTTGAATGTTGCTGATCAAACATTGGAATGGCTTTCTAGATTGTTTAGACGAATCTAACCGACCAAAAATGCAATTACCTCACAGAACTATCGCTGTTATCGCTGCAAATTCTATCGTATGATCGAGGAATGGTACAAAAATTAGATAATATTGATTTCAGAATTTTAGATGTACTTCAACGCGACGGTTCGCTTTCTCAGCGGGACGTCGCCGAGAAAGTCGGCTTGTCACAAAACGCATGCTGGCGGCGACTGAAACTGCTCGAGGAAACCGGCGCACTTAAAGGCACCCGCGCCGTTGTCGATCCTGAGGCTTACGGATTAGATCTAACTGTTTTTGTTTTGCTAAAAACCCGCAACCACTCGATGGAATGGTCTCAGCAATTTCGACACCACATTGAAAGCATACCGCAAGTGATCGAATTCCACCGGATTGGTGGCGACTGGGATTACATGCTCAAGATTTTAACCAACGGCATGGCCGGTTATGACAAGGTTTATCGAAATATCATCACTGGTTTTGAATTGGACACCGTGACTGGATATTTCTCAATGGAACCAATATTGTCCGACCGTCCGCTTGTGTTGCCGGTTGATTAAACCCGATTTTCACTGCCAACCAACAACTTATCAAGGAACGCTTGCACCATGGAAAAATCTGAAATTGGACTGGTTGGATTGGGCACTATGGGCGCAATGTTGTCACTTAATATCGCCGAGAAGGGTTTTGCTATATCGGTGTATAATCGAACTGGCGCTAAGACCGATGCCTTCATGGCAGGAGCAGGCGATTTAGAAAATAAAATCACTCCGACGAAAACATTAGAGGAATTGGTCGCGTCGATAGCCTCTCCTCGTACCATCATACTAATGGTTCAGGCAGGAAGCGCGGTTGACGACCAAATCGCGGCCTTACGACCATTGCTAAACAAAGAAGATCTGATCATCGACGCAGGGAATGCCAATTTTCGTGACACCAACGCGCGTGCATCCGCTGCGATGGAGGCTGGCGTGCCTTTCTTAGGAATTGGCGTTTCCGGCGGTGAAGAAGGTGCACGACATGGGCCATCGATTATGGGCGGGGGACAGCGCTCTGCTTGGGATCGCGTATCCCACATTCTTGAAGCTATCTCAGCCAAACATGGCGAGACAGCCTGCGCAACGTGGATGGGTGAGAGCGGCTCAGGGCATTTCGTGAAGGCTGTACACAACGGCATTGAGTACGCCGATATGCAAATGATCGCCGAAGTTTATGGCGTAATGCGTGACGGATTTAACCAAAGCGCAAAAGAAATCGCCGACGTGTTCGACGGCTGGAACCAAGGTGTCCTACAATCTTATCTGATAGAAATTTCCGGCGCGGTGGCCAAAGCTGACGATCCCACCAGTGGCAAACCTGTTCTTGATATTATTCTGGATCGGGCAGGACAAAAAGGTACCGGCCGATGGACCGTTGTTGAGGCGCAGCATCTTGGCGCTCCGATCCCAGTTATCGAGGCTGCAGTTTCGGCGCGAAACATTTCGAGCCAGCTGAACGAACGCCAACAGGGTGAGTCACTTTTTGGCGCAGCGCCCACTTCTTTGAACGAAGGCGATATTAGTCCGCAAGATTTGGAATCCGCATTAATTGCTGGAAAGATAATGTGTTACGCGCAAGGTTTCGCGCTTTTGAATTCGGCAAGCGAGGCCTTTGATTGGTCTTTGCCTTTGCCTGCCGTCGCCGAAGTATGGCGCGAAGGCTGCATTATCCGATCGGCGATGCTCAATGATATGGCAACAGCTTTGGGCACGGATCCGTCTCGGAATTTGATGTTCGCACCATTCTTCGCCGACCTGATGAAAAAGCACGAAGCTGGATTGCGTAAAATGGTTTCCGTATCGCTGGCCAATGGATTGCCGGTTCCAGCTTTGGCTTCGGCTCTTACCTATTTCGACATGATGCGCACCTCGCGATCCACTGCGAATATGATCCAAGCACAACGGGATTTCTTCGGTGCCCATAGTTTTGAACGTATTGATTCTGCTGGCAGCCATCACGGCCACTGGGATCCAACTGCGTAGGTTCAGTTACAAATACGAGATTAGACAACGCGAAGTCTGCAGCCCCAGCCAAAAGCCGAAACGCTTCTAAAATGGTCGCCTATTCACTTACGTTGGCTAGATGAATACCCCTACTCATCGCATCAATAAGCGCCTTCACTTCTGCGGCCAGAATCTCTGCTGGTGCGCCTACAAATCGTCCATGAAGCGACAATTGGACAACCCCGTGGACGGCCGAGAACAGCGTCCCCGCTCGTAGTCGAAGCATTTGAGGCGATAGATCGGGGCGCATTTCGGAAAGTGGTTCAATAAGTTGGTCGATGAGAATCGCGTGTTCCTGCTTGTGCCAATCTGGGGCTTCCGCCCCTTCAGGCAAGCGATGAAAGAATATCGCGGACCAAACTTTGGGATTATTTAGCGCGAATTCAACGTACGCCTTTCCAAGAGCCTGCATGATATCCGAAGGCTCAGTGAGTGCAGAAGCCGTTTCTTGAAGCACATCGCCCAAACTAGCCAACGTGCGCGAATTCACCAGCATAACAAGCTGATCCAAATCCTCGACCGCGTTATAGAGAGCTCCCAATGCACAGCCGGCTTCGGTCGTGACATCGCGCGCTTTCAGCCCCTTTAATCCATGCTTTTTTATTTGCGATTCGGCGGCGTCAATTAATCGATTTCGAAGATCCGCTCGGTTCGCTTCTCGTTTGGTCGTCATAAACGGTCTCCAAAAAATGTGAACATTGTTCAACAAATACCTTGAACAATGTTCACGCATGCTCTAAGTGTGAGCTGTGAACGACGTTCATCTAACAGGAGACACTAAAATGTTCAAACAAATAATGACTTTAGCACGTGGCCGCGTAAGTGACGGTTCGCAATCTATTTTGGACGCCAACTCTATGTCGCTGCTTCGCCAGCAAATTCGTGATGCGGCACAAGGCGTAGGGAAATCTCGAAAGGCCGTTGCTGTTATCATGGCCCACGCGGAAAGAGAAAAGGCGAGTCTGACACGAGTCGAAAGCCAAATTGCTGATTTAGAAAACCGGGCCTTGCGCGCATTGGAAAATGGCCGTGAAGACTTGGCAAGTGAAGCAGCCGAAGCGATTGCCAAGCTCGAGATTGAACACAGTACAACGCAAAAAGCGATTGCAACCTACGAAACTCAAATCGAACGGCTTAAGGTCTGTCTCACCGAGAGCGAGCATTGCCTTCGAGACATGAAGCAGGGCCAATATTTGGCCGAGGCAAAAGACAAAGCTCAGAGGCTAAGCGGCTTAACTCCGTCTGGGACAAACAACGATCTAAAAGATGCCGCCACGACCCTTAAAAATCTGCAAAAAAGACAAGAACACGCAGACGCAACCGCGGCCGCTTTGGTTGAACTGTCGATAGATGACTGCACCGAAGATCTGGTCGAGCGGATGGCTGCAGTTGGGTGCGGCACCTCGATAAAGCCAGACGCATCATCAGTCATGGAGCGATTGAAAAATACGGCTTCAAAGTAAGCCAAAGCGCCCACAAATCACACAATCATTTCATATTTTTTGAATCAAAAGGACTAAAATCATGAACGCTTACATCAACAAACCCTCGATCGCATGGAGTTATTTCACCTACGCACAGTTCATATTGGCTGGCTTGCTAATGGCAGGCGGCATCTACAATTTGGACGCAAGTTTCGCGGCTAAGGGCTTTTACGCGATGGCTGCTATTATGTTGGTTAGCTCAACAGCGACGATCACCAAAACTTTGCGAGATGGTGAAGAAAGTGCACGCCTCCACAACAAAATTGAAGACGCTCAAACCGAACGTCTGCTTGCTGAAGCCAGCGGTGTAGACGCAAGCTAGCGCGCCCATGGTCAAGGCTTTGAATTGCCTTGACCAACTTGATGCCCACGCATTCTCAGAAATTTGCACCAAACAATACAATATCATCCCGAATTCACGCGGGTTTTCCCCAAAAGTGTTAACTTTCCTCGCCTTTAAAAACGGAAGATTTCGATAATGACCAACTTCAAAATGCTTACCGCCGCAGCAACATTTGGCGGGCTTGTAATCTTCGCGACCCTGTTTGCTTGGGGCCAACCGTTGATTTGTACATGTGGAGAAGTGAAATTCTGGATCGGCTCAATTTGGTCCAGCGGCAACTCTCAGCACATCATGGATTGGTACACACTTTCCCATTTTGTTCATGGACTGATAATTTTTCCACTTGGGCGTAAAATATTCCCCAACATCTCATTTACCTCGCTATTCGCAATCGCGATTCTGACAGGGGTGGCCTGGGAGATCGTCGAGCATACTGACTTTGTTCTCGATCAATTCCGAAATACCACCATCAACCAAGGGTACATTGGAGATTCAGTGTTAAACGCGGTTTCAGATTATATGTTTATGATGGCGGGTTTCCTGATCGGCAGTTTGCTTCCTGCGCTCGTCACTTTGGCGTTGATCATAGCACTCGAACTTACGGCTGCATTCACGGCGCGCGACAGCCTGCTGCTGGAAGCAATAATGTTGGCGCACCCATTCGAAGTGATTGAAACCTGGCAGCAAGAGTTGAATCCTCAGAAGCAATAACCACCTTCATTGAGCAGACCTTTGCGACAAATATTCATTCTCTATCTGACGAACAGTTTCGCTAGCTTTGGACGAAACAATCCGTAAGCTATCCGCGATAAACGCAATACGCTGCAAGAGAGTGGTCAATCATGTCCGAAACGAACAAGTTGCGAGGCGGCGCACTTCTGGCTCTCGCTCTGAAAGAAAAGGGTGTTGAGCATGCGTTTACTTTGGCGGGTGGATTTTGTAACCCAGCGCTAGAGGGCTTCATGGAATGCCAAATGCCGGTGATTAACTGCCCACATGAGCAGATAGCAGGGCATTTGGCCGACGGCCACGCACGGATCACCCGTAAACCTACAGTCTGCCTTGTTGGCCCCGAGGGGTTTGCCAATGCAGTGCCTGCGATGCTTGAAGCCGGCGGTGAGCGAAGCCCTGTTATCTTCATCACAGGGTCTTCAACGCTTAAACGGCAGGGCGCGGGCGGCTTTAAGGAAATCGACGACGTCGCTATTGCTGCCCCGCTGGTCAAATATTCCGTCCAAATCACCGACGGCGAGAGGATCAGCGAATTTGTAAATCGTGCTTGGACTGCCGCTACAACGGGCTATCCGGGCCCGGTCCATATATCCCTGCCCGTCGACATTATGTTTTCGTCGTTTGAGGCAGATGCAGGACTTGATGAACGCCCCTATAACCGAACAGCGCGCGCCGTTCCGCGTGCTTGGCCTGACCCAACAGAGTTGCAACGCATCCTAAGCTTGGTGAGACAAGCAAAACGGCCCGTGATTATTGGTGGTCACGGCGTTTGGTGGTCGCAATCAGAAGCCAAGCTGGAAACAGCAGGCAGATCTCTGAAAATACCTGTGTTTAACGTGCCCTACCATTCCAAACTTCTGGGCGAAGAATCTGAGTCCTATATGGGGCTGGCTGATTTTCACCAATATCACCCGAGCAAACCCGCGATCCACGAAGCCGATCTGGTTTTGATGATTGGTGGTAGGCTCGACAATCAAATGAACTTCGGTAACCCGCCGTTTTTTCCTGCAGGGCAAACGTTGGTCTGTATCAACGGCAGTCATGAGGAATTGGAAAACAATCAGGCCGCAGATGAGGTGCTTTTGTCAGACCCCGGTGCATTTCTTGACGCCCTCACAAATGTAGGACGTACGTGGGACACTTGGTTTGATTTGCAGCGCCAGCGCCGCTCGGATTGGGTCGACGAATGGTACGATCACATCGCCGCAGAAAGCGCCAAACCGGGTAAAATGCACCCCTTGCAGCTTTCACTGGACGTTCAGGAGCATATTGGAGATGACGATTGGTTGATCTTCGACGGGGGCAACACACACTTCTGGTCTGAAATTGCCGTGAACATGGCTGGCTGGCGGGGGCAAAAACTGGGTGGTATCATGCACCCCGGCAATTATTCCCTACTGGGCGTCGGTGTATCCTTTGGGATTTCTGCCAAAGCGCTGCACCCTGACCGCAACGTCGTTGTGATCTCAGGTGATGGTGCTTTCCTATCGGGCGGCTTGTCCATCGAGGCGGCCTTTCAAGAGGGCCTGCCGATAACGATTGTCATAGACAACAACGGCGGTCTGGACTGCATCAGTCAGCAGCAAGAGCGGCTGTTTTCTAACGGCAAACACTTCGCCACCGATTTTCGAGACATTCCTTTTCATACCATGTGCGAAGGCATGGGTGGCCATGGTGAATTGGTCGAAACCCGTGATCAACTTGCCCCTGCAATGCAGCGCGCCATGGCCAGCGGCAAAGTCGCTATTGTTAACGTGAAATGCCGCGGTGTTATCAGCCCGATAGTCGCTGCTACATCGGACAAACGCGATAAGGCTTCGATAGAATAATGGCTAAATTGACCTCTCATACTTTGAACGGCAGCGACGGAACCCACGCGGGCAGCATCACCGTGACATTGCGCGATCCTAAGACTGGGGACGTTTTACTGACATCTGAAATGGATACAGGCGGACGGCTGAGTGAGGACATTCCCACCGACCGGATCGATCCTGAAACAATCTATGAGCTTGTTTTTGATGTCGGACCCTATTGGACGGGTCGTGGGGTCATTTCGACGGTTCAGGAGATAGCTCTGCGTTTCTCAATGCCTGACCCGAATGGCAGCTATCATATGCCGATCATCTTTAACCCGAATTCGTATTCTATGTGGATGTCAGCCTGATGGATGGGCTCAACATGTCTCGCCGCATTCGGCGGACTCCTTATACGGATCGTGTTGAGCAAATTGGTGTCCAAGGTTTTTCGGTGGTCAACCACATGCTGTTGCCCAAGGCGTTCAAAACCAGCGTGGAAGAGGATTATTGGCATCTACGCGAGCATGTTCAGATTTGGGACGTATCTTGCGAAAGGCAAGTGCAGATTGAAGGCCCAGATGCCGCAGAGCTGCTTCAGTGGATGACGCCTCGGGACATATCAAATGCAAAGGTAGGTGATTGCCTTTACGTCCCAATCATCGACGCAAATGCTGGCTTGATCAACGATCCGGTGATGTTGAAACTTTCTAACAATAAATTTTGGCTCTCAATCGCTGACAGTGACGTGCTGCTCTATGCCATGGGTCTAGCTCTTGGTCGTGGATTGGATGTAGAAGTGTCCGAACCGGACGTTTCGCCGCTTGCAGTTCAAGGCCCCAAAACAGAAGATCTGCTGGCAGGATTGTTTGGCGAACACATACGCGACATTGGTTTTTTCAAATTTGGATGGATTGAATTTGAAAACACGCACCAACTCATCGCGCGTTCTGGTTATTCTCGCCAAGGCGGGTTTGAAATCTATCTAAGCGGAGGCCATTTGGGGTCAGCCCTTTGGGACGCGGTGTGGAGTGCAGGCCAGACCTTCAATATAGCGCCGGGTTGCCCCAATTTAATAGAACGGATCGAGGGTGGTCTGTTTTCCTACGGCAACGAAATGACACGCGAAAACAATCCCTTAGAACTTGGCTTAGTCAAATTTTGCAGTGTTGATGGGTCAATTGACTACATTGGTCGCAAAGCACTTCAGGAAATCGCAAAGCAAGGCGTTACCCGCGAAATTCGGGGCATTACCTTTGACGGAGACCCTTGCCCGACTTGCTCAGTACCGTGGCCTGTGACGGTCGGAGGCATCGAAATCGGTAAAATCACGTCTGCAATCTGGTCACCGAGGCTTAAGTGCAATGTCGGACAAGCAATAATAGACCGGCGTTTCTGGGACGCTGGCCAGCAAGTCACTGTTCATTGTCGAGACCAAGATATGCGGCGCGGCATAGTCCGCAAATTTCCCATCGAAATCGATTAGTTGCGCTGATCGCATGCTTGCAGTTGGTAGCCAAGCGCGGGCCTAAGCCATCAGATAATCGCTAACGATGCTATTAAACAGGTCAGTTTTTTCCAAGTGTGGCGCATGTGCACAATTTGGGATGACCGCCAAGCTTGCCTTTGAAATCGACCTCCACAATTGCTCAGTTTGATCCCAAGAATAGGTGCGATCGCTGTCGCCCCAGATCACCAGCGTTTTGGCATCTAATTTCGGTAAATGCGTGCTGCCGCTCCATTTGTTCATCGCGTCCAAGCCTGAAAGGATAGCTTTCATGCTTGCCCGTTCTGCTATTTTTGCGCAGCCCTCATATGCGGTGTCATTCTCTCGATCCAAAAACCAAGTCGCGGAAATACGGCGCGCAGTTGCGGGGGCGCCGTCAGCTATCGCGCGGTCCTTTGAGGTTTGGATTGTTTCAAACCTACCGGGCAATACGCCCTGTGCGCCTGTTCCGTAGAGCACCAAACGTGCAACGCGTTCAGGGGATTTCGCAACCATCTCTTGAGCGATCATGCCCCCCATCGAATGTCCGACAAGGTGAAATTGATCCACGCCACGGTCGGTTAGATGTTCCAGAACCCAATCTGCGTAGTTTTCAATCGTTTGAAACGCGTCCAATTCCCCGTTTTCACCAAACCCAGGCAAATCGACCGCGATGATCGGCGCGTCGCCAAACGCGTCAGTCTGTGCGTCCCATTGCGCGCTGCCGCCCATAAAGCCATGAACAAAAACAACAGGGATCATTTGCGTCCGCCTTGGACAATCCGGTCAAGGATCATTGCGCAGAATAGGATTGAGAAGCCAGCTAGGATACCTTGGCCAACGTTGGCGTATTGCAGCGCCTCTAGCACGTCCTCGCCAAGTCCTTTGGCCCCGATCAAGGATGCAACCACTACCATCGCAAGCGAAAGCATGATGGTTTGATTGATACCTGCGCGTATCGACGGGCTGGCCAACGGTAAGTCAACTTTGGTCAGCAAGTACCATTTGTTGGCTCCAAAACTGATTGCAGCTTCACGCACGCTTTCAGGCACACCACGCAAACCCAACACGGTTAAACGCACGACCGGAGTTCCGCCAAAGATCATTGTTGTCACAACAGCGGCAGGTTTGCCCGTCCCAAAGAACGCGATGACTGGGATCATAAAGACAAAGGCTGGCATCGTTTGCATGAAATCCATAATCGGTTGGATAAACGCATAAAACCGTTTGCGACGTGCGGCGAACATTCCCAATGGAATTCCGATCAAAATTGACAAACAGGCCGCTGTTCCCAACAGGGCCAGCGTCGTCATTGCTTTTTCCCAAAACCCTAACAGCCCCATGTAAGATAGGAATGCGCCGGAATAGATGGCCATGCGCACACCCGCGGTCAACCAAGTAAGCAGGATGATAAGTGCAGCAACCACGATCCACGGCGTGCTGACAAAGACCAATTCAAGTGCGTCCAACATAAGTCGAATGAAATAGGTGATCGCATCAAACAGTGCCTCACCATTCAGCACGGCCCAATTGAAGAATGCTTCTACGCGGTCGATGCTACCCAAGCGAATATCTGGGTCAGTTGGAAAGTCGCTCAGTACGGAATAATACCCCGGAAAAGAGTAATGCAGCATTGCTGCGGCAACGATAAGAATCATGAATATTGCGCTAAATACAATCTGCGCGACAGGCATGCCGAAGCGAACTGCTGGATCGGATAACCAGTCAGAAAAACGAGCCTCGAGCGCCCAGTTGGCGACCAAGGATTGCGCAATTTTCACTATCACTAGGATCGCAAAGCCTGTCAGAGCAATCGTGGGACCTTCAGCTGCAAGCGCAGCGGCTTCGTCTCTGATGCCGCCGATGTTAGCTTCAAGCGAGTCCACAGTGCGCCTGTAGACGTCGACCTTGTCCGAACCGGTTTCAATCGCCGAGGCAAGTTGCTGCTTTCGCAGTTCAAGTGTGCCTTCGATTGAGGCAATCCGAACCATAGCGTCTGCTGCAAGGTCGCCGAACAAACCACGGGCGATCTGAACAAAGGCCAAAGATTCTATGATTAAAAATGGAAGTGCCCAACTCCAAAGACCACGTCCACCAAACCAGATCGGGCCAAACAGTCCCGCCATTGCATTAAATGTCGCGGTAAAGCTGGCTGATGCACCAATCTTATCGAAGATCGCGATATAGTAATCAGGCTTAGTGCGCACGAATGTACGAATATTGCCTCGACGCTCTTCGGCGTATGCCATGGCGGCTTCGGACGAGGTATCTTCTAGCGGGTTGACGCCCAGGTCTGCATTCATATCGGTCATGATACTTCTGTTCCTTCGATCACTGTGCGCAACAAATCCGCGCGGGTGATAATACCGGCATCTTGACCATCCGCCTGAACCACAATCGGATTATCATCGTCGATCGCGATGTTGATAAGTGTGCTTAGTGTTTCGTCTTTGTTGACGTGTTTGACATCCGTGGGCAGCGGCCCGTGGGCGTCGATGTATGTCTGTATTGGCTGCATCACCGCATGGGCATGCACGACCTTAAGACGAGAAATGCCCGCCACGAAATCGGCAACGTAATCGTCGGCGGGATTCATCACGATATCCTCAGCGGTGCCAATTTGGATCATTTTTCCGTCCCTCATGATCGCAATCCGGTCGCCAATGCGCACAGCCTCATCAAGATCATGGGTGATGAAAATTGTCGTCTTTTTCAAAATCTTGCTCAGACGAATAAATTCGTCCTGAAGTTGGCGGCGGATCAGCGGATCAAGCGCCGAGAACGGCTCGTCCATCAACAACACATCTGGGTTTGCGGCCAAAGCACGGGCAAGTCCAACACGCTGTTGCATCCCGCCTGAGAGTTCATGCGCAAACTTTGCGCCCCATGCGCCCAGTTCGACGATATCCAAAATCGCAGCAGCCTGACGCATGCGTTCATTTTTGGGGATTTGGCGGATTTCCAACGGCATGGCAACGTTGTCCAACACAGATCTATGCGGCATCAATGCGAAGTTCTGAAAGACCATGCCAATTTTTTGATTTCGGAATTTTTGAAGATCGCGAACGCCCAATCCCATGACGTCTATGCCCTCAATTTCAATCTTGCCGGCCGTCGGCTCTAACAAGCGATTGAAGTGACGAACGAGGGTAGATTTGCCGCTACCCGACAATCCCATGATGCAAAAATTTCCCCTCGGTTCACAGAAAGGCTTACGTCGGCGACACCGACAACAGCTCCGTACTCTTTGAGAATTTCAGCTTTGGTCAAACCGCGTTCTTGTACGGCTTTTAAGGCGTCACTCGATCGCGCACCAAATATTTTCCAGACGTTGGATATTTCAACGACGGTGTCCTGAGCCATCTCGGTTCTCGATTGAATAGGGGGAAAAGGGGTTGCGGCACCAATAAACTATACTGGTGCCGCGATGGTTGGCGCAGACTTATAGGCCGAGCATTGCGTCGACGCGGTCAGAGTTTGCCTCGATCCACGCTTTCGCGGCATCTGCAGGGTCCATTCCATTCGCAGAAATCTCGAATGCCAGACCACTTACGTCGTCAGCTGTAACCGAGAAGTTTGCAAAGAACTCGGCAATCGCGGGAGAACGACCTTCGAGTGAGTTGGACCATGCAATCTGCACGTTCTTCAGAGCATCTTTAGTTGCAACAGAAGATTTTTCGTACCAATCCGCATCGTCAGATGGCTGAACCATCGTGTATTTAGCAGCGTCAAATGTAGGTTCAGTCAACATTTCAACGTCAAACATGAACCAAACAGCATGTGGCTTATAGCAGTAGAACGCATAGCCTTCGCCTTTGGCGATGCTGTCTTTGATGCGTGCTGTCTTAACGCTTTCTTCGGCCCGAATTGGCTCAATGAAATCAAGAAGCCCATAGTCGCGTGTCTTGACTTCGTTGACGTTGGCCGAGGCCCAGCCCGGCGCACCAATCCACAATTCGCCTTTGCCGTTGCCATCGCTGTCCATCAGGGCTGCGACGTCAGGGCGACCTAGGTCGGCGATGTCTGTGATGCTATTGGCTTCGCCAAAGTCTTTGCTGACGCAAAAACCTTGGTTGCCTTCATATGGGTTGGTCGACAGCGTGACAGATCCAGCTCCGTCTACATATTTGTCGGTAAAGCTTTGCTGGTTAGGCAACCAGACGTCAGGGTGTACGTCGATATCGCCTTTGCCCTGATCCATCGCTTGGAAGATCGTAGCGTTGTTTCCTGGCACATATTCAACTGATCCGCCGATACGCGATGTAACGATCTCACCCAGCAGATGGCCGATGGCCTGAGCGCCGGTCCACGATGGCAGTCCGATTTTTACTTCTTCTGCGGCAAATGCCGGTAGGGCGAAAACGCCAACGGCCGCAGCCATTGCGTAGGTTTTCAAATTGGTTTTCATATTTTCTTCCTCTGTTGGATCGCGCCGTTTTTAGCGTCAATTATTTCTTTAGTTTGAAGCGTTCTGGTTGAACGCCTTTTGGAAAATGTGTGAGTTAGCGCGCCCAATGGATGCGGCGATCTTCGTGATCCAAGCTTAGTTCGAGAGTTTCCGTCGGGGAAATTCGAACATATCATTAAACTATTCGGAATTTGCATAGTTTGGCGTTACCCTAAGTGACCCAACGTGTTTTGAGAGGTGATTCCGGGATGGATTTAAACTGGCTGCGTGATTTCGAGTGCCTTGCTCGGGTCCTAAACTTTACCCGAGCCGCGGAAGAGCGGAACATTACTCAATCTGCATTTAGCCGCAGAATCAAAGCATTGGAGATTTGGGTAGGCCTGCCATTGATTAACCGTGCAACCTATCCAATTCAGCTGACAGAAGCTGGCCAGCAATTTCTTCCGGTCGCTCTTTCGGCCGTCGCGCAACTCGCTGAGACGCGGCAAGCCTTGAGGGACGCGGACAGTAGCGGCCAGCGATTTGTGCGTTTTTCAGTCCTGCACACAATTTCAGTTAACTATTTGGCTGGTCGGATCGAAGATCTTCAGCAGGATATTCCCAATCTGCGCACACGCGTGATCTCTGATTCTCTTAGCTCATGCTGTGAATTACTGATCGAGGGCGCGGTCGATATTATGCTGTGCTATTATCACCCTGCGGTTTCGCCACGCATCGATGACGCTGCATTTGCACGCAAGGATTTGCTGACAGACCGTCTAATTCCGGTTGCTGCCAAGGCCCAAACTGAACAGCATGGTTGGAGTCTGGACAATCAATCAGGTCCGCGAATTCCCTACTTGGCCTATGAACATTCTTCGTTTCTGGGGATGGTGGTGGACAACATCGTTGGCCAAAAGAAAATGAATGTCGAAACCGTTTACGTGGATGCCTTGGTAGAGGCCATTAAGCGCAGACTTTTAAACGGAAGCGGCTTCGCGTGGATGCCGGAAAGCTCAATAGAGGCTGAGCTGGCGTCTGGTGAACTTGTACCCATAGGAGACGCAACTTGGTCCGCACCAATGACCATTGCGGCCCTTGCCAACCCTGCAACATTCGCCCCACAAACACAGGTTTTGTGGGGCCTGCTGTAGTTTTCCTAGACGTTAACCCAGCGCTTTGCATGGTCGAATGCGAAATCGTATCCGCCCAACGCAGCCGCTCCGCCTGTGTGTAAAAACACAACGCGTTCATCTTTGAATGTGCCCTTGCGTGCCAGATCAATTAGGCCCGCCGCCCCTTTGGCGGAATAACAAGGGTCAAGCAAAAGGCCCTCAAGCTCGGCGAACATTTGGATCGCTTCAATGCCACTTTGTGTCGGCAAGCCATAACCGTCGCCGACGTAGTCAGTGTTGGCCATCACATCTTCGCGCTTGACGATGCCAGGACATCCCAGTTTCTCTGCTGTTTTGCAGGCCAAGTCGTAGACCATTTATTCTTGCTTTGGTTGCGGCGCACGTGTGCCGATACCCAAAACTGGAATTTGCGCATTCATTGCACATAGGCCCGTCACCAGACCTGCCTGTGTTCCGGATGACCCTGTCGCATGCACCAGACGATCAATCTTTAGGCCGCGATCATTGGCCTGAGACACAAGCTCAAAAGCTGCATTAACATAACCAAGCGCACCAGTCGGATTGGACCCGCCACCAGGGATTACGTACACTTTATGCCCTTTTGCGCGCATCTTTTCGGCCGCAATTTCCATCTCGCCTGGCATGTCATGACCGCCAGGGAATTTTTCAGTCGTGGCACCGTGGAGGTGATCGAGAAGAACGTTGCCGTTCGTATTGTAATTGCCATCCTGATAGCCAGTACGATCCTCTAACAGGATGTGGCATTTCAAACCAAGTTTCGCAGCAAACGCTGCGGTTTGACGGCCATGGTTTGTCTGTGTTGCGCCTTGGGTCATGACCATGTCAGCGCCTTGCTCAATCGCCTCGGCCATCAAGAACTCTAGCTTTCGGGTCTTATTACCCCCGGTCGACATTCCGGTGCAGTCATCCCGCTTGATCCATAGCTCAACACCAAGCTCTTTAGACAGGCGCTCCATCGGCTCGAGTGGGGTGACAAGGTGAGCGAGGTGAACGCGAGGAAAGCGGGCGAGATGCATGGGGTAACTCCTAAATGTCCTTCACCCTAATTATCTGCGCCGACTTTCTATTCCCAATGCTAATTTCGCATCAATTTATGCGTCAACCTCACGTGCCTAATCTGGGGTAATGTGCAAAACTTGCGCGCCAAAACTCACTTAGTTTCGAACAATTTCGGTTTCAAAATTGCCTAAAGCACGTTTCCTTGGTGGTTTGTTTTGCTGGATTGAATTCAATACCCGCGGCTTGGATCGACGATGTTGAACAAATCCTCACCCGCTATCCATAGTCTCAGGTTTCGCAAAAACAGATCAAACGACGCCCTTTCCCAATCCGCGCTCACCGACGAGCAATGTGGCGAGATAATCACGTTTTCCAACGCCCATAAGAGGCTATCAGTTGGCAGAGGCTCTGTCTCAAAAACGTCAAGTGCGGCGGCAGCTACATGCCGAGTTTCAAGTGCAGCATGCAAAGCTTTCTGGTCCACCACGCCACCGCGTGACACATCCGCTAGAACGACCCCCGGTTTCATTGCGGCGATCTCGGCCTCTCCGATCAATCCACGGGTCGATGGGATGAGGGGCGTCGAAATTGCGATAAAATCTGCGCGTGGCAAAAGCGACGGCAATGCGTCCGCTGAATGAACCTCGCCAACGTGATCCATAACTTGGGGGCGCGCACGCGTTCCCAGCACATTCATGCCAAATGCCTTAGCGCGTTCTGCCACAGCCCGACCGGTATGACCCAACCCAATGATCAACAGTGTCTTGCCGGCAAGCGGTCTGACCGTGCGGGCATTCCAAACGCGCGCAGCCTTGTCCCGTTGCAGCCCAGAAACATCCAGGCTGAAGTGTAAAAAACCGCCGATGATGTATTCTGCCATCATTCCTGCAGCCACGCCCGCCGCATTACTGACTACCGTATTCAAAGGATCCCAATCGCCGAGATGATCGGTTCCGGCCCCGCCATTCGCAACCCACTTCGGACCACCAGCCCCAAACAGTGCATCGTGTGGAAAACCGGGTGTGCCTGCGAAACGGACCGAATAGACGATCTCGGGTTTGTAGCTTTCGATGAGCGCAGGCAGGTCTTCGTATCTATTGCACTCTCGAAAATCAGCGCGGGGATATGCGTCGCGTAGCTGTTGTGCCATCTGTTCAGTTTCCGCGTTGTGCAGCACGATGCGTGGGGTGTCAGACATTGTTTGCCTCCACCGGTTCGCCAACCAGCTGGATCAATTCCACAAAGGTCGCATCCGGTTGCCTTAGACGTTCCCGCATAGCCCAAAGCTTGCTGAGGCGCGGTTCAGGCAAAACTGCCGCCATAGTGCGAAATTTAGTTTCGATTTCGGTAAGTTGCATTGGGGCCTCTGGTCCACCACGCGCATGAACGTCTCCGGATGAAAGGCTTGTGCCATCCTTTAGTGTCACGGTCAGATCTGACCATCGTCCTTCGGGGAAACGGTCGCTGTGGCGTGCATCCTCTTGCACTGAAATTCGGGGGAGCACGTCCGCCACGTCAGGGTCGCTCAGACCTGCGCCAGTGATTTGATCTGGTCCTATCCGGCCATGCACAAGCAACACAGAAAGCGCGAAAGCCAGCGAATACTGCGCCTGCGTCGTTGTTGAAGGAATGCCACGATAGAGTGCTGCAGCCTCGGCGAACGTGTTTACGTTTATCGATGTGACATCGTCGGCTGAGAACTCGCGCTGCTGCATAAGCCCTGAAAGCGCGTCCAATGAGGCATGGGCCCAGCGGCATATCGGATAGGGTTTGATGTAGTTGCGTTCAATCGTCCAAACCGTGCCAAGGTCATCCCAGTAGGGGCTAGCATCGTCTGCCTCGGCAGTGATTGCTGGGGCCCCTTTGAATCCGGAACCCGCCATCAGCGCCGCCATTGATCCGACCATTGCCCCCATGCCTGACCCATCGTGCAGCATTGTTGGGTTTGCGATCTCGCGCATCATTTGGCTGCGTGGCCCGTAGTATTCTGCGATTCCAAGCGCTTGGCGCAAGTGCTCGTTTGAGGCCCCCTGCAAATGACAACCAAGCGCCGCAACGCCGAGTGCATTCCACGCACCGGATGTGTGATAATCGCTGACCGTAGCGTGCAACGCGATGCCAGCCCGCGCTGCAACTTCGTACGACATCGCCAATGTGGTTAGCGCCTCTTTTGCCGAAAGCGTTGGTTGCGCTTCAGCAAAAGCGAGCAACGCGGGAACCACGGCGCACCCAATATGGCCTTTGGTTGGGTTGTACCCATCGTGGGCATCAAGGTTATCGATCTGAGTTGCGGCAGCAAAAGCAGCACCGGGGATAGACGCCTTACGCCCGTCAAACAGCAAAGTCGCAGCGTGTTCGGGCGTACCGGCCCCGTGGAAAGCAAATGCATGATCGCGCGCGATGCGTCCTGCCTCCATGTTGGCAGCACCGGCAGCAACGCCCAGCGTGTCGATCAACAGCAAGGCCGCCATATCCAGCGCAGTTTCGGGCACGTCTTGATTGGTCAGAACAAACTCAGCAATTCGGTCGAAATCCATCAACGTGCCCCTTCCAAAAGCAGTCCGTATCCCGGCAAAGCCTCGTTGAACCCTGCAAGTTGCATTGCCTGAAAAATCATGGCTTGGTTTGACGTAATCACCGGCTTGCCCACTGCTTGTTCCAACCTCGCGATGATTTCGACGCTACGCATGTCTGTGCACGACAATACGATTGCGGTCGCATCTGGGTGATCAGCAGCCAAGCCCAACTCAAACACGGTGTCTGGGTTTAGTTCCCGTTGACCATAGTTATCCAAAGCAGTGCCAACCTCGGACCGAGAAACGGTTTCGATACCGCTTTCGCCAAGAAAGCCAACGGCCATGTCGTTGATCGCCGAAACATAAGGGGACGCAAAGCCGATACGGTCTGCGCCAAGGGTCTTAATCGCGTGGACCAACGCACCAGCAGCCGTCACAGTTTCAGCCCCGCTGTCTGCTTTGATGCGCGCCGCAAGCTCTCGATCAAACGTCGGTCCGTGGGTCAGTGTCGCCGAAGTGCAGCCATACAAGATCACGTCGGGGTTTACGCCCTGCAACAGATGTAAAGGCCCGTCGAGGTCAGAGGCCCCCAGCCCGTGCATTTGTTCAGCGTCGGGGATTTCTTCCTGATCGTACCCGCCCATGCGGGCGAAATGCATCGACACACCTTCTGGCCAAAGAAGTGTCATATCAGGCTCAAGATTGGTGTTTGTGAATGGGACTAATATTCCGAAACGGGCGCGTCCTCGTGTCTGTTTCATGACGTTTCTTCCTTCTTCCAGCTTTCCAGCAGTCCAGCGGCGGTGTTCAGATCCTCGGCGCTTGCGATCGTGGCGCGCAGACAATGGGCAAGTCCTGCCCCGTTTTGCGGTCGCAGGAAAGCGCCCTCAGCTTTGAGATAGGCATCCACGCTTTTAACTTGTTCAGCAGAGGCAAATCGGATCAGAACGAAATTGGTGAAACTTTCTGGAACGTCAAATTCGGCACTCATCAAGCGATCACGAAATCGGTCACGCAACTGTGCCGTCATATCACACGTTTCGCGCATGTAGGTTTGATCTATGATCGCAGCGCTGGCTGATGCCTGACCAGCAAGGGATATGTTGTTGGGGTTCATGATCTTGCGAACCTCGCGTGCGATTGCAGGGGGAAACAAGCCCCAGCCAACACGCTGACCAGCAAGTCCGTAAGCCTTGGACAACGTGCGTAGAACGACTGTGTTGCCCCTTTCGACCAAATCAAACATCGGCGCATCTCGATGGTCAGCGAATTCACCATAGGCTTCGTCAATCACCAACAGAATGTCGCTTGCCAAGCCATCGCGAAGACGAACAAGTTCTTGGCGCGATATAAAAGTGCCGGTTGGATTTCCGGGGTTGGCAACGAAGACAATTCTGGTGTCGGGCTGAACCGCATTCAAAAGATTGTCCACGCAAACGCGCCCATCCTCTTCGGGCGCTGTGTCAAAGCGTGCCCGTGCAAGTGCGGTTGCTGTGCGAAAAAACGGATACGCATGCGCGGGCGCTAGTACTGCGTTTTTGTCGTCAGCATAGGCTTGCGTCAGACAACCGATTAACTCCATCGAGCCGTTGCCGCAGAGTATGCCCTCTGCAGGGATATCGTGCAATTCGGACAAGGCTTCGCGCAACACGACCCATTCCGGATCAGGATACATATGTGCAGCCTGAACGGCAGCAGCCGCGGCTTTAATTGCAAGCGGACTGGGCGGGCGTAGACTTTCGTTTTGCGATAGCGAAATAAGGCTTTTGCCAGCCGGCACATCTAGCTGCGCCAAAGCGTAAGGGGACATGGCACCGATGTGCTGAACAGGGCGGATCATAATTTGACCCCGTAAATATTTTTAGCGACCTGTGTGCTTATTAAGCCTTCTTCAAGGTCACGCATTACCGCTTCGCGATCTCGTTCTTTTGGGTCGCCAAAGCCGCTGCCACCTGGGGTTTCAAAAATCAGCGTTTCACCCGCCTTTACCCGAACCTCGCCCTTGCCAGGCAGGTCGGTGCCGTCTTCGCCAAGTCGAATTCGACCAGCAGCGCCCTGACCGCCGCCAAAGCGCCCAATCGCTGGGTTTTTAACCCGCTCGACAGACAGAAACAGCATGAAATCTTCATCAACCGAGGATCGTATTTCGATATGTTGACCCAAACCGCCGCGGGTACGACCTGCACCGCCACTATCAGGCTTCAGCTCGCGTCTAGTGATTAAGACAGGCGCTACGGCTTCCGTCGTTTCGACCTGTGACCCCCAAACGCCCGAAGGAAACGCAGTGGCCGACAAGCCGTCTAATGTCGGATGCGCACCCGTGCCGCCGCTGAACACCAACTCTAACGCGAACTGTTCGTGCCCCTTTGAGACCGCCTCTGGTGCGTGGCGAAGTGGAAGGTCATACATACACGAAGCCCCCTCGGCTGGAATCACGTCTGGCAGAGCTTGCGACAGGCAACCGTAGACAAGGTCAGGTGTCATCTGCCCAAGTGTATGCCGCATAGCGACAGGCGCAGGCGACTGAGCATTCAAAATACAATTGCGCGGTCCGACGACACGAAACGGGGCAAGCGAGCCAGCGTTGTTAGGAATGTCCGGTCCAATGATGCAACGCAGCGCAAAGACCGAATAGGCCGTCGCGTAGTTAAGAGGTACGTTAATGCCCTTGTTTGAAAGGCCCGAGGTCCCGTCGAAATCAAGCAGAATGTGATCTTCAGCTATGGTCAAGGCAGCATGTAGATCAATCTCATTTTCATAGCCATCCACCGTCAAAACGTTGTGCCAAGTCCCTTTTGGCAGGTTTGCGATTTCCTCAATCGTTCCTTTGTAAGAGGTGTCGATGATGTAATCGGCCAATGCGTCCAAATGGTCGATGCCGAACTCTGCCATCATGTCGGCAAGGCGTTTGGCCCCTGCTTCGCAACAAGCGATGAGTGCATAAATATCGCCTTCGTTTGCCACTGGTTCGCGTGAGTTGGCCTTGACGATCTCCATCAAGAACGCATTCAGCGTACCAGCATCCATCAGTTTGCACGGCGGGATCAAAAGCCCTTCGTCGAAAATGTCCGCGCCCTCTGGCCCCATCCCCAAGCCACCCAGATCCACAAGATGTGACGTGCAGGACGTAAAGCCAACGACGCGTTCCTTGTAGAAAACTGGCATCATCAACAAAAAATCATTGAGGTGGCCCGAAGCGATCCACGGGTCGTTCGTCATATAGATGTCACCGGGCTTCATTTCTTGAATTTGAAAACGTCCGCGCAGGGTCTTTACCGCCTCGGCCATGGTGTTGATGTGACCCGGTGTGCCGGTGACGGCTTGGGCCAACATACGTCCCTGAAGATCGAATATGCCCGCAGAAATATCCCCGCATTCGCGCACGATGGGTGAAAACGCGGCACGGATCAGCGCTTGGCCCTGTTCCTCAACGACGGCTAAAAGCCGGTTCCACATAACCTGTAACCGGGTGTCTGTCATACTCATGTTTCGCCCTCTGATCTACGCGTGAGCCAAATGTTCAGACCACCATCCACATGTGCCGAAAAATCTGCGCTAACGAATGTCGTGGTTTGCGGTTCGATTATCAGCGCAGGCCCAGAAACGCTGTCACCCGGCTTTAGGGCATCGCGGTCAAACACCCCAGCTTCACGCATTTTGCCGGTCACATCACAAAGAATGGTGCGGTATTCCGGTGCCATAACGGGTTTTTTCTGGCTGATTTCGGGATATTGCTCAATTGGCTTGGCCGCTGACGAAACGTCCAGCGACCAATTCAAAATTTCAATCGTCATACCTGGCACCGATCGGCTGAATTGACGGCTGTACTCTCTTTCAAAGGCAAGACGCATATCATCAATGTCGGCAGCCTGCAGCGGGCGGTCAGGAAGCGTTATCTCGATCTCGTGTCCTTGTCCGTGATAGCGCATAAACGCCTTTCGCCGCATGACCAGCGGCCCCTGAGGGGCTCCGGCGCGGACCACGGTTTCGGCCTCAGAAATCATTTCATCGTAAAAAACATTCAGTCCTTCCAAGTCTAGGTTTTCGAGCGTGGCGTATCTGGTCCGGATGATTTCAAAACTCACCGGAGCATATAAAAAGCCGACAGCTGACCCGACGCCGGGATCACGCGGGATCAAAATGCGATTCACTTGGGCGCGCCTTGCAACGCGCGTCGCATGCAAAGGACCGTTGCCACCGAAGGCGATCATAACCCGCGCCCCTAAATCCTTGCCAGACTCGACCGCATGCATCCGCCCCGCTGCGGCCATGTTTTCGTCTACGATTTCACTAACACCAAAGGCTGCATGCTCGGCGCTGAGGTTTTTGACCTTACCTATCCTGTTGAGAAGGGATTCTTGCGCGGCGTTCACGTCAATCTTCAATCGCCCCTCCGCAAAGCGTCCCGGTTCGATCAATCCCTGCACGACGTCGGCATCGGTTACCGTCGGCTCTTTTCCGCCCTTGGCAAAAGCGGCCGGACCGGGCTCAGACCCTGCGCTTTCTGGACCGACCCGTAAGCGTCCGAGCCGATCAACCTGCGCAATTGAACCTCCGCCCGCCCCAATTTCAATCATCTCAATCACAGGAATACGCACCGGCATTCCCGAACCCTTTATGAACCGCGCAGCACGGGCGATTTCAAACTTGCGGGCGGTCTGTGGGCGGAAATTGTCGATCAGGCAAAGTTTGGCCGTAGTGCCGCCCATGTCAAAGCTAAGAACCGCACTTTCCTCAGTCTCCGCAGCAATCCGAGCGGCAAGAATGGCCCCACCGGCGGGTCCTGATTCAACCAGTCTGATCGGCAATCGAGCGGCCGTTTCCATCGTAGTCATACCGCCGCCAGCGGTCATCATCAGGATCGGACAGCCAAGTCCGTGGCCTGAAAACAGCGTTTGGAAGTCGACCAGATATTTAGCCATCTGCGGCTGAATGTAGGCGTTGGCGATAGTGGTAGACAGCCTGTCAAACTCTCGCGCTTCCGGGCTGACTTCATGTGACAGCGAGATAACAAGATCTGGAAGTGCGGTTTGCAAAAGCGTTTTCAAATGCAACTCGTGCACGGGATTGGCGTAAGCGTGCAACAAACAAACAGCCACCGCTTCGGCACCGCAATCAGCCAACGTGTCCACCAGCGCTGCAACCCCAGACACATCCAAGGCTGCAAGCTCTTGTCCGCGCGCATCCAACCGCCCGCCGATCGTAAATGAACGAGAGCGGGGAACAATCAGGTCTGGCTTGACCAAGTTTATATCGTACTGGCTGTAGCGTCGCTCATACGCGATCTCAAGAATATCGCGGAAGCCCTCGGTTGTGACCGTGGCCACCTTTGCCCCACGACGCTCAATCAACGCATTGGTGGCAAGCGTCGTCCCATGAATGAACCCTCCAACCTGCGACCAAGGTATCGCGGCTGATTTTAACACGCGGTTAACACCTTCAAGTGCCCCAAGCGCTGGGTTATCTGGCGTTGTGGGTGTCTTGGCAGTGGCCACTATTCGCGCCTGTTCATTGACCAGAACGGTATCAGAAAACGTACCACCGATATCGACCGCAAGACGGAATTCGGGCTTGTTGTGCATTAAAATGACCCAAAGGTAGAATTGTCAGAAAGCATAGGAAATTTCGGATAGGCAAAAAGCCTGATCCAATGTCAGACGACGAGATCACAACCGGTTGCCCGACGCCCCAAATTGATCTTGATTGCTTGTGTCGACATTTGTCTGCTTTCGCTCGATCTAACAATCGGATGCTGCCCGAGCGTATGATCAGCTGTCAACAAAATACTATGTTTGCCGGGCATAGCCTATGTTTAGAAATTGCCGTGAAGCAGTCGTTGAACCACTGCTAAATGCAACGGTACATTTGCAGCCTACTCGCCCGCAACTATCGCCGATTTTGGCGGATAAAATAGCCCAATGTGCTACGAAAGTTGGCTCAATCTGCCGGTGGCTGACCGCTTTCGCCTGCGGTGTTCGTGACACCGTCTATCCCCTTTGAGGGCGACGCGTCTACCGTGGCTCCGCCGACGATTAGCGGCATCATTTCGATACCTGTGGGGCTGGTTGTTGTCTGTGCTGGCGGACGGCTCCAACCCAATGTGTCGAAGCTTTGGCAATTGCCGCAGACTGGCGTCCAGACCGATTGGACGTTGTGACAGTTCTCACATACCCAACTAGGGGCTCGTGGTGCAGAAACAGCGCGGGCCATCCATGACCGGATTTCGGAATCTTCAGCCCCTTCGCCCCGTGCGATAGCTGCCATGATGGTCAATATGCGAGAGTCAGGCTCATCTTCCGCCAAGCTTCCCATTGCGCGACGCGCCTCTGGAAAGTCCTCAGCTGCGATCAACAGTTCTGCTTTTAGCATGCGTGTTTCTGCGTGATCTGGCTGGCTTTCTAAAAGCTTTTTGAAACGCTTCAAACGCTCGGCCGGTGCTTCATCCGGCGCAATTCGGGCGAAGGCTCCGGCTAGGTCTGGGTGCGGGTGAACGCTCCAAGCTTTTAGGATCAAGCGGCTGGCCTTGCGCGGCGCGCCTGCTTCGATCTGCGCATCAGCAGCCATAACGGCTGCAGGTATCAGGTCGGGCGAAAGGCGATTGGCCTCAATAGCAGCCTCTCGCGACGCCATTGAGCTTTCGTCGTCGAGCACAGCTTGCGCTTCAGAGACCGCCAGAACGGCTTCGCGTCTTTTGTGAACATCACGAGGCAGCTTGCCCTGTTTCAGTTTCGCGTTCAGCGTTTTACGGGCGCCGGACCAATCTTCTTTTTCGGCCTGCAATCGCAAGAGAATGTCTTGGGTTTCCTCATGCTTTGGCTTTAGGTCAAAGGCCTTTTCGGCCAGTTTCAAAGCCGTCTCGCTGTCCCCATCCGAAAGCTTTTGTTTCATGATGCCATGCACACCAACAAAGCGGGTCTTTTCGTCCTTTAGCAAACGCTTGTAGACTTGCTCGGCCTTTTTGCGGTCACCAGAAAGCTCTGCGCCTTGGGCAAGCAACAGATTGGTCAGCTCTGGGCGCGCCAAAAAACGCTCGGCGCGCTGCGCTTTGGTCATTGCTTCGTGGCCGTCGCCACTTGCCAGCGCCATCATGCCCTCAGACAAAGCCTGAAAGCCACGCCGCTCGCGATTTCGGTCGAAATAACGTGACAAAGCTGTTTCGTCGCCGTTGATAAAGCGAAGCAGCGCGATCAACAGTCCGATCACTTTGAGGGCGAGCCAGATCAAGCCAACCACTACGACCGCAGCAATGACCGATTGCAGGGCGCCCATAGTGAATTCTAGGCCCGCAATGGTAATCTGCACACCGCCCTCGACTTCAAGCAGGTACACAGCCCCGAGCGTCGTCAACGCAACGGCTGAGACGAAGAATATTATTTTGATCATCGACCAAAGCATCTTGGGACCTACCTATTTTCTATCTGTTCTTTAAGGGCATCGCGCCCGGCCAAAGCCGCGACACGTTGGTGAGCGTGTGCAACCCACTCTGCCATTGCGGTTGCGCCTGATTCTGGCAAAAACGCGAGTTCTGAAATAGCTGTTTCAATGTCACCGGATTTCACCGCTGCTTCGGCCCGGGACAAGATCGCATCTGCGCTGTCGCCGTCACGCGGTGAAATTGAGCGAACGCCCAATTGGTTTTGTAGGAACGTCATGATCCCGCCCGTGGCTTCGCCTTCGGTTTCCGCTGTGCGCACGGCATTCAAGGCAAGTCGCGCGGCGTCTGGAAATTGCTCAACCAGTTCCGATTGAGTGACCAGCCCACTTTCAGCGAATTGAGTAAGAGCGTCGGGAATTTCGACCCCTTCTGCAGCAAGCGCATTCAGCGGCTCAGCAAAGGAGGCACCGTTTGCGATTGCTACACTAATGTCCGTCAGCCAACTTGTGCCCTCGGTTTTTATCGCCTCGGCCTTCGCCGATGCCTCCATAGCGCGGGCGTCAGCGGCCATGGCCTCGATATCTGTACGATGGTTTGCAATGGCAGCGCGCAAGGCCGCCATCTCGGCCTCGTATGCATTAACTGCATCCGCTGAAATGGCTTCAGCCATTGGGCGCTTTTCAACATCCAACAAACGCGTCTCTAATGCGACTACGGATGTCGAAAGGGCATCTAGCTGAGACGGTAGCGCCGCCAACCGGTCGGACATTATCGTCTCTAATTCAGCCGAAAGTTGGTCGATTTGATCCGTAATGTGTGTTGTGTCAGACAAGCCTTCGACCCGCAAAACCTCAGCCGCCAACCGGTCGATAGCCTCAGATTGGGCTGCGACCTGACTTGAAAGCTCAGCGATAAGAGCGTCGCTTTGCGAGCTCCCACCAAGGTTCAAATACGTCGCTGCGCCAAAGCCAATCGCGCCGGCAATCACGCCGCCTGCAAGCAACGAGACCAAGCCCGAGGATTTCGCCGCAGGCTTTGCAAGTTCTTGTTTCGGTTCAACATCTTGCGTTTCGTCAGGAATTTCGGGTTCGGGCGTAGGATCGGCGTCGTCAGCTTCAACCTCAACCACGATGGCGTCCTCGATCTGTACTTCCTCGACGTCCGCTTCGGTCACGCTATCGGCAGCTTTCTTTTCGATATCATTGTCAGACAACCAATCATTCTCCCCGCGATCACGCCCAATTATCTATCTAGTTATGCTCGGTCGCCGTCACAACCGGACCCGACCTTATTCAAAAATTCTTTAACCAAATCTAACATAGCCCCTGCATTCGGGGCATCTGCTACCATCATCCTGCGCTGCAGCATAAGGTCAACCCGTTCAGCAACGTTTGGGCTAATTACCGCCAACCAAATTGCCGCATCGGTTGAGACATGTTCACCAAAAAGCGCCGCGCTTCGAGGTGAAAACAATGCCGCTAGCACGGGACGCTCAGACGCCAGAGCTGTGAAAAACGCCGGGTCGGGCAACAATGCTTTCTGGCGGTAAACCACACACTCTTGGCAATTCACGCCATAATCACGCAAGCGTTGTACTACATCGCCCAATCCATGCTCACCCCGATAATGAATTACGGATCCGTTAAGATTTGCCTTCGAAACAACGTCGACAACCGCATCTGCATTGCCACCACAATCAATAGCCACGAGCCCTAACTGACTCGCCATCTCAGCGGTTTGCGGGCCCACACAATATGCGGTTCCAGTGAACCCATTGTCGACCCTATTCCAGCCCAACACTCCGTTTTGCGAAGTAAAAATGACCGCTGCAACTTCATCATCTGTGGCTTCAATTTCTAGCCATTCGATCTCTTGAAGCGGGGATATTACAACTTCAATCGCGTCGCCAAGCATATCCTTAACGGCGCCGGCAAACCTCTCGGAACCGCTCAAAGGGCGGGTGAGCAAAAGTATAGGTCTTGCATCTCTCATGGGTCACCGGGATTGTGCAATGCTACCCCTAGTGCTACCTGCCTTGGGCAACTCTGACAATGCAGCACATATGACCCAGCCACTGACCATTCTTGGAATCGAAAGTAGTTGCGACGACACCGCCGCCGCAATCGTTCGTGGCGTTCCGGGCGAAGCTGCGGTCATTTCGTCAATTATAGCCGGTCAGTCTGAGCTCCACGCCCCCTACGGCGGCGTCGTCCCCGAGATTGCGGCCCGTGCCCACGCTGAAAAGCTTGATTCCTGTGTCTCAAAGGCGCTCGAGGTCGCTGATACAGGGATAAGCGAGGTTGACGCGATTGCCGTCACGTCTGGCCCTGGCTTGATAGGCGGCGTTGTCTCTGGTGTCATGTTGGCCAAGGGCCTGTCTGCCGGAAGCGGCATCCCGCTGATCGGCATCAATCACCTTGCTGGGCACGCCCTAACACCACGCCTAACTGACGGCATGCATTTTCCCTACTTGATGTTGCTGGTCTCTGGTGGGCATTGTCAGTTCCTATTGGTGCGCGGACCGACCGAGTTCAAACGACTTGGCGGTACTATTGACGACGCACCGGGCGAGGCTTTTGACAAGGTTGCGCGCCTTCTTGCCCTGCCCCAACCCGGCGGCCCTAGTGTCGAATTGCAGGCCAAATCCGGCGACCCCAAACGTTTTCGCTTGCCCAGACCGCTATTGGATCGCCCAGGCTGCGATCTGTCGTTCTCGGGACTGAAAACTGCCGTATTGCGGACGCGCGATAAAGTCATCGCAGAGCATGGCGGAATACCTCAACAGGACCGCGCGGACATTTGCGCCAGTTTTCAGGCGGCTGTATCGGACGTGCTGGCGGAAAAGACTCGCCGTGCACTGAAGATTTTGTCCGAGGAAACGAATATGCCACTTTCGCTAGCTGTCGCAGGCGGAGTTGCTGCAAATCAGGCTCTACGCACCGCGTTGATGGACGTTTGTGCCGAATTCGAATGCTCGTTTTCTGCGCCGCCTTTGACCCTTTGCACAGACAACGCCGCGATGATCGCATATGCTGGCATCGAAAAGTTCTCGCTTGGGCAAACAGACGATATGACACTTTCAGCACGACCTAGATGGCCGCTGGATCAGACCAGCCCAGCTATGATTGGCAGCGGCAAGAAAGGTGCAAAAGCATGAGCATTGGCGTAGTTGGTTCAGGTGCTTTCGGAACGGCTTTGGCGATTTCATTGGTTTCGACAGGACAACGGGTAACTCTTTGGGCCCGTCAACCAGTGCATGTCGCTCAGATGAAAACAACAAGAGAAAACTCTAAACGCCTTCCTGGCGTGTTGTTGCCCAAGGCACTTGAATTTACCGCAAATATGAGGGATTTGGCGGAAACAGAGACTGTTTTGCTGGCAATTCCCACGCAACAACTAAGTGACTTCATGGCGTCTCACAGCACCCTATTGAACGGCAAAAACCTAGTTGCGTGCTGTAAAGGTATCGATTTAACGCGGCGCGTAGGTCCCTCGGTCATTCTGCGGGAATCCTGTCCAGATAGCCCAATCGCGATCCTGACTGGACCAAGTTTTGCTGTCGATATCGCCCGTGGAATGCCAACGGCCCTAACGCTTGCCTGCGCTGATGAAGGCGTTGGGATTGCGCTGCAACAGTCTCTAACAACGCCCAACTTGCGTTTGTATCGCACGATCGACGTCGCCGGAGCAGAGCTTGGTGGCGCGCTTAAGAACGTCATCGCAATTGCCTGTGGTGCGGTCATGGGGGCTCAGCTGGGTGAAAGTGCCCGCGCCGCGCTTATGACCCGCGGTTACGCCGAAATAGTTAGAATGGCCGTTAAGCTCGGCGCAGAGGCCGATACATTGGCTGGTTTGTCAGGGTTTGGGGATTTGGCGCTGACATGCACATCGGATACCTCAAGAAACTATCGTTTTGGGCTGAGTTTGGGTCGAAATGAAACTTTTGACGCTTCAGTCACAGTAGAAGGCGCCGCGACCGCCAAGGCCGCTGCAGACCTTGCAATCGAAATAGGCGTAGACATGCCCATCACAAACGCAGTTGCTGCCTTGGCATCGGGGTCAATATCGGTGCAGGATGCGCTTAAATCACTGCTCTCGCGTCCATTGAAAGAGGAATAATAATGCTGATCGCCCTAATCGCCCAAGATAAACCCGGAGCGCTAGAAACCCGCATGGCAAACCGCGAAGCGCATTTAGCCTACGTCGCCGAAAGCGGCGTTGTTTCACAAGCGGGGCCATTGCTGGATGATGGCGGCAAAATGTGTGGCTCTTTGCTTGTTTTGGATGTTGAAGACATGGTGGCGGCCCAATCATGGGCAGACAACGATCCTTACGCCAAAGCCGGATTGTTTGAATCGGTTCAGTTGACCATCTGGAAAAAGGTCATAGGCTGATGCGTTATTGGCTGTTCAAATCCGAACCTTCAACCTGGGGCTGGGCCGACCAAAAGGCCAAAGGCGCTGAGGGCGAGGAGTGGGACGGCGTGCGCAACTATCAGGCTCGTAACTTTATGCGAGAGATGAAGATTGGCGACCGTGGGTTCTTTTACCATTCACAAAAAGAAAAATCCGTTGTCGGGATCGTTGAAATCATCGCAGAGGCGCACTCCGATAGCACAACAGACGATGAACGATGGGAATGCGTCGACATCAAAGCCGTCTGCGATGCGCCTAATCACGTGACATTGGACCTTATCAAACAGACCGATGGTCTGGCGGAAATGGTTCTGGTCAAAAACTCTCGGCTATCGGTACAGCCTGTTACTGATGCTGAGTGGCAGATCATTTGCGATCTTGGTGGCGTTTCTCTCTAGCCAAAACACGTTTTAGTCATGCATGATTCCCCCATCCATCAGTTATAGGAGGGGAATATGAGTTTTATTTCAGTAATGATCGCTGCCGCAGGTAGCTGGATATTTGGCGCAATGTGGTACATGGCGCTGGCAAAACCGTGGGTGGCCGCGTCAAAGATTGAGGTCGACGATAACGGCCGCCCCGTGGACAGCAGCCCGTTGCCCTTTGTTATGTCGGCAATCGCAATGATTATCGTCGCTGGCATGATGCGGCACATGTTTTCAATGGCAGGTATCACCGAGGTTACTAAGGGGATCACGGCGGGCCTAGGTGTTGGCCTTTTCTTCATTTCACCTTGGATTATGATCAACAACGCATATGGCATGCGACCGTTTAAATTGACGATCATCGACTCAGGTTACGCGACATTCGGATGTGGAATTATGGGCCTATTGCTGACCGTTCTCTAAGTTAATTGGGGTTCGGCGGCAAACAGTCGAACCCCAATATCCACAGCACCCCCATAGCGCCACTGAATATCAAGTTAGGCCATGATGGTGGTGTGGGGCAAATCCCCAATGTTTAAGAATTCAGTCAGATTGTAAGGACTAAAGGTACTGTTGTTCCCGCCCGAAATGTTTGACCAACATATAATACACCACAGCGCGGAATTTGCGCGGTTCAGAGCGGCCATAAGTGTCTAATACGGCCCAAATTGCGGCTGAAAGTTCCGGTCCATCAGTCATGGCTAGTTTTCGAATAAGTAGATTTTTCTTAATATTTTCAATTTCGTGTGGATCAGACGCTGCAATCAGTGCTCCGTCAGACTCATAGATTGCGGGTCCACATCCGATGGCTACCTTTTCAAGCAGTGCCAAATCAGGCTCCATCCGGCACTTTTCGACCAAATCCCTAGCATAGTGATCAATCAAGTCTTGGCGGCGTCCCATCAGTTCTCCAAATAATGTCTTTGGCTGGAATAGGCTCTATTTTGGGCGAAGACGGTCTAAATCGCAACTGTTGAAGTCGCAATTAAGCTAGTTTAGGCCCAGCATAGGCCGCTAAGGTTTCTATAATCAAAGGAGATCCGCATGTCCGACACCAGAACTGTCAGCTTCACCCAGATGAAAGATGGCACCAAAGAGGACTACATGTTGTTGGCTGAGCTGGAAAAGCCTTTCCATGCGATGACCGCAGACCGCATTATCGGCGAACTCCGCAGCCAAGGTGAATTTTCCCTCGAGGGATATCCAATTACGCGCCTAGAGCACGCCTTGCAGTCTGCTACCCGTGCCGAGGCAGACGGCGCAGATATAGACTGGGTTGTCGGTGCGCTGCTTCACGATATTGGCGATGGTTTGGCCCCGCAAAACCACGACCGTTTCTCGGCCGAGGTTGTTCGCCCATTCGTACGCTGGGATGTCTCTTGGTGCATCGAGCATCACGGAATTTTCCAATCGGTCTACTATGCACGTCACTACGGTTGGGACGAAAATGCGCGGGATGAGTTTAAGGATCATCCATGCTTTAACAGCTGCGCAGTATTTTGTGAGCGTTGGGATCAGTCAAGTTTCGACCCTAATTTCGACTCTAAACCGTTGAGTCACTGGGAGCCGATGGTACGCGAAGTCTTTGGGCGCAGAGCCTATGACCCCGATGTCACGCGCGAAGGGTTTGTGTCGAAATTGACGGCTTAGGATTATCGATAGGCACAGATCCCAACTGCCAATAGCTAACGAAACCCCTTCCTAAGCGTTTCATTCTCTTTTTACTTTAAATCGAAGCATCGGTTTTTCGACCCAGTGCCAGGACAACACAGCCAAAAATAACGTTACCGGCAATGCAAATAGGATATTTGTCATCGGCGTTGTCATACCCATTTGGGCGCCGATCTGCTGGACAGGAAATGCGTAGATGTAAAAACCGTACGAGTAGTCGCCCAATCGATTATAATTCAAGAGCGTTGGCAGTTTCAGAAACCCTAAGAGAAAAACCCAATACGATAGCGACAACATAAATACCGGCACAAATAGTAGGGTCGGGCGCACGACTAACGTTACAACGCTGAGAATTATCGCGATTGTGACGTTTAGTGGGATTTTGTCCGCAAATACAAAAAAGACAGCGCCAATAACAAACGGCGTCCCGACATATAAAAGTGTTCCGATAATGAAGTGAGATGAAATCATCGGAAATATAGGAAATAGAACAACGAACGAGATCGACAGTATTAGAAAGAGGTATTTGCGCGCGACTATTCCAAGAACTCCTGCAAATGCGATTCCGATATAGCAAAGAACCTCAAATCGAAGTGACCACAGCGACCCATTGATGACATTTGGAAAAGGATTGTCCGGAAAAAATCCTGGAAGTACGCTGCCAAAATCAAAGAGCAAGCCCGACATTGAAACAACTGCGATAATATAGCCTGGAACTGCCGACCAATAGTTTTCTGCCGTCGAAAGCCAAAAACCCCTGCCAAAGATACCACTATCGTCATCACAATTAGAGCAGGGAAAAGGCGCAACGCTCGCGCCAAAAGAAAGGCTCCGATGCTGCTTCGGTACGATACGCTTTTTGTAATAAAAAACCCGGATATTGCGAAAAACACAAACACGCTTGCGCGTCCCAAATTGTCTCCTTTGAGAAACACTTCAAACGGTTCCGGAGTGCCCGGTCCAAGCGACAATGGGTATGCGTGTGAAACCATAACACCAAAAGCGGCCAACATCCGGATCAAATTGAAATTGTTGTCTCGGCCTTTCGAGTAGTCGGCCAGAACCGGCGAACCGGAAAAAAGTTTCACTAAGCGTCCCCTTGTTTGCATTCTTGGGCTGTTTCGCGTTTTAAAGAGTATCCACTAAAGTTATTCAAATGAGTAGCAATTTTGGACAATGCTCTACAGGCGTTCGTATCAGTCTAGTTTCGATATGAAATTGACGGCTTAGTCGTCTGAATCGCGGTCCTTAGAACCAAAGCAGCCCTGTGTTGGGCTTGTTACAGCCGAAATGTTGGACGGCAATTTTGTGGTTTCGTCGTAACAGGCATCACTTAGCGCCTTCGAATTCAATCCGATTGCGCCAGACAGGTTCGCCCCTCTGAGGTCAGTTCCAGATAATTCCGCGCCACTCATTATCGCCTCAGAGAAGTCAGCGCCCCTCATGTCAGCGCCATCCAAATCAGTGCCTGTCAAATTGGCGTATTCAAATTCAGTTCCTATGAACACGCCATCTTCGAGATCGGCCTGGCGAAAGTCGGCACCTTCAAACTCGACTCCACTAAAGTCAAAATTCTTAAGTTCGGCACCACGAAAATTAACGCCCTCAAAATCATCGGTGAAGTTGGTAAGCAGCCCTATCTCTTGCAGGAAAACGACAACGCGCCCTGCCCTTTCGCCCGAGATCATCGTGAATACTGCAACGGTATGTGCACGGCCCACGGCGGTTTGTGCGCTACTCATTTCGCCGTTGCTGGCCAAAGACAGCTCGCTGACGCGGTCAATATATTGTTGGACGGCTACTTCTTGCAGTCTGTCTGATTCGATTTGATGCTGTGCAGTGCTGATAAGGAAGGTCGCGAAACTTACGGTTGTTGGAACCAACAAAAGCTGAAGCCAGTTCCACGCGGTCTTTTCGCGGACACCGGACCACATTGGTTTTCGCCAGCCCAAGTAAAGTGCCAGAACAGCCAATGCGATTGATACCCAAAGCCAATAATCCAACCTGAAACCTCTCCGCGCAGTTTGGATAGGTTGCCAGAAATAGAGTCTCGGTCAACAAAAAACCCCCAGCGCTTGCCGGGGGTTAATGTTGTTCGTAGGCATCGGAAGCTTAGTAGCGATAATGCTCTGGCTTGAACGGGCCCTCGGGTGTGACGCCGATGTAGCTGGCCTGCTCTGGTGTTAGGCTCGAAAGCTTCACGCCAATACGCTCAAGGTGCAGGCGGGCGACTTTCTCGTCCAGATGCTTTGGCAAGATGTAGACTTCGTTCTTGTACTCATCGCCACGCAGCCAAAGTTCCATCTGGGCCAGAACCTGGTTGGTGAACGAGGCTGACATCACGAATGATGGGTGACCCGTTGCATTGCCAAGGTTCAGCAAACGCCCCTCAGACAGCAGGATCATACGGTTGCCGTTTGGCATCGTGATCATGTCTACTTGGTCTTTGATGTTGGTCCACGTGTGGTTCTTGAGGTTCGCAACTTGGATTTCGTTATCGAAGTGACCGATGTTGCCGACGATCGCCATATCCTTCATTTCGCGCATATGCTCGATGCGGATGACGTCTTTGTTGCCGGTGGTGGTGATGAAGATGTCAGCGCTGTCGACAACGTCCTCAAGGCGCACAACCTCAAACCCGTCCATAGCGGCCTGTAGGGCGCAAATAGGGTCGATTTCAGTGACTTTAACACGGGCACCAGCGCCGCTAAGCGATGCGGCCGAGCCTTTGCCAACGTCGCCGTAACCACACACAACAGCAACCTTACCGGCCATCATCGTGTCTGTTGCACGGCGAATACCGTCGACGAGGCTTTCTTTGCAGCCGTACTTATTGTCGAATTTCGACTTGGTTACAGAGTCGTTAACGTTGATCGCAGGGAACGGAAGCTGACCATCACGCTGCAGTTCATAGAGACGGTGAACGCCTGTAGTCGTTTCTTCAGAAACGCCCAAAATATCTGCGCGGGTTTTGGTGAACCAACCCGGAGAAGCAGCCATACGCTTTTTGATCTGTGCGAAGATCGCCTCTTCCTCTTCCGAGGTAGCAACTTCGATCAAGCCGGTTTCGCCTGCTTCAACGCGTGCACCAAGCAGTACGTAAAGCGTCGCATCGCCGCCATCGTCGAGGATCAGGTTCGCGCCCTCAGGGAACATGAACGATTTGTCGAGGTAATCCCAATGCTCAACCAGTGACTGGCCTTTGATCGCGAAGACCGGTGTGCCGCCAGCCGCAATAGCTGCTGCCGCGTGATCTTGGGTTGAGAAGATGTTGCAAGATGCCCAGCGCACATCCGCGCCAAGTTCAACAAGTGTCTCGATCAGAACGGCCGTCTGAATGGTCATGTGTAGCGACCCAACGATCCGCGAGCCCTTCAAAGGCTTGCTCTCGCCAAACTCAGCCCGAAGCGACATCAGACCCGGCATTTCCGTTTCTGCAATATCAAGCTCTTTACGGCCAAACTCGGCCAGCGATATGTCTTTTACAACGTAGTCAGTGGTCATGCGCCAACTTCCTTAAATACGAATTTCGCGTTCTGTTATCACCGACGCGCGGCGGCGACAATGATTGCGTCGCTGAGCACCATATCGGATGCAAACAGTAGGGATATCCTGGCTACGATTTTGGATTGTTTAGTAGATCATTAAAATGTCACGAAATTTCCAAGATCGTTTTGTAGGTTTCGGGTAATCTTTAAGGGACCCGAGTAAAATGAGCGGACTTACAGCGTTAGGAAAAATGAGAATGCGTGTTTTTCATTGCACTTCATGTAAACGCAAAATGCGTGTTGGTCACTTTCGTTGTGACTATTGCGAATCCCGCGCGCCGGCACGAAATTGGCTGGCTTTGCCCGCTATCGTGCTCTTGGTGCTCTATTTTCTCTATATCTTATGAAAAAGGGGCCGCTTGGCCCCTTCTTTTATTCTGGCAAGATACGAACCGCACCCTTGGCTGCTGATGACGCCAAAAGCGCATAGGCTTTCAACGCGCTCGAAACCATTCGCGGCCGCGGCTCAGCAGGCGCCCAAGGAAGGGGTCCCTTAGCCTCGCGTCGGGCATTCAATGTCGCCTCGTCGACCGCCAAATTGATTGTACGGTTTGGAATGTCGATCTCAATTGAGTCGCCAGTTTCGACCAAAGCGATCAAACCACCCTCAGCAGCTTCTGGTGATACGTGCCCAATCGAAAGCCCAGACGTACCGCCCGAGAACCGACCGTCCGTCAACAACGCACACGATTTTCCAAGCCCCTTGGATTTCAAATAGCTGGTCGGATACAGCATTTCCTGCATGCCCGGACCACCCTGCGGACCCTCATAGCGGATCACAACAACTTCGCCCTCGGACACTTTGTTGGTCAGGATCGCGTTCACTGAATCGTCTTGAGATTCAAAAACCTTCGCTTTGCCTGTGAACTTCAGGATCGAGTCATCAACCCCTGCCGTTTTCACAATACAGCCGTTTTCCGCGATGTTGCCAAACAGTACGGCTAATCCACCGTCCTTCGAAAACGCGTTTTCCACGTTGCGGATCACGCCGCCTTCGCGGTCTTTATCCAGCTCTTTATAGCGGTTCTCAGTGCTGAACGCCTGCGTGGTGCGAACCCCACCCGGGGCCGCACGATAGAATTTATCAACGCTGGCGTCATTGGTTGTTACAACATCCCATTTCGCAATCGCGTCGGCCATCGTATCGGAATGCACGGTTGGCACGTCACCATGAAGCAACCCACCGCGATACATTTCGCCCAAGATGCCCATGATGCCACCAGCGCGGTGAACGTCTTCCATATGAACGTCCGCTTTGGCTGGCGCAACTTTCGACAGGCAAGGCACTTGGCGCGACAGGCGATCCATATCTTCCATGGTGAAATCAACTTTGCCCTCATAGGCAATTGCCAGCAAATGCAGAACCGTGTTGGTCGATCCGCCCATGGCAATGTCTAGCGACATTGCATTTTCAAACGCTTTAAACGAAGCAATCTCACGCGGTAACAATCCAGCTTCTTCGTCTTCATAGTGCCGTTTGGTGATGTCGACGATCCGGCGACCAGCCTCAAGGAACAATTCTTTACGATCGGCATGCGTCGCCAGCATCGAGCCGTTGCCCGGCAGTGCCAAGCCCAGCGCCTCGGCCAAGCAGTTCATCGAGTTCGCCGTAAACATGCCCGAGCATGATCCACAGGTCGGACAGGCGGCTTCTTCAATCGCCTGAACTTGCTCGTCAGAATAATTGTCATCCGCCGCAACGACCATCGCATCAACCAGATCTACCGCCTGCTCAATATCGTTGATCGTGACCTTTCCAGCCTCCATCGGGCCGCCAGATACGAAGATCACGGGAATGTTCAGACGCATCGCCGCCATCAACATACCCGGCGTGATCTTGTCACAGTTCGAAATACACACCATCGCGTCCGCACAATGCGCGTTGACCATGTATTCAACACTGTCAGCAATAATCTCACGCGAGGGCAGCGAATAAAGCATCCCGTCGTGACCCATTGCGATGCCGTCATCGACAGCAATCGTGTTGAACTCTTTCGCAACGCCACCTGCTTGCTCAATCTCGCGCGCAACCATCTGGCCAAGGTCTTTCAGATGCACATGGCCGGGCACGAACTGCGTAAAGCTGTTTACAACAGCAATAATCGGCTTGCCAAAATCGCTATCGGTCATGCCTGTCGCACGCCAAAGCCCACGGGCCCCTGCCATATTGCGGCCATGGGTCGAACGCCGGGAACGGTAATGTGGCATCTGTCTATCCTTCGTCGTTATTCATATGCGGTCCAAACCGCGTCAGGAACGAGGAATAGCCCAAACCCCGCCTGTAAAACAATGGTCGATTGTCACAACTCGGCGAATCGCATAGACAAGAACAAACTATGAACAGGACGAACGATGCCCACCCCTCCCCGCGCTTGGCAAAAGATGCTTTCTGGCCGCCGCCTTGATCTTCTCGACCCAACCCCGATGGACATTGAGATCGAAGATATCGCCCACGGTCTTAGCTTTGTGGCGCGCTGGAATGGGCAAACCTTGGGTGATTTCGCCTACTCTGTCGCCGAACACTCACTGCTGGTCGAAACCCTGTTCACGCGCATGAACCCTAAAGCCCCCGTGAAATGGCAGCTCGCCGCCTTACTGCATGACGCGCCAGAATACGTGATCGGCGACATGATCTCGCCGGTGAAATCCGCTGTTGGCCCAGATTATGAGGCGCTGGACAAGCGCCTTGCCGCTGTTATCCAAATCCGCTTTGGTCTGCCCGCTGCGATCCCAGTGACGATCAGAAAGCAGATCAAAAGGGCCGACAAGGTTTCAGCATGGATGGAGGCGACCCAAATCGCCGGCTTTGATGAAGTTGAAGCAAACAAGTTCTTTGGCAAACCCGACCCAAAATTAATCGAAGGCCTCAACATTGACCTTCGGCCACCGGTTGAGGCACGCGAAGCCTACACAGCCCGACATGAAACTCTTTTAAAGGCGCTCTGATGATCACTGTTCGCCCTGCAATCCCTGCCGACGCTTCCCAAATGACAGATTTGATCAACACGATCATCAAAACCGGCGGAACTACGGCCCATCAAACCTTGTTCGACGATGCCCGTATGTTGAACCACTATCTTGCACCTGAGGATCTGGTGTCTTGCATGGTTGCATATAAAGACGATGAGCTTCTAGGCTTTCAATCGCTTAAGTGGCCAGAACCCGATGCCAATCCACCCGATCGCGTTTGGGGCTACATTGCAAGCTTCGTAAAAGAAGGTCAGCAAGGAAAAGGAGTTGGGTACAGGCTATTCTCCGCCACAAAATCCGCCGCCCAGTCCGCTGGCGTCAATGCCATCGACGCTACAATCCGCGCTGATAACATCGGTGGCCTCGCCTTTTATGAGAAAATGGGTTTTCGTGAGAGCGCCCGCTTTTCGGCCCCGCTCACCGACGGCACATCAGTAGATCGAATACGTAAAGATTTGTTGCTCTAAACAGCTTGAAATTCTTATGTCTAAAAATATTCCCCGCCGGAGGCATATCCCGAGACAAGGGCTAGCCCGCAGACGAGGTATAATGCGCGCCGATAGGCGCACTATTAAGTCAACGCGGGCTGCGTTTCGCCAATATCCGCTGTAACGTGCGGCGATGCATGTTCAAACGGCGTGCGGTCTCAGAAACATTCCTATCGCACAACTCATACACGCGTTGAATATGTTCCCAGCGCACGCGGTCTGCGGACATCGGGTTTTCCGGCGGCGGAGGCAACTCATCCTCTGGCGCCAACAATGCATTCATAATATCTGAGGCGTCCGCAGGCTTGGACAAATAATCTGTCGCGCCAATCTTAACCGCGGCCACAGCCGTTGCAATCGCACCATATCCAGTCAAAACGACGATCCGACTATCTGGGCGTTTTGCGCGAAGAACTTCGACCACGTCCAAACCGTTGCCGTCGTCTAACCTTAGATCCACAACCGCATAAGCAGGGGGACGTGCCGTGGCGATAGCCTGCCCAGCAGCGACCGATCCGGCCATCTCAACCGAAAACCCGCGCTTTTCCATAGCTTTGGCAAGACGCTTCAGAAACGGCTCGTCGTCATCAACCAGTAAAAGGGATTTATCCTCGCCAATTTCCAGCGATGCATCGACCATTCCTGTTCCTCCAAAGCGCTATTCTTCTTAGCTACTTAGCCCGAGGCGTGATTGGCGTCAAATGCATGCAAACACGGATAGGTGTTACTTTGCGTCCATAAAACAGGCAATTTGCTCTGCCAGCATTTCAGGGCGAATTTCCCGACGAAAGAATTCGACGAACCCGTGGTCCGGCAACGTCAAATAAGAAAAGGTCGAGTGGTCCATTAGATAGTACTCGGGGTCACCGTCCTGCTTTTTGAAATAAGTCCTATAGGCCTTGCTTGCTGCCTTCACTTGTTCGGTTGTGCCGGTCAAGCCCAACATGTCTGGGTGCAAGTAGTCCGTGAACTCTTTCAGCAGTTGTGGTGTGTCTCGCTCGGGGTCAATCGTGATAAAAACCGGCTGAACTTCGTATCCTTGTTCGCCAAGCAGGGCCACTGCTTCAGAATTTCGCGCCGCGTCCAATGGGCACACATCGGGGCAATAGGTGTAGCCAAAGTAAATTAGGCTCGGCACATCCAAGACGTCTTGATCGGTGACCGTCACACCGTTTTCATCAACCAGCGTAAACGGGCCGCCGATTTGGCTTGTTCCTCCAGCCACCACACTTGTCCTGCAATCGACAAATGGATCATCAGATGTGGGGGCCATCACAGTATAAACCGCAACTCCCCCAACAGCTGTCAATGTAAACAAGCCTGCAGCGACAGCATATGCGTTCATTTTGTTCATCACAGGCTCCTTTGTTGGTCGCAACGTTGATCACGCGATAATCACCATTTAACAATGGAACAGCTTGTCGCAAGTTGCAGAGGTAAAAATGTCCGAAACACTGATCAGTCCCATCCGGGGCAGCCTTCGCGGAAACTGGATTCGTTTACGGACGATGACCACAGTACGCTGGATGGCAATCTTCGGCCAGATTGTTGCCATTACAGTCGCCCAGCGGCTTTACAATCTTCAGCTAGAGTTGGGCCTTTGCTATCTGGTGATCGGAATTTCCGTCATAGGCAACCTGTTCGCAATGTTTGTGATGCCGGAAAACAAACGCCTGACCGAGCGTGAAAACCTGCTGACAATGCTGTTCGACCTATTGCAGCTTTCGTTTCTTCTGTTCCTGACCGGTGGGTTGCACAATCCGTTTGCATTGCTGCTGCTTGCGCCAGTCACGGTTGCGTCCTCGGTTCTTACACTCCGCTCAACGCTTATACTTGGGGGCACGGCAATCATCTCGACGACGGTGCTGATGAACTATCACCTGATGCTGAAAACCCATCAGGGGTTTGTGCTTCGTGTCCCCGATGTGTTCATGTTTGGTACTTGGGTCGCTATCGGAATTGGCGTTGTCTTTATTTCAATTTATGCGCGGCGCGCCACACAAGAAATGAATTCTATGTCGGACGCGCTGCAGGCGACACAATTGGCCCTTTCCCGCGAGCAACAGCTCACTGACCTTGGGGGCGTTGTGGCGGCCGCTGCGCATGAACTCGGAACACCGCTTGCAACGATAAAGCTAACCAGCGGTGAACTGGTTGAGGAGCTTGAGGATCGCCCCGAACTGCAAGAAGATGCCCAACTTATCCGCGAGCAGGCAGACCGGTGCCGTGACATATTGCGTTCAATGGGCCGCGCCGGAAAAGACGACTTGCACGTACGCCAAGCACCCTTGTCCAGCGTCGTCCACGAGGCCGCCGAACCGCATCTGGATCGAGGCGTTGAGGTTTTGTTTGAAGAGCGTCCAAGAGAAGGCGAAAACCCAAGAATGCCGTCAATCCTACGTCGCCCAGAGATCGTTCACGGGCTTAGAAACCTTGTGCAAAATGCCGTAGATTTCGCCAATGAGCGCATTTGGGTCGAGATCACTTGGTCTGCCGAAACGATCAATGTTCGCATCACCGATGACGGCCGCGGTTTTCCATCGGATATGATCGGGCGCATTGGTGATCCATTTATGCGCCGCAGAACAACCCAACGTGAAAAAATTTCAAGACCGGGTTATGAGGGTATGGGTCTGGGTCTTTTCATTGCAAAAACCCTTCTGGAACGATCAGGGGCTGAGCTGAACTTTCTCAATGGTCGTGATGAACATAGCCGCACGAATACGGATGCCCGCCAAGGTGCGATCGTCAACGTCGAGTGGGTTCGCGCTGACATAGACGCCCGCAATGGCCCCAACGCAATTCCAACCGGTTTGAACCAACCTTTTGATATGTGAGCGAAAAACTAGCGTCACATGCCCAGATGTTAAGGAATAATTAACCCTCTTGCCGTCAATCTGCCTGCATTTTTAGGGCAGCAAATGTATTTGATTGAGACTCAAAATTATCCGCTAGTTTTTGCTGCCATAGCCGCCGTTTCAATTTTGTTCATCGCACTTTATCGCGCTCGCCACTCTCAAAAAAATCGGGGCATAGGACCAGACAGTTCGGGCATCGTGTACCTAGCTGAAAATGGTCACATCATTGACGAAACCCCATTGGCGCGCGTTGCAATGACCGCCGATCCCAAGCCAAACTGGGGGTGGGATGGTTTTCATGATGCCTTTGCATTCCGATTTCCAAAATTGCCGCCTAGATTTGCCGACTGCCGTAAGCTCGCCCCTGTTGATCTAGTCTCTGGCCTCGACGGTGATAGTGCTCGGCTTTCTATTCGTGTGTTTGGGCCAAGGCTGAAAATAACGCTGACCCAAGCGAACTCAGACAGGTGCAATGCGCGCCTGCATTTGGTTTTGCAAGATCACAAGGCGCTGACCAATATCGTGGAATCCATCAGTGGATCGCCCTTTCCTGTCTGGATCCAGGACGAGCAAGGAACCGAAGTTTGGCGCGGGCCAGAATATAGCCGGCTTCGTGGTGTTTACCTCGATCAAGATGACGAAACCCCCTTGTTTGAGCTTGATCTTGATCGGCTTCGTACCGAGGGGCCGTTGCGCTACATGTTGCCCGATCAGTCCGAGCTTGGCGAAAGCTGGTACGAGGTTTCAATGAGCGAAAATGGCGGTTTTTGCAGCTTCTACGCAACTAATGTGACGGCCCTTGTCCGCGCTGAGCGTGCGCAGCGCGGTTTCGTCCAAACGCTCACCAAAACCTTCGCACAGCTAGGGACTGGCCTCGCTATTTTTGACCGTGAGCGTCAGTTGGTGCTGTTCAACCCCGCCCTCATTGAGCTTACCCAAATCTCAGCCGAATTCTTGAGCGCCAGACCAACCCTCTCGGCGTTTTTTGATTGGCTACGAGAGTCGCGCATGATGCCAGAGCCGCGAAATTATTCTGAATGGCGCGACAAGGTGAACGCGCTTAGTCACGCAGCCGAAAACGGTACATTCTCTGAGCTTTGGAGTCTTCCAAACGGATTGAGTTACCGGGTGCTGGGCCGGCCCCATCCTGACGGCGCAGTGGCCTTTCTGTTTGAGGATGTCACGGCCCAGTTATCCTTGACCCGAAACTTCGTTAAAGAGCTTGAGATCAATCACGCCCTTCTCGACACTCTTCCTGACGCGTTGGCGATTTTCTCACCAAACGGCGATATATTATCGGTAAATCAAGCCTACACTGATCTATGGGGCGAAAACCCAAACACCCAAGTCGCCCCAATTCCTGTCAGTGCAGCCATCAAGACTTGGAGCAAAAAGTGTCTTGCGTCTGATGCGTGGGCTCAAATCATTGAGGGGCTTTCGAATGTCACTTCAACAACTGGAATCAGCGGCAATATCTGCACACTGACCGGCCACAAATTGACCTATCGCATCACACCTTTAACCAAAGGCGCGATTGCAATTCGGTTTTCATCGACCACGACCACGCCGTCCCCAAAAATATCCCTGAAATCAAACGCCCAATCCGCTTGCTCCGCGTCTCTGGACGCGTAATCATAGGGCATGGCCCAACTCCTATCCCTTTTGTCCCAATCGCCTGCCCAGACCGCCGAATTCGCCCGATTGCTTGCGCCGAATTTGGTGAAGGGCGACGTGATTTTGTTAGAGGGTCACATTGGTGGTGGCAAAACCCACTTTGCACGCAGTTTAATTCAGCATTTGCTGTCATCAAGCGAAGACGTCCCATCACCCACGTTCACTTTGGTGCAAACCTACGACGCCCCAGATTTTGAGATTTGGCACAGCGATCTTTATCGCCTGTCCCACCCAGACGAAGTTTTTGAACTTGGTCTCGTAGACGCCTTCACCGATGCGCTGTGCTTGATTGAGTGGCCCGACCGGCTAGGCGACTTAGCCCCTAAATCGGCACTAACATTGGCGTTTTCATCCAATGAAACACCAGAGCATCGTCTGATTGAGGCACAATGGGCCGACCAACGATGGGATTGCCTACCGGACATCATCAATGTTTGAACCCGCGTCTGACCCCAGATATTTCGGCGTTGCCCCGGGTGTTGATTTCGCGTCCGCTGTTGTCGAAGGTCTGCAGAACCGTCTGGCCCATGAACCGCCCGATGCTATGGCCCGCGTGGATCTATATGTTAACACTAGACGTATGGCCCGCCGCATTCGGGACCTGTTTGACCAAGGTCCAAGCGCCTTTCTGCCAAACATCAGACTAATCACCGATCTAGGCCACGATCCGTCCGCGCTTCACATTCCTCCGGCGGTTCCTCCTTTGCGGCGTAGGTTAGAGTTGGTGCAGCTGCTTTCCGGCCTGCTTGAATCTCAACCCGATCTTGCCCCGCGTTCTAGCCTGTTCGATCTCGCTGATAGCTTGATGAAACTGACCGAAGAAATGCAGGGCGAGGGCGTATCGCCTTACATCATTCGCAATCTCGACATCACCGATCAGTCCGGACACTGGGAGCGGGCGTTACAATTTATCGGCATCGTCCAAAGCTACTTTGGCGACACCGACCATGCGCCCGACAATGAAGCGCGGCAGAGACGCATAATCGAAGGTTTGGGCGTAAACTGGGACGATAACGCGCCCGTTCACCCTATCATTATCGCTGGCTCAACCGGTTCGCGCGGAACAACGGCGTTATTCATGGACATGGTCTCTAGGGCCCCTCAGGGCGCTGTCATTTTGCCCGGTTTTGACTTCGCGATGCCCCATGATTGTTGGGACGACCTTTCCGACGCAATGATAGCTGAGGATCATCCACAATTTCGCTTTCGTAAACTTTTGGGCCGACGGGTGTCTGGTGTATCGCCGTGGACCGACCAGCCGCCAATCAATAGCGCACGTAACGCGCTGGTCTCGCTTGCATTGCGCCCTGCTCCGGTCACCGATCAATGGCTTCGTGACGGACCAAAACTTGGCGATCTTTCCGGAGCGTGTGACGGCATTACCTTGCTTGAGGCCCCTTCGCCCCGAACTGAGGCGTTAGCGATTGCCCTCCGTTTGCGTCAGGCCGCCGAGGAAGGCCAAACCGCCGCTCTGATCTCACCCGATCGGGTTTTAACCCGTCAAGTGACGGCCGCCCTGCAACGATGGGGAATTGCACCGGACGATTCTGCCGGTATTCCTTTGCAACTCACGCCGTCGGGTCGATTGTTACGGCACGTTTCGTCCCTAATAGGGCAAAAGCTAACTTCGGAAGCGCTGTTAACGATCCTAAAACACCCGCTCACGCACCACGAAGAACGCGGACAGCATCAGAAATGGGCGCAAGAATTAGAGCTTTCATTGCGTAGATACGGGCCGCCATTTCCAACCCGAACGGCGGTCCTTGAGTGGGCGGAAAGGCGTAACGAATTGGCGTCAGAAGCGACCGTTTGGACAAATTGGTTGTTCGACGCAATCGAACCATTGGTGGAACTGACCGACGGTGATTTGGAAAACTTGCTCGCAGAGCTCATTCAAGCGGCCGAGATTCTTTCCACCGGCGTAAAAGGGTCAATCCCGCCTGCTGTTTGGCAAAAGGATGCAGGACACGAGGCCCAGCGGGTAGTGTCTGAGCTTAAGGCTGAGGCCCACCTTGGTGGTCAGCTTTCCGCCAGCGATTTTCAAACCCTATTCAGTTCGATCTTGTCTCAGGGCGAAGTCCGCAATTCTGAGACCGTCCATCCAAACATCCTTATTTGGGGTACGATGGAGGCGCGGGTGCAGGGCGCCGATGTCGTCATCCTCGCCGGTCTGAACGAAGGCACTTGGCCCGAACGTCCCGACCCTGATCCTTGGATGAACCGCGCGATGCGGCAAAAAGCGGGTCTATTGCTGCCCGAAAGGCGCATTGGTCTTGCCGCCCACGATTTTCAGCAGGCAATTGCAGGCAAAGACGTTTGGCTTACAAGATCAGCCAAGTCCGATGACGCCGAAACAGTGCCGTCCCGTTGGATCAATCGTCTGACGAACCTTCTCGGCGGGCTTGAGGCACAGGGTGGCCCTGATGCGCTCGCCGGTATGAAATCTCGTGGCGACATTTGGTTAGGCATCGCGCTTGAAATGGAAAAGCCGGTCGAAATCCCCAAAGCAAAGCGTCCCAGCCCCAAGCCGCCGATTAATACGCGCCCCAATCGCCTGTCAGTCACTGCGATCAAAACACTTATCCGCGACCCATACGCCATATATGCGCGCAATATCCTTGGGCTATCCCCGCTTGATCCCCTTGTTAAGGAGCCTGACGCGCCCCTTAGGGGCACGCTTATTCATGCCGTTCTTGAAGCCTTTGTAGAGCAGCGACAGGACGAAACGCCCGACGCGGCAAAGGCTCGATTGCTTGGAATAACAGACACTATTCTTGCCCAAAGCGCCCCGTGGCCCACCGCGCGTGCTATTTGGCGGTCCAAGGTTGAACGTGTTGCCGACTGGTTTATCCAGCGAGAACTCAAGCGATCAGAGACCATGACGCCTGTCGATTTTGAAACCGATGGCTCTGTCCGCATTCCCGAGCTTGACTTCACATTGACCGCTCAGGCTGATCGCATTGATCGTGATGACCAGGGGCGACTGCACATTTTTGACTATAAAACCGGCGCACCGCCAAGAAAAAAGGTTCAGGCGGCCTTTGATAAACAGCTATTGCTTGAGGTTGCCATGGCTGAACTGGGTGGGTTTGCCAGAGTCGGTCAGGGCGAAGTCGCCGAGGCTAAATTTATCGGCCTTAACGCGACCCCTACAGAAGTTTCCGCACCACTGGACGAAATTAGCCCGAAGGAAACTTGGGATGGGTTAAAGGCTTTGCTTGAGCACTATTTCGACCCTAATACGGGGTATTCCGCCCGTCGCGCGATGCAAAAAGAAAGTGATGCTGGGCGGTATGACCAGCTTGCACGCTATGGCGAGTGGGACATTTCAGATCCGGTCGATCCGGTGGAGCTGAAAAAATGATCCGCGACGATGCAACCCTTACTCAAAACCGCGCAGCACATCCCAACAACTCAACATGGGTTGAGGCAAATGCGGGCTCTGGCAAAACCCGCGTTCTGACAGATCGCGTTGCCAGATTGTTGCTAGAAGGCGTTCAGCCGCAACACATTCTCTGCCTGACCTATACCAAGGCTGCGGCAAGTGAGATGCAGAACCGTCTGTTCAAGCGCTTGGGTGAGTGGGCGATGAAAGATGGGGCTGAGTTGACTCTATCTCTGCAGAACTTGGGTGTTGAGCGGACTATTGATGCCGACTTTTTAGCCCAGTCTCGCCGGTTGTTCGCACAAGCCATTGAGGCGCCGGGTGGATTGAATATTCAAACAATCCACTCGTTTTGCTCTTCGTTGCTGCGTCGGTTCCCGCTAGAGGCCGGTGTCAGTCCGCAGTTCACCGAAATTGAAGAGCGCGCCGCGTCAATGCTTCGGCGTGATGTCGTAGATGACATGGCCAGCGGCGAACTTAAGCCCGTCGTTGATGGTTTAGCGCGTCACTACACAGGCGAGGATTTTCAAGCACTGACATCGGAGATCCTGAGGCATCGTGATCAATTTTCGACTGTCTCAGCGCCCGATCCCTTTGCGGCCTTTGGCATCGACGAAACTCTGACTGCAGGCGGGCTTGTTCACGAAATCTTTCTCGGTTCAGAGGCGGCGCTATTGTCTCAGCTTGTCCCAATTCTTCTAGCGTCCAGCAGCGCCGACCAAAAAGCGGGCCATCGCCTTGCAAGCGTGGATGTAAGTAAGCCGTCAGCTCTTTTGGAAATGGAGTCCGTATTTCTTTACGGCGCCAAAGCAAAGGCTCGCCCCTTCACGGCCAAGATCGACGCTTTTCCAACTAAGCCAGTGAGGGCTGCGCATCCGGAAATCGTTGAAGAGCTTAATCAACTGATGGGTCGTGTTGAGCAGGGCCGTGACCAGCGACTTGCGTTGGCTGCTGCACAAAAAACGAAGGCCCTCCATGCCTTTGCCAGTGAGTTCGTTAGTCTCTATGACCGCCGAAAGCAGGCTTTGGGCTATTTAGACTTTGATGATCTGATCCGCAGGGCGCGCCAGCTTTTGACCGATCCGGCGGTTGCTCAATGGGTTCTGTTCAGGCTCGACGGTGGGATCGACCACATCCTTGTTGACGAAGCGCAGGACACAAGCCCGATCCAATGGGAGGTTATTGAACTTCTTGCGCAGGAATTCACTAGCGGCGCGGGTGCGCGGGCAGATGTGGTGCGCACTTTGTTTGTTGTTGGCGACAAAAAGCAGTCGATCTATTCGTTTCAAGGTGCTGATCCCGATGCCTTTGATCGCATGAGGCAAGAGTTCGGAAATCGCTTAAACAGTGTCGATTCAAGACTGCACGAAGTCCCTATGCAGTTCTCGTTCCGCTCGTCCCCTGCAATTTTGAAGATGGTGGATTATACGTTCCATGAGGGGCACGCCGACGCGATTGGTCAGCAGTCGCAACACGAAGCGTTTAAAATGCAAATGCCGGGACGCGTTGATTTATGGCCCGTCGTCGACCCTATAAAAGAGGATGACGACGGCGACTGGACCGATCCAGTCGACCTGCCCGGCCAGCGAAATCACAAAGTGGTTTTGGCCACCAAGATCGCGGACGAAATCAAGCGACTGCTAGACAGTAACGAGACTATTCCAGCCGAAAGCAGCGATACTGGTGCGTTTCACAGGAGGCCCATTAGGGCGGGTGATTTCTTGATCCTAGTGCGCGGTCGCACGGGGGGCATGTTCCACCAGATTATTCAGGCGTGTAAAGAGCGCAACCTACCGATCGCGGGCGCAGACCGTCTTAAGGTCGGGGCAGAGTTGGCGGTTAAAGACATCGCTGCGCTGTTGTCGTTTCTTGCATTACAGGACGACAATCTCAGCTTGGCAATTGCGCTGCGCTCTCCTTTGTTTGGCTGGTCTGAACAGGATTTATTCTCGCTCGCCCAGGGTCGCGGGCGACGCACTTTGTGGCAAGTTCTTCGGGATCAGGCAGAACAGCACCCCGAGACATTCACCGTGCTTGAAGACTTGCGGAACAACACCGATTTCTTGCGCCCGTTTGAACTGATTGAGCGTATTTTGACCCGCCACAACGGGCGTGCAAATCTTCTCGGTCGGTTGGGACAAGAGGCCGAGGATGGGATTGACGCATTGCTGGCGCAGGCTCTGTCGTATGAGTCCGCTAGCACACCCAGCCTAACTGGCTTTCTGGTGTGGATGCAGGAAGACGAGCTTGAGATCAAACGCCAGGTCGCCAGCGACGGCGACCTTATTCGCGTGATGACGGTGCATGGCGCCAAGGGCCTTGAGGCGCCCATTGTTATTTTGCCGGAAACGACTCCGCCGAAGAATACTTTGCGCGAAGAGCTGTTGGCTAAAGACAGCACAGTCTATTGGAAGACCAAAGCCGAGGACCTGCCGAAAATGCTGACAGGCCTACGTGACACGGCGCTTGAAAAACAACAGCGTGAACATTTGCGCCTGTTATATGTCGCCATGACACGTGCGGAAAAATGGCTGATCGTGGCTGGCGCGGGCAATATGAAGGACGGCGGCAAGGGCTGGTACAATGTTGTCTCTGACGGCATGGATCATGCTGGCGGCGTGGCGTGTGATTTCCCGACAGGTGAGGGTGCGCGATATGCTGTTGGTGATTGGTTGGATCTGCCGATCATAGAGCCAGACGAGATCAGTCAGTCCGACGCCGTTTTGCCCGACTGGATCGACAGGCATGCGCCCACATCAGCTGCGCGTAGAGCGACCATCAGCCCGTCAGAATTAGGCGGGGCCAAGGCCTTGCCGTCTGAACTTGGGATGGACGAGGATACAGCTAAAAGCTTTGGCAGCGCTGTTCATTTGCTGCTAGAGCACCTACCAAAATTTCCCGACGCTGAGTGGCGCGATTTGGCTGGAAAGTTGATCGAGCAATCCCGGATAAAGCTGCCTGAAAACCTGGTGCGCGCAGCCGTAGACGAAGCCATTTTAAACCTAGGCAACCCCAACTTGGCCGATGTTTTCGCCGCGGATACATTAGCCGAGGTTTCGGTGTCCGCTGATCTTGTTGACGACCGTATTCACGGCACCATTGACCGTCTGTTGATTGATGGCGACAGCGTCACCGCAATCGACTTTAAAACCAATCGCGCTGTGCCAAATAATCCTGAAAACACGCCCGTCGGACTGCTTCGCCAGATGGGGGCCTATGCCCATGCGCTATCCCAGATATATCCCGAAAAAGTGATCAGGACCGAAATATTGTGGACAGCAAAGGGTATACGCATGCAAATTTCCGAAGATTTAGCTGCCAAAGCGCTTGTAGACCGTGATGCGCCTTGACGCCCACGCTGGCGGTTCTTAGGTTCACATCCGAACTCGATTTACCTTTCAGGAGAAAGCCGATGGGCACCGTAGCAGTCACCGACGCAAATTTTGACGAAGAAGTCCGCAACTCGGATATTCCAGTTGTTGTAGATTTCTGGGCAGAGTGGTGTGGCCCATGCAAACAGATCGGCCCAGCGCTAGAAGAGCTGGCCGCCGAGATGGAAGGCAAAGTTAAAATCGCCAAAATCAATGTCGACAACGACCAGCAAGCTGCTGCCGAATTGGGCGTGCGCGGAATTCCTGCGCTGTTCATTTTCAAAGACGGCCAGCCTATTTCGAACCGCTCGGGCGCAGCGCCAAAAGCTGCCTTGCAAAGCTGGATCGAAGACGCGGTCTAACGACCCTCAAAACGCTAGATTTCAGGCGCTCCAATTCGGGGCGCCTTTTCTTTTGCCCGCAGGTTTATATGTCCCAACCGTGATGACGCAGCCGGTTTAGGATGCGATCATGCACGTCTGCCTTGCCCGCGTTGATCGTATGATCCTGAAAGAACCATTTCAGATAGGCTTTAAAGTTCGGCTTGTTGTTTTGCGCTTTTCGAAACGCCTTTTCCACGCCGTCTTCCCAAACATTTCCGCAGATATGGTGAAAATCCACACGCCCAAACAGCACCGACGGCTTTTGAAAAAACATCGCTGCAATCGCTGCCGAGGAATTCTGGGTAACAACATAATCGCATTCGGCCAGATAGTTCAGCCAGTCGAGCTCTCCGATAATCACGCGGGGGTAAGCCTCGCAAATCTCATGGATCGCGGTCATTTCATCATCTGTATATTTTTCTTTCGGATGAAGCGTCAGAACCAGTGGCAATTCGGGCTCATGCTCAAGGGTTGCCAATATCATCTCGGCGGGACTGGTGACCTGAAATGATCGGTGATCGAGCAAGCGACCCTGCAAAGGCAGATACACGAACCCTTCCTTTGAGGAGCTGGCTATGGCTTCTTCGCTAAACAGCCGAGCGCTCCAAAAGCGATAAAACTGGCGGGCCTCAGCTTTGTCGATTTCGCGTGGATCAAACGTGGCCTGCGCCACATCCCATTCCCAGCGCTTGGCTGACCGCTCAATCTGCCAAAACGGCATATAATAGGCCAATCGAAATGTCAGCGAGTCTTCGTGATACGGATCATCCATGTGAAACAGAGATTTTCCCCGCCGACCCGAGGATTTAAGGCGCTCTTCGGATGTGTCGCGATGGTACGAAACTTCCCACCCACGCGATGAAACGGCCTCGTCCACCAGACGCAAAAACCGGTGATTGCCTTTGCGCGCCTGTTCAAGAAGCTGGCGGTGTAGGTAAATTCTCAGCTTATGTGTTTCATCCATGCGCATAGACTAGCCTTGGTCGGATATGTGCTCAAGCACTCCCCTTGTACCTGCCCTGCCGCCCCTCCATATTGGGGGCGAATGATATAAGAGGCAGACATGTCAAAAGACGAATTCCCAGGCTGGCACGGCACAACAATTATCGGCGTCCGCAAAGGCGGCAAGGTGGTTATCGCGGGCGACGGACAGGTTTCACTCGGCCAAACCGTGATTAAGGGCACCGCGCGCAAGGTTCGCCGACTATCGCCGGGTGGCTACGATGTGGTCTGCGGATTTGCCGGATCAACAGCCGATGCGTTTACGCTTTTAGAGCGGCTTGAGGCCAAATTAACAGCCACACCGGGCCAACTACAGCGCGCTGCCGTTGAATTGGCCAAAGACTGGCGCACCGACAAGTATCTGCAAAAGCTTGAGGCCATGCTGATCGTCAGCGACGGAGCTGAGCTTTACGTAATCACCGGCGCTGGCGACGTGTTAGAGCCTGAACATGACGTGACAGCCATCGGGTCGGGCGGCAACTACGCGCTCGCCGCTGCACGTGCATTGATGGACAGTGACTTAGACGCCGAGGCCGTAGCCCGCAAAGCCATGGCGATTGCTTCAGATATTTGCGTCTACACGAATGGACGCCTGACAGTGGAGACTATAAGTGGCTGATCGCGGTTTAACCAAAGACGATCTTCGCGCAGCTGTTTCGGCCGGCACGATCTCGGAATCTCAGGCCGCATCAGTGTTGGCCTTGTCCGAGGCGCGTCGTGGTGTTCGCGAAAACATCGACGGTCTGAACGAGCCGTTTGAGTTGTTTAAGGGGTTCAATGAAATCTTCATCGTCGTTGGATTGGGTATACTCTTCGGCGGTTACATAGGTGTTGCTGCACTTTTTGAAGAACTGCTTATTGGCCCGATCATAGCGATGGTCTCGATCTGGTTTCTATCGCGCTACTTCATCCGAACCCGTCGCATGGTTGCGCCCGCAATTGCATTGGCGCTTATGTTTTCGTCGTCAGCTGGGGTGCTCGGTTTGGCCGTCGCCCCAATGTTTGCCCCCGATCCCACGGTCGCCACCGAAATCGAAGCGTACTTTGCCTATAGCGTCGCGTATCAACCGATATCGGCAACCGTCGCAGCCCTCGCGATGATTGGCTTCTGGTACGTCTTCCGTGTGCCTTTCGCGTTGTTCCTAATCAGCATTTCCGTCTTCATGGCGGTGTTCGGATATACATCACGTGGTGGCGCTAGTTTTGACAACTTTGAACAGATTTTCCTGCTCACGTCCCAAGGCCCGTTCTCGGTCATCACCATCGCGCTTGGGTTCGTGGCCCTCTTCATTGCGCTTCGATTCGACATGTCCGATCCGCATCGGGTGACGCTGAATGCTTCAAACGCATTCTGGCTGCATGTAATCGCCGCGCCTGCGATCGTGAACACTGTGGCGATGACCTTGTTCAGCTTGGGCTCGACGCCAGCGCTTATAGGTGTGTTCCTGTTCGTCCTGCTGATGGCCGTTTTTGCTATCGCAATCGACCGCCGATCCTTCCTGATCTCTGGTGTTGGTTACATCGTTGCCCTCGCTTTTACCGTGATCGAAGGCCAAGCCTTTACCATCATCATGATCCTCGGTGCCGTCCTCGTGCTGATTGGCGCCAAGTGGGAAATCTGGCGTGGCCGGATCATGCGAACACTTCCGAATTTCCCCGGCAAAGACCGGCTTCCCCCTTGGGATCAACAGAAAGACACTGAATGACTGACCTGACCCCCCGCGAGATTGTCTCGGAGCTTGACCGTTTTATCATCGGCCAAAACGACGCCAAGCGCGCTGTCGCCGTGGCCCTACGCAACCGCTGGCGCCGCAAGCAGCTAAGTGACGATCTGCGCGACGAAGTCTACCCAAAGAACATCCTGATGATCGGACCAACCGGCGTTGGAAAAACCGAAATCAGCCGCCGCCTTGCGCGTCTGGCCCGCGCGCCGTTCTTAAAGGTCGAAGCGACGAAGTTCACCGAAGTCGGCTATGTTGGTCGTGACGTTGAGCAGATTATTCGTGATCTGGTGGACAACGCCATCCTTACCACCCGCGAATTTATGCGAGAAGAGGTGAAAGCCAACGCCCGTAACGCCGCCGAAGAACGCGTGATTGAGGCGATTGCTGGCAAAGATGCCCGCGAAGGTACCCGTGACATGTTTCGCAAAAAGCTGAAATCCGGCGAGCTTGACGACACGATGATTGACCTTGAACTGTCGGACACCTCAAACCCGATGGGCGGGATGTTCGACATTCCGGGTCAGCCGGGCAGCCAGATGGGGATGATGAACCTCGGGGATATGTTCGGTAAAGCTATGGGTGGTCGCACTGTTAAGAAGCGATTAACCGTCGCCGAAAGTTACGATATCCTGATCGGGGAAGAAGCAGACAAGCTGCTCGACGATGAAACTGTGAACAAGGCCGCTTTAGAGGCCGTTGAGCAGAACGGCATCGTGTTCCTCGATGAGATTGACAAGGTTTGCGCCCGTTCTGACGCCCGTGGTGGTGATGTCAGCCGCGAAGGTGTGCAGCGCGATCTGTTGCCATTGATCGAAGGTACGACGGTCAGCACCAAGCATGGTCCAGTGAAAACCGACCACATCCTGTTTATCGCCTCCGGCGCGTTCCACATCGCTAAACCTTCGGATTTGTTGCCAGAATTGCAGGGTCGCCTGCCGATCCGCGTTGAGCTACGCGCCCTAACCGAAGAAGATTTTGTCCGTATCCTAACCGAGACCGACAACGCGTTGACCCGCCAGTACACTGCATTGATGGGAACCGAAGAAGTCACGGTTGAGTTCACCGAAGACGGCATCGCTGCCCTCGCCCGTATCGCGGCAGATGTGAACCAATCGGTCGAAAACATCGGCGCGCGTCGGCTTTACACCGTCATGGAGCGCGTTTTCGAAGAGCTGAGCTTTACCGCCCCTGATCGTTCAGGCGAAGAGGTCATCGTGAACGCAGAGTTCGTTGAAAAGCACCTCGGCGATTTGGCGAAATCCGCAGATATCAGCCGCTACGTACTTTAATAACCCGTGGCCTGACCTTTGAATTCAAGGGGCAGGCCATGTCACGCCAAACGTGTCGCTTACGGTCTTGCACTGCAGGCCAATTTGACCACAACTATCCCCATGGTCTCACTGTCTTTTCTTAAAACAAACGCGCGCTGGTTAGCGGCTGGGTTTATGCTGACCCTGATGTCCGGCTTTGGTCAGACGTACTTTATTTCCATTTTCGCCGGCGAAATCCGCGAGACTTTTAATCTGTCGCATGGCGAGTGGGGCGGGATATATACACTAGGCACCGGTGCATCCGCAGCCGTGATGGTTTGGGCAGGCGCTTTAACCGACAAATATCGCATCCGAACTTTGGCGATGGCAATTCTGCCTTTGCTGATGGTTGCCTGCTTCTTCATGGCCGGTTTTTGGGCCGTCTGGATGCTGCCCATCGTCATCTTCTCACTCCGGTTCGCTGGCCAAGGCATGATAAGCCATCTTGCCGTCGTCGCGATGAGCCGCTGGTTCGTCGCCGCGCGGGGTCGGGCATTGTCGATCGCTGGATTGGGCTATTCGTTAGGCGAGGCATTCTTGCCGATGTTATTCGTCTCGCTTTTGGTGCTGTTCGATTGGCGCATACTTTGGGTCGTGGCTGGGTTCGCGGCGATCCTTGGGTTGCCAGTTCTTCTTGGGCTTTTGCGAAGCGAGCGCACACCGCAGTCTTTTGCCGAGTCAGATCAAAGCTTAGGAATGAAAGCCCGCCATTGGACGCGGGGCGAGGCCATTCGCCACCCATTGTTTTGGATGATGTTTCCGGCATTGCTTGGGCCGTCAGCGTTTGGCACCTCATTCTTCTTTCATCAGGTTCATTTCGCCGAACTAAAGGCGCTTAGCCACTTTGAACTTGTGGCTCTTTTCCCTGTCTACACAGGCGGTTCGATCGTGATGATGGTGATTTCGGGCTGGTTGCTAGACAAGTTAGGCACGCCGCGGTTGATCCCATGGTATCAAGTGCCGCTCGGGATCGGGTTTGTGATCTTTGGTCTTACTGGCTCTCTTACCGGAATTATACTTGGCATTCTGTTTTTTGCTGCTACGTCGGGTGCAAATGCGACCCTACCAAACGCGTTTTGGGCGGAATTTTACGGAACCAAGAACCTCGGGTCGATCAAAGCGCTTGCAACTGCCATCATGGTTTTAGGCTCTGCAATAGGGCCGGGTATCACCGGATACCTTATCGATTTCGGCATTGGGCTTGAAACGCAGTTCGTTTGGGTCGGAGGTTACTTCACGATAGCAACGGCAATGATGGTTGTTGGCATCAATCGGGCTAAAACGTCACTATCTGCGACGACGTAGATAGACGTAATAGGCCCCGCCGCCGCCGTGTTTCAGGTGCGCTTCGGAAATCTGCATCACTGCTTGACCCAACGGCGCCATTTTTAACCACTGTGGTACTTGATGCCGCAACGCGCCCATACGTTCTGGGATCGGACCGCCGGAATCTTTGTCTTTGCCCTTGCCAGAAATGACCAAAACCAGCCGAAAGCCCCGCATTTGAGACTGAAGTATGAAACTTGTCAGCTCTGGGTGTGCTTCGGCCAACGTCATCCCGTGAAGGTCGATACGTCCCTCGGGAACCAGCTTACCACGTTTCATTTTCTGGAACGCTTTGCGGTCCATTTGAACCGGCGATTGTGCGACCCTATCCGAGACTGAGGGCAAAAGATCGTTCAACGACGCCTTTCCCTTGGATTTTTGACCGATCTTGAAGGGCATTATCGGTTCAGGCACGTAAACCGGTTTGGGGGGTTTAGCGTTGGGCCGTTTAGTCTCTGTTTCCGCCAAAAATGATGGTTTTGGCGCATGAAGACGCTCGGTCGTTTCGGCGACTTTGCCCCAAAGCGCCTCTTCTTCTGGTTTTAGTTTGCGGCGACGGCTCATTGCAGCGACTCTTCAACCATCGCATAGGCGCGCTGTATCGGTGTCAGCATAATCAGGCGACCTGTGTCACGGATTTTCCCAGCCACCTGCCCTGCCACAACGCCGGTACCGACGAAAATATCCGCCCGCTGCGCGCCCTTGATGGCCGAGCCCTTATCCTGAGCTATCATGATGCGTCGCAGTTTCAATGCGCCGTCCTTTTCAATCCAAACTGGCGCGCCCAATGGCACATATTCAGGGTCGACCGCAATGGTGCGCAGCGCCGTCAGTGGCCAATTCATCGCGCCGAGTGGTCCTTGGTGGTTTTTGGTTTTCGTCACTTCGGCGAAAAACACATACGATGGGTTGTGGCGCAAAAGCTCTGGTCCATCGGTTGGGTTGCGCTTGACCCAATTTCCGATGACGTCAGCTGAAACTTCGTGGGCTTGGTAAATCCCACGCTTAACCATTTCCAAGCCGACCGAACGGTAATTGTACCCATTCGCAGCCGCATATCCGAGCCTTATGGATGAGCCATCGGTAAGGCGAACGCGCGCCGAACCTTGGATTTGCGCGAAGAACAATGCTCCGAGGTCATCGACCCAAACAATCTCAAGGCCCCTGCCCCGCATCACGTCAGTTGTTTCAACTTCGCGACGGCTGGGCCATTTACCTTCTATATGTTTGGGTGGGCCGTAAACTGGGTATTGGTAGCGGCCCGTTTGAACGCGAGAGCCAAAAAGCTCTGGCTCAAAGTATCCCGTGAACAATGGGTCGGCCCCGTCTGAAACCAGAATGGGCCGGAAAAAGAGTTCGAAAAAGACTTTTGGGTTGGTGGGGTTCAGCGCCATCGCGCAGATGCTATTCCAGTCAGGCTCGACCATATCCGGACAGGTCTGCAGGAATATGTCTAGCGCAGCTGCGTGATCGTCATCATCCCAACCCTCAAGCTGGTCGAACGTCAGAACTTGGGCAGATTGGACTTCGGCCTCGAGCGGCCCAGTTACTGCGAACAGGGCAAAAAGCACCGTTCGCAGTATTTTTGTCATTCGCCAGTCGCTACCAACTGCCAATTTGGATCGCCACTATTCATAACGCGGGCAAAGGTCCAAACATCGCGCTGGCGCTTGATCGCTTTCTCGTCGCCCTCAATAATATTGCCCGTCGGGTCTTTCACTACAGACGTCAACTCACTAACGAAACGAACGCTCAACTCACCCTCGTGAGACGTTTCGTTATATTCCGCGTCCGCTAGGGAAAGTTCGCGAATACCAATGAACTTGGCGTCGATTGTCAGGTTTTGCGCTTCGCGCATTTCCACGACTTCGTTAAAGCTTTCAAAGATTTCGTCTGAAATATACGGTTTGATGCTGTCCATCTCGCCAGCCTCAAAGCCCATTAGGATCATTTCGTAGGCACCACGTGCGCCCTGCAAAAATCCGCCGACCTCAAACGAAGGATCTGCTTCCTTCATCTTTACCAAAGCTTCAGCTGCATCGCTGCCTTCGGGGGCGTGATCGATAATATCGCGGTCCGGTCCGCCTTCGATCACTTCAAAATCTCGTTTTACCGGCTTGCTCAGCGTCTCGGCCTTGGAGATAGGGGGTTTTTCGTGACCTTCGCGCGTACCCAATACATTTTTGAGCCGCAGGATCAAAAAGACCGCGATCGCTGCAAGAACCAGTAGCTGAATAATAGGTGTGCTCATCTTGACCTCATTTTGGGGCAAGGCATAGTAACGCCTGCCATCTGCACCTATGTAAGCGAGCAGCAAGGTCAAGTCCACAGCGACACAGACCTGATAAAAGGAGTTCACTATGTGGTTATTTTTTGCATTTGTTGCGGTTCCGATCATTGAAATCGCTCTTTTCATTCAGCTCGGTGGCGCAATCGGCGTTTGGGCGACGCTTGGGATTGTCATCCTAACGGCGGCGCTTGGTACGATGTTGGTCCGTGAGCAAGGCCGGCAGGCGATGAACAACCTGCGATCATCGTTCTCAGAGCTGAATGATCCGTCTGAGCCGCTGGCCCATGGTGCGATGATTCTCTTGGCAGGTGCGTTGTTGCTAACCCCAGGCTTTTTCACAGATGCAGTCGGGTTCGCGCTCTTGGTGCCAAAGTTTCGAACCATCGCTTTCAACTACATTCGCAGTCGTGTGAAGGTTCAGAACTTTCAAATGGGTGGTCAACCTAGGGGGCCGCGTGGGCCACAGGAAGACATCATCGAAACCGAGTATCACGAGGTTCACGATAACGATGATGAACCGCCACATCCGAAATCGCCGACACATCAGCCTTCGGGTTGGACCAAGCATTGAGGCACGCCGCACAACCTGCTAAAGGCAATGCGATCTAAAGCTTTAGGAGATTAAAAAATGGCCGAAAACGGCGTAGAGGCAGGGGCGGAAGCACAAGCTGCAGTTCCCCCAAAAATGAGCGTAATGACCCAGTTCATTCGCGATCTTTCGTTTGAAAATATTCTTGCCCAAAAGGGTGTTGGCGGCGAAGTTCAGCCAGAGGTCGACATCAACGTGAACCTTGAGCCACGCAATCGTTCTGCTGAGAACCAGTATGAAGTTGCGATGAAGCTTCAAATCACCAGCAAGAATAAGGGCTCAGACGAGAAGCTTTTCATCCTTGAGCTGGATTATGCGGGCATTTTCCACATCGAAAACGTTCCTCAGGAACAGATGCACCCTTACCTATTGATCGAATGCCCACGGATGATTTTCCCATTTGTTCGCCGCATCGTTCATGACGTAACACGTGACGGTGGCTTCCCGCCGTTGAACATGGAAACTATTGATTTTCTTGCCCTTTATCGGACCGAACTGACAAAACGCGCGGAAGAGATGAAGGCACAGAAAGCTGACGCTTAAGCACTTACTTCAGTGAGGTCTGAATTTCCGATCTCTGCTGAAAGGTCTTAATCGGCTAGTTTTTTCCACAATGCGCCGTCGCCCATCGCCTCAACAAAGGCTGTATGGGCGGCGGCTTCTTCATTTGTGATCCGTGATGCAAGCGGCGTGCCGCGCTTTTGTGGTCGCCACTGGTTTTCACCGTCTTCACCACCAGAGCCAACTCGTGACAACGCAAAGTCTGGCTGACGTCCGCCAGTCAACTCAAGATACACTTCCGCCAGAATTTCCGAGTCCAATAGCGCGCCGTGTAGAGTGCGGGCCGTATTGTCGATTCCAAACCGCCGACAAAGTGCGTCTAGGGACGCGGGCGAGCCCGGATATTTTTTGCGCGCAATCGCCAGCGTGTCCAAAGCCTGAGTCATCGGCAGTTTCGGCATTTTCAGCCAGCCAAGCTCGGCGTTGAGAAATTTCATGTCGAATGCTGCGTTGTGGATCACCAATCTGGCGTCACCGACGAAATTGACGAAATCCTGCGCAATCTGCGCAAAAACAGGTTTGTCTTTAAGGGTCACTTGCCCCGGTTCTGCCTTGCGAGGAGGCGACAGTAAGTCGGGGCCAATGCCGTGCACGCCAAATGCCTCATTAGGCATATAGCGTTCAGGGTTGATATATTGATGATAGGTTTTGCCAGTCGGAACGTGGTTAAACAGTTCTAATGCACCGATTTCAACGATCCGGTCTCCGTCATTCGGCTCAAAGCCTGTGGTTTCGGTATCGAGAACGATCTCACGCATGGTTCTTGCCCCTAATTTCGTTCAAAATCGTCTTCACTTGCTCGCCCGCGTGTTCGGGCGTGTCAGTGATGACGATAAAATCAGCTTTCGCCCTTTTTTCGGCGTCTGGCATCTGTTTGGCAAGGATCGTTTCAAATTGGCTTTCGGTCATGGTGCCACGCTCAAGCACCCTTTGCCTTTGGGTCTTTGCATCAACCGAGACAACAATGGTGGCATCCATATTAGCGTCGGCACCCGTTTCAAACAGCAGCGGCATATCAAGCACGACAATCTGACCATCATGTGCCACCAGAAACGCAGCACGATCCGCGGCGACCAAAGGATGAACCATGCTCTCGATGCGTTCCAGGGCCGTCGGGTCTTGGCTGATAACATCTTTGAGTTTTGCACGATCAACTGCGCAATTGGTTATGGCGTTCGGAAACGCTGCCCGTATCGGATCAACAGCTGCTCCGCCCTTGGAATAAAGTCGATGAACTGATGCATCTGCATCCCAGACGGCACAGCCCGCATGTCGAAACAAAGTTGCTGTTGTCGTTTTACCCATCCCGATGGAACCGGTCAGGCCAATCACAAACGTCATCTCAAAATTGCGGCGCGGGTTTTTTCATTCACCTCAGGACGCGTGCCAAACCAGCGATCAAAGCCGGGAACTGCTTGATGCAGCAGCATTCCCAAACCATCAACTGTCCGACAGCCAATCTCGGCGGCTTCTTGCAACAGTTTCGTTTGAAGTGGCGAATAGACAATGTCTGTCACGACGGCTTTGGGGCTTAGGTTATCAAGCGGAACGCGGAATTCCTGTTTTCCAACCATGCCAAGTGACGTTGTGTTCACGACGGTCGCGGCGTCTTCTAGCATGTTGCCAGAGTTCACCCAGTCAACGACCGTTATCTTTGCACCAAAATCTGACTTAAGGTTTTCGGCCCGAATGCGTGTTCGGTTCGAGATAAATATCTCGGGCACGCCTTCTTCGAGTAATGCGATGATGATGGCGCGTGATGCGCCGCCAGCGCCAAGAACTGCTGTTGGTCCCGCACCGGGTTCCCAGTCGGGGGCGCCGTGCTTCAAGTTTTCGATAAATCCGTAGCCGTCCGTGTTGTCGGCGTAAATTCGTCCGTCTTCGCCAAAGCTCAGCGTGTTTGCTGCGCCAACCAGTGTTGCGCGATCTGAAACGTTGTCAGCAATACCAAGCGCGTGTTCCTTAAAGGGCAGGGTGACATTGCAGCCCACAAACCCCATTTTGGGCATCGTGCGCAGAACTTCTTCGAGGTCCTGATCAACCACATCAATCGGAATATAGTGGCCACGAACGCCAAGCTCGCGAAACCAATGCCGAAACAGGGCAGGGGATTTGCTTTGGGCAATCGGGTGGCCAATCACACCCGCGAGGGGAATTCTAACGTCGCTCATGCCGGTAATGTTCCACGTATCGTCAAATAGGAAAGTAATTCTAAAAGCGGTATGCCAAGGATTGTAAAGTAATCTCCATCAATGCGCGAGAACAGTCTGACACCTTCTTCTTCCAGTTTATAGCCCCCAACCGAATATCGAATGCTTTCCCAATTACGCTCTACGTATTCGTCTAGGTAGGCGTCCGAAAAATCGCGCATCATTAACCTGGCAACACCCACATGCCGCCATTTTGGTTCGCCGTTTTCATAAATCACTGCAGCCGATAGAAGTTGATGCTTTTCGTTGCGTAGCCTGCAAAGTTGGTCCCGCGCGTCTGCAGGTGTTTTTGGCTTTGAGAGAATTTCTTGTCCAAGTGCCAACACCTGATCGCATCCGATGACCAATGCTTCAGGGTTTTTTGAACTAACTTTACGCGCCTTACCCTCGGCAAGTGCATCTGCGATATCCCGAGGCGTTGCACCGTCGGCAATAAGCGACGCTTTGATCATCTCTTCATCGATCCGCGCGATCTGAACCGAGACATCAATGCCAGCGTTCTTGAGCAGGGTATGCCGAATTTCTGAACCAGAGGCCAAAATGAGGGGGGCCGACATGTGGATAACTCCGTGGGTATGTGACTGCATGAATGCGTTACAGAGTTATGAAGAAATTGAACAACTTTCACCAGCGCATGGTGATTGTGGGTAGAACGGCCAATCTCGGTGAATTTCTGGGAAATTGTACATTGTGGAATGGGATAGTTTTTTGCTGTGCACAACGGTGAATATGCGCCTGTTTGTTTAGTTATCAACAGGTCACACATATTTGTAATTCATTGATATTAAACGAAAATAGTTAAATTCCCATAATTTATGCACAAAACCATCCCAAGAAGATACCCGCTTGGATCAAACAGTGGATAAGTCAATAATCCACAGGATTGGGGTGTCCCTACATAATCATCATCTTTTCTTTTCTTTCTTTATTATTATTAAGTGAAGCCATGAGGAGTGCGTACCTTGATCAGTGATTTCCTTTCCGTGACCTATCCGTGGGTCAAAGCTATTCATATCATGGCCGTAATCAGTTGGATGGCCGGTTTGTTCTATTTGCCCAGATTGTTTGTCTATCACGCAGAACGTGTCGTAACGGGCAGTGAGACTGATGGTCTTTTTCAGGTCATGGAAATGAAACTTCTACGGTTTATCATGAACAATGCGATGATCGCTGCCTGGATCGCGGGTCTAATAATGGCTCTAACCCCTGGTGTGATCGATTGGAGCACCGTGTGGCCCTATGCAAAGGGTTTGGCGGTTATTGGGATGACTTGGTTCCATATGTGGCTTGCAGCCCGCCGTAAGGACTTTGAGCGTGGCGAGAACATGCTTGAGGGGCGACGTTATCGTTTGATGAACGAGGTCCCGACGGTTTTGATGTTGATCATCGTTGTCTCAGTTGTCGTGAAACCTTTCTGAAGGTCCGACCTTCGCGCCTTAGAAACTTGACTCATCTCTGTGTGGCGTCTAAATCCAGCCCAAACCACACCCGTCCGGGCTGTGGGCCTCCGAATTTAAAATTTATCTGTCTAAAGCTGCCGTTCCGGTCGCTTGTAGGAGTCTTTACATGACTGACCGTCTAAACCTTGCTGATCTTAAAGCTAAGAGCCCCAAAGACCTTGCGGCTATGGCCGAAGAGCTTGAGATCGAAAATGCCACCACGATGCGCAAGGGCGAGATCATGTTCCAGATCCTCCGCGAGCGCGCGGATGAGGGCTGGGAGGTTTCAGGCGACGGTGTACTAGAAGTCCTTCAGGATGGTTTTGGATTTCTTCGGTCACCCGAGGCAAACTATCTGCCGGGTCCTGATGACATCTATGTGTCACCTGACATGATTAAGAAATTTTCACTTCGCACCGGCGACACCATCGACGGCGAGATTAAAGCCCCGGATGGAGAAGAGCGTTATTTTGCTTTGACCAACGTTTCGAAGATCAACTTTGAAGATCCCGAGAAGGCTAAGCATAAAATTAACTTTGATAACCTGACGCCGCTTTATCCAGACGAGCGCCTAACAATGGAAACAAGCGATCCCGCCACAAAGGATCGCACGGCGCGTATCATTGATCTGGTCGCCCCGATTGGTAAAGGCCAACGCTCTTTGATCGTTGCGCCCCCGCGGACTGGTAAAACGGTCATCATCCAAAACATCGCGAACTCGATCGAAAAGAACCATCCAGAGTGTTATTTGATCGTGCTTCTGATCGACGAACGTCCAGAAGAAGTGACTGACATGCAGCGCTCGGTTAAGGGCGAAGTCGTTTCTTCGACCTTTGATGAACCCGCTACGCGTCACGTTGCCGTTGCTGAAATGGTCATCGAAAAGGCCAAGCGTTTGGTCGAGCATAAGCGAGATGTTGTTATCCTTCTCGACTCGATCACAAGACTTGGTAGGGCGTTTAACACCGTTGTGCCTTCGTCTGGTAAAGTTCTGACCGGTGGTGTCGATGCCAACGCATTGCAACGCCCCAAGCGCTTCTTCGGTGCTGCACGTAACATCGAAGAGGGCGGATCGCTGACGATTATCTCGACTGCGCTGATTGATACCGGTAGCCGGATGGACGAAGTTATCTTTGAAGAATTCAAAGGTACTGGTAACTCAGAAATTGTGTTGGATCGTAAGATTGCTGACAAACGCGTCTTCCCAGCCATCGACATTCTGAAATCGGGAACGCGTAAAGAAGAACTACTGGTTGATAAGATTGATCTCCAGAAAACCTTTGTTTTGCGCCGCATTCTGAACCCAATGGGCACCACGGATGCGATAGAATTCCTAATTTCGAAACTCAAACAGACAAAGAACAACACTGAGTTCTTCGATTCAATGAACACCTGATCTAAAGATCGGGGGCCGAACGGAAAGGCCCGTTGAGAAATGGACACGATATTTGCACTCGCCACGGCACAGGGTAAGGCTGGCGTCGCTGTGGTTCGGGTTTCCGGACCGCTGGCTTTCGCTGCTTGCACCCGTTTGGCTGCCAGTGCGCCGAAACCACGCATTTCGTCTCTACGTCGGCTTAAAGGCGCTGACGGGGCCTTGCTGGACGAGGCTTTGGTTCTGGCGTTTGAGGCCGGCCACAGCTTCACAGGCGAAGATGTCGTAGAGTTTCAATTGCACGGCTCTGTTGCCGTAGTTCGCGCAGTTTTGGCAGAGTTGGGGTCGATTAACGGTTTACGCTTGGCTGATCCAGGCGAGTTCACACGCCGCGCGCTTGAGAATGACCGTTTGGATATTGCTCAGATCGAAGGGCTTTCTGATCTGATCGAGGCGGAAAGCGAAGCGCAACGCCAACAAGCGCTTCGTGTTTTTGAAGGCAAGTTGGGCGAAAAAGCCGAAGTGTGGCGCCGCGATTTGATCCGCGCTGCCGCTTTGATTGAAGCCACAATTGATTTCGCTGACGAAGAAGTGCCTGAAAACGTGATGCCTGAGGTTTCTGACCTGCTATCAAAAGTCGAAACATCGCTTCAGGAAGAGGCTGACGGCGCGATCATTGCAGAGCGCATCCGAGAGGGCTTTGAAATCGCCATAATCGGCGCGCCGAACGCCGGAAAATCCACTCTTCTCAATAGGTTAGCTGGTCGAGAGGCCGCAATTACCTCAGAATATGCAGGCACGACGCGCGATATCATTGAGGTTCGGATGGACCTTGGAGGTTTGCCTGTTACGATGCTTGATACCGCAGGACTCCGCGATACATTGGACCCTGTTGAGGGTATCGGCATAAACCGGGCGATTGACCGTTCGACAAAGGCCGACTTGCGCGTTTTTCTTATGTCGGACGACCCTCTGCCTATCGAACCAAAGGGTGAAGACATTGTTCTGCGCGGCAAGTCCGATGTAACCAGCGGCGATCTTCCGGGAATTTCCGGCGTTACGGGCGAGGGTGTGGATGCCTTGGTTAACGCGATTGCGTCTATCCTTTCCGAGCGGGCAAGTGGTGTGAAAACAGCGATCCGCGAACGGCACAGGATCGCGATTGAGCAAGGAATTAGTGGAATTAGGGCGGCCAATGGATCGCTTAATGCTGGTTCAGAATATTCAGACCTGGCGGCAGAAGATATCCGAACGGTTGCAAGATCACTTGATTCATTGGTCGGACGCGTAGATGTAGAACATCTATTGGACGAAATTTTCTCGAGCTTCTGCCTCGGAAAGTAGGGAGTGTTTCACGTGAAACATTTTGATGTCATCGTAATTGGGGGCGGACACGCCGGCGCAGACGCTGCACATGCGTCTGCACGTATGGGTGCCCGTACCGCGTTGATTACGCTTAGTCGCAACGATCTAGGTGTGATGTCGTGCAATCCGGCGATTGGTGGTCTTGGTAAGGGCCATTTGGTTCGTGAAATTGATGCCCTTGATGGTGTCATGGCGCGCGTTGCCGATAAAGCGGGTATTCAGTTTCGACTTTTGAATCGCCGCAAGGGGCCAGCAGTACAAGGCCCAAGGGCGCAAGCTGACCGTAAGATTTATCGCTGTGAGATGTTGGCGTTAACTGAAGCGCAAGAAAACCTTGAGATTGTCGAAGGTGAAGCCGCCGACTTCATCATGGAAGATGATCGTGTCGCTGGCGTGATTTTGGCGGATGGAACGAAAATTCATTCAAAGGCCGTCGTGCTGACGACTGGGACCTTCCTTCGCGGTGTTGTTCACATTGGTCCTGAAAAACATCAAGCTGGACGAATGGGTGACAAACCGTCGGTGAAATTGGCCGAGCGGATTGATGCGTTTAACCTTCCACTTGGGCGATTGAAAACCGGAACCCCTCCGAGGTTGGACGGCCGAACGATCAAGTGGGACCTTTTGGATGAACAGCCTGGTGACGCCGAACCAGTTCTGTTTTCCTTTATGTCTAAGGGTATTTCTGCGCCCCAAGTAATCTGTGGCATTACTCATACCAACGAAAAAACCCACCAAATTATCCGTGAGAATCTTGAGCAATCCGCCATGTACGGAGGCCACATCGAGGGTGTAGGCCCACGGTACTGTCCATCGATTGAGGATAAGATTGTTCGGTTTGCTGACAAAACGTCTCATCAAATCTTCCTCGAACCAGAGGGCGCTGATGATTATACCGTTTATCCAAATGGCATTTCGACGTCTCTGCCTGTTTCGGTGCAAGAGGAATATGTTCATTCGATTTATGGGTTAGAGGATGCCGTTATTCTTCAGCCCGGTTATGCGATCGAATATGATTACATCGATCCGCGGGTGCTACGACGAACGCTAGAGGTGGAAACGGTGTCTGGTCTATATTTTGCTGGTCAAATCAACGGCACAACTGGATATGAGGAGGCCGCAGCGCAGGGCTTGGTCGCAGGTCTTAACGCGGCTTTGGCGTCTCAGGAACGGGAGCCGGTCACATTCAGCCGTACGGATAGTTATATCGGCGTTATGATCGACGACCTCGTAACCCGCGGCGTGACGGAACCATACCGTATGTTTACGTCCCGTGCAGAATTTCGCTTGGCACTTCGCGCAGACAATGCGGACCAACGCCTGACGCCTATTGGTTTGGCGCTAGGTTGTGTCGGTGTTGAAAGAAAGACGGTGTTTGAGGATAAGATGCGGCGTCTAAACGAGGCGAAGCAACGGATAACGGAAACGACGTATACACCAACGGAACTTAGCAATGCTGGGCTAAACGTCACTCAGGATGGCAATCGTAGATCAGGCTATGACCTGCTATCCTTTCCAGACTTCGACTTTGACACACTAATATCTCTCGATCCTAGTGCTGCGAACATTGATGAAGACATCAAGCTACAGATCTCGCGTGACGCGCTTTATCACCATTACATTGTGCGCCAAAAACGAGATGTTGAAGCGATGAAACGCGATGAGGGTCAAAAAATCCCTCCCGGTTTCGATTTTCGCGCGCTGGATGGGCTTTCTAACGAGTTGAAAACTAAACTTGAGAAAGTGTGTCCCGAGACATTGGGGCAAGCAGGTCGAATAGATGGCATGACGCCTGCAGCCCTTACGCTTCTGCTAGCAAAATTGCGTAAAGACGCTCGCAAGAGGGCGGCGTCATGAGTGGGCGCGACATTGGCCTGAATGTTTCACGTGAAACAATCGAGCGGCTAGAAAAATATCTAGCACTTCTGGAAAAATGGAATCCAGCGATCAACTTGGTTTCAAAATCAACTATCAAAGATGCTTGGTCCCGCCACTTCATAGATTCGGCTCAGATCTATAAACACGCGACAAACGAGTGGAACCATTGGGCCGATTTTGGCAGCGGCGGCGGGTTTCCCGGTGCGGTAATCGCGATTTTGGCCAATGAATTAAGGCCCAATGCGACGGTAACCCTTGTTGAAAGCGATCAACGAAAAGCGACGTTTCTTCGCAGTGTATTGCGCGAAACGGATATTAAAGGAACCGTCGTTGCGAAGCGAGTTGAGGCGATTGAGCCTATGAGCGCCGATGTAATTTCTGCGCGCGCGCTTGCCGACCTGCCTGCATTGCTGGCTTTCGCAGAACTGCACGGTTCACCAAATGCGACTTACCTGTTTCCAAAAGGTATCAGCTGGCAAAAAGAGCTGACCCTCGCTCAAGAATCGTGGTCATTCAACCATACGGCTATTACAAGTGAGACCGATCCGAACGCAATAATTCTTAAAATCGGAGACCTTGTCCGTGCCTAATGCAACTGCGCAAAAGCCTCGCATTATATCTATCGCCAATCAAAAAGGCGGTGTGGGTAAAACCACGACAACGATTAATTTGGCGGCTGCACTAGCAGAGCTTGGCTTTAAAGTTTTGGTAATTGACTTGGATCCTCAGGGTAACGCGTCAACCGGTCTTGGGATCGGAAGCAGCGCGCGCGACATTACAACGTATGATTTGCTGGTTGACGACGTTGATCTCAACAAAGCTATTCAGCTCAGTTCGACAGAAAACCTCTCGATAATCCCTGCAACGACTGATCTTAGCTCTGCAGATATGGAACTGTTTTCAAACGACAATCGCTCTTCATTACTGAAGCAGGCTCTGCGCTCCAATTCCATGAAGGACAAAAGTTTCGACTATATATTGATCGATTGCCCGCCGTCGCTAAGCCTGTTGACGGTGAATGCAATGGTTGCGTCAGACTCTGTCCTCGTACCGCTTCAGAGTGAATTTTTTGCTTTAGAGGGATTGTCCCAGTTGATGCTGACAATCCGAGAGGTACGACAGACTGCGAACCCAGGGCTTAGGATTGAGGGCGTCGTGTTAACGATGTACGACCAACGCAACAACCTTTCGCAGATGGTTGACGAAGATGCGCGCGAACACTTGGGCGAACTCGTGTTTGCGACACGCATTCCCAGAAACGTCCGCGTTTCTGAAGCGCCGTCTTTTGCGCAACCGGTTTTGGCGTATGATACAAACTCAAAAGGGGCGATAGCATATCGCGACCTTGCCAAGGAAATGCGGGATCGCCACACAAAAGCGGCTTAATGACGACAGAAAGACGATAAATGGCTAAGAAAAAGGGTTTGGGACGCGGTTTATCCGCACTAATGGCTGACGTTGCAGAGGCCCCCACGGTTGCTCCGAAAGAAGTCGCCGATGATAGCCCGCGCCGTTCTGAGATGCGTGTGCCGATTGAGAAAATTGTGCCCAACCCAGACCAACCTCGCCAAACCTTTGTTGAAGCGGATTTGACAGATCTTGCGAATTCCATCCGCGAAAAGGGTGTCATCCAACCGCTAATCGTTCGTGCCATAGGGGATGAGTTTCAGATTGTTGCGGGCGAGCGTCGTTGGCGCGCCGCTCAGATCGCCCAATTGCACGACTTACCGGTTCTGGTTCGTAATCTCGACGATACGGAGGTTCTCGAGATTGCGATTATCGAGAACATTCAACGATCTGACTTGAATGCTGTGGAAGAGGCGCTTGGATATCGTCAGTTGATGGACAAGTTTGGCCACACTCAAGAAAAGATGGCCGAGGCACTGGGCAAGAGCCGAAGCCACATTGCGAATTTACTGCGCCTTTTGAACCTTCCTGAAAGCGTTCAGACGTTTCTGAAGGATGGAAAGCTAAGCACGGGCCACGCAAGGGCGCTTGTTACGGCAGAACGGCCCGAGGTTTTGGCCAAAAAGATAGTCTCTGGTGGGCTGTCTGTTCGCCAAACCGAGGCTCTCGTTAAAAACGAAGGGCAGGGGACCACCAAAAAGGCGGCGCCCGCTAAGGCAGCTAGATCACGAGACGCCGATACCATTGCGCTTGAGGGAGATCTTTCGGCGGCTTTGGGAATGAAGGTTGCGCTAAATCACCCATCTGGGGCGGCTTCAGGGTCGATTACGATAGATTACAAGAGCTTGGACCAGCTTGATGATCTCTGCATGTTGCTGACGAAAGCGACTTTAGGCGAGTAGTTCGCGTAGAACACCATTGAGAACCGGACGGCCAGTAGTTGTTGCCCGCAAAGCTCGATTGTCGACATCGATTAGCCCAAGGCTCAATAGATTGTCCACTGCATCCTCGGGCATGGGTTTTCCGCTAAGTTGTTGATAACGCTCGATATCACTACCCTCAGACAGTCGAAGGCTCATCATCAGGTATTCAACTGCTTGATCTTCGTTTGACAGTTGGGTTCGGCTTTTGTCGCCATTCCCGCCCTCGGCAGCCTTTAGCCAAGCACCAGGGGCAAGCAAAGTGTCGGTGGCGCAACGAGCCCCGCCCAAAGTTAGCCTTCCATGCGCGCCCGGGCCGATCCCGACGTAGTCACCATAGCGCCAATAGATCTGATTATGTCGACTTTCTTGATCGGGTTGGGCGTGATTAGAGACTTCATAAGCAGGCATTCCGGCCTTTTCACATATTTCTTGCGTGGCAAGGTACATGTCGGCCGCATCGTCGTCTTCAGGCAGGCCGCGAAGCTTTCCGGCATTGTAACGATCGCCAAAAGCCGTGCCTTGTTCGATAGTTAGCTGGTACAGTGAAAGGTGATCGACGCCCATAGAAAGAGCCTCGGACAGTTCGGCCGTCCAGTCAGAAAGAGACTGGTCTTGTCGGGCGTAAATCAGATCGAAACTGACACGATCAAAGGATTTCCTTGCGATATCAAAGGCTTGTCGCGCCTCTTCGACAGAATGCAGACGCCCAAGCCGCTTAAGATCGCGGTTGTTCAGAGCCTGAAACCCCATTGAGACCCGATTAACGCCCGCATCGGCGTAGCCGGCAAACCGTGCGGCCTCAACTGAACCTGGATTGGCCTCTAGGGTGATTTCAACGTCGTTCGCAAGCGTCCAGCCAGCGCGAACCTCATCTAGGATCGTGTTGACGGTTTCGGGCGTCATAAGGCTGGGCGTACCGCCACCGAAAAAGACGGTATTTAGAACGCGGTCCTTGGTTTCAGCTGCGTAGCGGCGGATTTCCGAAACATAGGCGCGAACCCAGCGGTCCTGATTAATTGTTTCAGCAACATGAGAGTTGAAATCGCAATAGGGGCATTTGGATTGGCAAAATGGCCAGTGAATATAAAGGCCAAAGCCACCGTTGCGCCAATCCTCAGCCAAAACAGCCAGCGACCAGTTTGCGGAAAGCGTCAGAGCGGTGGCTCATCGCTTTCTTGCGGGCGGGATCCATTTCGCCAAATGTTACGGATTCGCCATCTGGCATGAAAATGGGATCAAAGCCAAAACCTTCTTCTCCGCGCATTGGCCAAACGACCTGACCGTCAACTCGACCCTCGAATACTTCGTCATGCCCATCGGGCCAAGCGAGGCATAGAGTGCAATTGAAAGCGGCGCTGCGCGGAGCAGGCGCTTGTTTTTCCTTCAACAGGTTCCAAACCTTGGTCATCGCCATCGGAAAGTCACGACCGTTCACCGTTTCGGCCCAATCGGCAGTATAGACACCCGGCGCACCGCCCAAAGCGGCTACCGTTATGCCACTATCGTCAGAGAGCGCGGGCAGGCCGGTCGCTTTGGCAGCGAAATGCGCCTTGATGCGTGCGTTGCCGACGAACGTGTCTTCAGTTTCTTCCGGCTCTTCCAGATCGTGATCGGCGGCAGAGGTCACAGCCACGCCAAATGGCGCCATCATTTCGGCCATTTCGCGAAGCTTGCCCGCGTTGTGGCTGGCAATGACCAGCTTGTCGCCGTCGAACTTACGCACTGGTTGCTGCCTTTTGGGCGGCGACCAACTCAGACACGCCTTTGTCTGCGAGATCCATCAACTGATTCATCTGATCGCGCGAGAATGTTGCGCCTTCGGCAGACATTTGAACTTCGATCAGGCTGGAATTGCCAAGCATAACAAAGTTTCCGTCAGTTCCGGCTTCAGAATCCTCTGGGTAATCGAGATCTAGAACGGGCTGACCCGCATAGATACCACACGACACCGCGGCCACCGGATCAACAAGAGGATCGCTGATAATATCGCCAGCCTTTAGCAGTTTGTTTACAGCCAGTTTAAGTGCAACCCAACCACCGGTGATCGAAGCGCAGCGCGTGCCGCCGTCAGCTTGGATTACATCACAGTCGATGGTGATTTGGCGTTCACCTAATGCAACCCGATCGACACCTGCGCGCAGCGAGCGCCCAATAAGACGTTGGATTTCAACGGTGCGACCACCCTGTTTACCGGCTGCAGCCTCGCGACGCATCCGCGACGAGGTCGAACGAGGCAACATGCCGTATTCTGCCGTCACCCAGCCAAGACCCGAGCCTTTGATAAACGGCGGTACGCGCGATTCAAGCGACGCAGTGCACAGTACATGCGTGTCGCCCATTTTAATCAGGCAAGAACCCTCAGCGTGTTTGGTCACGTTAGTCTCGATGGAAACCGAGCGCATTTCGTCTAGTTTTCTTCCGGAAGGTCGCATGAATAATCCCTTTTTCGTGTGGCTTGGGGATACAGGGGGGCGGCATACGAACGCAAGCCCGATTGACCTTTCCCACGAAGGCTCTTTAATTGAGCCTAACATGACAGATGGCAATTCGATCCTAGGAGAAATGAACGACCGCTCGCGCGAAGTGTTTCGCCGCGTTGTTGAGGGCTATCTTGATACAGGTGAACCCGTCGGGTCGCGAACGCTGTCGCGTTACCTAACCGAAAATGTCAGCGCCGCCACCATTCGCAATGTCATGCAGGACCTGGAGTTTCTGGGGCTGCTGGACAGCCCGCATGTCTCGGCCGGTCGGATACCAACGCAGCAAGGGTTGCGAATGTTTGTGGACGGATTGCTTGAAGTCGGCGATTTGAACGAAAATGACCGCCAAAAGATCGAAGGCACGACGGACAGAAATTCAGACGACGTCACCCAAGTACTTGATCGCGTTGGCTCTGCTTTATCGGGCCTAACACAGGGCGCCAGCCTTGTTTTGACGCCAAAGCACGAAGCACCGATAAAACATATAGAGTTCGTTTCGTTGGCGCCGGACAGAGCTTTGGTGGTTTTAGTATTCGCCGACGGTCACGTTGAGAACCGGGTGTTTACGCCTCCGATAGGGCAAACAGCGGGCGCTATGCGCGAGGCCGCCAACTTTCTGAACCACATGATCGAAGGCAAAACCCTGTCTGATCTACATCGAATGTTAAAAACAGACATTGCGTCGCGCAGGCAAGAAATCGACACGTTGGCACATCAGATGGTTGAGGCCGGCCTTGCTGTTTGGGAAAACGAAGACGCACAGCCAGAACGCCTTATTGTTCGCGGCAGGTCGAATCTTTTGGGGACCGACGGCGATGAAGCCGATCTTGAGCGCATCAAAACCCTGTTTGACGACCTTGAACGCAAGCAAGACATTGCCGAATTCCTTGAACTGACCGAGGAAGGCGAAGGTGTTCGCATTTTTATTGGTTCTGAGAACAAACTTTTTTCACTTTCGGGTTCCTCTTTGGTCGTAAGTCCTTATATGAACGCTGATCGAAAAATTATTGGCGCTGTTGGAGTCATTGGCCCAACACGCCTGAACTATGGACGAATAGTGCCGATTGTAGACTACACGGCGCAGCTGGTTGGGCGATTGGTGTCTGACCGGAGTTAGAGGTAAGATATGGCTGAGCAAAACGCAGACGATTTCCTAGACAGTTTAGCTGATATGGAAGCCGAAGAGTTCGGTGAAAAAGAACCAACCGAAGAAGAGCTAGAGGCAGACGAGCTGGATACCATCCGCGCCGAGCGTGATGAGTTCAAAGATCGCTTTCTACGCGCTCTGGCTGACGCAGAAAATTCACGCAAACGGTCCGACCGTGACCGCCGTGAAGCTGAAAACTACGGTGGCTCAAAGCTGTCACGCGACATGTTGCCTGTTTACGACAACCTTGTTCGCGCGGTTGAGGCAATGAATGGCGACGACGAGGGCGCTTCTGATGCGTTACGCGAAGGCATTGAGCTGACGTTGAAAGAATTGCTTCACGTGTTTAAAAAGCACGGCATCCAGCCAATTCTGCCAGAAGTCGGCGACAAATTTGACCCGCAAGAGCATCAGGCGATGTTCGAAGCACCCGTTCCAGGCACGAAATCAGGCGAAATCATTCAGGTTTCCGCGACGGGCTTTATGTTGCACGATCGGTTGCTGAGACCTGCGCAAGTAGGGGTTTCCTCAACGCCCAAATGATGTGTTGAGTTGAGTATTTTTACAAAGATAAAATCAGAAGCGCGTCAGCTTTGGCGCGCTTTTTCTTTGAGGGCATAGAGCGCTTGAAGGGCTTCTCGGGGGGTCATTTCGTCGGGGTGAATGTCGCTTAGTGCGTCTTCGACATCTGTATTTTTGGGTGATAGTGCAGGGGCCGGCGAAGGGGTTGCCGCAAACAATGGCAAATCGTCGATCAGTGCTTTTTGCTTTGATCCACCTTCGCGTTCACCCTTTTCCAGGGCTTCAAGAACAACGCGTGCCCGTGCGACGACAGCAGGCGGAAGACCCGCCAACTGGGCAACCTGAACGCCATAACTGCGATCTGCAGCACCCTTTTTGACTTCGTGCAGGAAGATCACTTCGCCCTCCCATTCCTTGACAGTGACCGTCGCGTTTTCGACGCCATCCAGCTTGCCAGCAAGGGTGGTCATCTCGTGATAGTGCGTCGCGAACAACGCGCGGGCACGATTAACGTCATGGAGATGTTCAAGCGTGGCCCAAGCGATGGACAGGCCGTCATAGGTGGCAGTTCCACGACCAATTTCGTCAAGGATAACCAATGCGTGGTCGTCGGCTTGGTTCAAGATCGCTGCGGTTTCGACCATTTCGACCATGAAAGTCGAGCGCCCACGGGCAAGATCGTCAGACGCCCCAACGCGGCTGAAAAGCTGACTAACAAGGCCGATTTTGGCAGATTGCGCCGGAACATAGCTGCCCATCTGCGCGAGAACGGCAATCAGCGCGTTCTGGCGAAGGAATGTTGATTTACCCGCCATGTTCGGACCGGTTAACAGCCAGATTGCAGCGCCCTTGTTGGCGGAAAGATCGCAATCGTTGGCAATAAACGGATCGCCTTGGTTTTTCAGAGACTGCTCCACAACGGGATGGCGGCCACCGATAATGTCCAAAGCGCGCGAATTATCCATTTCAGGGCGGCACCAGTCTTCGGTGCGGGCCAAATCGGCGAGGGCGGTGGCCAGATCGAATTTTGCCAACCCTCTAGCTGCGTCACCAAGGGGGGCGTGTTGATCCAGTATTGACTGCTTTAAGCTGGAATAGAGCCGCTTTTCGATCTCAATTGCCCGACCCCCTGCGTTTAGGATCTTGGTTTCCATTTCAGACAGCGGAACTGTGGTAAAGCGCACTTGATTGGCGGTCGTTTGGCGATGCTTGAATGTATCGGATAGCGGCTCGGACAGCATTTTGTCGGCATGGGTCGCAGTGACCTCGACGAAATAACCCAGAACATTGTTGTGCTTGATCTTGATGGTTTGAATGCCGGTCAACGCTGCGTATTCCGCTTGCATTGTGGCGATTACACTTCGGCCTTCGTCGCGCAAACGGCGACACTCATCGAGTTCGTCGTCATAACCCGAAGCAATGAACCCACCGTCGCGCGCCAAAAGCGGAGGTTCGGCAATCAACGCTTGATCAAGCAGGTCGAACAGATTGTCGTGGCCGATCAAAGAGGTTGAGGCATTGGCCAATAGCCTCGGCATGTCATCAGGAAGCGCGTCAGCAATGGCGGCAGCCTGCTCTAATGTGTTGCGGATCGCCGCTAGATCACGCGGTCCGCCTCGATCAAGGGATAGACGTGACAGGGCGCGATCAAGGTCTGGAACCCGACGTAACACATTGCGCAATTGTTCGGCAACTAGACCCTGTTCCAGCCCGAAAGCGACCGCATCGTGACGATCATGGATCACATCAAGCACCCGCGATGGACTAGAAAGGCGACGCTCTAGCAAGCGGCCACCACCAGCGGTCACTGTGCGATCAACGACCGAAATCAACGATCCCGCGCGACCACCAGACATGGCGCGAGTAAGTTCAAGGTTTCTGCGTGTGGCGGCGTCGATTTGCATCGTGCGTGATTCAGCCTCGCGGACGGGCGGGCGAAGCAGCGGCAGCTTACCTTTTTGGGTGATGTTGAGATATTCGACAATCGCACCCATTGCAGACATTTCAGCGCGGGTGAACTGGCCGTAAGCCTCAAGCGTGCCGACATTATAGAGGTTTGTCAGGCGAAGCTCAGCCGCAGTGCTGTCAAATGCGGCGCGGCCTAGGGGCGTCATCGCAGCACCAAATTCTGAGACTGTTTCCGCTAAACTCGCTTCTTTACTCTCGGAAACGATAACCTCCCGTGGGGCGAGGCGGGCAAGTTCTGGCCCCAAACGGACTGGCGCAATTGGCATCACATTGAACGAGCCAGTCGAAATATCCACCCAAGCAAGCGCACACTCATCACGCACCTCGGCAAACGCAGCTAAGAAATTATGACGGCGCGCTTCTAGCAAGCTTTCTTCGGTTAGGGTTCCGGGGGTGACCAAACGAACGACGTCGCGCTTTACGATGGACTTATATCCACGTTTTTTGGCCTCTTCAGGGCTTTCTAATTGTTCACAAACACCAACACGGAAACCTTTGCGGATCAGGGTCAGCAAATACCCTTCGGCGGCGTGAACAGGGACGCCGCACATTGGGATATCTTCGCCCTCGTGCTTGCCGCGTTTTGTCAGAGCAATGTCGAGAGCTTCGGCCGCCGCAACAGCGTCTTCGAAGAACATCTCGTAAAAGTCACCCATCCTGTAAAACAAGAGCGCGCCTTTATGGGCGGCCTTGATCTCAAGATATTGCGCCATCATCGGCGTTACTTTAGAAGTGTTAGCGCTCACAGACTACCCCCCGGTTGTCAGACGTGACATTAGAGCCGTGAATCCGCAGGTTAAACCAGAAAATTGGGCCAATAGGGCCTTTAGGAAGACAAAAATGGCAAAGACTAAGTTCACCCGCGAAGAGGCGCTGGCCTTTCACCTAGAACCAACCCCAGGCAAATGGGAAGTTCAGGCGACTGTTCCGATGACCACGCAACGTGATTTGTCTTTGGCGTATTCACCCGGCGTGGCAGTTCCTTGTGTCGATATCGCTGAAAATCCAGAGCTTGCGTATGATTATACGAACAAAGGCAATCTGGTCGCTGTGATTTCAAATGGCACGGCGGTTTTGGGTCTTGGTAACCTGGGCGCGTTGGGCAGTAAGCCGGTGATGGAGGGCAAGTCGGTTCTCTTTAAGCGCTTCGCTGACGTCAATTCGATCGACATTGAGCTGGATACAGAAGATCCGGATGAGTTCTGCAAGGCTGTACGCCTCATGGGGCCAACCTTCGGCGGCATTAATCTCGAAGACATCAAGGCACCTGAGTGTTTCATCATTGAGCAACGTCTTAAGGAAGAAATGGACATTCCGGTCTTTCATGACGACCAGCATGGAACGGCCGTGATTTGCGCAGCGGGCCTGATCAACGCATTACACATCAGCGGCCGCGATATTGGTGACGTTAAGATTGTCCTAAACGGTGCTGGTGCTGCGGGTATTGCCTGTATCGAACTGCTGAAATCTATGGGCGCCAAGCACGAAAACTGCATCGTGTGTGATACAAAGGGTGTGATTTATCAGGGTCGTACAGAGGGTATGAACCAGTGGAAATCTGCCCACGCTATTGCAACCGACCTTCGCACCTTGGAAGAGGCAATGGAGGGCGCGGACGTGTTCCTAGGCGTGTCTGCCAAGGGTGCTGTGACGCAAGACATGGTTGCCAAGATGGGCGATAACCCTGTGATCTTTGCGATGGCAAACCCCGACCCAGAGATCACGCCAGAGGAAGCTCACGAAGTTCGCGCCGACGCTATCGTCGCAACGGGTCGCTCGGATTATCCAAACCAAGTGAACAACGTGCTGGGCTTTCCCTACTTGTTCCGCGGGGCGCTTGATATCCACGCACGTGCCATCAACGATGAAATGAAAATCGCTTGCGCCGAAGCATTGGCTGAATTGGCACGCGAAGACGTGCCTGACGAAGTTGCTATGGCATACGGCAAAAAACTGTCGTTTGGACGTGATTACATCATTCCAACGCCGTTCGATCCGCGCCTTATTCACAGGATTCCCCCGGCTGTGGCCAAGGCGGGAATGTCCACTGGTGCGGCCCGCCGCCCAATCGTCGACATGGAGGCCTATGAGCTTGGCCTGAAGTCGCGGATGGACCCAACGGCGAACATTCTTCGCAGCTTAAACGCGCGCGCGCGTGCCGCGCAGGCCCGCATGATCTTTGCCGAGGGCGATGATCCGCGAGTATTGCGCGCAGCGGTCAATTATCAGCGAAGCGGCATGGGTAAAGCCTTGGTCGTAGGTCGTGAGGCAGACGTTAAAGAAAAACTTGCCGCCGCCGGAATGGGCGACGCGTACCGAGAGCTTGAGATCGTGAACGCCGGCAACACGCGCCATCTCGATACGTACAAGGACTTTCTTTACAAACGTTTGCACCGCAAAGGCTACGACCGCACGGATGTTCACCGCCTAGCCAGCCGCGATCGTCACGTCTTTTCGTCTTTGATGTTGGCACATGGCCATGGTGATGCCTTAGTTTCCGGCGCCACGCGTAAGTCAGCCCATGTTTTGGGTCTGATCAATCACGTATTCGATGCTGATGCAGCGCATGGCGCTGTTGGCATAACGGCGCTTCTTCACAAAGGCCGCGTTGTTTTGATTGGCGATACGCTGGTGCACGAATGGCCAGACGAAGAAGATCTGGCCACGATTGCCGAGCGCGGTGCAGAAGTTGCGCGCGATCTCGGGCTTGAACCCCGGGTGGCGTTCGTTAGCTTCTCGACGTTTGGTTACCCTGTGTCTGAGCGTGCAGAAAAGATGCACATCGCACCTAGCGTCCTTGAAAAGCGCGGCGTTGACTTCGAATACGAAGGTGAGATGGCTGTTGATGTTGCGCTCAATAGCGATGCGATGGCCGCCTATCCATTTTCACGTCTATCAGGCCCGGCAAACGTACTTGTTGTACCTGCACGCCACTCGGCCAGTATTTCGACCAAATTGATGCAGGAAATGGCCGGAGCGACGGTTATTGGCCCGATCCTTACCGGGGTCGACAAGCCGATCCAGATTTGTTCGACTGTGGCAACGGCCAACGACATCCTGAACATGGCGATTTTGGCGGCGCATAAGGCTCGGTAAAAAATGGCGATCTATAACCTCGGTTCAATCAACGCGGACGTGTTTTACACTCTTCCTCACTTGGTCGAGCCGGGTGAAACTTTGGCCGCCAGCTCAGTCTATCAAGGGCTCGGCGGCAAAGGTGCAAACATGTCGGTTGCCGCCTGTCGCGCTGGGGCGCAGGTTAATCATATCGGCGCAGTCGGGCCAGACGGTGACTGGGCAATCAAGCGACTGGCGGACTATGGGATCAACGTTGAAAACATCCAAACCGTGCAGGAAAAAACTGGCCATGCGATAATTATGGTCGACGGGGCGGGCGAAAACGCCATTGTTATTTATTCAGGCGCTAACCTTCAGATCACAGAGTCTGATGTAACCCGCGCCTTTCAGTCAGCACGCGCCGGCGACTATTTTTTAACGCAAAATGAGACGAGCGCGCAGCAAGTAGCAGCCAAAGCAGCTAAGACCGCGGGCCTGCGCGTCGCTTATGCTGCCGCTCCGTTTGACGCGGATGCAGCGGTAAAGGTTCTGCCTTACCTTGATCTACTATTCCTAAATCAGGTCGAAGCCGAACAACTGCAAACAGCAACCGGCAAGTCGCTAAAGCAGCTACCTGTAGAAGATGTCATTGTCACGCTTGGCTCTAAAGGATGTGTGTGGCACGCAAGTTCGGCAGGAACAGAGACACATTGCGCCGCACGCAAGGTCAACCCAATCGACACAACGGGCGCGGGTGACACGTTTACAGGCTATGTTTTGGCGGCGCTAGATCGCGGCGCGCCAATGGCCGAAGCCATTGAGCTCGCGACCAAAGCGGGCGCAATAATGGTCACGCGCAAAGGCACTGCGGACGTAATTCCAACGCTAGAAGAAGTTACCGCGTTCTGATCTTGGCAAGTCTGCGAATTGTGCTAGCGTCTGCCTATGATCGATCATGTTTCAACACACCAATCCGAAGACGATGCGCGTAACGAAAGCATCCTCATTTATGTTAACGGCACTCTAAAACCCAAGGCCGAAGCGACTGTCAGTGTCTACGACTCGGGCTTTATGTTGGGTGACGGCGTCTGGGAGGGGCTGCGACTTTATGATTGTTGTTGGGCGTTTCTGGATGAGCATTTGGACAGGTTGTTTGGCGCGGCCAAAGCGATCGACCTAGACATTGGCTTGGATCGCGATGGCGTTAAAGCAGCGATTGAGGCCACCCGTGCCGCCAACCAGATGACTGACAACGCACATGCCCGCCTGATGGTCACGCGCGGCCCCAAGGTTCGGCCGTTTCAGCATCCCTCGCTGTCGCAAAGCGGGCCAACATTTGTGATCATCATGGAGCACTCGCGCCCGAAAATCCCGCGCCCAATTCGGCTGGCCACCGTGCCGCATGTTCGCGGACTGCCTATGACGCAAGACCCAAAGCTGAATTCGCACTCAAAGCTTAACTGTGTTCTGGCTTGTATCGCCGCTGAAAAAGCCGGCGCAGACGAGGGCCTAATGCTGGACATTAATGGCTTTGTGAACACGACGAACGCGTGCAACTTTTTCATTGTGAAAAAGGGTGAAGTTTGGACCAGCACCGGCGATTATTGCATGAACGGCATCACCCGACAAAAGGTGATCGATGTTTGCCGCGCCAAGGGCATTCCGGTTTATGAACGAAACTATTCGCTGGTTGATACATATGATGCGGACGAGGCCTTTTTGACCGGAACATTTGGCGCGCAAACGCCAGTTGGCACGATTGACGGCCGTCAGATTGGCGCTGGGGATATGGGGCCGATGACGCTGCGCATCCGCGAATTGTATAAGCGACTTGTTGATGAAGAGTGCGGTAAATGAAAATCGCAATGTGGAGCGGCCCCCGAAACCTATCCACCGCCATGATGTATTCATTTGGCGCCCGTTCCGATTGCGCTGTGGTCGACGAGCCCTTTTACGCCGCTTATCTTGATCGAACTGGCATTGATCACCCCATGCGGGCCGAGACTATGGCGTCGCAAAGCCTGAATTCCGAAAGCGTTGCAGCAGGTCTAATAGGCTCTAATCCAGCCCAAAAGCGCCACTATTACCAAAAACACATGACCCAACACATGGTTGCGGGCATTCCTCGTGATTGGATGGCTGAGGTTAAAAACATCTTCCTAATCCGCCATCCCGCGCGCGTTGTTGCGAGCTTTGCCAAAAAGTACCCAAACGTTGCCGAGACTGACATCGGCTTTGTTCAGCAGCTTGAAATTTATGATCATGTTATTGAGTTGGGCCAACAACCCATCGTGGTTGACAGTTATGATATCCGCCAAAATCCTGAAGCCTCGCTTGTTAAATTGTGCAACGCAATCGGTATTGAATGGGACGCCTCAATGCTTCACTGGCCAAAAGGTGGCCACCCCGCGGACGGGGTTTGGGCCGCGCATTGGTACGATGCCGTGCATAGTTCGGACGGATTCGCGTCTGCTGAAGGGTCTTTGCCCCAGCTAACGGGCAGGCTGGATAAACTGGTTGAAAGTGTGCTGCCTGCATACCAAAAAATGGCGGCAAGAAAGCTGATCTAATCGGATTTCATAAGGCTCTGATGCCGCTCAATCGCGTGTTCAAGATTAGGGAAGTAAGTCAGCTTTCCGCCCTCTATCACCAGGCCCGCACTGCACAATCGGCGTAACGACCCAAGCGCGTGTGAAACAACAACACCGCCTGTATTATTCAGTCGAGATCTCAAAATCTCCTCACTTTTTTCGCGGAATGCCAGATCGCCAACTGACGTGATTTCATCGATAAGATAATAGTCAAAAGGCACCGCCATCGACATAGAGAATGCAAGCCGAGCGCGCATTCCTGATGAATAACTGCGCACTGGCATGTTTAGGTAATCTCCAAGCTCAGACATTTCGCGGCAGAACCAGACCATGTCCTCGGTGTCTCGGTAATAAATCCGCGCAACGAACCGAACGTTTTGCGCACCGGTCATATCACCATGTAACCCACCCGCAAATGCGACGGGCCAAGAAATATTGGCGCGCGTTTTAATCGAACCTGAATCGGGCTTAAGAATTCCCGAAATCAAGCGAAGAACAGTTGATTTCCCGGCACCGTTTCGCCCGAGCAACGCAATGGTTTCACGCGTGTCAAAACAGCCCGAAACGTTTTTGAGAATTGATTGTGATCCGCCCTTAACACGGAAGGATTTCGAAACTTGCTCTAGCCGGATCACGCCGACCCTCTTGCACCATAGAAACCGAAGACCCCCACCAACCACGCCAAACAAAGAAAGAACGCCGCGATACCCATCGTGCGCCATCGGTGTGGAAGCATTGCCATGTCAGCAAGCGTTGGCTGAACATGCACAGCCAAATACCGTGTCTTTCGTTGCGCCATCGCATTGGCCGCATCGAGGGCACCAAGTGCGGTCAGATAGTATTCTTGCGCATAAGTTACGTCTGTCATGAGCGATTCAAATTCAGCCGCGATTTTTGCAATCCCGGCATCACCTTGATTCACGAGGTTTTTTTCGTCTTCCAATAACGCCTCAATGACTGACACCTTGGTTTTTGCGGACTCCAGTCGAGGGTCGGTTTCTATAGATGTTTGGCGCAGTAGATTTAGAGAGATTTTCGCCTCGTTCAGCTGCGCTTGCAGTGTCGTCATTAACCCCAACCTGCCTTCAAGATCGGCCCTAGGATCAACTATCCGCGTGGAAATTCGAAAGCCGGTCAAGCGCTGACGGGCAATATTCAAACGCTCGCTTGCCTGTTCCACGGCGGAGCGCGCCAATTCAGCAGAATCTTCTCGCATGGATTTTGACAAGCAGGCGAGCATTCCAGAGGCAGCGACCAACATCACGCGGTTTAAGCGTTGGGCGTCTTCAGCGTGGAAGGCTGAAGCGGTGACCGAAACCACACCTGTTCGGGAATCCAGAGATATCGACGTCAATCGCCGCCATCGTTTTGCGATACTTTCTAACCCATCCGGCTGATCCCAAAACATAGGATCAAACCCCGAAGGCGAGAACAGCTCTACGATATCGGGATGTTTCTTTAACTGTGCAGCAAAGGCCGGTCCATCGAGGAAATCGTGAACTATAGAAGCATCTGTTTTCGACCCCCCTGAAATGTTGGCCAAACCTTCAAGCACACCGAGCTGAACGCCGGCATCTTCTGATACGACCGAGAATCCTGAATAGGAAACAAAGCGATCCTGCGCGAATCCAAAAAGATAAACCATCAATAGGGTCAGCGGGGTTAACACAATGATAACAAAGCTGGCCAGCAGACGAACGTGCCGAACCTGCATCCCGCAAGGCGCGGCAAAGCCAACTTCAGCGGTAAGCTGTTGATTTGGATGTAGTTCGTAGAGATTTGCCAAAGCGCACCAGCTCCTGAGTCGTTTTCAGGCTAGGCGTAAACTCTCTCTAAATGGTTTCCGCGGATACTGAATTTAGAGATTCGAAAAGGTTAACATTTTGCGCAGCATCCGATCGCCCAACTCACTTCGAACTATCACGGCATTAATGTTGCGAGAAGTTGAGTCTGGCGGAACATTTGCCTCAAACACAGTGGTTTGGGCCGTGGTAGAGCCGATCTTCGGCATTGCCTTGCTATCGATCGTTTTCGCTATCGCACTCCCTGCGCCACCTCTGGGCGATAGCTTTGCCTTTTTCTACGCCTCAGGCCTGCTGCCATTGATGTTGTTTCAAGACGTAACGCAAAAAATGATCGTGGCGGTGCGTTACTCGCGCCCACTATTGGGCTTTGCAATTATTGGCCCTGTAGAAATGGTCTTTAGCCGTGCGGCGGTGGCAATTCTTGTTCAATTGACGGTCATGACTGCCATATTGGGCGGGTTAGCAGCAATATCCTCACAATCAATTCAGTTTGAAATTTCGTTAATTATCTTGGGGCTATTCGCAGTGATCGCTTTGGCGCTAGGGCTTGGGTTGTTGGGGTCATTACTATCGCTCGATATCCCCTCATGGCCAAAAATCTGGGCAATCGTGTTGCGACCGTTGGTTTTCATATCTGGTGTATTCTTCCTGACTGATGAAATTCCAGACCCGTTCAGGGACTGGGCAATGTGGAATCCGCTGGCGCAAGTAATCGTCATATTCCGCCAGGGTTTGTATTATCATTATGATAGCGCTGCCGCGTCGTTTGGATATGTAGCGTCAATCGGATTGGTCTGTGCAGGTATTGGGCTATTGGGTTTGCGCGCTCGGGCGTCTCGCTTGATCAATGGAGTCATATAGTGACGCTCAAATCGCATAGATTGCCGTTTGTGTTTGGGGCGTATTGGTCACTTTTGGCCGGAATAGAGACCATTTTTGCCCTGCTCAAGCTTAATCCCACTCAGCGAATGGTGCTTGATGAAGTGGCAACGAACGGAGATCTGAACCGACGACACTACGCCTTACAAATACCAGGGCGGCATTGGTTCTTTAAGCTATTTTTACTCCGCCACTATGCGGTCTTTGGGGAAGCAATAGGCCTTTCCCCTAACAACTATTTTTGTCCAAAAAATTATTTGCGCTTAAACCCAGATGTCGCTGCCGCCGGTGTTCCACCCTATTGGCATTGGTTGACTAAGGGACGGAACGAAGGCCGTCGGTTTATGACAATGTCAAAACCCCCTTCGTTGCCTGGCCATTTGGATCGACCGATTGAGCTTGTTACCCGCTCTCAGCGCGCTCAATTCGCGTGTCATGTTCACGTTCATTACGGAGAGCTTTGGAGTGAGATACTTGCGGCCGTGAATAAAATGGGTCTCAAAATTGATCTGTATGTCACACTTTCATACAGGGGCGCCGAGACCAAATTACTTAAACAACGCATATTGTCAGACTGCCCTAAATGCGAAGTTTTCATTTTGGAAAATCGTGGACGCGACATTCTTCCGTTTTTAACATTGCTATGCGCTGGGGCATTTCAGAACTATAGCGCTGTTTGCAAAATCCATACCAAGCGATCACTTCACCGTGCTGACGGGGATCGCTGGCGAAAGCGATTAATAAATGGAATCGCGTCGGGACAAACGCCACATCTTTTGAATAAATTCCTTAGCGACCCTGACCTGTCAATTTGGGTTGCGGACGGACAGGCGCTTCAATCTAACAAATGGTGGGGTGTAAACAAAAGTAACGTCGATAACGTTTTGGCACGAATAGGCCTGAGTATAGCATCACACAAACCATATTTTCCCTCTGGCTCAATGTATTGGATCAAGCCATTTACACTTGGCATGCTGAAATCCTTACAGCTGGGACCATCAGATTTTGAAGATGAAACCGGTGCGGTAGACGGCACTACCGCCCATGCGGTCGAAAGAGTCGTTGGCGAGCTTGCGTTGGCTGCAGGGCATAAGATTATTGAAACGACGGCGCTTATGCGACGCCAACCAAAGGCCGCCGAACCTTCACCAGATTATGTGTCGGCGTTTTATTTGCCGCAATTTCATCAAGTGCGTGAAAACGATGGTTGGTGGGGCGCGGGTTATACTGAGTGGACGGCCGTTAAGAGCGCCAAAAAGCAATTTGCCGATCATCTTCTGCGGCGTCCAGCTAGCAACACTGGCTGTTATGATCTGGCAGACGCAAATGTCATGGTACAACAGGCGAAAATGGCCAAGGCGAACGGAATTGATGCGTTTTGTGTGTATTTCTATTGGTTTGGTCGAAAGCGATTGCTGAAAAAACCTATCGATCAACTGCTCGCATCACCAGACGTTCAATTTCCGTTTTATCTATGTTGGGCCAATGAAAGTTGGCGACGAAGCTGGGATGGCTTAAGTGGCGATGTTTTAATCGAGCAGCGGTATCCTGTTGCGTTCGAAAACGATTTGGCAAACGAAACAGCCGCCTATCTGAGAGATCTGCGCTATCAAAAGCCTGATGGTAAGAGGCTGCGTTTTGTTATCTATCGGCCTGCCGACCTGCCAAACCCATCTGACAATATTGCCAATCTTAGGTCGGCGTGGCGAAAACTAGGATTTGGCGAGGTTGAGATTGGTGGCGTCATATTTCACACAAACGATAAGATACCTGAGCAACTTGTCGACTTTTGGATTGAGATGCCGCCACACGGATTTATTCAGCCAAACGATTACTTGAATGAGAGCAATGCCCCAAATGGACTTTCAGACCAGTTTCGAGGTGTCATCTATGATTATCGAAATTTGACAAGCAGAACTTCGAATGAACGAAACCCCGATAACACGATAGCAGGGGTGATGCCTAGCTGGGATAATTCACCACGGCGCGGCCCAAATGGTCACATCGCATATGGCGCCACGCCAGCTGGTTTTCGAAAATGGCTGAGGGAAACGCAAACACATCGTTTAAAAAATAGCTATCGAAACGAGTTGATGATTAACGCTTGGAACGAATGGGGTGAATCTGCTGTGTTAGAGCCTTGTGAACGGTTCGGAAATTTGAATTTACGCGCCGTTCGCGAAATCACCCTAACATCGTGAGTCATTTGATACTTCATATTGGAACCCATAAAACCGGCTCGACCACTATCCAAGACACGTTTTCCGCCAACTCCAAATATTTGGCAAAAAGGGGGCTAATTTACCCCAAACTCAACTACCGGCACTCTGGTCACCACGGGCTTATTGCAGAGTCCGTTGCGTTGCCAAAAACATTTCATCTAGAATCCGGAGAGACCGCCTCGCTGGAGCATATCAACGAAAGGTATTCGCGGGGCAATCAGACGGTCTTTCTAAGCTCAGAAGAATTTTCGCGTGCCGAGGGGGGGAAATCGGTAAATTTCGCCCAATTGTGTAAATTGCTAAACGGGTTTGATCGCATTTCGGTGTTATGTTTTGTGCGACCTCAATGGCGGTTTTTGCAGTCGATTTACCTTGAAATCTCGCGACCCCGGTCGCCACCACGCCCTCCGAAATTGGTAGAAGAAGCGATAGAAACGGGCAGGTGCCAAGGTCTCCATATGGATTACATGGATCTATTAAAGAGACTGAGCGCGGTGTTTTCTCCCAGCGATATCACACTGGTCGACTTTGAGGCGGCTCGGCAAAAAAATGGCGGACTCATCGCGGCCGCTCTGGCCATTGCTGGCGTGCAAGTGGACATTTCGGATCTTAAAGCAGTGAAAAACGGACATTCAAATCAATCCCCCCACGGAGTTTCTCAATGGGCGGCAAATTTGTTGGCTGAGCCGTATTCCGCGACGACCCCAATCATAAAGGCGGTTCAAAAAACGTTAAAACCGGTAATTGCGTCCTGTGTGCTTACTCGGCACGAGATTGCAGAAATGAATTCTGCATTTGCTGCGTCAAATCAAACGTTGCTTGAAGCACGGGCTGCGTTTCAGCCTGAGTTTCAACTCAGCGATCCACCGCTTCCAAACGATTGCATGTTCAGAGAGGATGTTACCATCGAACATTGGCTGGGTATTGGGCGCGAACTTGCACGCCAGCAATTTTCGTAGACTCGGTTTGGAAAATTTTAGCAAAAAGCCCTAAAACCGCCACTGTCTGAAACAAAGGCGGACGATTAAGCCATGTACACGGTCCCTATAAACAAGGGGCAAGCATGGTTACATTTGATTTTCGAACGTTGATTGGTGAAAGCGGAAGTTTGAGTTCCGCGATGCTGGGTCTGGAGGAAAATGGCTTGTGGGTCATTTCAGGTGTCAACGGCGCTGTCTCAACCTTTCAACTGTCAGAAGGAAACGATGCGACGCTAGTGGGCTCTAAGCTTCTTGGTGACGGGGTCGCGAACCTAGGCCTTACAGACGCCTATTTTGACAATGATGATCGAGTATGGCTTTGGGACCATATTCAAAAAAGAGCGCTTGTTTATCATGGTGAGGATTTGTCCGCTGTCAGCCTAGGTGGCAACTCGCTCGGGATATCGGGCATAGTTCAGTTGGGGGACGCATACGTAGTATCAGGCCCAGAACCCAGTGAACTTCGACTTATTTCGGGGGAAGAAGGCACGGCGTTTGACTTATTAAACTCGTATCAAGGAGGCACGAAAGATTCCATTGCGACGGTGTCAGACCTTATAACCGTCAAGATTGGACAACGAGAATTTGTCATCGCCGCATCCCACGATGACAATGGGTTATCTTGTTTTGAAACTTATGGAAATGAGCTGATCCTGGTGGATTCGATCGGCGCAAAAGACGGCGTTTGGATTACTGGCGTAAACGATTTGGAGGTCGTCGAGGTCGCGGGAGAAACTTTCGTTTTGGCTGCGTCTGCCGAAGCGAATGCAGTTGTTTCACTTCGCCTAAATGCTGAAGGAGTATTTTTTCCCGTGGATCAGCTTTGGGACACCAGAGAAACCCGATTTGGTGGTGTATCAGACATGGCGAGTTTTGAATGGTATGAGCGTGATTTCACTATTTTGGGCGGCACTGATGGCGGCTTAAGCTTGATTGAAACATTGCCCGGTGGCGGGCTGTTCAACCACACATCAATTGCACAAAGCGTGGATTGGCTTGTGGGACAAACAGCCGATTTGGTGGTGGAGGTGATCGGCGATGAGGCGCAAGTTTTTGCCTCAGGCACGCTCGACGTAGGCGTTGCGCAGTTGAACGTTGATTTATCCCGTACTGGCGGCAAGCTGGATGGAACCGCGGGCGCGGACACCTTGTCAGGTGGCTGGATGGACGACTTGATCTTTGGTCAAGCGGGCGACGACAACCTTGTTGGAAGGGCCGGAGATGATGTGCTGATAGATGGCGCAGGGAGCGACGTGTTAACCGGCGAGAACGGGGCAGACGTGTTTGTGTTTGTTGCAGATGGGGACCAAGATAAAATCACAGACTTTGTTCAAGGGGAAGACCGAATTCACCTTGGTGGATGGGGTCAAATCTACGCTTGGACCGCTTTAGAAATCAGCGAAACAACCTTTGGCGCGAAAATCGTATGGGGCGATGAAATTCTAAACGTTTACGCAAAGAACCATCGCCCGATAGAAACTGCCAGTTGGGATGTAGACGATTTTATATTCTAGCATCCTTTAGCGCAGCCTCAAATGCGACGGAAATGTCGGCGGACTCAAAAACAGCACCGGAATCAATGCGCTTAGAGACCTCGCGTTCAGCCGCAAAACAAGACTGAACATGCGCATTGATTAACCAAAGCACTTGGCGCATTTGATCCTCGGCCAACATTTCCCAACCCGAAATCGCCTTCCATGTAACGGGTGTTTCGATTGTGCCGAGCGCGATGTTTGTCAGCAGCGACGCCAGTTCGGTCCGCGTCGTTCGATCCGACTGAAACACGGCTGAATTTGTGACGTGCACGCCTTCATTTTCCTTGCACCAACGCAGCTCAGCCAACTGCTGAACCAGCCTTTGCTTCGCCACGTCTTGTGCCATTTCTTTGGTTACAACCTGGCCAAAATCAATGTTGGGCATATTAAACAAGCCCACCGTTGAGTAGTTTGATCTTCCCATCTTGCGTGATCAAAACGCTGCGTGGATACCGGCAGGCTTGGGACGCGCCTGCGCTGTGTGGCAACAAGATATCGATATAAAGTTGATCGTCCAGGCGCTTGATCGGTCCGCCGATGAACTCTGACTCGATGGCGGAAACGGGTAACACACCGCTCTCGGGAATGTTGGCAAAATCAAAATCTTCACCGTTAATTGTTAAGGTGTCGCCAGATCGAGAGAGAGACAAAGTTTTATCGCTGCGCTGCGGGTGAAACGTGATTTTCATGGGCATTTCCTTATTTCCAACGGCCAAAGGCGAGGACGCTAACGTTAGCTGTGTCACTCGAAACGAAGTCTGTTTGGCCGGCAGCGCGCATTAGCCGGAATTGCGCGCTAGTGGCCGAGGCGCCCTCGACCGTCGCGGTTGATATCGCATCGACGTCAGGCGTTGCGTTGGTCAACAGTGAATAGAACTCGACACTGCAGAAGACCTTTGCGGGGGAAATAAACGATGCCGGAAAATTCCAAATACCATAAAGTTCGCGGGCCCAAATGTAGCTGAGCGGCACTTCATGCCAGCAAAATTGAGTGCCGTCAGCAAGGCGCGTATAGTCTCCGCTGGCACTTGTTCCCCGCTCGAAAATCGGGGCGGTTTCTGAATTTGTCATGTCGCCGGTGTAGTGATCGCTTGATGCAACTTGTTGCCAGCCTTGCCATGCGCCGGATGCGCGCGTCCGGATAAATAGGCTGCCGTCATCCTCGACCATTGCTAACTGGGTTTCACCACCGCCGCTGGATCGCCGCGAGTGCAATAAATGTTGCTGGCCTGTTGATCTTGGAGCGCCGGTCGTCAGGCTGTTGAGGTTATACAGGCCCGGCGCGATTGAATTGTCGGTGACGTCGATATCAGCCAGATATGCGCCGGGCGCGCCTAACCCAAAGGCACCGACAGGCATCAATTTGCCGGCCGTTGTATCAACCGAACTTGATTGAACAGCATCACCGGTGATCATTGCGTCGACCTGCAAGACCGAACTCGTTGCTTTGACCGTCGTGACGCCCGCTGGACTAAACTCAATCGATTGGTTGACGGGATCGACCTGAAACGCCGAATACCAGCCCCCGCCATTTGGGCTTACTTTTAGCGAAAAATTGATGTCTCCGGCCAAGCCCATTTCGGCGTGACCCGTCCAACCAGATTGGAATAAAAGCGAGGCGGTCTCGGTGCTGCCGGATTTGTTAATCTTTAGCTGATGGCCGCCCCCTGCATTGTTCAACAATGTCGCCTGCGATGAGACGGACAGACGGTTGGTTGTATCGGCCGTCGTGTTAACACCCAGCATCTCTGCGGTTTCAATCGACGGAATTGCGGCCATCCAATTTGCGCCATCCCATATCCTCAGATCTTGGTCGGATGCACGACAGGCCTGCCAGCCGGTTTGCGGGGCGATAAATAACCAGCCGGACCCCGTCCAAAAGGCAATTTCGTTGGGATGAGACGCCCAAGCGCCTGTCGGCGATGCGCCCAGCGCAAAGGTCTCACCGTTAATCGGAACACCCGGTGGACCCGAAGCGTCAAATTCGGACACAACAAGCTGTGTAAGAGCATCGAGTCTCTCGATAGCTTCATTATGCGTGATGTGCTTTTGGGCCTGCGCGGCCTGAATATATGGAAGGTCTAGCCTTGGAGAGTTCTCTGACATTTCATGATCCTGATAGCCTGCGATTGCGACAGACTGTTTCAGGGACATGCGAATGAGTACTTGTATCTACGCGCTTGGCGTTAAGGGTCGATTAACCTCAACAAGATTAGCAAACCGCGATGATTTGAAGATATCAATGAGCCTTTAATCAAACCCTAATCACTTTTTCTCTGGCCGTTTACTGACCAACCACCGTGATCGCCAATACTGAGGCAAAGGGGATCAAAATGGCGATTGGCGGAACGGGTAAGGTTGAATCAGGCTTGGGTGGTCAGATCGGCTATGGTGAGGTGATGGTGCCGCGAAGCGATGACGGATCGTACGCACTCGATGTTTCAGGAGTATTTCGTGATGGCTTACAAATCTTCGATCAAGGCTTCCAGACACCCATCGTGTACATCAACACAAATGGTACTCTGTCGTTTGGCGCTGCAGTCTCACCGTACCCAACAAGGGACCTAACATTCGACGCCCCGATTTTGGCCCCATTTTGGGGCGATGTGGACACGCGGTTGGACGGAGAGGGCTTCGAAAGCGGGGCAATTTGGGCGGACTTAGACACTAATAATGGGGTTTTCACCGTCACTTGGTATCACGTCGGCGTTTATCGTCGTAGCGCAGAGCTCACTAACGTTTTTCAACTACAGCTTTACGATCAAGGTGGCGGCGATTTCGACTTTGCCTTTCGATACGATCAAATTGAATGGGAAATAGGCACATCCAACGATGACAACGGCGCAATTGCCGGGATTTTTGATCCGCTTGGTAACGACCTACAGATCGGCTCGTCAAACATGCTTGAGTTGGGCGACGTTGCTGGAAACAGCGGCGAGGTTGGTCTGTGGACTTTCAGCGTAAGGAATGGAGAAATAAGAGACTATTCCAGCCAAAACGTGCCGATTTATGGCTCAACCTCCGCCGAAGAATTGAACGGAAGCGGCAGCGCAGACCACATTTTGTCCTATGACGGTGATGACACATTAAGCGCTGGGGATGGCTCAGACACTGTCGACGCAGGCGCAGGTGATGACTTTGTCTTTGGCGGCACAGGGAATGATGAACTCTATGGTCGGGACGGGGATGACAATATCCTCGGCGGGTTCGGGGCGGATCGTATTTTTGGCGACGATGGTCAAGATATTCTAACCGGATCAGCCCGAGAAGATGTTCTTTTGGGCGGAAACGGTGACGATTTTCTAAATGGGGGCTGGGGTCACGATCGTTTAACCGGTGGGGAGGGGGCAGATCGGTTTTATCACGAAGGCGTCACGGACCATGGTAGCGATTGGGTCACGGATTTTTATTCGCCCGAAGGTGACGTTTTGACTTTCGGAGGCATTGCGACCGAGAGCGACTTCCTCGTCCAATACGCCGAGACGCCGGGCGCAGGTGAAGCAGGCGTTAAAGAAGCATTTGTAACCTATATTCCAACCGGTCAAATCATTTGGGCAATTGAGGATGGCGAGTTGGATGAACTACGCATAGCTCTGAACGGAGAGGTTTTCGACCTCGCATAAAAATGGCCCCACCAGAGATTCCAGAGGGGCCAAATTAAAAACTGGATTTCAGAGCGCTACTTTAAACGACGCTCGCGAGCAGCCAAAAGCTTAAGACGCAATGCATTTAGCTGGATAAAGCCAGCGGCGTCTTTCTGATCATACGCGCCTGCATCTTCCTCAAACGTGACATGAGCCTCGGAATAGAGCGAGTGGTCTGATTGACGGGCGACCGTAACGGCGGACCCTTTGTAAAGCTTTAGCGTTACCGATCCAGTTACGTGTTCTTGCGATTTGTCGATCGCGGCTTGCAACATTTCCCGCTCTGGCGAGTACCAGAAACCGTTATAAATCAGCTCCGCGTAACGTGGCATCAGGCTGTCTTTCAGATGACCCGCACCACTATCGAGCGTGATTTGCTCAATTCCTCGATGCGCCTCCAACAAAACCGTGCCGCCGGGAGTTTCGTAAACGCCCCGTGACTTCATGCCAACAAAGCGGTTCTCAACAAAATCCAAACGCCCAATGCCGTGCGTGCGACCGTAGTCGTTAAGCTTGGTCAGAATGGTTGCGGGCGACATTGTCTCACCATTAATCGAAACCGCATCGCCTTTTTCAAAGCCAACCTCGATAAACTCGGGAATATTGGGCGCTTCTTCGGGCGAATTTGTACGCTGGTAAACATAGTCCGGTGCCTGCACCGCCGGATCCTCAAGAACTTTGCCCTCAGACGAGGTGTGCAAAAGGTTCGCATCAACCGAAAACGGGGCCTCGCCACGTTTATCTTTTGCGATTGGGATTTGGTTTTGCTCGGCAAATTCAAGCAGTTTTGTGCGCGATGACAAATCCCACTCACGCCACGGTGCGATAACTTTGATGTCAGGGTTCAATGCATAAGCAGCCAGCTCGAACCGAACCTGATCGTTGCCCTTACCGGTAGCACCGTGGGAAACCGCGTCGGCGCCAGTTGCAGCCGCAATCTCAACCAAACGCTTCGAAATCAACGGGCGCGCGATTGAAGTGCCCAACAGATAGAGGCCTTCGTAAACCGCATTCGCACGGAACATCGGGAATACAAAGTCGCGAACAAATTCTTCGCGGACGTCTTCAATGAAGATGTTTTCAGGCTTAATGCCTAGCATTTCCGCTTTGGCGCGCGCGGGCTCTAGCTCTTCACCTTGACCAAGATCGGCGGTGAACGTTACGACTTCACAATCGTATTCGGTTTGCAACCACTTCAAAATAATCGAGGTATCGAGGCCACCAGAATAGGCCAGAACAACTTTTTTAGGCGCAGACATCGGCACGGAATCCTTTGTTTATAGGTATATCGCGCGCGATAACGGGTTTTGTGGCTGGGGGCAAGGTTAGCAGTTGACCTATGGGCTTTGAATCTGCTCAAACTTTTGTATGGCTAGTTTTGAGGTGTGAAAATGTCTGGTTGGAAAGTTTTTAAACATTCGTTTGGCATGGTGGTTCGAAACTTTTGGAAGGCGGTTCAAATATTCGCCGTTCCATGGGCTTTGGCGCTAGTGGCTGGCATCGCAACCATCTTCGTACTCGACCTGCCTTCAGATTTTTACTCGTACGAATCTGGCTTTGGCGATTATCCTGTAGGAAAATCTATATTGGGCGCATTGATCGGGATAGCGATCCTAACCTTTACAGGTATGTGGATCGCCATTGCTTGGCACCGGTTCATTTTGTTGGAAGAACATCCGACTGGATTTATTCCGCCGATCAATAAAGATCGCATGATCGGCTACTTCACGCGCGGGTTGTTTCTGGTCTTCATAATGCTGATACCCACAGTTTTGATTGGAATCGTCGTTGGTTTGGTCGCGGCGCTTCAAAGCCCGGGCCCCATTGTCGTTGTTGGTACGGTCGCCTTTGTGGCGTTTTTGGCGCTCATAATCATCAGCTACCGACTGTCAATCGTCCTTCCAGCCGAGGCGATCGGCAGCAGGTTATCATTTTCGCAGGCGTTCAACGACACACGCGGATCGACAAAGGGTTTGATGGTCATATTCCTGTGCTTCGTTGCGTTGTCAGTCGCGATTGAAACTGTGGGGATGTTGTTCACATTTTTCCCGCTACTAGACCTCGTTTATATCGCAGGAACGTCAGTGTTCACGAGCATGCTAAACATCAGCATCTTGACCACGCTCTACGGAGTTTACATCGAAAATCGTGAATTAAGCTGAGTGAATGCGAAAGGTCTGCAGGCTTTCCGGAATACAATTGTATGCTTTGACAGATTGTCTTGCCATGTCGAAACCCTTGCGGCACTGAGGGTTTATGACCGATTTCAAAGACAAAGCCCGCGCCGCAACCGAGGCGCTACGCAGCCTGTTTCCGCAGACTCCGCTTCAAAAAAACGCCCATTTGTCCGAGCGTTTTGAGGCTGATATTTACCTTAAGCGAGAAGACCTGACGCCGGTGCGAAGCTACAAACTTCGCGGTGCCTTTAACGCAATGCGCAAAAGTTTAGCGAACCAGCCGGACACATCGTTGTTTGTCTGCGCCAGCGCAGGCAATCACGCGCAGGGTGTTGCTTTTAATTGCCAGTATTTTGGCGTTACCGGAGTGATCTTTATGCCGGTGACCACCCCTCAGCAGAAAATCTTGAAAACGCGAATCTTCGGTGGTGATTGGGTCGAAATTCGGCTTGTTGGGGACTATTTTGACGACACGCTCGCGGCAGCTCAGGCGTATTGCAGCGATGAAGGCGGTCATTTCCTAGCGCCCTTTGACGACGAAGATGTGATCGAGGGTCAGGCCAGCGTTGCGGTCGAAATTGTCGAACAACTTGGTGGCACCCCTGATCACATCGTTTTGCCCGTCGGTGGCGGCGGCCTATCTGCGGGTGTTACCTCGCTTTTAGGCAGCAGCGTTGACTACACGTTTGTTGAACCCGAAGGCGGCGCAAGCCTTTTGGCGGCGTTGCAAGCAGGTAAGCCCACTAAGCTGGGGCTTGTTAATACATTTGTGGATGGCGCCGCGGTGGCGCGTATTGGTGAAAAAACCTTTGAGCGGCTTAAGCAGTTTAGCCCGGATTTGGTTCAAATCGCCCCCGAGGATCGCATCTGTGTGACGATGATGGAAATGCTCAACATCGAAGGGATTGTTTTAGAACCCGCCGGCGCACTTTCGGTCGACGCATTGGAAAGCATTCGCGATCAAATTAAAGGCAAATCTGTTGTGTGTGTCACTTCTGGTGGGAACTTCGATTTTGAACGCTTGCCCGAAGTGAAAGAGCGTGCGCAAAGGTTTTCGGGGGTTAAGAAATATTTTATCCTACGCTTGCCTCAGCGCCCAGGTGTATTGAAAGAGTTCCTTAGCATATTGGGGCCAAACGACGATATCGCGCGGTTTGAATACCTAAAGAAGTCGGCGCGTAACTTTGGTTCGGTTCTTATCGGGATTGAAACCACCAGCCCTGAAAATTTTGCAGTGTTGTTTGCCAAACTTGATGACGCAGGTTTTAAATACAACGACATAACAAACGACGAAACTCTTGCAGAGTTTGTGATTTAGCATCTATCTGGCCATTGGAAACCTTTCCAAAAGCTCAGCCTTTTCGTGTTGAAAGGCAGCGCAAATTTCAAGCGTGTCCACGCCACATTCAACGTTAATTTTCTTGCGCGCTTCACCATCCGAGGCAAGTTGTGCGAGCTTTTGAAATCCAAGGGTCAACGCACACCCTTTCAAAAAATGAAGAGTGTCCTCGGACGGTTGTTCGTTTTGCCTTAGCGGATCAATGGCATCGCCGACCTCACACAAAAAAAACGGACACCAGCCCCGGCGACTCGTCAGCGCCAAGCTCTTCTTCAAGGTCGTTGATGCGGGCCCAATCAATCATGCTCAAGTTTTCGCGCGAGCTGGTGAAAATATTGTTAACGAGAAATTCAAAATCGCTAAAAATATTTCATTTACAGCCACTTAACTTCCTTGGGCTATCTCGGAACTCGGAAAGGTATTTAGGGACCCAATGTCACAAGTGATTCATAGTTATCAATTCGCACCGGATGGAAAAGCGTCCCGACAATTGCGTGCACTCGTTGTCGAAGACAGCACCCTTCAGCGACGGGTATTGTCAGCTTCACTTCGAAAATGGGGGTTTGAAGTACGCGAAGCGGAAAGTGGGCGCGCGGCCTTGGAAATTTGCCAGAATTTTCCACCCGATATCGTTGTCAGTGATTGGATGATGCCAGAAATGAATGGCCTAGATTTCTGCCGTGAATTTCGCGCAATGCAACGTGAAAGCTACGGGTATTTCATTCTTTTGACATCCAAAAGCGACAAGGGTGAGGTTGCTCAGGGTCTCGATTGTGGGGCAGATGATTTCGTGACGAAGCCTGTAAATCAAGCTGAATTGCGCGCTCGTATATCCGCCGGAGAACGAATTTTAGGCATGGAGCGGCAGCTTCAAGAACAAAATAAAATCATCGGTGAAACACTTTCAGAGCTAACAGAACTGCATGAGGCTATGGACCGTGATTTACGGCAGGCGCGCAACATTCAACAAAGCGTATTGCCAGCACGCGAGACTGTTCTGCAAGGCACCCGAATAAGCGCCGGTTTGCGATCTTGCGGGCATGTTGGCGGGGATCTGGTCGGGCTGTTTCAGGCCGGCAATAATCAGGTCGGGTTTTATAACATAGACGTTTCAGGGCATGGGATCACTTCGGCCCTTATGACGGCTCGCATTAGCGGCTATCTTTCCGACCGGTATTTGGATCACAACGTTGCTTTAAAGCGCAATAAAGGCGGTGAACATACAATTCGCGAACCGGTTGAAGTTGCGGAAATACTAAATGAACGTTTGTTGGTGGACGCTGGTGTGGATCAATATTTTACCATGGCGTTCGCCGCGTTAGACCTGGTCAGCGGATGCGCCCGCATAACGCAAGCAGGACACCCAAGCCCGATCCTCATAACAAAATCAGGGGATGTTCAATTGCTTGGCCAAAGTGGATTCCCCATCGGCCTTCTGCCGGATGTGACTTACGATCAGTTCGAAGTGATCCTTAAAAAAGGCGATCGCTTGTTGTTCTGTTCGGATGGGTTGACCGAGTCTGTGTTGAATTCAGGCAAAGAACTGGGCGAGGACGGGTTGGCCGAGCTTATTCATGAAAACAACGCCAAAACGGGTCGAAGCTTTCTTGACGCGTTATATATGGGTCTTCTTGCGCGCCTTCCAAAGGGTCGTTCGCCGGATGACGACATCTCTGCCATAATGGTGGAATACCTTTCAAATCAGAGCTAGCGCTTTTATTAAAAAATGCCTGTCGCCTGAGTTTTCAATCAGCTCGGGTGCGAAGTTTCGCGGCACAAAATGCGCAGAATGATCGGGTTCGGTTGGTGGGCCAAGCCGAATGATCGGGCGCGCATAATAGACGGTACAAACTTTTTCAGCCCACAGGTCGTACTCTGGCATAAACGTAAATCGACGAAATGCACCAAGCCTCCGGGGTTTGGACATCCGATAACCAGTTTCTTCGTAAACCTCACGGTGAAGTGCCGAGATTGGGTGTTCACCGGGATCAATTCCCCCACCGGGCAGTTGAAACTCGTGATGCGGTTCGTCTTGATACGTTAGCAAAATCTGTCCGTCGCGTTCGAGCACGGCATAAGCTCCGGGGCGTCGTATATACTTTTTTCCTGCCGCGGGAACTTCGCCAAATCTTGCGATCACAATAAAACTTCCTAAATAGTGCAGCGCTTGTGGCCGCTTTGGTAAAAATGTATGGCAAGCCTCGATGGATAAGGAAACCCCATGACCTCTGAAATTGCGCTTGAATGGGACGACACCGTCCTGCCCTTCCAATTGGATAATTCGGACACCAGAGGGCGCGTTGCGCGTCTGGACGGTGTCCTGAGCGGAATTCTGTCTCAGCATGACTATCCTCAGTCGGTTGAAGCTTTGGTTGCAGAAATGGCGCTTTTGACAGCGTTGATCGGTCAATCGATTAAGCTGCGTTGGAAACTGTCACTACAGGTTCAGACGAACGGGCCAGTGCGCATGATTGCAACGGATTATTATGGGTCCGAGGCCGAAGGTCAGGCGGGCAAAATCCGCGCTTACGCCAGCTATGATGAGAATCGTGTTGACCCCACAGGCAAGCCCTTTGACCAAATCGGTTCTGGATATTTCGCCGTATTGATCGATCAAGGTTCAGGCATGCAACCCTACCAAGGCATCACACCTTTAACTGGTGCTTCGATTTCGGATGCAGCCGAAGCTTATTTTGCCCAATCCGAGCAGCTTCCGACACGGTTTGAGCTGACATTCGGTAAATCAACCGAAGTTGGTGGCAAAGAAAGCTGGCGCGCGGGCGGGGTGATGATCCAACACATGCCAAAAGCCTCGCCATTTGTTGCGACCGAAGGGGGTAGCGGCGAAGAGGGGCTGCTCGAAGCAAAAGATTTGGTGCAGGGCGACGATTCAGATAATTGGAACCGCGTGAACATACTGCTGGATTCGGTCGAGGGACTTGAACTGATCGGCCCGAATGTTTCGTCGACCAATTTGCTATTTCGATTGTTCCATGAAGAAGCTCCGCGAGTTTTTGATGCTCAACCAATTGAATTCGGATGCCCGTGCACAGAAGAGCGGGTGCGTAAAAGTCTTTCGATCTACTCAGCAAAAGACTTAACCCACATGACAACGGATGACGGACGGATTACCGCAGATTGCCAATTCTGTGGCGCGCATTACGATCTTGATCCGGCTACGGTCGGAAAAGATGCCCCCGCGTGAATGCGAATGGTGAAATAACGTCGCTATTGGCGGCCCTGCAGACCCAAGGGCGGCCATCGTCGGACTTTGACCTAAACCCGGATGTCGAGCTTCCCGAAGGTCGAAAGCTGCGGAATGCGGCAGTGTTAATTCCCGTCACCACATATTCGGGCCGTGCTGAGGTTATTCTGACCAAACGCGCATCGTCGCTAAAGCACCATCCTGGACAGATAGCATTTCCAGGCGGCAAGCAGGATGAAACAGACACTAATTTAGCCCAAACCGCCCTTCGTGAGTCGTGGGAAGAGATTGGATTACCGCCTGAAAATGCTAAAATTCTCGGCGAACTAGAACCACATGAAACGGTGACTGCGTTCACCGTAACGCCCATTCTAGCCCACATTGAAACGCCGTTTACGATTGTTCCCGAACCTGGCGAGGTGGACGAGGTGTTTTCGGTTCCCCTCAGCCATTTAATGGATACACGCCAGTATGCTGTGGAATATCGTCTTTGGCGCGGGGCGAAGCGAAAATACTATACGGTTCCCTATGGCCCCTATTACATTTGGGGGGCGACAGCTCGAATGCTTCGGGCGTTGGCTGACAGGGTTGCGCAATGAAACTGACTGGTGAATGGCTTCACTCTCCAGCAACACAAGCCGTTTTTTCAGTTTTGACCGACGCGGGATATCAGGCTTATTTGGTCGGCGGATGCGTGAGGAACGCCTTGATCAGCGCAAACGTGACTGATTTTGACATCAGCACGGACGCAACGCCAACTATAGTCACTAAATTAGCCGAAAATGCAGGCTTGCGGGTAATTCCAACGGGCATCGAGCATGGAACTGTGACCGTCGTATCCGGCGGCATTCCCCACGAAATTACAACCTTTCGCAAGGATATGGAAACCGACGGGCGACATGCCGTGGTTTCATTCTCAACGTCGATCGATGAAGATGCAGCGCGGCGCGATTTTACGATGAATGCTCTCTACGCGGACGCGACTGGAAAGGTCTTGGACCCTTTAGGCGGTCTTGCTGATCTAAATGCGCGACATGTTCGATTCATTGGGAATGCTGGCGATCGTATCCGCGAAGATTATTTGCGCATTCTGCGATTCTTTCGGTTCACAGCGTGGTACGGCGATACAGAGCTAGGTTTTGACCAAGACGCTTTGGCTGCAATTGGCGATAATTTAGCGGGAATAGAGTCTCTTTCTAAGGAGCGAGTGGGACAGGAACTTCAAAAATTGTTGTTGGCACCCAACCCTTCACCCGCCATCGCAGTCATGCAACAAACTGGCGTTTTGCACGCGATTTTACCGGGGGCGGATTCAAAGGCGCTCTCGATATTGGTGCATCATGAGGCGAAGGTCGATTTGGCACCATCGTTCCCACGACGATTGGCCGCGCTGGGACCGATCGATGCCAAAGAAATGTTGCGCGTCAGCAAATCTAACCTCCGTGATCGAGATGCTATTTTCAAAGCGGCGACTGAGATGGACTATGCGCAAGAGGCAGGATATCGGCTAGGAGCGACTCTGGGCACTGACTCTAGATTGCTTCGTTCGGCCTTATTAGAGACGAATTTTGACACAAATGAACTCGAGCAAGTTAGTTTCGGCGCAGCTGCGAAGCTTCCAGTGAAAGCCGCAGACTTAATGGACCAGTTTCAGGGGCCGGCGCTGGGCGAAAAGCTTAGGCAGCTAGAAAATGCGTGGATCGCATCGGGATTCAGCCTTACAAAACAGCAATTGCTGGAAAGTTGACCATGGAAGAATTTCAAATCAAACGTCTTGGCCATTTGGGCGAAGGCATTGCCGACGGACCCGTTTATGCACCGCTAACCCTTCCAGGTGAGACCATCACCGCGACGCGCAATGGTGACAAGCTGACTGATATTCGCATCGTTACCCCTAGCGCGGATCGGGTCAAACCGCCTTGTCGACATTTTAAAAGCTGCGGCGGATGCTTGTTGCAACATGCGAGCGATTCATTTGTTGAAAAATGGAAAGTTAACGTCGTTGAAACTGCGCTGAAAGCTCAGGAAATAGACACTAACATCGCCCAAATTGAAACATCACCGGTTAATAGTCGCCGTCGGGCGACGCTAAGCGTGCGACGCACAAAGAAGGGTGCGTCTTCGGGTTTTCACGCACGCGGTTCGGACGTCATCGTTGAAATTCCGGACTGTAAACTTTTGGATCCTCTGGTTTTGGCAGGGCGCGAAGTGGCCGAGGACATCGCGATTGGCTGTGGTTCGCGCAAAGGCGAATTGTCTGTTACAATCACTAAATCATTGAACGGACTGGATATTCACGTTTCTGGCGGCAAGCCCATCGACGGTCAGTTGCGAATTGACCTGTCAGCCATGATCGCGAAACATAATCTGGCGCGCTTGGCGTGGGATGATGAAGTGATTGCCGAGGCCCATCCAGCATATCAACAATTCGGAAATGCGCGCGTGGTTCCACCTGCAGGCGCGTTCCTTCAGGCGACACAAGAGGGAGAGGCAAGCCTATTAAAGCTCATCCAAAATGCAGTCGGAAACGCCAAGTCCATCGCAGACATGTTTGCGGGCAGTGGGACGTTTACACTGCCTATGGCAGAGTTGGGCGAAATTAGAGCCTTTGAGAACGACCCCGACATGATAGAGGCGCTCGACAAAGGTTGGCGTTTAGCAAAAGGCCTGAAGAAAATTTCAGCCGAAGTCCGCGACCTTTTCCGAAATCCATTGATGCCCGAAGACATGTTGAAGTTCGACGCTGTGGTCCTCGATCCACCAAGAGCAGGCGCGCGGGCGCAGGTCGAACAATTGGCGGCCTCATCTGTGCCGGTTGTTGCGTTTGTGTCCTGCAACCCGGTCACCTTTGCCCGAGATGCCAAAATGCTCATTGATGGGGGTTATTCGATTGGTGACGTGCATGTTGTCGATCAATTTAGATGGTCGCCACATATCGAAGTCTTTGCGAAGTTCGAAAAACACGCTGGATAAGCATAGCGTAGCATTTTTTCTCAACTCGCTGTAAGTTCCGCTCAAAGGGCATTAGAGACCCGTGAGCAGATTATGATTATTAGACGATTATTCCTTTTAGGGGCGGTTATGCTTTTGACCGCTTGTTTGCCTGTTTTAGGCTCGATTCCGCAGCCTAAAATCACCTCGATTGAAGTACACAAAGCGGATCGAGTGTTGAAACTTCTCAGCTACGGTATTCCCATCCGACGCTACGACATTGATTTAGGGTCACAACCAGTTGGACCCAAACGGGAACGTGGCGACGGTAAAACCCCTGAGGGTAAATATCACATTACCCACGTAAACACGCAGAGCCGGTTCACACTTTCTTTGGGGATTAACTATCCAAACGAAGAAGATTTAAGGATTTCGACGGCCGCAGGTGTTGATCCAGGAGACGATATTTTTGTGCACGGCTTACCTAATGGCTACGGCAGCGCAGTTCCTGATTGGACCAATGGGTGCATGGCTGTGGGCAACGCCGAGATCAAGGAAATCGTATCTTTGGTCAAACTGGGAACGCCGATAACTATTTATCCCTAGTTAACCGTCCTCGGGCTCTTCCAGCAAAGCTGACAATTCTTCATCCGTTAGAAGCGTAAAGCCTACTGATTTACCGGTGACCAACGTCCACCAGATTTTGCCGTTTCGCTCTTGGTACCAAGAAAAGCCAATATGCTCGGCCCGAGGGTCTAGGATCACGTTTTTGGTGTCTTCTTGAGACATCCAAGCTGATAACGTTTCAAGCTCAGTTTCGAAAGTTTCAGATATCGTTTCGCCAAGAAACTCACCATCATAGCCAACCCGCGCAACACGATCTAACGGCGAAGAGCCATCCGAGCCAAAGTGCCATGGACGGTTCTGCAAAGACATGTCTCGCGCATGGGTTGCGGCAGCAGCATTCAGACGACTGTTAAGGGAAAGCTTGTCGACCGAAGACGCCAATCGCAGGGCATTTATCGAATCAAGCATGCGATATTGGATCGTCGCCTTGTCGCCAGCAGGTATCGAATAGAGTCGAGGAAGCGGTTTTTCGCCCGAAATAGCCTCTTCAGGGACTTCACATGCCGCCAAAAGCATTGCGAACGCAAAGATGATTGATGTCACTAACCGCATGTTCGGCTCTTTTCTGCCCATTGTGCTACCCGATTACCTTTAGCAGCCTAAATATTCAAATCCACAATTCAATTCGGCACGATGACGCTTGTTTGAATTGCGGGGATCGGTTCGGCGACATAAGGTACCGAAAATTCATGAACCGGTCTGGAGACAGGAATGGTTGACGACAAATTGGGGCGCATGGGGCGTAGAAAGTTTCTGTTGGCCAGCGGTGCTACAGTTCTGGGCAGCCGGGCTGTTGCTCAGGAAGCGTTTGCAGATGGCGAAACGACGGAAGTCGAAGAAGACGTTTCACCGGCGGTTCGCAACAATATCTCAAGCTTTCGTATGCTCGATTGGCAGCCATACTTCGAAAACCTGAGAAAAGGCGCCATTCTGGTCGATACGACATCACGCGCGGTCCATTTTTGGTCTGAAGGTGAGGATGTCTACAAGCTCTATCCATCGAGCGTTCCGCTGACAGATGACCTTACGCGATTGGGTCGAACCAGCGTGATTCGCAAAGTCGAAGGACCAAGCTGGCGTCCGACGCCATCGATGAAGGAAAGCAATCCAGACTGGCCGGATTTTATTGGGCCCGGTCCAGATAACCCTCTCGGCACACATGCATTGTACCTAAGCTGGCAATTTTATCGGATTCACGGCACACACGATACACGCAAAATCGGGCGACGTTCGTCGAATGGGTGCATTGGCCTTTACAACGAACACATTGCAGAACTGTTCGGATTGGCCAAAGTTGGCACACAAGTGTTGCTTATTTGACCACATTATCGTGAACCCACTGAAGTTTGCCTGAAGTTACGTTTGCATTCTGACATATTTCTTGGTTACACAGGGTCACGAGGAAAGTCATGCCCGCTTTGTGCCGAATGTGAATTCGACCAAAGCTGTTTATATTTGGAGGTTTCACCATGAAAAAATTCGTATTCGCAGCAGCGATCGTAGCAGCTTCGGCCGCAGCAGTTCACGCCGGTTCGCCAGAGATGGCAACTATGGACCCAGTTGTTGTTGTTGACGCAGCAGAATCAGCATCTTCAGGTAGCAGCTGGATCATTCCAATGATCCTTCTTGCGCTGTTGGTTGCAACAGGCCTTTAATAGGCTCTGGCAGTTTCGACTGTCGCACAAGAATTCGGGCGGTAAGGGCAACCTTGCCGCCCTTTTTCTATTCTAGACAACCCATCCAGATAGGTTGTCTTCAATTATCCGAGATAGCGTTGCAATATGAGTGTCGTCGTCGTTTAGGCACGGAATGTAGGTAAACGCTTCACCGCCAGCGTTCTCAAAACTTTCAAAGATCTCTTCGTTGATTTCTTCGAGCGTTTCGATGCAATCGGATGAAAACGCCGGCGCAATCACGGCGATGTTCTTCTTCCCAGCCTTCGCCAAGCGCGCAACCTCTTCGACGGTATAGGGCTGTAGCCATTCTTCAGGGCCGAACTTGGACTGGAAGGTTGAGATTATTTCACTGTCCTGCCACCCCAAACGCTCTTTCAATAGCCGAGTCGTTTTTACGCATTGGCAGTGATATGGATCGCCTTCCAAAAGATATCGTTTAGGCAGCCCGTGGTATGAGCATACCAAAACGTTAGGTTTCTTGTCTAAACCGGCATATGCCCTCTCAACCGATTGGGCGAGTGCGTCTATGTATTGCGGGTCGGAATAATAAGGATCAACAACCCGTACTGTTGGCTGCCATTTCTGCTTCATCAGAACCCGAAAAAACTGGTCGTTGGCCGTGGCAGAGGTCGCGCCTGCATAATGTGGGTACAGAGGGAAAAACAGAACCTTCCGGCAGCCAGCATCAATCAGCCCCTGTAGCCGTTCCTCGGTTGAGGGTCGCCCATAGCGCATGCAGTAATCAACGACGACTTGATCGCCATAACGTGCCTGCATTGCCGTTGTGATTTTTGCGGTCTGTTGTTTTGTAATGGTTGCTAGCGGGCTTTCACCGGCATCGTGATTCCAAATCGATTTGTACGCAGCGCCTGATTTTGATGGTCGGGTGGTCAGGATTATCAACTGCAGCAAGGGCTGCCAAATCCATGGGGAATAATCGATAACCCTGCGATCGGAAAGAAATTCACCCAAGTAGCGCCGCATCGACCAGTAATCGTAATTGTCTGGCGTCCCGAGGTTCGCCAACAACACGCCAACCTTTTCAGAGGGTAGCTTTGGATGGTCACTAGGGGCGTGGCTTAGATCGTTCATTCGAAGGCGCTTTCTGAATTCGGTAAAATGAGTCTACAAGTCAATGGAATGGCGTCAATCTTTGAGAGTGTTTTCGGTTGTGCCCAAAGCCGCGGCCAACGAGTGGCTGGCTGATCCACGTCTTAGCGGTTTTTGTTGGGTTTCAGCCGGTGCCCAACCTAACAAGTAAACCTGCTCGAAGGTCGCCAATATTCGGTTGCTTTGGGTTGAATGATCTCGTGCGTAGTGTTCTTGAACAGCCGCGAACAGGCTTGGCTTGACGGGTGCTTTGTGCCGCTCGATTAACGCACTGGTTTCCCCCATAGCCCGAAGGTCGTGCATTAGGTGAATAGCGTCACGATATTCAACATTGATTGGTACCGAATCCGCTACGGGCAGCGCTAATCCGGCGCGTTGTAATAAAGCGCCCATATCCCGAATTTCGGCCATCGGCGCAATTCTTGGCGACAGGCCGCCGTACATTGCGATTTCCGCTTTTGTCAGTGAATTCCGCAGCTCGGTTAGGGTCTTGCCCCCAAAAGCGACGGACATAAACAAGCCGTCGGGGCGCAAAGCGCGGCGGCACTGGATAATCTGGCCAATCGGGTCATTTGCCCAATGCAGGCACATCGCGTGTATTACCAAATCCTGTGTTTCAGGCACTAAATCCAACGTTTCGTCATCAGCAATGACCCGAGTGTCGGGAAAAGCGTCCGCCCAAACCTCGGGATGACCCGTTACAATCGTTACGTCTGTAAACGCTCGGTTAACCATCAATAGACGATCCTGAATCTCAGCAATCGCCTCTTCGTGTAGGAAATTCGCTGGCGCAGATCGTGCACGGGCGCGATTGCGTAGCAGGACCGCGCGGTCAGTTATTTTTGGGATCGGGTTCATAAGAAGGTAATATGTTCGGAAACTCCGCAATTCAAACCGTATTCGAGACTGTATTCCCTCCGCAGTGCATTTCTTGCCAAGCTATTGTCGAAAAGACAGGTGGACTTTGTGGTCCTTGTTGGCGGGATACACATTTCATCTTGGGGTTAGCATGTGCGAAATGCGGTGCGCCGCTTATAGGCGACGAGTCTGAGCAGGATGAATGGTGTGACGATTGTCTGGTGATTGCGCGACCTTGGGATAAAGGCGTCGCTGCACTGGTTTATAGTGGGGCCGGAAAGCGTTTGGTTTTGGGTCTGAAACACGCCGATCGATCTGAGGTTTGCAAACCGGCAGCCCAATGGATGGCACAGAAAATTGGTCCTGATTTGGCTCAAAACGCCTTGATTGTACCTATTCCCTTGCATTGGTATCGGTTCTTTAAGCGGCGCTATAATCAGTCTGCCCTTCTGGCCACCCAGATCGCAAAACTAACGGGCACGCATTACGTGCCTGATTTGTTATTGCGAAAGCGGGCGACTAAATCGTTGGACGGGCTGACCAAGGATCAAAGGTTTCAGGTATTGGATCAGGCGATCTCGGTGAATCCACGACAATCACAAAGAATTGAAGGGGCTGATGTGTTGCTTGTTGACGACGTTATGACCAGCGGGGCAACGTTTGCGGCCGCTACAGAAGCCTGTTTTGCAAGCGGCGCAAAATCGGTATGTGTGGTAGCACTGGCACGCGTGGTAAAAGATGCCTAAATTGGCATACGAACCGCAAACACAAAGGGCTGACCAATGCCGACCATCGAAATGTATTCTTCACCACTCTGCGGGTACTGCCACGCAGCCAAGCGTTTGCTCAAAAGCAAGAATGTTGAGTTTGATGAGATTAACGTTCTCACAAACCCTGGTCGCAAGCCCGAAATGATTCAGCGGGCAAATGGCGGACACACCGTGCCTCAGATATTCATTGATGGCGTTCATGTTGGAGGTTGCGATGAACTTTACGCGCTTGAGCGGGCAGGAAAGCTGGATCCGCTTCTAACTGCCGCCTAACTCACCATGAAAACGGCTCTGATTCAGCTTAATTCGTCGGATAATCCTGATGACAATTTGCTGCAAATTCTCGGATACTTGTCTGAAGCCGTTAAAAGCGGCGCTGAATTTTGCCTAACCCCTGAGGTTAGCAATTGCGTCTCGACTAGTCGCGAGCATCAAATTTCAGTTCTGAAGCATGAAGCGGATGATGAAACCCTTAAGGCGGTTCGCGATTTTGCCGCCGCGCATTCGGTTTGGGTGCTCATCGGCTCTTTGGCATTGAAGACAGATGACCAAGATGGTCGCTTTGCAAATCGTTCGTTTTTGATTGATCCGACAGGGGCGATCACTGCCAAATATGATAAAATTCACATGTTCGATGTTCAGGTATCGCCTGAGGAGACATACCATGAAAGCGCAGGATATCGACCGGGAACAGAGTCTATTCTTGCCCAAACACCCATTGGCATGATCGGATTGACTGTTTGCTATGACGTCCGTTTCCCGCATCTCTATCGCGATTTGGCAAAAGCTGGTGCTGAAATTTTAACGGTACCATCTGCGTTTTCCCCAGCGACAGGCGCAACCCATTGGGCGCCATTGCTGAAAGCGCGCGCGATAGAAAATGGCTGTTACGTGCTGGCGCCCGCCCAAACGGGCAAGCATGTTGCGTCGAAGGGAAAATCCAGATCGACCTTTGGCCACAGCATGGTTGTAGACCCTTGGGGGAGCGTTGTGCTCGATGCTGGAACCGAAGTTGGTGTCCATATCATTGATTTGGATCTTCAATCCGTGTCACAAACACGCAAAAGGGTTCCATCTTTGATGCACGATCGAGACTATACGGGGCCAAAAGGACCGGAATGAGCGCGACACTTACCAATCTTGCCGTTTCGCTGTTTAGCGAAATCATGACCGCCGATCAGTTGGCGCGGGACCGTTTGGGCAAACTGCTGCCCAAAGGCATGGAGATTTCCCATTTCTCATTGCTTAACCATTTGACCCACTCGAGCGAGGAAAAAACACCCGCACAGTTGGCCAAAAGCTTTCATGTGACACGGGGCGCGATGTCAAACACCCTAAGCCGTCTTGAAGTATCGGGATACATTCATATTCGGCCAGATTGGGATGATGCGCGCCGCAAATTGGTGACGATTAGCCCAGCCGGACGCCAAGCGCGCGATCGCGCATTGACGGCGATTTCCCCTTTAATAGACACTGTTGTGGCCGATTTGGGCGAAGCAAAAGTCCGTGCTGCGATTCCCGTGTTGCGCGATTTGCGCCAGAAACTTGAGCAATGATTAGTTGCGTAAACTGGCTGTCACGTAGTTAACACTCAGATCACGATCTGAAATTGACCAGCTCCAAAGTATGGGATTGAACACGAATCCCTTTTTGTCGACAGGCTCTAAGCCCGCGGATTGCAGCAATACGGTCAATTCGTCAGGCGTAATGAACTTGTCCCATTCATGTGTCCCACGCGGCAACCAGCGCATCACGACCTCGGCGCCAAAGATCGCCATAGCGTAGCTTTTGGGATTCCGGTTGATCGTCGAACACAGATGAAGGCCGCCAGTTGTTAGCAGATCGTGACAGGCTTTTAGATAAGACAACGGATCGGCGACATGTTCGACCACCTCCATGTTTAGCACCACGTCAAACTGTTCGCCCGCTGCGGCCATGTCTTCGGCCGTGGTATGGCGATAGTCGATCTTTAGCCCCGATTGTTCAGCATGAATGCGCGCGACCGGCAGATTTCCGCCAGCAGCGTCAGCGCCGATAACGTCGGCTCCCAAACGGGCCATAGGTTCGGACAGCAGGCCACCGCCGCAACCAATATCCAACAGTCGAAGACCCTTAAACGGCAGGTCGTCACCTAAATTCCGATCAAATTCGGCAGCAATTTGGCGCGTGATATAATCTAATCGGCACGGGTTCATTTGGTGCAAAGGCTTGAATTTACCATTCGGATCCCACCACTCGGCGGCCATCGCTTCAAATTTCGCAATTTCGCTTTCGTCAACGGTGGATTGATGCCCTTGCATTCTCGTCTCCATATGCTCTTTTGGTCACTGCTAAGTATATAGGGTACGAATGTACAAATCCGCAGGCCAAATGAACGCAGCTCAACCTCTCTATCCCGCGATAGAACCCTTTGACCAGCGCATGATTGATGTCGGTGACGGTCATCAAATCTATTTTGAGCAATGCGGTAATCCGGACGGTATCCCGGTGGTCGTTTGCCACGGTGGTCCAGGCGGTGGATGCAGCCCGACGATGCGACGGTATTTTGACCCAGAGGTTTATCGCGTCATACTGTTTGACCAGCGCGGCTGCGGTCGTTCAAAGCCGCATGCAGGGGTCGAATACAACACAACCTGGCATCTTGTTGCAGATATGGAGCGAATCCGAGCCCTCTTGGATATAGAAGCGTGGCTGGTTTTCGGCGGCAGCTGGGGGGCGACGTTGGCGCTGATTTATGCGCAATCCCACGCCGAGCGGGTTCGCCACTTGGTGTTGCGCGGTGTTTTCCTGATGACAAAACGAGAGCTTGAGTGGTTCTACGGTGGTGGGGCCGGACTGTTTTGGCCTGAACTGTGGGAACGCTTTAAGGCGATGATTCCCGCGGACGAACAAGACGATCTTATCCGCGCTTACCATAAACGGCTGTTCAGCGGCGATCAAAACGAAGAGGTGCGATATGCACGCTCTTGGTCGGCGTGGGAAACTGCACTTGCGTCGATAGACAGTCGCGGCTCAAGTTCTTTCGGTGGATCGGGGGCCTATGCGCGTGCATTTGCAAGGCTTGAGAACCACTACTTCATCAACAATGGGTTTCTCGATGAAAGCCAACAAATCCTTTCGAATATGGATCGGCTAAAGTCGGTGACTGGAACGATTGTTCAGGGGCGCTACGATTTGATTTGCCCGCCAAAGTCGGCCTATGAGTTGTCTAAGAACTGGAAAAAGTCCGAACTTCGTATGGTTGGCAAAGCAGGACACGCAATGTCTGAGCCCGGCATAACGTCAGAGCTGGTTCGCACCATGAACATGCTACCGTTTCGCTTTGGTTGGTAAGATAACGATTCACCTTCCCCTTGGTGACCTGCACCGTTAATCTTTATCGAATCTTCAAAGGATGCTGAATGCCAGCCACCCTGAAACCAACGACGGACCGGCGAAAACTGTTGACCACAGGTCTTGCAGCCGGTTTGCTTACGGCTTCGGGATTGTCGTTGACATCTCGCCCACAGGTTGGTGGCCGCTTGCGCGCGGCATTGCCTGGCGCATCCATGGCAGATACTTGGGACGCTCGAAAAGGCTTTGGATTGTTCATGGCAGCGGCCGGACAGGGTGCTGTTTTTGACGGCCTAACCGAAGTTGCAGCAGATGGATCATTGCGCGGAGAGTTGGCGACCAGCTGGCAAGCCAGCTATGACGCTAAGACCTGGGTCTTTGATCTACGCACGGGGGTTAAGTTCCACGACGGAACCCCTTTTGACGTCGCAAGTGTCGTTGAAAGTATCCGCCTTCATATGGATGCAGGGCCAAAGGGCGCTGGGTGGCATTTGGTGTCAAATATAGACACTATTAAGGCCAATTCGCCGTCTCAGGTTCAGTTTACCTTGCATTCTGGATACGCTGATTTTCCGTACCTACTGTCTGACCGTCACTTGATTATGTACCCTGCTGGGAAAATCGCCGAGGCGATGCGTGACGGGATCGGAACTGGCCTTTACCGGGTCGCGAAGTTTGAGGCCGGTCAAAAATTTGCCGGTTGGCGCGTTTCGGATCATTACAAAGACGGATCTGCTGGTTGGTTTGACCAGATTGAGCTTTTGGCTGCTAATGATGCCACCCAACGAATGGCCTTACTTCGGGCTGGTCGTGTGGATGCGGCGGCCCAAATAGACCCTATTCAAGCTGAAATCGCCGCTGATAACCCTGATTTACGTCTCTCGAATGTGCCAGGAAACCAGCATTTGGCCCTTGATGCCAGCAACCTACCGATTGATGCACAGCTTGCACTTAAATCAGCCGTCAATCGCGACGATGTTCTTTTGACAGGCCTTCACGGTTACGGACATGTTGGGCATGACAGCCCAATTGGGCCGTTCAATCAGCACTATCGCTCACAATCAATTAATGAATTTGATCCTGACAAGGCCTCTGCATTGTTAAATTCTGCCGGTCTTCAGGGCCTGGGTATTAATATAAAGGCCCTAGGCAACGTTCCGACGACGCTCGGGTTGGCGCTTTGGCCATCGTTACTGGCGGCTGGATTTTCAGATAGTCCTGAGTATCATCTAAGGGCCCAAATGTGGTCTGGGCGCGCGACTGAGGATTGGATGCTAGGTGCAAATGGCAATTTGGGCGGAAACAGTGCCGAATTTGAGGTCCTGCGCGCCCAAGCGAGATCAGAATTCGATCCAAATATACGGGCCGAGCATTACGCGAATTTGCAAAGTCAGATTCAGGCCAGTGGACCCGTGGTTATCCCCGCTTTCGCAAATTTCTTGCAAGCAATTAGCAAACGCATTGCCGAACCTACGTCCGTAGGCAATCTCTGGCCTATGGACAACGCGCGCTTTGCCGAGCGTTGGTGGCTGTCTTAGGTCTAGGCGGGATATTTCCGATGCATAAACTTTTGGCGTTTTGTCGTAGGATTCACGCGATCCAACCCGTAGGTAGCCGCGCATGAGCAAACTACCCAAAATCGCCGGACTTGAGCCGTCGTCATATGATGCCGCGAAGCGCGCCCTTCGTGAAACGTTGAAACCTCGCTGGAGGCTTTATCTGCTATCGATCATATTTATGATCGGAGCGGCGGGTTTTACCGGAGCGTTGGCTTGGTCGACGAAGTTGATCGTTAATGATGTGTTCGTGGACGATAACGCCGGAGGCGCAATTGTCGTGGCGCTGATTGTCATCGGCGTTTCGATCGGCAAGGGAACCAGCCAATATCTGGCGAATGTATTGGCCGAGCAATTCACCCGCACGATCTCGGCGGACTACAAGCGCCAGATCTTTCACAAACTCCTCCGTCGCCCAGTGCCTGAATTCGCGGGTGTTCATCCGACCCGTTATTTGGCGCAAGTCACAACCTATGGGCAGGCAACTGCAATGGCGGTGGTGACACTTTCGAACAAGATGCTGATGGATTCGATCACGCTTGTCGCTTTGATCATGGTTATGGTTTTCCAAGACGCGGTCATGACGTTGGGCTGCGCGATAATGTTCCCTCTGATCTTTTTTGTAGTCGGTAAATTGACCGGCCGCGTTCGTCACTTGGCCCGCGCAGAAGTTGAGCTTCAGGGTAACGTCAACGCGATTGGGGTTGAGGCTATTCAGGGAATAAAAACCGTCAAATCCTACGGTTTAGAGAATAAAACTTACCAGCGGTTTACGGACGCCGTCGATGGACTGGAAGAGCGGATGGTTAAGATCGCCCGCGCCCAACAATTGACCATTCCACTAATGGAAATCATTGGCGGTTTCGTCATCGGTGGGTTTGTTATCTACGCAAGCTATCAGACACTCGTTAACGGCAAAACGCCTGGTGAGTTCACCGCATTTATCACTGCATTTTTGCTGGCTTATCAGCCTGCTGAGCGCATGTCCCAGCTGATGGTGGATTTGCAGAAAAACCTCGTTCAGTCGGAGCAAATGTTCGCGCTATTGGACGCGCCTGAGCCAAAAGCCTCTGACCAAACAGGGACATTGCGTGGGGCATCAACCTCGATCAATTTTAAGAGTCTAAAATTTGATTATGGACCCGATAAACCCGCCCTCAACAACATTTCTGCAGAGATAAAAGCGGGGGAACGGGTGGCAATTGTGGGTCGCTCGGGCGCTGGCAAAACGACGTTGATAGACTTGATTCAAGGGTTCTATGCGCCGACCGGCGGAAGCATTGAAATCGGCGGAGTGAACGTGTCTTCGGTTCCATATTCCGATTTGCGCAAACATCTGGCCCTGATCTCGCAAGAGGTGTTTTTGTTTGACGGAACGATTCGCGAAAACATTCGCGACGGAAACCCGGCGGCGACAGATGCCCAGATCGAAGACGCGGCGAAACGCGCAGCAGTTACGGTCTTCACAGAAAAATTGGATAAGGGTCTCGACACAGCGATTGGGGCCAATGGTTCGGGTCTGTCAGGCGGGCAAAAGCAACGGATCGGCATCGCACGCGCCTTGGTAAAAAGCGCCAAAATCTACATTTTTGATGAGGCCACAAGCGCCTTGGATGGCGAAAACGAGCGCGCGATCATGGCGTCGACGCTGGGCCAAGAAAAGGACAGTACGACCCTGTTCATCACACACAGACCTTCGACGTTAGAGTGGGTAGACCGAATTATGGTGTTGGAAGATGGGCACTTGGTTGGATTCGATAGCCACGCCAACCTTGTCGCAACATCCGAGGCCTATCGCACGCTCTTCAACCTAGCGATCAAAGCCGAAGAGAAGCCTCGTTCGCGCTACCCGCGAATATTCTCAGCGTTTTTCAAGAACCAGTCGTAGGTTTCGTGTAGGCCGACCTCTAACCCGACTTGCGCGCTCCAACCCATCTTGGCCAATCGGCTGACGTCCATCAGCTTGCGCATTGTGCCGTCGGGTTTAGATGGGTCGGTTTTGATCTCGCCTTTGAAGCCCGTGACAGCTGCCACCTTTTGCGCCAACTCAAGGATTGAGACATCCATGCCTGTACCCACGTTGATGTGGCTGAGCATAGGATCGGTGTTGGCGTCGTAGGTTTCGCGGTCGAGCGTTAGCACAAACATCGAGGCTTCGGCCATGTCGTCCACATGCAGGAATTCGCGTCGAGGTTTGCCGCTGCCCCAAATCGTGACGCTTTCTGTGCCAGATTGAGCGGCCTCGTGAAAGCGACGGATCAGGGCCGGCAGAACGTGGCTGTTCTCGGGGTGGAAATTGTCGCCGGGGCCATAAAGGTTTGTCGGCATCACGCTGCGATAGTCACGACCATACTGACGGTTGTAGCTTTCACACATTTTGATGCCAGCGATCTTGGCGACGGCGTAGGGCTCATTCGTAGGCTCTAAAACACCGGTCAAAAGGGCTGTTTCAGCCATCGGTTGCTGAACCGCGCGGGGGTAGATGCAGCTGGAGCCGAGGAACAGCAGGTTCTGCACGCCATTCGCATGCGCCTGATGGATCACATTGGATTGGATCATCAAGTTTTCATAGATGAACTCGGCCGGATAGGTGTTGTTGGCGTGGATGCCGCCGACCTTGGCGGCAGCAAGGATCACCACGTCGGGCTTTTCTTCGGCCATGAACGCTGCGACGGCGCTCTGATCAGTTAGATCAAGTTCCGCGTGGGTACGGGTGATAACCTCAACGCCTGGAAGGGTCTCAACCCGCTTCAGGATCGCCCCGCCGACCATGCCGCGATGTCCCGCGATGTAATATTTCATCGCTATCTCCTAGTTCTCAATCGCGTGGGGCAGTTCCAGCCCATGATCGCGCAGAAGTTTGCTTCGTTTGGCGTCTTTCACGTCGTTGGCCACCATCTCGGCGCACATTTCCTGCGCTGTGATTTCTGGCACCCAACCTAGCACCTCTTTCGCTTTCGTCGGATCACCAAGAAGCGTCTCTACCTCAGCCGGACGGAAGTAGCGCGTGTCGACTTTGACGATCACGTCACCGATATTCACGGACGGTGCACGGCTTTGATCAACGCTGATAACGGTACCGGTTTCCTCGACCCCATCGCCATTGAACTCAAGCTCAATGCCAAGCTCAGCGGCGGACCAAGTGATGAATTCACGGACAGAATACTGCTTGCCGGTGGCGATCACGAAGTCT
>JAQWQJ010000103.1 GCA_029244725.1 Paracoccaceae bacterium
CGCCTTCTGCTTGCTTCAGGATCGTCATGATCTGCGCGTCGCTGTATCGTCCGTTCTTCATTCAAAATCTCCTCAGATATCTTGCCGAGAAAATTCTACTCGTGAACACCATTAATTTTAGGGGGGATTACCGCAGCAGCAAACTTGGCCCGCAACTGGGCTGGATTAAAGTAGGCCTGGTAGTCGCAAAAGAGGCAACTCACGTACAGCCTATGCTCAGGCCCAAAGTCCTCAACTCTTAAGTTAAAGCGTGGAGCAAACGTAACGGATTCAAAAGGCATCTACAGAACATATGAAGAACATTTGTAGCGCTCAATACAAAAAAAAAGACGGGCCACTATAGGACCCGCCAGCTTAACAGGGGGATTGTACTATTGTTACGGGTTCTCTGTAGCTTCAGATCAAAAAAGGGGATTCACAAATGCTCAAACGGAGCATAAGGTAGGTCTACCAGTGGAGCATACAGGGTCCTTAAAACCCCTTATTTCATTGGGCTCTACACAGTCTGCTTCGAACTAAAAGCTCTCCCCTAGTTAGGTTATTTAGAAACGTCTCCTGATTGGCAGCAGGTTCGGAGGCGACCCAATTTGCACCGAATGTCAGATCGGGCTTTGTCCAAGTCGAGCCCGTAAGATCCGGAATATCCGGCGTCTCGTTTTCTGTCACGCTCATGCCGCGCCTCCAAGTCTATTGCCAATTTCACGAGCCGTCGCAGTTCTTCAGCGGTCTTTACCGCTGACTTTACTGCATCCACATCACCCGCCTTGATTTCCTCTAGCAAACTTGCTGCCAGAGCCGTCAAATCATCCAACTGCCCCTCGGCCAATTGGATTGCCATTGTTAGGCGCGATTTCTCGGTTTCAGTTTCGATCAAAGCCATTGTTATTGCCTCATGCGAAAGGGACTCCGCACAAGAGAAACAGAAAAACGGCCAAGGGAGTTATCCCTGACCGTTTGCCCACTTCTTCTAGCTTGTCACAAGTTGTACATATGACCGTTCGCAATGTCAAAGCTAAGCTATTGTTATGGTTAACGAAATACTAACACTTAGCATAGCGCTCACAATCACCTCGCCCGCTAATTCGACTTAGCGGCCTCAACTTCACGCCATTTGCGTACATTCACATTATGCTCACGCAGCGTTTTGGCAAAAGCATGACCGCCGGTACCATCAGCAACAAAGAATATGAATTCGCTTTCTTCTGGATTGAGTGCCGCGGCAATACTTGCCCGCCCCGGGTTGGCAATCGGCGTCTTAGGAAGACCATCAATTACGTAGGTATTCCAATCAGTTTTGCGCTTAAGCTCACTTTGGCGAAGTCCGCGTCCAAGCGTTCCTTGGCCCTTAATCAGGCCATAAATAACACTGGGGTCTGTTTGCAGGCGGATGCTCTTGTTCAAACGGTTTATAAACACGCTGGCCACCAAACCACGTTCCTCAGCAACGCCCGTTTCCTTCTCAATGATAGACGCAAGGATCAAAGCTTCTTCCGGTGAATTCAAAGGAAGGCCCTCAGCACGACTTTCCCAAGCCCTGTTGAGGATATCAGTCTGTGCAGCGACCATGCGTCCAAGAACGCTTGCACGCTGCTCGCCTGATCGAACTTCATAACTGTCCGGCGCAACAGTGCCTTCGGTCGGCAATCCGTCGACTTCTCCGCTTAGAACGTCAATCGAGTTCAAGCCTTGGACAACCTGCCAACTTGTAACACCTTCGGCAAATGCGATCCGGTACCGGGTTCCAGCAATTGAATGATAGGTAGAATACCCTGCAGGAACATCACCTTGCGGATCAAAGTTCATCTTTTCTACAAACCGACCAGTTTCTGGATCAAGCTCGCGAACCTGCGTAGAAATCCTCGACACGCCGATACGGTAGACAATCTCAGTGCCGCATGTGCTCGGCCCGCCATCTGTGATGATGCCAACAATATCCGTCATCGAAGACGCAGGCGGTACAAGAAAACTGCCCGCTTTCAGATCGTTGTCCTTCTCAGCGTATTTCACGCCAATCCTGAACAATGCGCCGCTGCTAATCGCTTGAGTATCCTCAAGGTTTCTCGAAACCTCGATCATGTTCGAACCACGATCAACCTTAAGGCAAATGGCCGCCTCAAGCGGTCCTGCCTCACGATATTGGCGCTGCCCCCACAAAATGAGACCAGCCAATAAGAAAAGTACGATTGCCAGAATTGAAATCGAATTCGAGGCGATGGATCGCCACATCTAGTCGACCTTTCGGAAGATCACGCTCGCGTTGGTTCCACCAAACCCGAACGAGTTGGACAGAGCCACATTGATTTCACGTTCACGCTTAACGTTCGGCGCCAAATCTATAGCACTTTCAATAGCTTGATTGTCGAGGTTAATCGTCGGAGGAGCTACCTGATCACGGATAGCAAGGATCGAAAAGATCGCCTCAATCGCCCCAGCAGCCCCAAGCAAGTGACCGGTCATCGATTTGGTCGACGACATCGTAACATTGCCTGCGTGATCGCCAAGCATACGCTCAACGGCGCCCAACTCGATCACGTCAGCCATCGTAGAAGTCCCGTGTGCGTTGATGTAATCAATATCACTCGGCGCTAATCCGGCTTTCTTCAAAGCAGCACGCATCGAGCGTTCACCGCCCTCACCAGTCTCCGCAGGAGCTGTGATGTGATACGCATCGCCCGACAGACCATAGCCTACGACTTCGGCGTAAATCTTTGCACCACGCGCTTTTGCGTGCTCATATTCTTCTAGAATTACAACTCCGGCACCTTCACCCATCACAAAACCATCGCGGTCTTCGTCATAAGGACGGCTCGCAGCCTTTGGGTCGTCTTCGCGTTTGGTCGAAAGCGCCTTGCATGCATTAAAACCGGCAATCCCAATCTCGGAAATTGCAGCCTCAGCGCCGCCAGCAACCATGACATCTGCGTCGTCGGTCATAATCAATCGGGCCGCATCGCCAATTGCATGGGCGCCCGTTGAACAGGCCGTAACGACAGAATGATTAGGGCCTTTGAAGCCATATTTTATCGAAATCTGACCAGAGATAAGGTTGATAAGCGCGCCAGGAATAAAGAAAGGAGAGACACGTCGGGGACCCTTTTCCTTAATCAATATCGCAGTGTCGGCAATTGAATTCAGACCACCAATACCAGAGCCAACAAGAACACCTGTCCGCTCAAGGCTTTCAGTGTCTTCAGGCATCCAGCCGGAATCTTGTACGGCCATGATCGCAGCAGAAACACCATACAGGATGAAGTCATCTATCTTACGACGCTCTTTTGCAGCCATCCAATCGTCTGGATTAAACGTACCATCTGTTCCGTCACCAACTGGAACTTCACAGGCATACTTCGTGGTGACGTTTGAGGCATCAAACCGTGAGATCGGACCTGCGCCCGACTGACCATCCAAAATGCGGCTCCAGGTTTCTTCAACTCCACAAGCAAGCGGAGTAACCATTCCCAAACCAGTTACGACGACACGACGCATAGTGCTGCCCTTTCCCTCATGTTCTTTTAATTTGCATACCTTGCTTGGCACCACGGGGGCAAGGGAAGACTCGTGAAAACCCCCCTCGTCGGTATATTTCCGACAACGCGCCGTTACTGAAAATCAGCAACCGTCGTAGGCTCTGGCTTTGCAATTTCAATCGCTTCGATCAAATCAAGTGATTTATCGAACAGCGCGCGGCAAACCAAAGCGCCTTCGATACCAGGAATGTATTTAAGGCGGGCAATGTCATCAATGCTGTGAACTGTTCCGCGGGCATAGACTGGACATTTTGCTGATCCTGCCAAGCCAGAGATCACCCCTAGTTGAGCATCCTGATTTTCAATGTCGCTATCAATATCCGTGATGACGACAGCCGCCAAAGGCGTTGCGGCGTAGGCTTCGATCATTGCTTCTGGGGCCAACGCAGCTTTGGTGCGCCATCCTTCGGTCATCAAGCCGCCCTGCCAAATGTCGACAGCCAAGATAATTTGGTCTGGATAGGTATTAGCCAGTTCTTGCACCATTTGTGGCTGGAGCGCGGCAACCGTGCCCATGACAACGCGCGCAGCGCCCATCTCGATCAATTCGGCAGCACGCTCTTTGGTCCGAATACCGCCACCAACCTGAACACGGGTTTCAGAAGATCGAATGATGCTTTCGATAAGATCATTTTGCGGAGTTTCGCCTGCAACTGCGTCAAAATCGGTAACATGCAACAATGAAGCCCCAGCACTAGAAAACTCTCGTGCTTTTTCTACTGGGTCTACATGCCAAATTGACGGTTCATCCAAGCGGCCCCTTTGAAGGGTTACACAGCGACCTTTTTGCAGTTCAATTCCGGGGACAACAAGCATGGCAACCTCTCAGCGCTAGTGTCTATTCATGCGCCAGCCTTGAATTCAACCGTTCTGGACGTCCAAGATATGAGCGACTTTTCTAAGAGCATACACGACAACCCAAGCTTAGTTCCAAAGAAAAACGGCGCCCTGAGATCAGAGCGCCGTTTCAAAACTGTAAGTCTATAAAACTTAGGAAGCTTCTGTGATGAACTTAGTTGCGTCACCAAAAGTCTGGATGGTTTCTGCAGCGTCATCCGGAATTTCGATACCGAACTCTTCTTCGAATGCCATTACCAGCTCAACAGTGTCGAGGCTGTCTGCGCCAAGATCGTCGATGAAAGATGCATTCTCGACAACTTTGTCTTCTTCTACACCAAGGTGCTCAACAACAATTTTCTTTACGCGGTCTGCAACGTCGCTCATGTTCTCTTCCTCTTCCTCTTCATTGAACCCGAAGGTTCGTTTTGCCTTTTCCCTGCGGGACGGCTGTTTTCGTGATGCCCAAATGGGCGGCTCGTGTCTCCGCAATTTGCGGTTAACCGATGCATTTTTTGGGCCACCGGTCGAAAGCTGCGCCGCCTATAGCACAAGTTTACTCTATGGCAAACGCTTTCGAGACATGGTGGCCATGCATTTACAGCATGGCCATTCCGCCATTCACATGCAAGGTCGCGCCTGTGACATAACCGGCCTCTTGGCTTGCCAAATATAGAACCGCTGCGGCGATCTCTTCTGGCTTACCCATGCGGGATGCTGGGATCTTAGTATTGATCGCCGATTTCTGTTCATCGGTCAGTTTATCAGTCATCGCCGTCGCGATAAAACCGGGTGCAACTGCATTAGCTGTGATGCCACGGCTTGCCACTTCGTATGCAATCGACTTGGTCAACCCGACCATGCCAGCCTTTGAGGCAGCGTAGTTTACCTGACCCGGATTTCCTGTCGCACCAACGATTGAGCTGATGTTGATAATACGGCCCCAACGCGATTTCATCATCGGACGCATCACGCCCCGACAAAGACGCATCGTAGAGGTCAAGTTCACATCAATCACGCTCTGCCACTCTTCGTCCGACATACGCATGAAAATCTGGTCGCGGGTAATGCCGGCATTGTTCACAAGGATATCAACGCCACCCATAGCCTCAATCGCCTGCTTTGGCAGTGCGTCAACGGCAGCGCCATCCGAAAGGTTGCACGGCAAAACATGGGCACGTTCACCAAGCTCAGCCGCCAATGCCTGAAGCGGCTCTTCGCGCGTTCCCGACAAACCAACGGTTGCACCAGCTGCATGCAACGCTTTCGCAATTTCGCCGCCAATACCACCAGAAGCACCGGTTACGAGGGCTTTTTTATCTGTAAGATCAAACATTCTGTATCCTGCTTATTATTCTGCTGTGACAGCTTTTACATCATCAGGTGTTCCGACTGCCTTACAGACAATCGAGCGATCAATGCGACGCACCATTCCCGATAGCGCTTTGCCAGCACCGATTTCCCACAAATTAGTTACGCCCTGCTCTGCCATCCATAGAACGCTCTCACGCCAGCGAACCGATCCTGTGACCTGCTGTACTAAAAGCGAACGGATGGTTGCAGGGTCCGAAACTGCGTCAGAAACCACATTGGCAACCACAGGAACCCTTGGTCGTTCGATGTCAACTTCACCCAAAGCGTTGGCCATAACTTCGGCTGCAGGCTCCATCAGTGCGCAATGGAAAGGTGCGCTAACGGGCAAGAGAACAGCGCGTTTTGCACCTTTTTCTTTGGCCAAAACAATTGCTCGGTTCACAGCGCCTACATGCCCCGAAACAACCACTTGCCCTGGGTCATTGTCGTTGGCGGCCTGGCAAACTTCGTCATCAGCTGCCTCTTGAGCGATTGCATCGGCTGCTTCAAAATCTAATCCCAGCAACGCGGCCATTGCGCCAACGCCCACAGGAACCGCTTTTTGCATCGCTTCACCGCGTGTCCGTAGCAGACGGGCTGCATCCGAAACCGAAAGCGCGCCAGCAGCGGCCAAAGCCGAATATTCGCCAAGCGAATGACCCGCTACATATGCAGCGTCTTCAATCGAGACACCCTCAGACTCAAGCGCGCGCATTGCTGCAAGCGACGTGGCCATTAAAGCGGGTTGAGCGTTTTGTGTAAGGGTCAACGTTTCTTGGTCGCCTTCCCATATCAAAGTCGAGAGCTTTTCACCCAAAGCGTCATCAACTTCATCAAAGATTGCTTTTGCTGCGGGGTACGCGTCTGCAAGCGCCTTACCCATCCCAATGCTCTGTGCCCCTTGCCCGGGAAATACGAAAGCCGTCGCCATCATGCCCCTCCTTTTATCTTTCCCTTCGGGATAGCTAAGAGCAGACGTCGGCGCAACTAGAAGCGGCCAAAAACCAAGTTTGGGCTTAGAATATCGAGTTGTGGTCGCGGAATACGTTGTTTGGATTGCTAAGTGGCGGCATGTCCATAAGGAAGTCACGAAGCTCTGTTGCAGCAGTTTTGCTTTCAAGGTCCAAAGTAATCACGCGGTTTCCGCTGAGATCCGTGGCGACAACTGTCGTGCTGAGAACCGCAAGATCTGAAAGCTCATCCAATTGATACCGTGCAACAGACACTGTGCCACCCGTCAGATCACGAACGCCCATCTCAACAGTGCGACGGACCATATCAATGTGCAACTCAGGTCGCTGGTTTGGGGGTGTACCCCGAAACAGAACAAATCCAAGAGCAAGGAACAATCCTGTGACCGTTATCTGCATCGTGCGAAGCTCAGGCACCATCAAAGCGCCGGGCAAAAGCCACATACCTATACCCGCCAAAAAGAACATCATGCCCAAAACGGATTAAATAAGAAGAAAAGTGAAGGGGCTGACCCAGATAACTAGTTCAAATACTTCTTAACCCATTGTCTTAGCTGTGATAATTGCACTGACGGGTCACTGTTGTTAAAACGCCACTCACATTCCTTCAAATATAGTCCAAATTGGGCCTTTGGAACACC
>JAQWQJ010000113.1 GCA_029244725.1 Paracoccaceae bacterium
CGGTGTTCCAAAGGCCCAATTTGGACTATATTTGAAGGAATGTGAGTGGCGTTTTAACAACAGTGACCCGTCAGTGCAATTATCACAGCTAAGACAATGGGTTAAGAAGTATTTGAACTAGTTATCTGGGTCAGCCCCTTGGGTTGCCACCAGCCAGCTATGTGGCATGCTTTGCAAGAATAATGCGCAATGCTACAAGATGCGCCGATGAGTGATTAACTATGTACTTTCGATACAGCGGTTCAAAGATAAACTTATGAAAATCAGGCAAAAAAATCTATTGGTTGTTTTTCTTACCCGAATTGCATCCTCGATGACCAGCAAGCTTGGCCTAGTTCTGGCAAGTGGCGTGATATTTCTATCAGCATGTGCTGCACCTGATAGTCTTGAGTCAATTCATGATCCGTATGAAACGGTGAATCGTAGGACGCATGAATTCAACAAGGGCCTTGATAGCGCCTTGCTGCGTCCAGCCTCGGGCATATATGGCGAGGTGGTGCCAAATATCGTCGCGATTGGCATCAGCAATTTCAGCAAGTTTCTCGATCTGCCGGGCGAAGTGATCAACAACGCACTGCAATTGGATCTTGAAAGCGCGGTGACAAATTCGGCCCGTTTAGTGATCAACGGCACGGTGGGCGTGCTTGGTCTTTACGATGCGGCGTCTGAAATCGGTATTTACCCATCAGCAGCCGACTTTGGGCAAACGCTTCATAAATGGGGTGTTGGCGAAGGCGCTTATCTTGAGTTGCCTGTGATGGGCGGATCGACTTCGCGTGATACGGTCGGGATTGCTGTTGACGCCTTGCTCAATCCATTGACGATTATACTGCCTGATAACTGGAAATTGACAGGTTCAGGCGTTAAAACTGTGGCCATGATCGGGGATCGTGCCCGTTTTGCGACAACGGTAGATTCTGTTTTGTATGAAAGTGCAGACAGCTATTCGCAATCGCGTCTTTTCTTTCTACAAAGCAGGCGCCACGAACTTGGCATGAGACTTGAAGAAGAAGACTATTTTGATCCCTATGAGGACATTTATGAGTAATCCAGTATCCCTTTCGCGCCGGTCCATGATGGCCTTGACGACGGGCGCAGCCGCTTCGGTTGCATTGCCGTTGCCGGCCTTTGCCACGACCAAACGGTCGGCGAAAAAGTTGGTTGAGCGCGTTGTTGCAGACATCAACACGATCATCGACTCGGGCAAAAGCGAAGAAGCTATGCTTGTGGATTTTGAACAAGTTTTCGCTGACTACGCTGATGTAAACACGATCGCGCGGTATGCTTTGGGGGTTGAGGCACGTTCGGCCTCTGATGCTCAGCTCAAGGCATTTACGGCAGCGTTTCGCAAATACATGTCAGGAAAATACGGTCGCCGTTTCCGTGAATTCATTGGTGGGCGGGTCGAAGTACGAGATGCCCGCGCCGTCAAAAGCTTTTTTGAAGTCACCGCAATGGCCCATCTACAAGGCATGGCCCCGTTCGAGTTGACCTTCCTTGTCACAGATCGTTCTGGCGAAGAGAAATTCTTCAACATGTTCATCGAAGGTCTGAACATGTTGCTGAGTGAGCGCACGGAAATTGGTGCGATGCTAGACAATCGGCGCGGTGATCTGGACCTTACGATTCAGGACCTTCAAAAGCTTAAATAATCTAGTTCGTTCCAAGAAGATCTTTAAGGATCTGAATAAGGATCGGATCCTGAGACGCGTTGCGATCTTGCGGGACCTCTTCGTCGCCAAACGTGCGAGGGGTCTCGATACCAAACGGACGCAACATTGGCAGGCCAGTGTCCGGCATGTCTTTATGCACGGCCGTCATCGTTTCACGCCAGATTTCAGCCGGAAGACCGCCGCCGGTGACACCTGTCAAAGGCGTGTTATTGTCGTATCCCATCCAAACACCAGCAACGTAGTCAGCCGTAAAGCCGATGAACCAAGCATCCCGCGCCGCCTGCGTTGTGCCGGTTTTACCGGCAACCTCGCGGTCCGGTAAATTGGCGCGGCGGCCAGAACCGTCGGTGACAACATTGCGCATCATATAGATCAATTCTTCGGCAACGGATTGGCGGAGAACACGTTCACCGATGCCCCCTCCTTTGCCCATCAAGGGCAGATCGTCGCCAGCCAATCTTAGCTCAAGCAGGCCATAAGGCTGCACGGATGAGCCACCGTTTAGGATACCAGCATAGGCGCCCGTCATTTCGATCAACGTCGCCTCAGACGCACCAAGTGCAAGCGCAGGACCTTCGGCAAATGGACCCCTGAGGCCGAAATCTGAGGCTACCTGAGATACCAGATCCCGTCCGATGGTTTCGGATATTTTCACTGCAGGCACGTTTAGAGAATCCTTCAACGCTTGGGTTAGGGTCACCAATCCGTAGTGTTCTTTGGTGTAATTACTGGGCGTCCAGGGACCTGAACCTGGGATGTTGATTGTTATCGGCTCGTCCAAGATTTGATCGTAGTGGTGATAGCCCAATTCCAGCGCGGCACCATAAACGAAGGGCTTAAATGCCGAACCGGTTTGTCGTTTGGCTTGTGTAACGCGATTAAAGGCACCTGAAACTTTCGTTCGACGGCCACCGACCATTGCACGAACTGCGCCGTCTGATGACATGACGATGATAGCAGCCTGTGCCTCGGACTCCTCGTCTACGCGTTCCTCAAAAACCTTTTTCAGGGCAGTTTCGGCCGCCGTTTGAATGTCTTGGTCCAAGGTTGTGTGGATCGTCACATCTTCGGTTGTGCGACGGGTCAGGTAGTCCGGCCCATAGGCCATAACCCAATCAGCGAAATACCCACCCGCTTGCGCTTCGGCGGCTTGGGACAGCTCAGCTGGCAACTGTTTTGCGATGGCTGCATCGGTTGACGAAAGGTAGCCTTGATCCTCCATCAGATCGACTATGACACCGGCCCGATTTTGCGAGCGGGTCAGGTTGTTTGTAGGCGCATAGCGGGAAGGAGCCACCAAAAGACCGGCCAACATCGCAGCCTCGGACGGGGAAACTTCGGCGGCTGACTTCCCAAAATATCGCTGACTAGCAGCAGCAAATCCACGTGATCCTGCGCCGAGAAAAACGCGGTTCAAGTAGACAGTCAAAATATCGTCTTTGGAGTACTTAACTTCCATTGCGATTGCATAGGTCGCTTCGGTGATTTTGCGCCACAGCGTGTTCTGGCGACATTCGGATTCATATTCAGCTTCGGTTTGTCCCGAGCGCGGATTGTACGGATTGCCTAGGCACAGTAGCTTTGCGACCTGTTGCGTGATCGTTGAGCCGCCGTGGCCCTCAAGCGGGCCCCGCCCCTCGCGAAGGTTAATGCGAACGGCGCTCGCGACCCCAATTGGGTCAATGCCTGGGTGGTAATAAAACCGTTTGTCCTCGGTCGCGACGACGGCGTTTTTAAGGTGGGGTGAGATCGTATCGGTAGTGATCATCCCGCCAAACTGATCACCGCGCCACGCAAACACCTCACCGTTGCGATCAAGCAGCGTGACCGATCCACGCGCGCGACCATCTACCAGTTCTTCGATGGTGGGCAGGGTGGCCATGTAATACCCGACGGCAACAGCAATCAACAAGCTGACCACCATCGCCAAACGCCAGCCGAGACGCCAAATTACCAACCATACAAAACGAACAACGTTAAGTATCCACCTGATAAGAAGTGGCCGTTTCTTGGCCTGCGTTTTATTGCGCGGCTTTGGCTTTGCTTTTGGTTTGTGAGACGTTTTCGGCTTGGGCTTCGGTTTGACAGCAGGCTTCTTTGCGCTGGGTTTTTTGCCCGACGCATAGCGTTTGTCGGCCACGAGTTGCGGCCGCTTTGGGGGTTTAGATGTCATTCTCGCCTGCTCGGCCTATTGTTTTGACGCGACCATAGCGCGATTCTGTTCAAATGTTGAGCCGTCACACGATTGTTTGACAATCAGCATTAGGGAAATTGTAAAGACCCCGGAAAACCGGGGCCTTTTCTGGATTGTTTATTGGGCTTACGCCCTGTTTGAGTATTTTTCAAAGATAAAATCAGGCGCCGGACGCGATGATTGCCTTGGCCAATATTGGCACGGTGGCTTGGTTGAGACCGGCAATGTTGATCCGCGAGTCGCCAACCATGTAGATGCCGTGATTGGTTTTCAGGCTTTGAACAAGCTCAGGCGCGATGCCAAGCCGTGAGAACATGCCGCGATGTTGAGCGATAAAGCCAAATCGGTCAGAGCCGGCTGCCTTCTGAAGCTCTTTGGCAAGTTGTTCACGCAGACCAAGCATTGATATGCGAACAGCCTCAAGCTCTGCTTGCCAGTCAGCGCGCAGTGCGTCGTCGTTCAAGATTGTTGTTACCAAGCGAGCACCGTGATCTGGAGGAAACGAGAAATTCTGGCGGTTTAGAAATGCCAGATTGCCCTGCGTAACATTGGTGCCGCTGGATCTATCTGAAATTGCGATCAAGATGCCAGTACGTTCGCGGTAGATGCCGAAGTTTTTTGAGCAGCTTGCAGCGATGATGGTTTCAGGGACGGAAGATGCGACAAGGCGAACACCAGCGGCGTCGTCTTCAAGACCGTCACCAAAGCCCTGATAAGCTATGTCGATCATAGGCGTCGCGCCGGTTTCCAGAAGGACATTCACGACGTCCTGCCATTGCGACATATTCAAATTCGCGCCAGTTGGGTTGTGACAGCAACCATGCAGCAGAATCAGATCGCCTTTGCGTGCCGTTTTGAGGTCAGCAATCATGTTGTCGAAATCGACGCCGCAGGTTGTTTCGTCGAAATAACGATAGTCGACTTTTTCAATCCCGAGATAGGACAGGATCGTGATGTGGTTTGGCCATGTTGGGTTCGAGACGAAAACGCGCCCCTCAGGGCTGGCGGCTTGAAGCAATTCGAACGCTTGGCGCACAGCGCCGGTGCCGCCTGGTGTAGCAGCGGCAGCAACGCGGTCACGCGGAACTGCGTCACCCAGAACCAGTTTGATCATGGCGTCGGAAAAAGCGGGATCGCCAGCAAGACCAACATAGGATTTCGAGGTTTGCTCTTCCCAGACTTTTTGCTCGGCCGCTTTGATAGCACGCATGATTGGAGTTTTGCCGGTAGCGTCTTTGTAAACGCCAACGCCTAGATCGATTTTGGTTTCGCGAGGGTCAGCCGCGTATTCTTGGACGAGAGCAAGGATTTTGTCGGCAGGTTGTGCTTTCAGATTAGTAAGCATGTCTTCAATTTTCTCCGGTGGCGACGGGAAGGGTGGGGAATGCGCCCCATTCAGTCCACGATCCGTCATAAAGCGAGTGATCAGTTTTGCCTAAGCGTTCAAGGCCAAGGCACAGGACCGCGGCAGTGACGCCTGATCCACAAGTGGTGATTGCCGGTTTCGACAAATCGACCCCAGCGGTTTCAAAGGCGGACTTAAGCCCGCCAATATCCTTCATTGTTCCATCGCTGTTTAGCAAATCCGAGAAAGGTACGTTCTTTGAGCCGGGAATGTGGCCAGAACGCAATTCGGCGCGGGGCTCGGGTGCCTCGCCGCGAAAGCGCGCTGCAGCACGGGCGTCAATGATTTCGTGGTCTTTCAGTTTGGCAGAGAACGACACTTGGGTCACGTCTTTGACCATCTGTGGTTGGCGCTGCACCGTCATGTGGCGATCGCGAATTACGGGAGGGTTTGCATCTGTTGGTCGACCCTCGGCCAGCCATTTGCGCAAACCGCCATCCAGCACCGCGACGTCTGTTTTACCCATAAGGCGGAACAGCCACCAAACGCGGGCGGCTGAAAAAATTCCCAAGCCATCGTAGATCACGACCTGATGACCGTCTCCGACCCCCATGGCGCGCATGCGAGACATGAACTTTTCGACCGGAGGCACCATATGGGGCAAATCCGAGCGCAGGTCGCTGATTTCGTCGATGTCAAAGAAACGCGCGCCGGGGATGTGAGAGGTTTGATATTCCTCTTTTCCGTCACGGTTCATCGCAGGAAGATACCAAGACGCATCAATAACGCGAATGTCTGGATCCTTCAGGCGAGACGCCAGCCAGTCTGTTGAAACAAGAGTTTTCGGATCGTCCACCGACATGGTGTTCTCCGTTGATTGAGCCACGAATTGCATACGCCCGAGGATTGATTAGGGCAAGCCTGTTGGAAGTCCAAATGCGCCAATGGCTAGTGTTTTACAAGAAAGCCTTACTCACCGTGGCGTAGAAGGCGCTGTTTCTGGCGATTCCAGTCACGCTTTGCCTCGGTCGCACGTTTGTCGACGTTCTTTTTACCCTTGGCGATTCCGATTTTAATTTTCGCCATGCCTTTGTGGTTGAAGTAGAGCACCAGTGGCACCAACGTCATGCCTTTGCGCTGAGTGTCTGACCATAGCCGCGCTAATTGCTTGCGGCTGACCAGCAGCTTCCGTCGGCGGCGTTCTTCGTGTTTGAACATTTTCGCTTGCTCGTACGGTGCAATGTAGCAATTGACCAACCACAGCTCACCGTTCTCAACGGCGGCGTAGCTTTCAGCGATGTTCGCGCCGCCCTGACGAAGCGATTTCACCTCAGAGCCTTCTAGCATGATGCCGCACTCGATGTCCTCTTCGATGGCAAAATCATACCGCGCACGCCGATTTTCGGCGGCGATCTTGTAGTTTGGGTCTGATTTAGTCTGGGCCATTCTAGTTCTCGATCAACACGCCATCGCGTGACTGCATTTCCGCATCTGTAGGAGCTTGCCAGATGCGATTCATAAAGTCGAACATCTCGCGGGTGACCTCAAGCGCAAAAGTCTCGCCTTTTTCAGAGTTGCGGTTTTGAACTCGATCCCAGCGGATAGATTCTTTAACATTTAGGAAGTGGAGCGACGTGGAATAACCCATCGCATCGGCCCAATCGTAAAAGATCTGACGTTCTTCAGAATTGGTGAAACCGCAGTCAAACACCACCGGCTTACCGGCCGCGATAATCTGATCAGCGGTGTCGCGCATCTGTGCACAACAACGACGCACCCGCGCATGGAACCATTGAAAATCGGTCGTTGGATCGCGATCCATAAAGAACAAGTTCGCCATCCAGTCATCAATCGACATCCGCACGCCCATGACGTCTTGGCGCAATTGTTCCGAATAGGTGGATTTGCCGGCCCCCGTTAATCCACAGATTATGTAAACGTTGGCCGGCATTGTAATTCCTTGATCCAGCGGATCAGTTTAGTTGACGAGACCCGCGTGGCGCATCCCGGCATCAATTGCAGCTTTCGTGCTATCGGAAATGCCAACCAGCGGTAGGCGTACTTCGTCACTGCACAGACCAAGCTGAGACATTCCGTATTTCGCACCCGCAAGACCTGGTTCGATGAAGATCGCTTCGTGCAGAGGCATCAAACGGTCCTGATACTCTAGCGCTTTAGCAAAATCGCCAGCGAGTGTGGTTTCTTGAAACTCGGCGCAAAGTTTCGGCGCGATGTTGGCAGTGACAGAGATCGCACCCTGTCCACCGTGAGCATTAAACCCAAGGGCCGTTGCGTCTTCGCCCGACATCTGGATGAAATCGGTGCCACAAGCCGCGCGCTGTTGTGAAACGCGGGCGATATCACCAGTCGCGTCCTTCACTCCAATGATGCGCTCAAGCTTAGCAAGCTCACCCATTGTGTCAGGCTTCATATCAACGACCGAGCGACCCGGAATGTTGTAAATAAAGATCGGCAAGTTGCTGGCGTCGTGAAGCGTTTTGTAATGTGCCACAAGACCAGCTGCATTAGGCTTGTTGTAATATGGAGTGACAACCAAAGCGGCATCCGCGCCTACGCGCTCGGCGTGTTGGATTAGGCCAATGCCCTCGGCTGTGTTGTTGGAGCCAGCGCCAGCGATAACCGGAATTCGGCCTGCGGCAGCTTTAACAACTTCCTCGATCACGATCTCATGTTCGCGATGCGTCAGAGTCGGGCTTTCACCCGTTGTGCCAACTGGAACAAGCCCATGGCTGCCCTGATCGATATGCCACTCGACCAGCTTTTTGAGCGTATCCAAATCCAGCGCGCCGTCTTTGAACGGCGTGACCAATGCGGGAAAAGATCCTTTGAACATGATACACTCCTATTAAGTTTTGGCCCTTTGGCCGTAGATTTGATGCGCGGACACTAGCCGCCCAATCCCCAACTACCAAGTTTGTGAGTTGTTACGCAGGTAAGTGTGGGTATTGTGGCGATGTCTATCGGTATTTGAGGTGAGAATTGCAAGTCGTTCTGCGTGCAATCATTTTGGTGTGTTGCGTCTTGTCAGTGGTTCTGCCGGCCACCGGCGCGCAATCCGCCAATTCTCTAGAGCTCGCTCTTAAGGAAATGCGTGTCTATCGCTGGGACTCTGCGAAGGATTTGGCAGCGCAAGACGGCCCACTTGCAGCCGATATTATCGAGTGGCATTGGCTACGCGCTGGGCATGGAAATTACCAAGACGTCTCTGATTTCCTTGAAAGAAACGCGGATTGGCCAGGATTGGCACTGCTGCGCAAAAACAGTGAGAAATCACTGATCGGGCAAAGCGCACGGGATGTACTCGACTTTTTTAAGGACCAAGACCCTGTCACCGCGACAGGCGCGATCTTGTATGCGCAAGCGTTAAAGCGCACTGGCGAAATGGGGGCCTCAAAAAAAGTCGTTACACGCGCTTGGCTGGAAAACACGATGTCAGACGCCGAGTTCGAAGCGTTTTCCAAACAGTTCAGCGACTCAGTCGCTGACATCTACATAGACCGATTGGACGCCATGTTGTGGCGCGACGCTGGGGTTGAGGTCGTGCGTCTTCAAGCAGGCGCTTCTGCCGATTGGAAAAAGCTATCAGCCGCACGATCGGCCCTTCGCAATGACAAAGACGGGGTCGATAAGTTGATCGCTCAGGTACCTGCATCTTTGAAAGCCGATGCGGGCCTGGCCTATGAGCGGTTTGCGTGGCGCGTTCGCAAAGGGCGCGATGAAGACGCGCTAAAGATTATTCTTGAACGCAGCACATCCGAGCAATCTCTGGGGCGTCCCGAATACTGGGCCACGCAGCGTCGCAATCTTGCCCGACAGAAATTTTCTGACGGTGACATTGATACTGCCTATCAGCTTGCCTCACAGCATTTTCTGCCACCCAATGACGCCAGATACGCAGATCTTGAGTGGATGGCAGGTTACATTGCCCTGCGTTTCAAGCAACAGCCCGATGTGGCAATCGCACATTTCCAAGGACTGCTTGAAGCGGTCGATAGTCCAATTTCGCTGTCGCGTGCTGGCTATTGGTTGGGCCGTGCTTTTGAAGCAAAGGGCGAAGAACGGGCGGCGCAAATCTCGTGGGAAGAGGCGGCGAAGCACTCAACAGCCTACTACGGGTTGCTTGCAGCCGAGAAGCTAGGGCAGGCGCCGAGGTTCCAGATCTACGACATTCCCCAAGACGCATGGAAAACGGCCAGCTTCACCCATAATGATGTGTTTCACGCTGGACTGCTTAGCCTGTCTCTTAACGAAAATTATCTAGCAGAGCGTTTCTTTGTTCAACTATCTGAGAGTCTTATGCGGGAAGAACTGATCCTTCTGGGCAGTATGCTTGAGCAGCTAAACCAACCACATCTGGTGCTTCGTGTAGCCAAACATGGACTTCGCATGGGTGATCTTGCGTTTTCTGCATACTTCCCACTGCATCCGATGAGCACCTATGAGCTGCCAATAAACCCCGAGTTGGTCTTGGCCATCGCGCGCCGAGAAAGCGAGTTTGATCCTACAGCCGTAAGTCGCGCTGGGGCGGCCGGATTGTTGCAGTTAATGCCTGCAACTGCCAACGAAATGGCGGGAAAGCTGGATTTGCCAAGCGATCAGCAGCGACTGGTCACCGATTGGCGATTTAACGCCGCTCTCGGAAGTGCGTATCTTGCCGAGCTGTCCTCGAGGTTTGACGGTAATATCGCGCTTGTCGCAGCCGCCTATAACGCAGGTCCAACGCGTGTTGATCAATGGTTGCAAACACTGGGCGACCCAAGGAAACCGTCGGTTGACGTAGTCGACTGGATTGAATCGATTCCGTACCGTGAAACGCGCAACTATGTGATGCGTGTGTCGGAATCTATGCCAGCATATCGCGCCCGCATGGGCCTGCCGCGTGGTGTACCGTTTAGTCAGGAACTCTCAGGATCAACTTTGGACGCGCTCACGCCATAGCGTGAACAGACCACTTAAAACCACGACGCATGCACCTATAGCGACGTTCATTTCGAGGCTTTCGCCAAGTATCGAAATCCCGATCAGAGTGGCAAACACCAACTGCAAATAGGCAAATGGCTGAACGGAACTAGCCTCTGCAATCTCATAACATTTAATAAGTGTGAAATGCCCCAGAGCACCTGTTACGCAAAGCAAGGACATCCACACCCAATCGGGTCCGGTCATTGGCTCCCAGTACCAAACTCCGACGGCCGTGATTGCGACCGCGCCGACAGTTCCTGTCCAGAAAAACGAAGTATAGGCACTGTCCTTTCTAGCAACATATCGGGTTAGTAATCCGTACAAAGCGAACAGTATCGCTGAAATAAGTGGTACAATTGCAGCTGGAGAAAAGACCCCGAAACCGGGTCTTAAGATGATCAAAACGCCGACGAATCCCACCCCAATGGCTATCCAACGTCTCCAGCCGACTTTCTCGCCAAGGATCGGGCCAGATAACGCGGCTATCAGCAGTGGATAGCTGGTGAAAACCGCATGGCTTTCAACAAGCCCAAGTAGGGTAAAGGCGTAGACCATTACGCAGATTTCTACGATGAGGATCAACGCCCTTACGGTCTGCAAAACCGGCTGTGTGGTCGCTGCAGCCTTCATTATACCGCCCGCATGTCGCGCAGCGATGGTCAAAACAAATGCGGCGAAGAACCAATAACGGATCATAACGACCATCAGGACGTTGTATTCCCCGGCCAAATGACGGGATATCCCGTCTTGAACTGCGAAAATGAATGTCGTTAGGATCATCAGCATGATGCCTAAGCGCTGGTTGCCACTGCTCATTCGGCGACTTTCTTGGCTATCGTCATGTGGCGTTTACGGCCAAACCCTTTGACGCGCTCCACTCCAAATCCAGCATCACTAAGTGCGCGGCGCACACCCCCCGCGGCCGTGTATGTCGCGACGGTGCCATCTGTATTCGTGTGGTCAAACACAGCTTTCATAAGGTCAACTTCCCAAAGCTCGGGGTTTTTGGCAGGCGAAAACCCGTCGAGGAACCATGCATCTGCATTAGATTGCCAATCACATACAGTTTTGCGCGCATCCCCTACCACAAGTTCAAAGACCAAGTCGTGCGTTTCAAAACACGTCTGACCAGATTGCATTGCCTCAAGCAACACAGCCGCAAGTTCGCTATCAACGGGGAACAGCGCAAGGCTTTTCTCCATTTCTGCGGGGTCCATCGGATACATCTCAAAACTTGTGAAATACAGCTTGCCAGGGCACTTTTGTATCCGCCAATCCTGCCATGCCGCCAATAGGTTCAAGCCGGTGCCAAAACCAAGTTCAGCGATGTGAAAGCGGTCATGTAACCGCTCAGGCAACCCATTGCCGGATAGAAAGACATAGCGCGTTTCTTCAAGCCCGTTGTCGAGCGAAAAGTACGGATCATTGAACAGCTTTGAGACCGGAACGCCGGTTTCGTGCCATTCCAGCTCTGCTTGCTGGTCTTGCATCGCTTGATCCCGTAAGAAAACAAAAGTTGAGCGACCATGAAAGGCTTCGCAAGGTTTGGCAATGGTGGATGTGACTATTCGCGGAGCAGGGATATTTGGCCTGTCAATCGCGTGGGCCTGTGTGCAGCAGGGGGCAACGGTCCAAGTTATTGACCCAAACGGCGTTGGTTCAGGGTCTAGCGGCGGTTTGGTCGGCGCATTGGCGCCCCATACACCTGAAAATTGGAACGAGAAGAAAGAGTTCCAGTTTCAAAGCCTTCTTTATGCCGAAGAATTCTGGCGCGATGTGGATGCGGTTTCAGAATTGCCCTCTGGTTACGCGCGTACAGGTCGTTTGCAGCCAATCGCCAATGATAACATCCTTGAGTTGGCACAAGCTCGAGCAAATATGGCTAAGGACTTGTGGCAGGGTAAAGCTGAATGGAGCATCGTTAAGACTGAAGAGCATGATCCTTGGTCACCAAAATCTCCCACCGGTTTGCTAATTCACGACAGCTTGTCGGCCAGAATGCATCCACGGCTTGCATGTGCATCCTTAGCGAAGGCCCTAAAAGCGCTTGGTGTCGAATTCCTTGAAGAAGGCAAAAGCAAAGGGGCCGTCATTTGGGCCACCGGTTACAAAGGACTAGAGGAGCTTTCATCCACACGGGGTCGCCTAGTTGGGTCTGGTATCAAAGGTCAGTCTGCGTTGTTGGGTTTTGACGCGCGCGACATGCCTCAGTTGTTTGCGGATACGTTGCATATTGTGCCGCACGAAAACGCAACGGTCGGTATTGGATCGACAAGTGAACGCGAATTTGACGACCCTTCTTCGACGGATACCCAGCTAGACGACGTTCTTGCCCGTGCGATTGAAGCCTTTCCCGTTTTGCGAAACGCGCGAGTGCTAGAGCGTTGGGCCGGGGTTCGCCCCCGCGCTAAAAGTCGTGCTCCGATGCTGGGTGCACATCCTTTCCGAACCGGCGAGTTTATCGCGAACGGAGGCTTTAAGATCGGCTTTGGCGTGGCCCCCTTGGTTTCAAAAGTGATGGCCGATTTGGCATTGCAGGGTGTCGATAATATTCCCCTGAGCTTCAAACCAGAGGCCAGCCTGTAGTCCCAGCCAAATGGCAAAAATGCGCCCGCTAAAGGTCTGTATTTCAAGGTTGAAACCAAATTTTGGTAGTAGTTTTTGCCCCCTCGTCTATGTTCTGCCATGGATGAAATCCGGACTTGGTTACCTTGATTAATCCGGATAGGTAGGGCTCATAAATTTTTGAGAACAAATTTGACATGAACTTAGCATTGATTGTTCTTGCCGCAGGGCAAGGCACACGCATGAAATCGAGCCTTCCAAAAGTGCTTCACAAGGTTGCTGGTGCGCCGCTGGTATCCCACGCGATCCGCTCGGCAGATGGACTGGAAACCGCCAAGCAAATCGTTGTCGTAGGGCATGGTTCTGAGCAGGTTGAGACGGCCTTGGCTGCAGGCTTTCCGGATGCGCAAGTTGTGCTTCAGACTGAACGCTTGGGGACTGCACATGCGGTTGATCAGGCCAAGGATGCCCTTTCTGAGTTTACAGGCGATGCCATTGTTCTTTACGGCGACACGCCATTCATTAAGCCCGACACATTGCGCAAAATGCTTGATGCGCGAAAAAGCGGTGCCGACGTCGTAATATTAGGTTTCGATGCTGCAGCGCCGGGCAAGTATGGGCGGCTTATTGTCAAAAACGACCGTCTCTTGCGCATCGTTGAGGCCAAGGATGCGTCCAAAGCTGAACTAGCCGTGACCCTGTGCAACTCAGGTGTGGTGTGCGCTGACAGTGCAACTCTGTTCGATTTGATCGCCCAAGTTGGAAACGAAAACGCATCGGGTGAGTATTATCTGACCGACATCGTTGAAATTGCGAACTCGGTCGGAAAATCTTGCGTCGCTGTGACGTGCGATGAGTCTGAAACGCTGGGCATTAATTCGCGACCCGAATTGGCAAAAGCCGAAGCGATATTTCAGGCAGAAAAGCGCGAGACCGCAATGATCGAAGGGGCAACGCTTCAAGCGCCTGATACGGTCTACTTCTCATTCGACACGCGCTTGGGCAAAGACGTAATCGTCGAACCTAACGTGGTATTCGCAGCCGGCGTATCGGTCGAAGACAATGCCAACATCAGAGCGTTTAGTCACCTAGAGGACTGCACAATCCGCGCCGGCGCGACCGTTGGTCCCTACGCGCGCATACGTCCCGGATCGGACATTGGCGAAGGCGCAAGAATTGGAAACTTCGTCGAAACAAAAAAAGCGATCATCTCCAAGGGCGCCAAGGTCAATCACCTCAGCTACGTCGGGGATGCATTCGTTGGTGAGGCCGCAAATATCGGGGCCGGAACCGTGACATGCAATTATGATGGCGTGCTGAAACATCAGACCAATATTGGGGCAGGGGCCTTTATTGGCACCAATAGCTCACTTGTAGCGCCAGTGAACGTCGGTGACGGCGCGATGACGGCGGCAGGCTCTGTGATTACAGTCGACGTGCCGGACGATGCGCTTGCCGTAGCGCGCGCACCTCAGAAAATTCATGAGGGTTTTGTGCCCCGTCTCATTAAGAAATTGAAAGCCACCAAGGCAAAACGTGACGCTGAAAAGCGTTCAGAGGGTTAGATTATGTGTGGAATTGTTGGAGTACTTGGATCCCATCAAGCGGCACCCATTCTTGTTGAGGGGCTGAAGAAGCTAGAATACCGCGGTTATGACAGCGCCGGTATTGCAACTGTCAGCGATGGTGAACTTGATCGCCGGCGAGCGATGGGCAAGCTGGTCAATCTGAACGATTTGTTGATGCATGAACCGCTGACAGGCACGTCGGGCATTGGTCACACGCGCTGGGCAACTCATGGTGCTGCAAACACCAACAACGCCCACCCGCATCGTCGCGGTAAAGTGGCGATTGTTCACAATGGTATCATCGAAAACTTTCGCCAAATTCGTGAACACCTCGCCGAGCATCAGATAAATCCCGAAACGGAAACCGATACCGAAACTGTCGCCATGCTGTGCAATTGGCACCTCGATCAAGGCAAGTCGCATACCGAAGCCGCGATTGAGACCGTCAACGCACTGGAAGGCGCTTATGCGCTTTGCTTTCTCTTCGACGGCGAGCAGGACTTGATTGTTGCCGCGCGCAAGGGCTCTCCTTTGGCAATCGGCTGGGGCAACAACGAAATGTTTGTCGGATCGGACGCTCTCGCGCTTTCGGGGATGACCAACGAAGTCACCTATCTCGACGAGGGTGATATCGCGATCGTCTCACGTTCTGGGGCTCAGTTACTTAACGAGAACCGTGAGCCAGTTGAGCGCCCAAGAAAGACGGTATCTTTGGATATCACAACGGCCACTAAGGCTGGTCATAAGCACTTTATGTCCAAGGAAATTGCTGAACAGCCTGCGGTTTTGGGCGATGCAATAAGCTATTATCATGCCGAGGGAACGGGCGTTGCGCAGATCAACGCTGAACTGGATTTCACGGCAATTGACCGTTTGACGATGGTTGCATGTGGAACAGCTTCACTTGCGTGTCATGTGTCGAAGTATTGGTTCGAACGAATTGCCCGTCTGCCGGTTGAAATTGATGTCGCGTCCGAGTTTCGTTACCGCGAACCACCGCTACATACGCGTGATATGACCCTGTTTGTCAGTCAATCCGGCGAGACTGCCGATACGCTCGCGGCAATGCGTTACTGCCATGGAAAAGCGGGCAAAGTTGTTTCTGTTGTGAACGTCGCCGAAAGCACGATCGCGCGCGAAAGCGATTTGGCTCTTCCGATCTTAGCGGGCGTCGAAATTGGTGTTGCGTCTACAAAGGCCTTTACCTGCCAACTCATCGCCTTGGCGACATTAGCAATTGAAGCAGCTGTTCAACGTGGCGAGATCAACGAAACAAAACGTATAGAACTTATCGGCCAGCTGACTGAGCTACCCCGCCTGCTGGACGAGGCTTTGGCCTGTGAAAAAGACATCCACAAACTGGCAATGTCGCTTGCCAAGAAGACGGACGCGCTGTTCCTCGGACGGGGGGCTATGTACCCTCTTGCGCTGGAAGGCGCATTAAAGCTTAAAGAAATCAGCTATATTCACGCCGAAGGCTACGCCAGCGGTGAGTTGAAGCATGGCCCAATCGCGCTAATCGACGAAGACATGCCGGTCATCGTTTTGGCCCCGAGAGACGAGCTGTTTGAAAAAACAGTCTCGAATATGCAAGAGGTTATGGCCCGTGGCGGTCAGGTTGTATTGATCTCAGACGCTGACGGCATCGCCGAGGCAAGCGAGGGCATCTGGCAATCTGTTCAAATGCCGAAGATGGATCCGCTATTTGCGCCAGTGGTATACTCTGCTGCAGTCCAGCTTTTGGCCTATCACACGGCCGTTGAAAAAGGCACAGACGTAGATCAGCCACGCAATTTGGCAAAATCGGTTACAGTCGAGTAATTAATACTCGTTTTTGAAAAGTTTATAGGTGACGCATGGCACGTAAGTATTTTGGAACCGACGGTGTTAGAGGGCGGGCAAACGTCTTTCCAATGACCGCAGATTTTGCCGTTAGACTCGCGACTGCCGTGGGGTATTATTTTGCCCGCGATGCAAAACAACATCGCGTTGTAATTGGCAAAGACACGCGGCGCTCTAGCTACATGCTTGAAAGTGCCCTGACCGCTGGGTTTACAGCCGCCGGCATGGACGTGTTTGTTTTAGGCCCAATGCCGACGCCTGCCGTCGGCCGCATGACACACTCAATGCGCGCTGATCTTGGCGTGATGATTTCAGCTAGCCATAATCCATTCCACGACAATGGCATCAAATTCTTTGGGCCAGATGGATTTAAGCTATCTGACTCGGTTGAAGAAGAGATTGAAGCGATGCTTCAGAACGATGATTTTGGCCCCAATCAAGAGCGTATTGGCAGGGTAACCGCACTTCACGACGCCCAAGCCCGTTATGTTGAGTTCGCCAAAACGACCCTTCCAAGCCAGTTTCGTCTTGAGGGTTTAAAGGTTGTCCTCGATTGCGCAAACGGCGCAGCCTACAAGGTTGCCCCTGAAGTTCTCTGGGAATTGGGCGCCGAGGTTATAACCGTTGGCAATACGCCCGACGGCAAAAATATCAACGACAAGTGCGGATCGACCAGCCCTGAATTGGCAGGTCAAACGGTGCGCGATACCGGCGCAGACGTCGGTATCTGCCTTGATGGAGATGCTGACCGGATTATCATCCTAGACGAAAACGGACAGGTTGCCGACGGTGATCAATTGATGGCCTTGATCGCGACCTCTTGGGCCGAGCAGGGCAAGTTGAAAAACAACACCCTTGTGTCGACAGTCATGTCGAACCTTGGGCTTGAACATTATCTATTAGATCATGGCATTACGTTAAAGCGCACCCCTGTTGGAGACCGTTATGTGGTCGAGGAAATGCGCGCAGGCGGCTTTAATCTTGGGGGCGAGCAGTCGGGTCACATCGTAATGACTGACTACGCGACCACAGGAGACGGCTTGGTGGCCGGATTACAGTTTCTTCATATGTTGAAAGAACGCGGCGTGCCTGCCAGCGTTCTAGCCCGCCGGTTTGAACCCGTTCCACAAATGTTGAAGAACGTGCGTTTTGATCTGGGCGCGACCCCGCTCGATAATGTCGATGTTCAACGGGCAATTGACCTTGGCAACGAAAAGCTTGGGACTGATGGGCGGTTGCTTATCCGCAAATCCGGCACCGAACCGTTGATCCGTGTTATGGGCGAAAGCGTTGATGCAGCGCTGCTTGAGAATGTTGTTAACGATATTGCGCAGGCCGTCGCGGACGCGTGATTTAGAAAAGGCCGCCCTACACTGAGCGGCCTTTGACTATTTAGTAAGGCAGAATAACGATTTCGACCCGTCTGTTTTGCGCACGCCCGTCGGCCGTTAGATTGGTGTCTATAGGGCGACTCTCGCCCAATCCAAGCGTCGAAATTCGCGATATCAAAACACCGTGTGCCGCTAGAACATTGGACACCGAGTTCGCGCGCCGCAATGAAAGGTCTTCGTTGTAGGCCGCGCTGCCGACATTGTCGGTATGACCGATGATCTGTACCGTGCTGTTAGGATATTGCTGCAAATTCGCTGCAAGAACGGTCAGATCAGACTGTAGGTCAGACCGGATCGACGTGCTGTCGGTGGCAAACAGAATGTCCTGTGGCAGCGTCACGATCAAGCTTTCGCCTGTGTTTTCTATCATGACGGCACTGTTGCCCATGTCCGCTTCCAAAGCCGCTGCCTGTGCATCAAGTTGGGTCCCAATCACGCCGCCAGTTATTGCCCCTAGGACCGCACCCTTTACGGCGCCCGCTCTGCGCTCGCCGGCATTGTCGCCACCGGCAAGCCCGATCATCGCACCCATTAGGCCACCCATAAAGGCGCCAGAGTTAGCATTGGTTGTTGTGTTGTCTGGCTCAAACCTAGCTGGGCTGGTGCAAGCTGTCATTGCCGTGGTCGCCGCCAAAAGCGTCACAGCCGTATGTTTGCGAAAACGCATTTTCTGCCTCGTGTTTTTATAATTCGATGTGCGCACTATAGAGCCAAGCTGATTGCTACCAAATAACAATCCGCCATTTAGGCAGAATTTCGCCCCTAAGCTTCTGCGCGGGCACTTTCGAATGCCAACATCGCCCGCTTAATCGGCAATCCCCAATGATATCCACCCAATCCACCAGATTTCCGAATTGCGCGGTGGCAGGGGATCAACCAACTGATCGGGTTCTTGCCAACAGCCGTTCCCACGGCGCGAACGGCTTTGGGATTGCCCACTGCCTCAGCAATCTCTGAATACGTGGTTACTTTGCCTGATGGGATCTGGATAAGCGCCTCCCAAACCTTTACTTGAAACGGTGCACCCATCAAATGCAGCTTGATCGCGTGGCCGTGAAAGGCATCCTGAACCCACGTGTCCAAGGCATCCGGCTGCTCACTAAAGTTGGCGTTTGGCCAGCGCGTGGCCATGTCCGAAAACGTCTTTTCGCGGCCAAATTCCTCAGAAAAGGCCATCCCGCATATCCCCCGAGACGTCCCCATCACCAGTGCTTCGCCAAATGGACTGTCAAACCAACCGTAGTTTATCGATAGGTCTTTGCCGCCCTTGGAAAATTCACCGGGCGTCATTCCTTCCCATCCCACGAACAGATCATGCAACCGGCTGCTGCCGGACATGCCCACTGCATTCGCTGTATCCAATGTTGTGAATTGATCGGCGAGCAACGATTTGGCGTGCTCTAGCGTAAGGTATTGCTGATATTTCTTCGGCGACACACCCACCCAGTTTGAAAACACCCGCTGAAAATGCGCGGGGCTCATACCCATTTCGCCGGCAAGCTGCTCAAGCGATAAATGGGGGCCGCCCTGATCAATCACGTCTAAAGCGCGACGGATGACGTGGTAATGATAGCCTGTATCTTCGGTCATAGGAGTATCCTGTATCTTTGAACCAAGCCTAGCGCAGATAGAACCACAGTTTCGACCCGATACTTGCGCAAATCTCGCGATACGCTTGCGAGGTGATTTGCGAACATGCATAGAGACTATATGGCCAAGCAACTTCCCTATCACACGATCCGCAAAATCTTTGAGCGCTTTCAAGAGGCGGACGAAGAGCCGAAAGGCGAACTGAACCACTCAAACGCCTACACCTTAGTCGTTGCCGTGGCGCTTTCTGCGCAAGCAACGGATGTCGGCGTAAACCGAGCGACCAAAGACTTGTTTGAGATCGCGGACACGCCGCAAAAGATGCTCGACCTCGGTGAGGAAAAGCTGATCGAGCATATCAAGACGATCGGCCTGTTTCGCAACAAGGCAAAGAACGTAATGAAGCTCAGCCGGATACTGGCAGAGGATTATGACGGTGTAGTGCCCAATTCACGCGCTGCTTTGGAATCCCTTCCCGGCGTTGGACGCAAGACCGCCAATGTTGTTCTGAACATGTGGTGGGGACATCCCGCGCAAGCCGTGGACACACATATTTTTCGCGTAGGTAATCGCAGCGGCATCTGCCCTGGTAAGGACGTTGTGGCAGTTGAACGCGCGATTGAGGATAACATTCCGGTTGATTTTCAGAACCACGCCCATCATTGGCTAATCCTGCATGGCCGTTACCATTGCAAAGCCCGCAAACCCCAATGCGGTACCTGTTTGATACGCGAATATTGTGAATATGAGGATAAAACCCAATGAAGACCTATAACCTCGTCGGAATCGGCAATGCTGTAGTGGATGTAATAACCCAGAGCGATGACAGTTTTCTTGATCTCATGGGCATCGAAAAAGGCATCATGCAGCTGGTCGAGCGTGAGCGCGGCGAGATGCTATATGGCGCGATGACAGAACCGACGCAGGCAGCGGGTGGTTCGGTTGCGAACACGATTGCGGGCGTTGGGTCGCTGGGCCTTAAGACGGGCTTCATTGGCCGCGTACATGATGACGCGTTGGGTCGGTTCTTTGCTGAAGAAACAGAAAACGACGGTACCGCGTTCGTGAATCCGCCTGTTGCTGGCGGAGAACTTCCAACGTCTCGTTCAATGATCTTTGTTTCGCCAGATGGTGAGCGTTCGATGAACACTTACCTTGGCATCTCATCCGAGGTCGGTCCCGACGACGTTTCACCGTCTGTTGCAGGCTCGACAGAGCTGCTGTTCCTAGAAGGTTACCTTTACGACAAACCCAAAGGCAAAGAAGCCTTCGAAGCGGCAGCACGTATTTGCCGCGAAAACGGCGGCAAGGCTGGTATCGCATTGTCTGACCCGTTCTGCGTTGATCGTCACCGTGAAGACTTTCGTCGTTTGGTCAAAGACCTCGATTACGTGATCGGTAATGAACATGAGTGGCAGTCGCTTTATGAAACAGACCTTTCAACCGCGCTTGAAACCGCTGCCAACGAATGTGGGCTAGCTGTTTGTACCCGTTCGGACAAAGACGTGATCCTAATTACAAAAGACGAAGAAGTGACTGTATCGGTTAACGCCGTGACACCCGTTGACGCTACAGGTGCCGGCGATCAGTTCGCAGCTGGTTTCCTGTACGGATATGCAACTGGCGCATCGCTTGAGACAGCCGGCCGAATGGGTTGCATCAGCGCTGCCGAGGTAATCGGCCACTTCGGCGCACGACCGCAGGCCAACATCATGGATTTGTTCCGTGCTGAAGGGCTGGTCTAACCAAGCAATTCTTCAGCGAAGCTCTTTTCGGATAACCAATTTCAAACCCGACCAAACTTCGCTGACCGAGCAAACCTTCACATCGACGAACCCCATTGGCAGGGCGAGCGAGCGAATAGTGTCTTCGGTAATCTCACTTGGTTGGCCAGATGATTTCTTTGGCCAACTGACCCAGACCATTCCGTTGGACGCGATTGACGATCTGGCGTTGGTCAAAACGCCAAACAGCACAGCCTTTTGGGTCGCAAAAACGTGGACGAACTCCGTTTGTGGAACCAAAATGTCTAACCAATCGACGTTAGGCACCTCTGGTCCAAGCAGTTCTTGGTAATTTGGCACGCCATTCAGCAAAATACAGCGCATCTCTGATTTGATACCCAGCTTCTGCCACAGCGGTTTGCCAGAGTGCCCTGCCACTAAGCGTTGGGCCCTAGTTTGGCGTGAACCTCATCCAGATCGATCTCGCCTATCGGCATCTTGTTCCCTGGGTTCTCAAAATCGCATTTGAACAATTTGAAATCGCGTTTGTAGATTTCGAACACCAAGTGCATCGACATATCGTCAAAGTAATCCTGCACTGGATGCATGCGCTTGGGGCCATGCCCTTCGGATTCGTTGAAACGCGGAATTTTGTTCAGGTTAACTTTGTGCGGCGTGTCGATCTTTTTGAGCACGGTTTCCATTCCATCGTTGAACTTTTCGGTCCAAATAATGTTGCTATAACGCCCGCCATTGTTGATCAGCGTTGATACATGACCCGATGTCGCGGACCAGTGAATGTCTGGATCCATAGGCCGCCGCCAACGGATGGAATCGCGCGCGAATAACAAGAAACGGCGAAAGCTTTGGATCTGATCGAATTCCTGCTTTCCGTCCTCGCCACCTACATCCACGCCGTACTTCTGGATCAACATCGGCACGAGATTGCCGCGATACCGCCGACCGTTCCGTTGAATTCCGCAAATTTTGTCAAAAAACGAAGACAGGATGCGTGTGTAAGGATTGCGAACACAGGTGAAAGTATAGGTGTTTTGGGCAATTACACTTTTCGTAATTGATGGACGGCTTTCTTCTTGCCCCCACTTATGCAGGCCCTCTTTTGAATCGTGAATATCGCCGTCAAAAAAAGTGCCGTGATCCGAATAATAAAGGATCTGGCCGATTGTCGAGCATGCGCATTTGGGGACAACGCGATAAATAACGCTACCGCTTTCGGTCATCCATGTGCCGGGAAAACCCATAATTTGTGATCCTCTGCTTTTGATCCCTGTTTAGATGGGCAATCTATAGGAAAGTTGTTTAAAACAAGAAAACCAGAGAATGCAGGTTTATTCAACGCGCATTCATACTTATCACTGTAAGCAAGCAACCAAAGCAGTTCCTAAACATGGCCAAAATCGCCTTTATCTTGCTCTGTCACAAAAACCCCGAGGCTATTGTTCAGCAGGCTCGGCAATTGACAGCAGTGGGCGATTACATGTCGATCCATTTCGATGCACGCGCCAGCGCCAAAGATTTTGAGCAGATCAAGACGGCACTTGAGGGAAATCCGAACGTAGCCTTCGCCAAAAAACGCATCAAATGTGGCTGGGGCGAGTGGAGCCTTGTTCGCGCATCCCTAAACGCCATCGAAGCCGCGGTTGAGGCGTTCCCTAGAGCCACGCATTTCTACATGGTGTCTGGCGATTGTATGTCCATCAAGTCTGCCGAATACGCACACGAATATCTGGACGCGAACGACAAAGACTACATCGAAAGCTTTGATTTCTTCGAAAGCGATTGGATCAAGACGGGCATGAAAGGCGACCGCCTTTTCTACCGGCACTACATTAATGAACGCAGTCATAAATACTGGTTCTACGCGTTCTACGAATGGCAAAAGCGTCTGGGCCTGAAACGCAAAATCCCCGAAGACCTTCAGATCATGATTGGCAGCCAATGGTGGTGCCTGCGCCGCAAAACGATTGAACGCATCATCGAGTTCTCGAATAAACGCCGCGATGTGATCCGCTTTTTCGCATCGACTTGGATTCCGGACGAAACCTATTTCCAAACCCTCGTACGACATTTGGTGCCTGAACACGAAATCAACGGTCGAACGCTGACATTCTTGATGTTTTCTGACTACGGCATGCCGGTGCATTTCTATAATGACCACTACGATATGCTGCTTAGTCAGGACTTTCTGTTTGCACGCAAGATCAGCGAAGAGGCTGCAGAGTTGCGCGCGCGCCTTGGGCGACTTTATGCGGAAAAGAACGTCAATTTTCGAATATCCGAAGAAGGGCGCAGCTTATACAAATTCCTCGCCGGAAGAGGGCGGATTGGTCGCCGCTACGCGATGCGCTTTTGGGAAGCTGAAAGCACCCTTGGCCGCGAACGTGAGCTGCTGATTATCCTTTGCAAAAAGTGGCACATTGCAAAACGACTGGTGGACAAGATACGCCAAACCACCAGCATTCCCGCCGTCGAATACCTGTTCAACGAAGAGGGCACACCGTTACCCGATCTCGGCGGAATCCAAACCTCTCTGTCAAAACGTACGCGCCATCGTCGCGCCCTTGTTCGACTGCTTTTTGACTATTTCGAAAGCAATCGGATGATCGTCTGCATCGATCCGGGCAATATCGAGCTGCTGCATGACTTCTTCGATGACCGCTCAAAGACAGCCCTACTTGAGGTTGACTGCGAATTTGATGATGACTTCCTGCTTGGCCACGCTTTACGCATCGGTCTTGCTGGCGAAATGACACCCGAGGATACATTGCGTCGCCTATTGCCAACTATGCGGCAGGACTTGGAGTTTGAGATCGACCGAATTCGCGACTCTGGGTTTACGCCCTATTATCAACTGCGTGAAAATAGCACGATTGACCTCAACACCGAGCAGCTTCAAAAATTCCTTGCGACCGATGCTGGCAAAGCAAAAGAGATCGCATCTATCCCACAACTCTTCGCGGACTGACATTTTCATGCCCTATACATACGATTCCCAAAATATCTTCGCCAAAATCCTTCGTGGCGAAATCCCCAACAGCACGGTTTATGAGTCCGAACACACACTCGCTTTCAAAGACATCGCCCCATCAGCGCCTGTTCATGTGCTGATTATCCCGAAGGGCCCATATGTCAGTTTTGACCATTTCTCGGCCGAAGCGTCTGATGCTGAGATCGTTGATTTCACCCGAAGCGTGAACGAGGTCTGCAAAATATCCGGTGTCAGAATGGATGCGGGTAACGGTTTTCGCGCGATTGCCAACACTGGACGCGATGGTGTTCAGGACGTGCCGCATTTCCACCTGCATATACTCGGTGGGCGCAGTATGGGCCGAATGGTCACAAAAACTGCCTAAACCGCAACAAGGCAAAGCCCCGCGACCCTTGCGGGGCTTGCGTCTTTACGTCCTTGTGATAGCAGGTCTTTGAAGATTTCGGAGGCCCCCATGGACGATCTGCGCGACAAATATATTCAGGCAATTGCCAATGCATCTGACGAGGCTGGTCTAGAAGACCTGCGCGTTCAAGCGGTTGGCAAAAAGGGCGAAGTCAGCCTGAAAATGCGTGAACTCGGCAAAATGACGAACGAAGAACGTCAAGTCGCTGGCCCAGCATTGAATGCTTTGAAGAATGAGATCAACTCGGCCCTTGCCGCGAAAAAAGAGGCGTTGGGTGATGCCGCGCTGGACGAACGCCTTCGGACTGAATGGCTGGACGTAACTCTACCGTCCCGCAATATCCGTCAGGGCAGCATCCACCCGATCAGCCAAGTCACCGAGGAAGTCAGCGCCATTTTCGCCGACATGGGTTTCGCCGTTGCAGAAGGTCCGCAGATCGAAAGCGATTGGTACAACTTTGACGCTTTGAACATTCCAGGCCACCATCCTGCGCGCGCCGAGATGGACACGTTCTACACCCACCGCGCCGAAGGCGATAACCGCCCGCCGCATGTATTGCGTACCCACACCAGCCCCGTGCAAATCCGCACGATGCAGGCCCAAGGTGCCCCGATCCGCATCATTGCGCCGGGTCGTGTGTACCGTGCTGACTACGACCAGACCCACACCCCGATGTTCCACCAAGTCGAAGGCCTGGCGATCGACAAAGACATCAGCATGGCGAACCTGAAATGGGTGCTGGAAGAATTCGTGAAAGCGTTCTTTGAGGTCGACGACGTCGAACTTCGCTTCCGCGCCTCGCACTTCCCGTTCACGGAACCCTCGGCCGAGGTCGACATCCGCTGCTCATGGGAAGGCGGCACGCTGAAAGTGGGCGAGGGCGACGATTGGCTGGAAATCCTAGGGTCCGGCATGGTCCACCCCAAAGTGCTAGAGGCCGGAAACATCGACCCCAACGAATACCAAGGCTTCGCCTTCGGCGTCGGCATCGACCGCATCGCTATGCTGAAATACGGCATCCCCGATCTGCGGGCGTTCTTCGACAGCGACTTACGCTGGTTGCGTCACTTCGGCTTCGCCGCTTTGGACGCACCGACGTTGCATGGTGGGTTAAGTCGATGATGCGCTCTGCGATCATTCTGACGCTTCTTGCAACCCCCGTTGCCGCTGACACCGAATACCCACCGCTCGACGTGTTGCTTTCAACGGGTGAGACGATCATTGGTCAGACCATCGACTACCCCGAGGGTCCGGCGAAGATGACGTCGGCTATTGTGACGATGCAGCCCGGTCAGCAGACGGGTTGGCACACACATGAGGTGCCTTTGTTTGCTTATGTGATCGAGGGTGAAATCACTGTGGATTACGGCCCTGACGGAACCAAGACTTACCTCGCGGGTGATAGCCTGATTGAGGCCTACAAGACTCGTCACAACGGCATCAACACGGGCAGCGGCATTGTCCGTATCCTTGCGGTGTTCGCGGGGGCCGAGGGCATTCCTAATACGGTGTCTGAATAAGCCATGACCACAATCCTCATCCTCGAAGGCCAAACGGCAGAGATCGTGCAAAGCGGGCGCTCATATGCGGCCAGCTTCGTGACGGCTTTGATGTCGCTTGATCCGGGGCTGATGATCACTGCGAAGAACCCGAATATGCACGCCATTTCGGCGGCGGATTTCGAAGGCGTCGACGGCATTGTCTTCACCGGTTCAAGTGTGGCGTGGGACACGTCAGACCCGCGCGGTCAGGCACAGGTTGATGCGATGGCAGCGGCCTTGAAAACCGGCCTGCCCATCTGGGGGTCATGCAACGGCTTCCAACTGATCGCCTCGGTACTTGGTGGTGTGGTTGGCGAAAGCCCTAACGGGTTTGAGGGCGGTTTGGCCGAGAACCTGCAACTGACCGACGCTGGCAAAACACACCCAATGATGGCTGGCCGCAAAGACGGCGACGGCGTGCCGTGTGTCCACCGCGACGAGATTCAACGTCTGCCCGATGGCGCGGTGCTGTTGGCAGGCAACGCCCATTCGCCAATCCAAGCGGCGGCGTATGAAATCAACGGCATAGACTATTGGGGCGCGCAGTATCACCCCGAGCTGACGCCCGCGTTTATCGCCGACAGCCTGACGCGCAAAGATGCCGTAGGTTATTCTGACTCGATTGCAGCGATGCGAGAGTTGAACGCCAACGAAGACACTTTGAACCGCCTGACGGAACTCCGTAATTGGCTGGCCCATGTAGATAACAAACGAATTGCACGCTTTGAGGTCACCAACGACCTCGGCGTTGAGATGAAGGGATAAGACCATGAAATTCACCCTGTCCTGGCTGAAAGATCACCTCGAAACCGATGCGTCGGTGGATGAGATTTGCGAAGCGCTGACCGATCTCGGGTTGGAAGTTGAAGGTGTGGAGAACCCCGCCCAAAGCCTCGCGTCGTTTACGCTGGCCAAGGTGACCCACGCCGAACAGCATCCCGATGCCGACCGTCTGCGCGTGTGCACGGTTGAAACCAACGAAGGCGAAAAGCAGATCGTCTGCGGCGCGCCGAATGCCCGGACCGGCATCACGGTCGTTCTCTGTAAGCCGGGCGATTATGTGCCGGGCATCGATATCACGCTTAGCGTCGGCAAAATCCGCGGCGTCGAAAGTCACGGAATGATGGCCTCAGAACGCGAGCTTGAGCTTAGCGAAGAACATGACGGCATTATCGAACTGCCGTCAGGCGAGGTGGGCGATCTGTTCATCGATTGGCTGGCCGAAAACAACCCGTCCAAAGTTGATCCCGTGATCGAGATCGCCATCACCCCGAACCGTCAGGATGCATTGGGCGTTCGTGGCGTCGCGCTTGATCTTGCGGCCCGTGGTATCGGCATGATGAAACCCGCCAAAACAGCGGATGTGACGGGCAGCTACCCAAGCCCTATTACCGTCAGCATTGATGACGACACGCGCACGGATGGCTGCGAGGTTTTTGCTGGTCGTCTTATCAAGGGCGTTAAGAACGGTCCAAGCCCAGAGTGGCTGCAGGATCGTTTGAAGGCGATTGGCTTGCGTCCAATCTCGGCGCTTGTTGATGTGACCAACTTCTTCACTTACGACCGCAACCGCCCGCTACACGTTTTTGACGCCGATAATGTCACAGGCAACCTGCGTATTCATCGCGCAATCGGCGGTGAGACTTTGGTTGGTCTGGACGAAAAGGAATATACATTCTCGGCCGGTCAGGTCGTGATTTCTGACGACCAAGGCATTGAAAGCATCGCTGGCATTATGGGCGGCCTGCCTACGGGCTGCACCGAGGAAACAACCAACGTTTTCCTTGAGGCCGCAGTTTGGGACACCATCCAGATCGCCTATACGGGCCGCGCGTTGAAGATCAACTCAGACGCCCGCTATCGTAATGAGCGCGGCATTGATCCGGCGTTCAACATGGAGGCGGTTGATCTGGCGACGCAGATGATCATCGACCTCTGTGGCGGTGAGCCCTCAGATGTTGTTGTTGCTGGCGAAGTGCCGGTACTGGACCGCGCCTATAAGCTTGATACAGACCGTATTCAGTCGCTTGTTGGTATGGAAATCCCAGCAGATGAGCAGCGCCGCATCCTTGAATCGCTCGGGTTCGTTTTAAAGGGTGACATGGCGCAAGTTCCGTCTTGGCGCGTAGATGTGAAAGGCGAGGCTGATCTGGTTGAAGAAGTCGCGCGCGTTGCGTCTCTGACTAAACTGGTTGGCAAGCCGCTGAAACGCGCCTCGTCTGGTGTGCCAAAGCAGATATTGTCCCCGCTCCAAAAGCGCGAACAGATTGCACGCCGCACGACCGCAGCTTTGGGCTACAACGAATGTGTCACATATAGCTTCATCGACCAAGCCTCGGCCGAGTTGTTCGGTGGTGGCTCTGACGCAACAATGCTGGAAAACCCGATTTCGTCCGAGATGAGCCATATGCGCCCGTCGCTTTTGCCCGGTCTGTTACAGGCTGCTGCACGTAACCAAGCGCGTGGCTTCGCGGACATGGCGTTGTTTGAAGTCGGCGCATCTTTCCACGGTGGTGAGCCGGACGAGCAAGAGACCCTAGTAACAGGCATCCTTGTTGGGCGCACGCTCAGCAAAGACATCCACGGCGAAAGCCGCCCCGTTGATGTGTATGACGCTAAGGCCGATATGGAGGCCGTTTTGAACGCGATCGGCGCGCCCGCAAAGCTGACCTACAACCGTGAAGTTAACGCTTGGTGGCATCCTGGTCGGTCGTCTAAAGTTGGACTTGGCCCGAAGAAAATTCTTGGGGCGTTTGGCGAATTGCACCCTAAAGTTCTCAAGGCGATGGACGTCAAAGGCCCTGTGGTGGCGTTTGCCATTCACACCGCACAAATTCCGCTGCCGCGTAAATCCGGCGCAACACGTCCTGCGTTGCACCTGCGTGATTTGCAGGCGGTCGAGCGTGATTATGCGTTTGTTGTTGATGTGAATGTCGAAGCACAGACCCTGGTCAACGCGGCCGCCGGATCAGACAAATCGCTGATCGAAAGTGTCCGCGTCTTTGACGAGTTCATCGGCGGATCACTCGGCGAAGGGAAAAAGTCGTTAGCTGTGACAGTGCGTTTGCAGCCAACGGACAAAACCCTGACCGAGAAAGATATTGAGGCTGTGTCTGAGAAGATAATCGCCAAAGTATCGAAAGCCACCGGCGGTAGCTTGCGCGGTTGATGTTTGCGCCGCCTTCGGCGAGGATATTTTAGGACAAAAGAATAGGGGGCGTTCGCGCCCCTTTTTCGATGGAAGGACAAGCATATGACACTAAACGTATATCTTAGCGGTGAAATTCACACTAACTGGCGTGAGCAAATTATTGATGGTGCCAAGGGTTTGGACGTTGAGTTCAACAGTCCTGTGACCAATCATGAGGCGAGCGATGATTGCGGTGTGAATATCCTCGGGGGCGAGGATAATAAGTATTGGCATGACCACAAAGGCGCGATGGTAAACGCGATCCGCACACGTAAAGGCATTGCAGACGCCGATGTGGTCGTTGTCCGCTTTGGTGAGAAATACCGCCAGTGGAACGCGGCCTTTGATGCCGGCTATGCAGCGGCGTTGGGCAAGTCGCTGATCGTATTGCAAATGCCAGAACATGATCACGCTTTGAAAGAAGTGGATGCAGCGGCCTTGGCGATGGCACGGGAGCCGAGCCAAGTTGTTGAAATATTGCAATATGTTCTGACCGGAGAGCTGCCCAAGTAAGCGGCAGTTGGGGAAGCGTTGCCTTGAACACTCGATCAGGGTTAGTTTTTGGCAAATGATATGAATGAGGAATTAAGTATGTGGGAAAGTCTGATTGAACAGTTAGGGCCACTCGATTTTTACGGCACGTTGGTCTCGAATGCGCTGAAGGCATTGGTGATTATCATCATTGGTTGGATTGCCTCGGGGTGGATTAGCCGTCAGATCAAGAAACGCGTGATGGCGAGTGATGCGCTGGACAATACGCTTGGCACGTTTATCGCGTCGATCGTGCGTTGGGCGATCCTGCTGATCGTTTTTGTAGCGATCCTTGGGATTTTCGGGATCGAAGCGACCTCACTTGTGGCCGTCATGGGTGCCGCAACTTTGGCCATCGGTCTTGCTCTGCAGGGCACGCTAAGCGATTTGGCTGCGGGCTTTATGTTGGTGCTGTTTCGGCCGTACAGTCTTGGTCAGTATGTCAGCATTGGTGGCACAGGCGGAACGGTAACCGAGCTTAACTTGTTTTTCACGGTTCTTGTGACGCCCGACAATGTGCAGATTACGATGCCTAATGGCAAAGCATGGGGCGCCATTATCACCAACTATTCGGCCAACGACACGCGCCGCTTGGATCTAACGTTCGGTATCGATTATTCCGATGATCCAGACAAAGCCATCGACATCCTGATGGCCCTCGCCAATGGCGAAGAGCGTATCCACAAAGACCCAGAGCCTTGGGTGCGCGTGATGAACCTTGGTGATAGTTCCGTTGATATCGGCTGCCGTTTTTGGTGCGATGCGGCTGATTATTGGGAGCTGAAGTGGCACCTGACAAAATCGGCGAAGGTTGAGTTTGATAAGCAGGGCATATCTATTCCCTATCCGCATCAAGTTTTGGTTCAGCGTTCACAATAAAAGAAAGGCCGGTCACAACGACCGGCCTTTTGATCCAGTTTTGGAGGATCGCGGAGGATCAGGCCGCTTTTGGTGTTAGCTCCGCTTCCACGACATCTTTCGCATCAACGCTTGGAAGGCCGAGCGCCTCTCCTACAGCTGCGTAGGTCAATTGCCCGGCATGGACGTTCAAGCCGTTGCAAAGATGTGAGTCCTCGGCGCAAGCTTGTGCCCAGCCTTTGTTAGCCAGCGCCAGCATGAACGGCATGGTCGCGTTGCCCAACGCAATCGTTGACGTGCGCGCAACAGCGCCCGGCATGTTGGCGACGCAGTAATGCATGATGCCGTCGACTTCGTAGACGGGGTCGGCATGGGTTGTAGCCTTTGAGGTTTCAAAACACCCACCTTGGTCGATGGCCACATCAACAAGTGCGGCGCCAGGTTTCATTTCCGACAATTGAGCGCGGGAAATTAGTGTCGGGGCAGCTGCGCCTGGGATCAAGACCGCGCCGATGACCATGTCGGCCTCTTTGACCAATTCGGCAGTGTTCGCCTTTGATGCATATGACGTTTTGAACACGCCACGGAAGGCATCGTCGAGGTAGCGTAAACGCACCAACGACATGTCGAGAACAGTAACATCTGCACCCATTCCAGCGGCGACGCGCGCAGCATGGGTGCCGACGACACCACCGCCGATAACAACGACTTTGGCAGGGCCAACGCCCGGAACGCCGCCCATCAGAACGCCACGGCCACCATTGGCTTTCTGCAATGTCCAAGACCCAACCTGTGGGGCCAGCTTGCCAGCAACCTCAGACATAGGTGCCAACAATGGCAAGCCGCCATTGCGGTCGGTGACGGTTTCATAGGCGATCGCAGTACAGCCACTTTCCAGCAAATCTTTTGTCTGCTCGGGGTCGGGCGCAAGATGGAGGTATGTGAACAGCAATTGATCTTTGCGCAGCATTTTGCGCTCAGCGGACTGAGGCTCTTTTACTTTTACGATCATGTCAGCAGATGCGAAGATCTCGCCAGCCGTTTCAAGGATCGCCGCGCCCGCGTTTTCATAGTCGGCGTCTTCAAATCCCGCGCCAAGACCGGCACCAGATTGAATAACGACCTCATGGCCGTTTTGGACGGCTTCGTACGCTGCGTTTGGTGTCATTCCGACACGGAATTCTTGTGGTTTGATTTCTGTTGGGCATCCGATTTTCATGCCACGTCCTCCTAATGACTGACATCAGGATTGCACTGATCTCATGCAATTGCCTTGAAAGATGGCCGACAATTTGTAGTGATGGTGCAAGAAACCACGAATATATCGATAAATGTGAGTGATAAATTGCGCCAAAATGGACTTGATGAAATTGACCGAAAGATACTGAAGGTTCTGCAGAAAAAAGGGCGGCTTTCGAACGCTGATTTATCAGACAAGGTAAACCTGTCGGCGTCAGCATGTCATAGGCGCGTTCAACGACTTGAAGAAGATGGGTTTATTAAGGGCTACGTCGCCCTTTTGGATGCGCGAAAAATGGGGTTACCGACGACGGTTTTCGTTGAGATCACATTGCAGGCGCAAGCAGACGAAGTGCTTGAAGCTTTTGAAACCGCCGTCAGCCGAATTCCCGATGTGCTCGAGTGTCATTTGATGGCTGGAACGGCGGATTATATTCTGAAAGTTGTTGCCGAAAATACGGACGATTTCGCCCGTATTCATCGACAATACCTCACCCGATTGCCGGGTGTGGCGCAGATGCAGTCCAGTTTTGCACTGAGGACCGTGTTTAAAACGACGGCCATGCCGGTTGATTAATTGTCGAAGTATTTTCCGTCAAAATCAGCAGCTGAGTGGCGCTCAATGACCTGTTCATGGGGCTTGCCAGCGCCTCGGTTGACCATCCGGCCACGCTTAACCGCTGGTCGTGCCCAGATTTCTTCAGCCCAGCGAACGACGTTCGTATAGCTTGCCACGTCGAGGAATTCGGCAGCGTTATACTGCCAGCCAAGAACTAATCCACCGTACCAAGGCCAAATTGCCATATCAGCAATGGTGTATTCGTCATCGACCATGAACTGGTTTTCGGCCAAATGTTTGTCGAGTACATCAAGTTGGCGCTTCACTTCCATTGCATATCGATTGATTGAGTATTCATACTTTTCGGGCGCATAGGCATAAAAATGACCAAATCCGCCACCCAAAAATGGTGCACTTCCCATCTGCCAAAACAGCCAATTCATCATCTCGGTCCGCTTGGCCGCGTCTTTCGGGATGAACGCATCATATCGCTCGGCCAAGAACAACAGGATCGAGCCACTTTCGAATATGCGAGTCGGTGGCGTTGTTGATAGATCTAAAAGCGCAGGAATTTTCGAGTTCGGATTTATGTCAGTAAAACCCGACCCGAACTGATCACCTTCGCCAATATTGATCGGCCAAGCATCGTATTCCGCGTCATGACCGGCCTCTAAAAGCTCTTCGAACATGACGCCAACTTTGACACCGTTTGGCGTTGCCAATGAATGCAGTTGAAACGGATGCTCGCCCACGTCCAATTCGTCTTCAAACTGAGCGCCAGCGGTTGGCCGGTTCTGCCCTGCCCAAGCGCCTCCGTTTTCTTTGTCCCATGTCCAGACTTTTGGCGGTGTGTACACGTCAGTCATATTCTAATTCCAGTATATAAATCGTTGCTCCTAACAGATAGGAGTGTGAGCAAGAAGTAAAAGCCCTTGCGGATCACTTTCTTGTTGATGACCTAGCGATCTTTTGGGCTAAGATGTTTGATGCGCGCCACGTGGGCATGAACATCCTCTGACGAATAGGGCGAATGCACCCGTTTGGTACTGGCTGGGTGGTGGCCCAAACCCAACTTTTTGTCTGATCGCCACGCCTTTTGGGGGCGTATCGGACGGGGAACAAAGTTCCCGCCACATGTCGGACAAACATCGTGCAAGATGTTCTCAACGCAATCCGCGCAATAGGTACATTCGTAAGTGCAAATTCTGGCGTCAGCAGTGTCGGGTGGTAGGTCCTTGTCACACAACTCGCAATTGGGCCGCAGTTCCAACATCAAAGGTTCCTCCTGCTACGTATCCTAAAAAGAAACCCCCGAGGGACAAGCCTTCGGGGGTTCTAATCTTAAAAAGCATTCAAGCTACTGGCAGTTTATAACATACCTTCGCGCTGAAGTTTTTTACGAGCGAGTTTACGGGCACGACGAATCGCTTCGGCCTTCTCGCGCGCTTTCTTCTCGGATGGTTTTTCAAAATGTTGCTTAAGCTTCATTTCACGAAAAACACCCTCACGCTGGAGCTTTTTCTTCAGGGCACGAAGCGCCTGATCGACATTGTTGTCACGAACACTAACCTGCATGTGGTTTTCACCACCTTTCTAGTTTGAAGTTGCA
>JAQWQJ010000114.1 GCA_029244725.1 Paracoccaceae bacterium
CGGTGTTCCAAAGGCCCAATTTGGACTATATTTGAAGGAATGTGAGTGGCGTTTTAACAACAGTGACCCGTCAGTGCAATTATCACAGCTAAGACAATGGGTTAAGAAGTATTTGAACTAGTTATCTGGGTCAGCCCCTTGCCCAATTACGGGTCGGTCTTCGAACGTATCGACTCCGCCGTTTGCCATAAATTGAAATGTCACACTGATTGCGTGCGGGTCGCCAGAAGCTTCTATCAAGGCTGGGATAGTGTGGTCGCCAACGTGGATATTCAAAAACTCATCCACATCCGCGATCCAGACCCAATCCGCATCACGAACGATGTCCTGTTGGGCGGCGTTCTTAAGCGCCTCCATTTGATAGTTTCGGCCTTGTGCTGGATTGGGCAGATGCACCACACCGCCACGTTCGGCCAAGGCATCTAACAAAGTGTCCGTGCCATCTGTGCAATCGTTCGAATAAAAAAGGAAATCCGTCACGCCAAGCAAACGGTTAAAGGCGATCCATTCCAGCAGGAAAGGACCTTCATTTTTAACGCAAGTGACTGCGGTTATGCGCATGGTGCCACCATCTGGCGGAACTGCCCCATCGGGATACCTACTAACTGCTCGAACCACGCCGGTTTATCTGGCGCTTATTGTTGGGTCGACAATGCCACGCACGGGAATCGCGGTCAATGATAGGCAAGCTAGGTTAACAGTGCGTAGACGGTATCAATCTTGTGGTGGGATCAGAACGAAGTTGCCGATATGGGCTTTCTCCATAAATTCCTGTTGCGCGATTGCGATCTCGTGCAGGGGAAAGGTTTTCGACAGAAGTGGGCGAATTTCACCGTTTTCGATGTAGCTTACAAGATTGGAAAACACAGGTTCATCCCACGCAGTGCAGCCAATTAAGCGGATGTCTTTGAGGTACATATCGCGCATATCGAGAGCGACAATTGGACCTGCGATAGCGCCTGAGGAGACAAACCGACCACCGCGCTTCAGAACTTTCAGCATAGTTGGAAACGCGTCGCCGGCGACGTTGTCGACGACCACATCAACGCTGTTTTCATCAAGCTCGTCGACCAGTTCAGCGTTACGGTCCAAAACGACATCCGCCCCGAGTTCGCGCAGCGCTTCCATTTTTGATACGCTCGTGATGGCGATGACCTTGGCACCGCGTCGCTTTGCCAATTGAACGGTCGCTGACCCGACACCGCCGGATGCGCCAGTGACCAAAACGGTCTCTCCCGCCTTCAAACCTACGCGGTGAAGCATGTTCTCAGAAGTTGCATAGGCACAGGGGATTGTTGCGAGCTCAGCATCAGACCAATCGCAGTCAATTTTGAATGCCTCGGACGCTGGAACTTTGACGTATTGCGCAAAAGCTCCGTCAAAATCAGATGCCATCCAGACATTGTCCATCACATCATAGCCGTTGGGACGCATGCAGGCACGGACCAACACCCGTTCACCCATTCGGTTTGGGTTTATGTCGTTAGCGCAGGCTACGACCGCGCCACAGCAATCTGTACCTTGAATCAACGGGAACGGGGTTGCTGCGTTCCAACCGCCGTCGGCCTTTTGCTCGCGTGTTTCTGACTGATCTTCTGCTGTTTTGTTTGTGTCCGATGTGACTGACGAAGAATACCAACCCAACCGCGTATTTATTTCTGTGTTGTTCACGCCTGCGGCGAGTACACGAAGAAGCACTTCACCATCGCAAAGTGTTGGCAGGGGAACGTCTCTGTAATCGAGTGCGTCGTAGTCACCGTTACCAGTTGTAACCACGGCTTTCATAGTTGTTGGCAGGCGCGACATCGCATTCTCTTCACTGATTGGTTTGATTTAGACACACTGCTATTTAGACGCAAATCTGAGTTAGCATAAGTGGTTTATACACAGCACTTTGGGCAGCGTTAACGTGGCCAAAGTGCTAAACAGAATTGTGGAATTGCGGATCTGGGCTAGCGAGCGTTCAATACACTTCCGATGTTGCGGTTTTCCGATCTGCTTTGGGTCGCTAGACTTCTCATTCAAATCTGTATCTCACGCCTTTGATTGGTGCTAACCTTTCCCAGTAGATCGAAGGTTAATAAAGGCGCGATATGTTTGGTTGGCTAAAAAGGCACCACATTCCAATCGATACGATGGGCGGTCTTATTGCGACCGGCATCACAATCGGGGCGTTTGTTATTGCATATGGCCAATACGTTACCCAATCGCGAATTGAGAACGAGCGTCAGGCCAAGCAGTCGTATTACGACTTCATGGAAATCTCGATGAACAACCCACTGTATTCCAAGCCGGGATTGCGGGACAAGCCGCTTACCGACCTCGAATACGAGGGCTTTTATTGGTACATGCAGATCATGTCTCAAACGCTTGAACAGGTGTTTGAGTTTGTGCCTGATGAAGAAAGTTGGAACTACAACGCGCTTTTACAGTTCCGTCTTCACTGCGGATATTTCTTATCCGTGGATTACCTTCCCGAAGTGCATTCCCAACATTTTCAAGACCTCGTCGAAGAGGCTCTGTCCATCGAAGAAGAATGGGCAAAAAGCGAAGGAATTGATCTAGAGGATATCTGCTATATCGACGATTAATCGTGCCCGAATATCCCGTAGACTTTAGAAAAACGCCTGCAATCCAGTCTGCGCGCGACCGATAATGAGCGCATGAACATCATGCGTGCCCTCATAGGTGTTCACAGTCTCTAAGTTCATCATGTGGCGGATAACCTGAAATTCTTCGGAAATTCCGTTCCCGCCGTGCATGTCGCGCGACATCCGCGCAATATCCAACGCTTTACCGCAATTGTTACGCTTCATAATGCTGATCATTTCGGGTGCCGCGTCTGCCGCGTCCATCAAACGACCAACCTGTAGCGAACCTTGAAGACCCAGCGTAATCTCGGTCTGCATGTCTGCAAGTTTCTTTTGGAACAACTGTGTCTGGGCAAGTGGTTTGTTGAACTGTTTGCGATCCAAGCCGTACTGACGAGAAGCGTGCCAACAGAATTCTGCGGCGCCAAGTACGCCCCACGAAATACCATAGCGAGCGCGGTTGAGACACCCAAACGGGCCTTTGAGACCCTGAACGTTTGGAAGCAGTGCGTCTTCTCCCACTTCGATGCCATCCATCACGATCTCGCCAGTCGTTGATGCACGAAGGGACTGTTTGCCCTCAATCTTAGGGGCGGACAGCCCAGCCATACCCTTTTCCAGTACGAAACCGCGGATTTTGCCGCCATGTGCCTCAGATTTTGCCCACACGACGAATACATCGGCAAACGGGCTGTTTGATATCCACATTTTGTTGCCGGTCAATTTGTAGCCTGACTCGGTCTTTTCGGCGCGGGTTTTCATGCTGCCGGGATCAGAGCCTGCATCAGGTTCGGTTAGCCCAAAGCAGCCTATCAATTCACCCGAGCACAGGCCGGGTAAATATTTTTGCCGCTGTTCTTCGCTGCCATAGGCGTAGATCGGGTAGATCACCAGAGAGCTTTGCACCGACATCATCGAACGATAGCCGCTATCTACACGCTCAATTTCCCGTGCGATCAAACCGTAAGCGACATAGCCAGCGCCCAGTCCGCCGTACTCTTCGGGAACAGTAACTCCGAGCAATCCAGCTTCTCCCATTAGGGGGAATAGTTCGGGCGATGACGCTTCTTCGGCATAGGCTTTGATCACGCGCGGTTGCAGCTCTGATTGGGCGAACTGACGGGCTGCATCGCGCAACATGCGCTCGTCTTCGGTCAGCTGGGATTCAAGGCGCAGAGCGTCCTCCCAATTGAAGCTAGTCAAGTCCGGGGCGTCTTTGGCTTTAAGCGACATGGAGGTTCCTTTGAAATCCGAAGCGAAGAAGTTGATACGGCCATATAGGAATAGATATAGCAAAAAAATCGACTTATTGGAATAAATACATTACAATTTGGAATGTATGAGCCCCTCAAGAAGACATATTCCCCCGATCGGTTGGTTGACAGCGTTCGAGGCCGTTGCACGGCTTGGCTCGGTCACAAAGGCAGCGCATGAATTAAGTTTAACTCAGGGTGCGGTCAGTCGACAGTTGAAGAAATTGGAACAATTGCTTGGCGTAGACCTGCTGCAAAGGTCTGGCAGGGGGGTTGAACCTACGCCCCAAGGCGCCATTTTTGCGGATCAAGTACGGGGAGCTGTAAACCAAATCAGCAATGCAACGATTGCGCTGCAGGCAAACCCTGAGGGCGGAGCACTGAATCTTGCGATCTTACCGGCGTTTGGCGCGCATTGGCTGGCCCCCAGATTGCCAGAGTTTCTGCGCGATTATCCGGGGATCACAATAAACTTGGCCACGCGAATTGAACCCTTCGACTTTGCATCCGAGGATTTTCACGGCGCAATTCACCATGGAACAGACGATTGGTCCAACGCCGGCGCTTTGTGCCTATGGGACGAAGAAGTTGTCCCCGTGATGTCGCCTGACCTTTTTAAAGCCGAAATGACAATGCAACAATTGGCTAGGTTGCCACGCTTGCAACTTCAAACGCGCCAATCGATATGGCGTACTTGGTTTGATGCGCATGGCATTGAAGAGGCGGATGCACCCGCAATGGTGGTCGATCAGTTTGCGACAATGCAGCAAGCCGTGCAGGCAGGTCTTGGGGTAGGGCTAATGCCGACCTATCTCGTGGCATCGGACATTGAGGAGGGCCGTCTGATGACCTTGCCGAACGTGAAACCGGTACATGACGGTGCATATTACCTTGTTTGGCCCAAAAACGGTGCAGAATATCCGGCGTTGGCGGCCTTTCGCGATTGGTTGCAAAAGGTCACGCAGCTTGGTTGAAACTTACGCTTCACGCGCTCAGTATTAGCGTAGGTTAAAAGGAACCGGTTTTGACTCGTTTTGACGACATTCCAGAACAGGCATTAGCTTGGCACCTTGGTGGCAAGGGCGCAGCCTTGGCGACAGTCGTTGAAACCTGGGGCAGTGCGCCTCGTCGAGTGGGCTCAATGCTTGCGATCAGCGTCGATGGCGAAATTGCGGGCTCGGTATCGGGAGGGTGTGTTGAGGGTGCGGTCGTAACTGAGGCGCTTGATGCCATTCAGGACGGACAACCACGCATGTTGGAATATGGGGTCACAGACGGAGACGCCTTTGCCGTCGGTTTGGCCTGCGGCGGAACGATCCGTATCTGGGTTGAGCCGGTTGGAAGCATTCTGCCAGTTTCGGATTTAGAAGCACTCGTTACAAAACGCGCGAACAGAGTGGCTGTTGGGTACGAGTTCAATATAGCGACAGGCGAGCGACGGCTTGTACACAGGGATGAAAATATCGACCGTTTCCGTGCCGACCGTTCAGGTTTTAGCGACGACCGGCAGACGTTTATCACCATTCACAATCCTCCGCTGCGATTGGCGGTGATAGGCGCGGTTCACATCGCACAAGCACTGGTCCCGTTGGCACGTGTCGCAGGATATGACCCATTTATCATTGATCCCCGCGAAGCCTTTGCGTCAGAAAGTCGATTTCCAGGCGAAACGCTGATCCACGATTGGCCTGATGACGCATTAAACGAGTTAGGTTTAGACGCGCGAACAGCCGTCGTTTTGCTGACACACGACCCAAAACTGGATGACCCAGCAATTCATGCAGCCTTGAAATCAGACGCTTTTTACGTCGGTGCTCTGGGATCAAAGCGAACCCACGCTAGCCGGGTTGGGCGCCTGACTGAGGCCGGATTTTCGACCGATGCGATTGGCCGGATTCACGGGCCCATTGGGCTGAATATAGGCTCTAGCGGACCGGCAGAGATTGCGGTTTCAATACTGGCTGAGATGACGGCCGTTCTTAGGAAACCACGTTGAAGTTTGGTCCGGTTCCAATTGGCGATGCGCTGGGGGCTATCCTTGCCCACTCGTTACGTCACGGTACGGTTCGGCTGCGCAAAGGAAAGGTTCTCGAGGCGGTAGACATTGGTCTATTAACTGAAGCCGATGTGTCAGAAATCGTTGTGGCACAGTTGGAAGACGGCGAAATTGGTGAGAACCACGCAGCCGCCCAGTTGATCAACGGATTTGACGTTTCTCCCGATAGTCAAACCTTGCGTATAACTGACGCGTTCACCGGTCGGACTAACCTTTTGGCCAAAATAGCCGGTGTGGTGCGGGTTGATGCAGAGAAAATTAATGCATTCAATCAGATCAACCCGATGATCACGATTGCTACCGTTCCAGATTTCCACATGGCGGACCAAGGGACGATGTTGGCGACGATCAAAGTTATCTCGTTTGGTGTTGAGCAGGATGATGTCACAAAGGCAGCCGGCCTATTGCGGGATGCGGTAACGCTAGAGCCTCCAAAGCTGTCAACAGCAGCTCTCATCGTAACCAGCAGCGATAAAATGAACCCTGAAAAGGGAATTGAGGCCGTCAGACAGCGGCTTGAACGTTGGGGTGTCGCGCTGGAATCTGTCGCGGTCGTGGCACATGACGAACAGTCCATCTCAGAGGTTTTGCCTGAGCTGGATCAAGACCTCGTTCTTATTTTAACCGAGACTGCGACTTCTGACATTCGCGATGTCGCGCCATCTGCGGTTGTTAGCGCTGGGGGGCGCATCGAGCGGTTTGGAATGCCTGTTGATCCAGGGAATTTGCTGTTTGTCGGGACATTGGATCGGCGTGCAATAATCGGTCTACCCGGTTGTGCCAGATCACCTGCATTGAACGGGACAGACTGGGTTCTTAGCCGGATTGCCTGCGGTATCAACGTACGTAATGAAGACATTGCAGGTATGGGTGTAGGCGGGCTTTTGAAAGAAATCCCGTCGCGACCTCAACCGCGTAATCGACGCAGACAATAGAAATGGGCGCCAGCTCTCTCTGACGCCCAATTCTTTACTGCCCTTGGTGCCTTTAAGATGCGAGACGGAAATACATTGCCTCGTAGTTGGCTTCCATTCCAGAGCCGCAGAACTCCATCGTTGTGTTTGATGTTCCGTCGATTTCGCCGCCTGCGATAATCGATGCGCCTTTGATCCCCGATGCCTGCGCGGCGAATTGAATGTCACCACCTGCAATCAATCGACCACCGTGAAGTGCAAGACCCGACGAAAACTTCATGCCGCCTTTGCTGATCAGGGTCGCGCCGCCGCCGCTGGTGCAATCGTCTGATGCGCCAATTTGGATGTTGCTTGGTCCAGTTATTGAAGTGCTGGATGTATTGGTGCTTGCGATGATCGAGTCTTCAATCACACTTCCGTTGCCAAGGGATACTTTGCAATTGGTGATTAAAACGACCTCGCGAAGCGTTTCACCACCCAAATTGAAGTTGGCTGTATTGCCGGATGAGCAGAGCAAATAATGAACACGACCTGGAGTGAATTCGCTGGCTGTTAGGCTTAGGTTATTGATACCCAGCCAAGACGCACCTGAAATATAGTCAGGAAGATATGCGTCATTCGCGTAAAGTAATCCGTCGATAATGTCGTCGATCTTGTTCAAAATGCGGATGTTGTAGCTGCCTTCGCGCAGCGCGGCCTCTAGGCCTGGATTTTTGCGAAATCCGTTGCTGTTGATGTCCAGATCGTCTGCATTAGGCATCGATACTACGGTTCCAGCGCCAAAATCGTTATTGTTGTTTAGCGAAACATATGAATTCGAATGGACGCAAAATCCTGCAGCAAAGCTATTGTTCGACTGTAAGTCTACGACGCCTTCGCCGACAAAGCCTTCACGAAGACAATCTGGGATGTATGTAGTGAAGACTGCCTCGGCTGTTAGGTCCCAAGAATCGTCATCTGTAAGCTTTAGCATAACCGCGCGAACGGGATTGCCGCGTGCTTCAGAAAGAGTTGCAGTAACTTTTACTGCGTCGGATGAATTTGCGTCCTCAGAGAACGTCCTTGTGTCATAGTCCCACGATCCAAACTGGATATCTGTGCTCTTTATGACCGTGCCATAGTTTGCAGTGGGCATCCATTCCTCAGCAAGCGCTAGGGCCGCTGCGACGGATGTATCTTCTGATTCTGAATCGCGGTTGTAGATGGCTGCATGCGCGACTGCATCAGCCGTTGCCTGCAAACGTTCGCGTGATACATTGACCGAGGCCATATCGACGGCATAACCGCCAATGACCAACGCGATTGCGATGAAATAGAGACCGAAGAGAGTCATGCTCCCTTCCTCTTTTTTCAGTAGACGTGCAAACCTTGGCAGCGGTTTCATTTCGCGTTCCCCATATTAGTATTCGATGTAGTTAGTGGCCTCGACGTTCAGCGTGTACTCATCAAAATTAGACATGCTTCCGAAGGCTAGAATATCGGAGAGCGGGAAACTCACATTGCTGGTGATGGTGCCGTTGTCGATCAACGCAGTGATTGTTGCATTGGGAGAAAGACGAAGCAGTTGTGCTTGAATTTCAGAAACGACGTCAGATTCGGACGACAGTTTACCAACGGACAATTGACGATTTACGTCATGTACTGTGCGCATAACCTGTGTGTGGTTTGAAAAAGTTAGCGCGGCATCGACGGTTACGAACATAAGCAACATAAATACCGGTACGATAAGGACCGTTTCTATAGTTGCCGAGCCATCACAGGCGGACCAGAACTGTTTGATTCGATTTTTGATGTAATTTGTCATTTTGACACTCTGGTTGCTGTTGTTGCAGTCCCATCTGTGTCACCAAACTTTGATCAAAAGAGGATCGAAATGTGGTCGAAATCTGGCTCGATGCCAAAACTATTAATAAAATAGAGTGGTTTGGAAACAAAAACGCCGCCCAGAAGGCGGCGTTTCCAAGGAGTAAACAATCGACCTACTTAGGAAGTGGTCCAATCATCATGACCATTTGGCGGCCTTCCATCTTCGGCATGTTTTCGACTTTGCCGATTTCTTTGATGTCTACAGCTACGCGTTCAAGAAGTTCACGACCTAGGTTTGTGTGCGCCATTTCGCGGCCACGGAAACGAAGGGTCACTTTGACCTTGTCGCCATTCTCAAGGAATTTCACCACGTTCCGCATTTTGACTTCATAGTCATGCGTGTCCGTATTTGGACGGAACTTGACCTCTTTAACCTCGATGATCTTCTGCTTCTTACGAGCTTCAGACTCGCGCTTCTGCTGTTCGTATTTGAACTTGCCGAAATCCATGATCTTACACACAGGTGGCACGGCATTTGGCGAGATTTCTACCAGATCAAGACCAGCGTCTTCGGCCAGCTGCATGCCCTTTGCGGGGTGTACAACGCCGACGTTTTCGCCTTCTGCGCCAATAAGGCGAATTTCAGGGGATCGGATTTTTTGGTTCACGCGAGGGCCGGTTTCACGTTGCGGCGGAGCGTTATGAGGTCTGCGGGCTATGGGTTTCTTCCTTCAGTTGTGGATATATTCTGAGCGCAATTTATTCTGCGCCCAAAGGTGACACAAGCGGTTAATGAACACTCAATTGGTAAAGATGCACTTATTAAGGCGTGAAACGCTTATTTGTCGCTTAGTAGCCTAACAATATCGGGGTGTTTTAGAATCGTCCCGTCTTGGCCACCCGACAACGCGAACCCTACAACTGCAGTAGCGAGCTGATCGGAATCTGTTCCGATCATGGGCAAAATGCGGAAGATCATCTTAAAAAGCTTGTCGGAAATACCCTTGATGTTCTCGGCGCGCGTTGGGACGATCCCAGCCGGTCGAAAGGTAATTCTGCGCGGAAATGTTGAGGCCCACAAAACTTTCTCTGCCCTGCCTTTGGTATTAAGCGCTTTGTACCAGCTATTTTCCTTGGGGTTCGCGCCTGACGCGGAAAAATGAACAACACTTGCGTCGGGATTTACTTGCTTTAGTGCAATTAAGACGTTTTCGAAGTAAGTGACCGAAACCTTTTCGTAGGTCTCTTTGTCGACGGTATGTGCATAAGTGGCGATACAGTGAAACAGGATATCCGCATCTTGCATGTGCGGCACCAAACTGTCGGAAACAGAGAAATCGCAATCCAGCACCTCAGTCAGTTTGGGATCGCTCAGTCCAGTGGATCGGCGCGATAACGCTGTCACTTTGCTGATCCGAGAATCCGCCAAAAGTTGACGAAGGACTGAGCCGCCAACCATGCCAGCGCCGCCGGTTATTATCGCGTGCATTGAAATTCCTAATCGGGTGAGAAGTTGTGTTAGCTGCTAATTATTCCATTCCACCGGCATTGCAAGCGGACCGCGAAAGGCCCATCCGCCAATTGGCGTATCACCGGCTAGTCGCAAATTCGCAAGCCGTTCAAAGATCAACGGCAACGCAACTTCGGAAATCAAACATCGTGATGCCCAAGCACCCGCACAAAAATGAGGGCCCGCTCCAAACGCAAGCGACGGCCCTGCATCTTGTGTTATGTCGAATGCATCAGGGTTCGAGAAAACGTCTTCGTCTCGATTGCCAGAGCCAAACATCAAAAACACCCGTTCCCGCGGTACAAAATCGACGCCATGAAGCGTGTAGGGCTGGGCAACTTCACGGGGGGACATGCCGATTGGCGACATCCAGCGGGCGTACTCTTCAAATGCTTGTTGCCAAGTTGCTGCGCCAGATTGAATGCTTTCAAGTTGCTTGGGATGGGTCAACAACGCCCATATTGTTCCCGCAATGGCGTCCCTTGGCTCGTTCTGGCCGCCCGAAATTGCAAGCTTGATATTGGCCCGCAGAGTATCGTCGGTCACACCAGCCTGCATCTGTACTGACAGCAGTGAATAATCTGGACTGGCGGTCAGCAAGGACATCATCTCGTCTATATGGCGATCGATAGATGCCGTGCAGTCATGGCAGTTTTGCTCGACCTTTTGATCGCCGGTATAGTTTGCGCATCCGTCGATCATCCCTTGGCTGACGCGATCCATTTCACGCCAATCCATATTGGTCAGACCGGTTATAGCTTTCAAAGCTTCGCCTGAAATGCGCATGGCGATGTCTTTTACCATATCCGCAGCACCTTGGGCTTGGACATCATCAAGAGTTTCGACGGCGGCTTTAGCGAATTGTACTCTCCAAATGTCGCGGACGGTCTTTGGCGAAACGGTAGGAAAGATGGCTTTGCGCTCGGCACGATGAGGCGCGCCATCTTTGCGCATCATGTTTTTGCCCATCAGTTGAGTCATTAGACCCTCGGGCTGTTCGGACGAGAAGATATGGATCTTCTTTTCCTCGTCAAATATATCCTGCCGCCGCGTTATCAGAGTCGCGTTTAGCTGCGGTACAAAGCAAATAGGGGCCTCGGCCCGCATCCGTTTCAAATTGGGATAAGGGTCGGACCAAAAAGCTTTTAGATCTATATCGAAATGCGGTGCCGTGGACATGGGCCGATGGTGCGGCCCATGCTTGGTTTCGTCAAGCGCAAGGCGGCCTTAGTCTAGAAACGCCTTTTCGACCACATAGGTCTTAGGATCAGAGTTTGCGCCCTCTTCAAGGCCATAGTCTTCGAGCATTTTCTTGATCTCGATATTGAACGCCATGTTTCCGCAAATCATCGCACGATCTGTGTCCGGGTTGATGACTGGAACGGCCAAATCCTCAAAAGCCTGACCCGAGCGCATCAGGTCAGTGATGCGGCCCATCTTAGCGCTCTCTTCACGCGTGGTTGTCGGGTAATACTTGATCTTCTTCCAGAAGCCTTCACCGATCACCTCATTCAGAAGTTCATCGTCTTTCAGCGCCTCGATCAGTTCGCGACCGTAGGTTAATTCACCTGCTTCGCGACAAGTATGTGTGATGACAACTTCATCGTAATCTTCATAAGTCTGAGGTTCGCGTAACAGGGATGCAAAAGGCGCAAAGCCAGTGCCAGTGGCAAAGAACCAAAGTCGTTTGCCTGGAAGCAACGCGTCATGGACCAGCGTACCAACCGGCTTTGGCCGCAGGATAACTTCGTCGCCAGGCTGGATATGCTGCAGACGAGACGTCAGCGGGCCGTCCTGAACCTTGATTGAGTAAAATTCCAGCTCTTCATCCCATGACGGTGAAGCGATCGAATAGGCCCGCAGTAAAGGTTTTTGCTTGCCGGTTTTTGGGTTCACGTCACCCATCAGACCAATCATGACAAACTCGCCTGAACGAAACCTAAGCGAGGCGGGTCGTTTGCACTTGAATGAGAACAACCGGTCGGTCCAATGTTTGACTTCAGTCACAATCTGCGCATCTGGCAGGGCTGGGACTTTCGGAACGGGGGTTGCTTGGGCTTCGGTCACTGGGGTTTGCTCGGTCATATCAAAACAGGGGCGATTGCCCCCTCCATCTATCATCTGAATTGCGGAATTAAAGGTCTATGTGGGATCGGTCGTCGGCGTATCTCAGGTTTGAGATGATTATCAGCCCCGAAGACGGGCCTGATAATCGTGTTTTTGCCATTTTGCGCGGAAGATCCAATCTTGCTCTAGTTGGCGGTCGGCTAGGTCTTTGCTGATCTCAACTTCATCAAAACCGCAGCGCCGTGCCATTGCATATTGATCCGCAATGATGTGCCCGCGGGCGCGTAAGCGACCGGTGAACCCCATTCGGCGTAACTGGCGCGCAATCGTGAAGCCACGGCCATCAGCAAAGCTAGGGAAATCCACGCGTATGACACTTGCAGTGCTACAGAACTCCTCCAACGCTTTTGGCGAGGTTTCAGAGGGTACATCTAGAGCCGCTACATCGTTCGCAGCGTCGCCTAAAGTCACAAAGATCGCAGACAGATCGTCGGCCTGAAATCCATTGTCGGTTACAATCACGCTCATTTTGCTGCTCCTGCGCCCAAGTGAATACCGCATTCCGTTTTCGTCGAACCACTCCAGCGACCGGAACGGGGGTCATCACCCTCGGCCACTTTGGATGTGCACGGCGCACAGCCGATTGATGGGTAGCCCTTAGAAATCAGTGGGTGGCGCGGCAAATCGTTGGCATCCATGTAAGCCTTAATGTCCTCAAGGCTCCAGTGGGCTAGTGGGTTCACTTTGATACGGCCAGTTTCTTCTTCGGCCTCAAAGTAATCCAACTGGGCACGCGTGCCTGACTGAAAGCGTTTGCGACCGCTGATCCAGCTATCAAACCCTTCAAGCGTCCGATTAAGTGGGCGGGTTTTGCGCAACGCACAGCAAGCTTGGGTGCTGCTCTGGTACAGGTTGCCGTTCGGGTCACGGGCATGCACCTCGTGCTCATCCGGGCGGATAATGCGTACATTCCACAGACCAAGGTCGATGGTCAATTGCGCCTGATAGACCAGCGTTTCGTGGAACAACATCTCAGTGTCTATGAAGATCACCGGCAAAGATTTGTCGATGATCGACGCCATGTGCAAAAGCACGACAGAGTCCGTGCCGAAGCTTGAGACAAGTGCAACACGACCGAGGTCGGCGTTATCAAGGCTTGCTTTTAGAACTGAGCGCGCACCAGCAGTTTTGAATATCGTGTTTAGCCCCGATACTTTGTCTTCAAGCGCAGTCGGAGCTTCGGGGGCTTTGTACGTAAACGGCGTTGTGCGCGTGAAATCAATATCATGCTGCATGGGCTTTAGCCTCTGGATAAAGTGCGGCTTTGAATGGCGCTAGGCCAAGACGACGATAGGTTTCGAGGAAGGTCTCGTCATCTGATTGACGCAGGTCGAGATAGGCTAAAACCAAACGCTCAATGGCAGGCACGATCTTTGTTGCCGAAAAACCAGGCCCAGCGCGTTCACCAATTGCAGCGGTTTCAGTGGCATCGCCGCCGAGAGTGATCTGGTAGCTTTCGACACCAGCGCGATCAAGGCCAAGAATGCCTATGTGTCCGACGTGATGGTGTCCACATGCGTTGATACAACCCGAGATTTTGATCTGGAGATGTCCAATGTCATGCTCGAGCTTAAGCTCGTCGAAACGCGTCGCGATCTCTTGCGCGATTGGGATCGAACGGGCCGTTGCCAACGCACAATAATCCATGCCGGGGCAGGCGATGATGTCCGAGATTAGACCGATATTCGCAGTTGCCAATCCAATCTGAGAAAGCTCAGCGTGGATTTGCGGCAGTTCAGCAAGGTGTACATGGGGTAGAATGATATTCTGTTCATGGCTGACACGCAGTTCGTTGTGGCCAAATCGTTCGGCAAGCGACGCCATTACGCGCATTTGCTCAGACGTTGCATCGCCGGGCGTTTGGCCATGCGCTTTAAGGCTGATCGTGGCAATCGAGTAGCCCTCGGCACGGTGCGCGGTCAGGTTTGTATCCGCCCAGCTGCGAAACACAGGATCGTTGCTATACGCTAGGTCGTAGGCATCAACCGGACGGTTCGAATACACAGGCTCTGAGAAGGCATCTTCGAACTGCGCCAGATACGACATATCCACGCCCGCGAATTCTTGTTTGGTCTCGGCGAAACGTGCAGCGACCAATTCACGGATCGCGTCGATGCCATGCTCATGCACAGTGATCTTAATCCGTGCTTTGTACTTATTGTCGCGACGGCCAATTTCATTCCAAACGCTGACGACTGCCTCAAGATAGGGCAGAAGGTCTTCACGGGGCAGAAACTCAACCAGCGTTTTGCCGATCATTGGCGTCCGGCCTAGGCCTCCCCCGACTATGACCTCAAAGCCCAGAACGTCGTTTTGTTCAACGATCCGCAAACCAATGTCATGTGCTTTGATCACTGCGCGATCATTTTCGCTGCCAGTGATCGCAACTTTGAATTTGCGTGGCATGAATTGGAACTCTGGATGATCGGTTGACCACTGACGGATCAATTCGGCCACGGGGCGTGGGTCGGCGATCTCATCCGCTGCTGCGCCAGCAAAGTGGTCTGCAGTTACATTTCGGATCGTATTTCCGGAAGTCTGGATCGCGTGCATTTGAACGTCTGCCAAAGCATCCAGGATATCCGGCACGTCACTCAGAGTTGGCCAGTTAAACTGGATGTTCTGACGCGTTGTGAAATGGCCGTACCCTTTGTCCCAGGTATCAGCGATATGTGCGAACTGGCGCATTTGTGTGCCGTTTAGCGTTCCATAGGGAACGGCAACACGGAGCATATAGGCGTGCAGTTGCAGATAAAGACCATTCATCAAGCGCAATGGCTTGAATTCGTCTTCCGTCAGGCTGCCGGCAACACGGCGGTCAACCTGTCCACGAAACTGGCGATTGCGTTCTGCGATAAATGCCGCATCAAAATCAGAATACTTATACATGCGCTTGGCCTTCTTGTTTGCCGTGGAGGTAATTCGATGGTCCTGTCCGGCGAAATTCTTCGCGGAAATGAACAGGCTCTGCTCCGTTAGGGCCTTGAGCGACATCTGAAAGGTAAACCCCAACGACGTCGTCTGATTGAGCGCTCGCGTCGATTAGACGGATCTGAGCGTCAGCTTCGTCGTTCAGGATTTCAGCGTCTCGCATACAGCGCGACCACATGCCTTTAGCAGTCATATATACAACGTCGCCTTCGATAAGCGCGTTGGCGGTGATGACCTTGGGCAGATATGGACGTGGCATAGCATTCTTCCTTGCTGAGGTGTTTACTTCGACCCCATTTTAGGAAATATTCCCTATATTGCGCCAGTATCTGCCGCAAATAAGGAAGAATGTTCTGGTTTCCGAGCCGATTGGAACGGGCCATCGAAATAATAGGGAAATTGGGAATGTCAGTCCGAATAGATGAGATCGACAAGAAAATTCTTGCAGAGTTACAACGCGATGCTTCGCAGTCGCTCGATGAAATTGCCCGCAAAGTCGGCTCTTCCAAGACCCCGGTTTGGAATAGGATTCGCAAGCTAAGAGACGCCGGTGTAATCAAACAGCAGACTGTTTTTCTTGATGCCGAAACGCTTGGTTTCGAAGCGTGCTTCTTTGTTTTGATCCGAACCAGTGAGCATGAAGCGGATTGGCAGGCGAAGTTCCTTAAGGCCCTGCAGGACAGGCCCGAAGTTTTAGAAGCGCACAGGCTGGCTGGCGACATTGACTATATTCTGAAAGTGCAGGTCAAAAACGCACGCGCGTATGACGTGTTCTACCAAGTGCTGATTTCCGAGGTAAAGGTACACAACGTGACGGCGCTATTGTCGATGGAGCAAATTAAATCGACAACCATGCTGCCGCTAGACGCGCTTTAACTCTTACTCACCATTAAGTGTTCCAGACCATGGAAATGGTAAAGGTTGGCGTATTTGGGGGGGTCGGTGATCCTGAGATCAGGGCATCGCTCAAACAGAACCCTCAATGACACCTGCAACTCTAGACGTGCTAAGGGGGCACCTACGCAGAAATGCAGACCCCCGCCGAACGCCGCGTGTGTCGGCGAATGCCGCGTCGGATCAAACATGTCCAAATTGTCATCGAACTGATCATCACGCCCCGCATGCCCCAGCATCAGGGCAATTTGATCGCCGCGCTTAAACGTGTGGTCAGCAATTGTAACGTCTTCGTAGGCATAGCGCGTGAAGATTTGCAGAGGTGGATCGAAACGCATAACTTCTTCGACTGTGGTTTCTATCGCACCCTGTGCAATCCAAGAGGGATTGTAATTGTTTTGAATCAACGCTTTAGCGCCATTTCCGATCGTGTGAACGGTGGCCTCATGGCCGGCATTTAGCAATAGAATACAGGTCGTTATCATTTCGTCGGACGACAGTTTATCGCCGTCTTCCTCGGCGCGTATCAGTTCAGTGATTAGATCGTCGCTTGGCGCTTTTCTGCGCTTCTCGATATAGCCGCGCATAAAGTTCGTGAACTCGGACGACGCTTTTGCAGCGGCATCTTCAATCTCTCGGGTTTTGCGGGCCTGATACATTGAGACCATGGCGTTGGACCATTGCAGCAATTGCGGGGCCATATTCTCGGGCACGCCAAGAAGGCGGCAAATTACGATAACTGGAATTGGCTGACCGTATTCTGAGATCAGATCAAACGGCGCGTCAGGAAATTGGTCGATAAGCGAGTGACACAGCGTTTCTATCTCAGGTTCCAAAGACCCGATCCTACGTGAAGTGAACGCGCGAAGAACCAGCCGGCGAAGACGAGTATGCTTGGGCGGTTCAAGCTCAAGCATCGAATGGGCTTCTATGTCGTAGAATGGCTTCAAACGATCAGGATAGGTAGGCGCGTCTTCTGGTGGAACTTCGCGTCCAAAGCGCCGATCCTTTAGAATGGCGTTGGTCACACTTGCCGCTAAGGTTGCGACCATCTTGTAGTCTTCCCAATAGACCATAGGACCCTTTTTGCGCCACTCAACGTAACGCAGATAGGGGTTTTGGACAAATTCAGGGTCTGTTGGTGACTGATGGACGGTTTCCATAAACTGGCCTAGGCGCTGGCTTCTAAGGCAGAAATGATTGCCGAAAAATCTACCGCCTTCAAGCTCGCACCGCCGACCAACGCACCATCAACGTTATTGAGCGCGAAGATTTCCGCAGCGTTGCTTGGCTTAACCGAGCCGCCGTAAAGCAAACTCATGCCATGCGCCTCTGATGTTTCGTGTTGCGATGCAAGAAAGCCTCGTATGAAGGCATGTGCTTGCGATATTTCTTCGAAGGTCGGAATCTTACCTGTGCCAATGGCCCAAACAGGTTCATAGGCGACAACAGTATTGGCCGCCAACGCTCCTATTGGAACAGAGCCAGCTAATTGATTAGCAAGAACTTGATTGGTCTCACCGTTTTCGCGTTCTTCAAGAGTTTCACCGATGCAAACGACCGCAATCAGGTTTTCACTCCAAGCAGCGAGGGCCTTGTCGTGAACTTGTTGGTTGGTTTCTTTGTGATCCGTTCGGCGTTCGGAATGGCCAACAATCACATAGCCAGCACCGCTATCCTTTAGCATTGCTGCAGACGTGTCGCCGGTATGGGCGCCATTCTTGTTGGCGTGACAATCCTGTCCGCCGACCTGAATGTTACCTTCAAGCTCGGCAGCCAGCGAAACCAGAGTTGCCGGCGGGCAGATAAGTATATCGACGTCCGACCCAGCGTGCGCCTCGGCCAGTGTGCGAATTTCACCGAGCGAGGCTTGAACCCCATTCATTTTCCAATTTCCGGCGGCGAGTTTTCTGGGCATGTATTCCTCCGATATGATTGACCAATTCGATGCCGATGGGTGGGCCTTGGGTCAAGGTCCACCTCGTTGCGATCTATCGAAAATGAAGGACGATTTAGGAAGGAAGTTTGAAGTTCTCGGCCTGAAGTTCGTCCATGTCTTTAAATTTAATAGATTCGCCACACCCGCATGCATCCGAGACGTTTGGATTGCGAAACTTGAAGCCGCTTTCAAGCAGCGAGATTTCGTAATCGATTTCTGTGCCGAATAAAAACATCTGGGCCATAGGTGCAATCATGACCCGTGCGCCGTCTTGTTCGACCACTTCATCAAGCGGGTCGGTGTCAGCGACATAGTCCATGGTGTATTCCATACCCGCACATCCGCCCTTTTTGACGCCAATGCGCAGGCCAGAGTGACCTTCTTTGTCCATCAACTTGCGAATCTGGGTGGATGCAGCGTCGGTCATCGAGACCGCCTGTTTTCCTGGAATGCCAAACATATTATGTCATCCTTTCAAAGGCTTACATAAAGCCGAGTTCAAGGCGCGCTTCATCACTCATCATGTCCATGCCCCAGGGTGGATCCCAGGTCAATTGCACGTCAATGGTTTTGACGCCGTCCACTGGTCCAGCAGCATCAGCGATCCAACCGGGCATATCCCCTGCGACGGGACAGCCGGGTGCGGTCAACGTCATGATTACTAGAACATCATTTTCTGCATTGATATCAATGGTATATATCAATCCAAGGTCATAGATATTGACCGGAATCTCAGGATCATAGACCGAGCGGCAAGCCTCGACTATTTTTTCATACAGCGGGTGATCCGTGCTTGATGGCGCGATCAGCGGGGCGCCCTCTACTGGGTCTGTGGCCTGACTCATGGTGTGTCCTGTGTATTACCTGACTTTTTATATAGGGTACAGTTTTCGCATCGTCCAGACCCCGACGCTCGATCAATTTTGCAACCAATGTAAGCTGGAACGCCGCGGATGATATGTGTTTTTCGAGTGTAGCCGCCGATCCGCAATTTTCTTGCTTGCAAGGGATCTAGCGTGGCTAACTGAAGACCAACGCAATTGGGACGATCGAAATGCCAAAACCAAACGTGATTTTGATCTTGGCAGACGATATGGGATTTGCCGATCTTGGATGCACGGGGTCTGAAATCAGAACGCCAAATATCGACGCTCTGGCCAAGAACGGGGTTCTTCTCACGGTGATGTATAATTGCGCACGGTGCTGCCCAACACGGGCGTCGCTGTTAACGGGCCTTTACCCCCACAATGCAGGCGTCGGGCATATGGGTGCGAAGCTCGGCACTCCGGCTTATCAGGGATTTTTGCGCAACGACTCTGCAACTATTGCCGAGCATCTGCGCCCGGCGGGTTATCGAACTTTAATGTCCGGAAAGTGGCATGTTGCAGGGGACTTTGGAGCGCGAGACGTCGACAGTTGGCGAGTTGGGGATGTGGACCATCCAACACCGCGCCAGCGGGGATTTGATCGGTTCTATGGCATTCTAGACGGGGCCACGCATTTCTTCTCGCCGCACTATATGCTTGAGGATGATAACCGCGTTCAGGTCTTTCCAGATGATTTCTATTTCACCGATGCCATCACCGATAAAGCGATCGGGATGATTGAGGAAAGCGTCGCGGATGAAATGCCGTTCTTCCTCTATCTAGCGCATACTGCACCGCATTGGCCGTTGCATGCCCACCCCGAGGATATCGCGCGATACGAAGGCGTCTACAACAAGGGCTGGGATAAGTCCCGCACCGCGCGACATGAGCGGATGAACGGTCTGGGCCTGTTTCAAACGGGTTGGGAGATTTCGCCGCGCGACAAGGAAGTGCACCCTTGGGAGACCGAAGAAAACACCGACTGGGAAGCCCGCAAGATGGCGACCTATGCGGCGATGGTGGATCGGATGGATCAATCCATCGGCACTTTGATCGCAGCGCTGAAACGACTTGGACAGTTTGACAACACGCTTATCCTGTTCCTGTCGGACAATGGAGGCTGTGCCGAGTTCATGGCCGAGGATGGCTGGGCGAAGTTCTACCCAGACACCACCCATGACGGGCGGCACATTGAGAAAGGCAATCGCCCTGACATTATGCCGGGCGATGCGCTGACATATCAGAGTTATGACAAACCTTGGGCCAATGTCTCAAACGCGCCGTTCAGAATGTTCAAGCATTATGTCCACGAAGGCGGGATTTCGACGCCGTTGGTCGCGCACTGGCCGAAAGGGTTCGAGCCAGCCACCTCTGCGCATGCGGCCTGTCATGTCGTGGATATTCTACCAACAATCCTTGAGGCGACGGGGGCGTCTTATCTGTCTGAGTTAGGAGGGCATGAGATCCAGCCCATTCAGGGCGAAAGCCTGCTCGGGTTACTCAAAGGGGTGGACTGGAGCCGTGAGCAGCCGATTTTCTTTGAACACGAAGGCAATGCAGCAGTCAGGATGGGGCAGTTCAAACTGGTGCGTTTGCAGGGGCAGGACTGGGAGCTTTACGATATTGAGGCGGACAGGACAGAGCTGCACAATCTTGCAGGGCGCAATGCGCCGCTTGAGGCGGCTTTGGTTCAGCAATATACCGACTGGGCCGAAAAGATTGGCGTGGTGGATTGGGAGGTCGTTGAGCCCTTGCTGATGCGGGCGTGGGGATTGGCCACGGTTGATGGTTAAAGCTCTTTGCATAGGCGTAGGTGGATTGCGTTGAGCGCGTTGGGCTAGTATGCGGGGCGCTGGTAATTTTAAGAGGCTGATATGCAGCGGTTTTCCTTTGATCTTCAAGCAACAGATGGCAAGGCGCGGACGGGTGTAATCTCGACCCCAAAAGGGGACATTCGCACGCCAGCGTTTATGCCCGTGGGCACAGCCGCGACCGTTAAGGCGATGATGCCCGAAAGCGTGGCGTCGACAGGTGCCGACATTTTGCTCGGCAACACTTATCATTTGATGCTGCGCCCCACGGCCGAGCGGATAGATCGGCTGGGCGGTCTCCATAAGTTTATGAACTGGGACAAGCCAATTCTGACGGACAGCGGCGGGTTTCAGGTGATGTCTTTGGCTGATCTGCGAAAACTGACGGAAGAGGGCGTGACGTTCAAATCGCACATCGATGGGTCCAAGCATGTGCTGACGCCGGAACGCTCGATGGAGGTACAAAAGCTGCTCGGCAGTGACATCGTGATGTGTTTTGACGAATGCCCTGCGTTGCCTGCAACGGACGAAGAGGTGGCCAAATCAATGCGTCTTTCGATGCGCTGGGCAAAGCGTTCGCGAGAGGCATTCGGGGATCGCCCCGGCTACGCGCTGTTCGGAATTCAGCAGGGCGGCGTGACACAAGAACTTCGCGAAGAAAGCGCTAAGGCCCTTCGAGAGGTCGAGTTTGAAGGTTACGCGATTGGCGGTCTTGCCGTGGGCGAAGGGCAAGAGGCAATGTTCGGAGTGCTCGACTATGCGCCAGAAATGTTGCCCGTCGCAAAGCCTCGCTACCTGATGGGCGTTGGTAAGCCAGACGATATAGTTGGTGCTGTGAAGCGCGGTGTGGACATGATGGATTGTGTCTTGCCGTCCCGTTCAGGCCGCACTGGGCAAGTGTTTACGCGCCACGGCGTGGTTAATATCAAGAACACTCGGCATAAAGATGATCCACGTCCGTTAGACGCCAATTGCACTTGTCCTGCGTGCAAAAGCTATTCAAGGGCTTATTTGCATCACGTGTTTAGATCTCAAGAGATGATTTCTGGAATGTTACTTACGTGGCATAATTTGCAGTATTATCAGGATATTATGGCCGGAATGCGCGATGCAATTGCGGTCGGCCAGTTCGATGCTTGGGAAAAGAATTTTCACGAAGGACGCGCTGAAGGCGACATTGAGCAGCTTTAGGATAACCTGCATTGAAAAGGTGCAGATTGCGTCTTACGTTCATGCCGATATTGAGTGGATTGTGTAGAATCTCGTGAGCAAAACTCAGCTAGCAAATTTGTGGGACGAAACTGGAAGCGAAAGCTTTTCCAGTGACGCATTGCATGAGCATCTCGACGGTGACCTTGTCATCATCGGTGGCGGTTATACCGGGTTGTCGACCGCCTTGTCTGCCGCGGAACGCGGGGCAAGTGTTGTTCTTTTAGAAGCTCACGAAATCGGCTTTGGCGGCTCAGGGCGTAATGTTGGTTTGGTGAATGCTGGTCTTTGGCTTCCACCAGAACAAATCGACACTTTGCTGGGTTCGACTATCGGTCAGCGGTTGTCGTCAATACTTGGGAATGCACCGGAATTGGTGTTTGGCTGGATCGAAAAATACGGGATCGAATGCGCACCTGTGCGCAATGGAACGTTACACTGCGCCCATTCCAAATCGGGCTTCGAAGAGGTCAAAGAACGGTTTCGCCAGATAAACGCGATCGGTGCGCCAGTGCGTGTCATTGAGGCTGATGAAACGGCAGCACGGACCGGCGCAAAAGGGCTGCACGGCGCGCTATTCGATCCGCGTGCTGGGACCATCCAACCCAAAGATTATGCCCGCGGACTGGCAAGAGCCGCCACCGAATGTGGCGCGCAAATCTTCGAGCATTCGCCAGCACTTTCTGTCGGATGGGCGGACGGGCTGTGGGAAGTTGCGTCACCGTCAGGGTTCGTACGGGCTAAATCGTTATTGATCGCAACGAATGCTTATCCATTCAAAATGAGTTGGGTGCACCCGCTGAAATCAGTTCCAGTGTCATATTTTCAAGCGGCTACGGTGCCATTGCCACAAGATCTGCGCGCGCGAATAATGTCCGGTGGCGAAGGATGTTGGGACACGGCGAAAGTCATGTCTTCTTGGCGGGTCGATGCAGATGGCCGGCTTGTGATTGGTGGAATGGGGCAACTCGATCACTTAGCAAGCGAGATGCATCACAAATGGGTGCGCCGAAAGATTGGCCGTTTGTTCCCCGAACTCAAAGGCATAGATCTCACGCATTTCTGGCAGGGCCGCATTGCCATGACTAAGGAAAAATTACCCAAGATTTGGCGACATGGACCAAACGCCTATGCTTGTTTCGGGTACTCAGGTCGCGGGATCGCCCCAGGCAGCGCATTCGGACAGCGATTAGCTCCCTGCCTTTTGGATGGCAATGAAGAGGTTCTACCTATGGTGCCGGTCAATGCTAATCCCACGAATGCCACACGTTTAACCGGCGCGATTTATGAGGCTGGTGCAACGTTAGCTCATTTGGTCAAAGATAGGTTCTAATCAGTCGGTCGCAAAAAAGCAGTTGGTGCTTCACGCGAACCGATTGAGTAGGGCGCAAACCCATGAATCAGATCGCATTCAGCGACTGCTCCCTATCAGAAGGTGTGTGTCTGAGCGCTTTTTTTGGGCTTAATGCAACGATTTGGCAGGGATTATTGCTTACAACCGGCTCTGAACGGGCAGGTTTGTTTCTTAAATCAAGAAGATTTCGGCTGAAGCGGGTGCATTGGACAAGTTTGCCTTGAACTCTGCCGCCAGTGGCCCCATTTTTGGTGTCCATACCGGAGACGGAACGCGCTGCCTAATTGGGGCCGATCCGTTTTGCCAAGTACAAGGAAAAAACATGCAAGAGCAATTGAACGCTTCCTACCCAGTTCTGCCGTTACGCGACATCGTCGTGTTCCCGCATATGATCGTACCACTTTTTGTCGGTCGGGAAAAATCGGTGAAAGCTTTGGAAGAGGTGATGCGCGACGACAAACAAATCTTGTTGTCCAGCCAAATTGACCCAGGTGAAGATGATCCCAATGAAGAAGGTATCTATCGCATCGGTGTTTTGGCCAATGTCCTACAACTTCTAAAACTACCCGACGGGACTGTGAAAGTTCTGGTCGAAGGCCAAGCACGCGTTGAGATTACAGATTTCATCGACAATCCGGATTATTTCGAAGCCAGCGCTCGTGAGATTTTCGAAGTTGCAGGCGATCTAACGGCCGTTGAGGCTCTGCTCGGCTCAGTCGCTGAAGAGTTTGAGCGTTACGCGAAGATCAAGAAAAACGTCCCAGAAGAGGCGTTGGCCTCGGTTGCCGAAGCACAAGAACCGGGCAAACTCGCGGACCTTGTTGCTGGTCATCTTGGCATAGAGGTTGACGAAAAACAGGCTCTTCTTGAAACGTTGCCAATCTCAGATCGGCTTGAGAAGATTTACGGTCTAATGCAGGGCGAAGTATCCGTGTTGCAGGTTGAGAAGAAGATCAAAACTCGTGTGAAATCACAGATGGAGCGCACCCAGCGTGAGTATTATTTGAATGAGCAAATGAAGGCTATTCAAAAGGAACTCGGCGACGGGGAAGAAGGCACCAACGAGATTGCAGAGCTTGAAGAAAAGATCGCGGCCGCCAAGCTTTCAAAAGAAGCGCAGGAAAAGGTCGATGGCGAGCTGAAGAAACTAAAAAACATGTCGCCTATGTCCGCAGAAGCAACTGTTGTACGCAATTACCTCGACTGGATTCTTTCGATACCGTGGGGCACCAAATCACGCGTTAAGAAAGATTTGACCCGCGCTGAGAGCATCCTTGATGCCGATCACTATGGCCTGGATAAAGTGAAAGAACGGATCGTCGAGTATCTCGCGGTACAGCAGCGCAGCAAGAAGCTAAAAGGTCCGATCATGTGCCTAGTGGGCCCGCCCGGTGTTGGTAAAACTTCGCTCGGAAAATCTGTGGCCAAGGCGACTGGGCGTGAGTTCATTCGTATTTCGCTAGGCGGCGTTCGCGACGAAAGCGAAATTCGTGGTCACCGTCGGACCTATATCGGTTCGATGCCTGGTAAAATTATTCAGGCGCTGAAAAAGGCGAAGACCACGAACCCGCTGATCCTTCTCGACGAGATCGATAAGATGGGCCAAGATTTCCGTGGCGATCCGGCTTCTGCGATGCTTGAGGTTCTTGACCCCGAACAAAACAACACGTTCGTCGACCACTATCTTGAAGTGGAATACGACCTGAGCAACGTGATGTTCCTGACGACTTCGAACAGTTACAACATGCCGGGCCCGTTGCTGGACCGGATGGAGATCATTCCGTTGGCGGGCTACACCGAAGACGAAAAGATCGAGATCGCTAAGCGGCATTTGCTGGACAAGCAAGTTAAGAACCATGGTTTGAAAGCAAACGAATTCTCGGTTGAGGACGATGCGATCCAAGAGATCGTACGTCGTTACACACGCGAAGCTGGTGTACGGAACCTTGAACGTGAGCTAGGTAAACTGGCACGCAAAGCGGTGACTAAAATCGTCAAAAAACAAGCTGAAAGCATTGCTGTTAATGCAGACAACATCGACGAATACCTGGGCGTGAAGAAGTATCGCTTTGGATTGACTGAGCAGCACGACCAAGTCGGCGTTGTGACAGGTCTGGCCTATACGTCTGTCGGTGGTGATCTGTTGCAGATCGAGGCGCTTAAATTGCCAGGAAAGGGTCGTATGAAGACCACTGGTAAGCTGGGCGATGTGATGAAGGAATCCATCGACGCTGCGTCTAGCTATGTGCGCTCGATCAGTCCTCAGATTGGCGTGAAACCAACGAAGTTTGAGAAGTTCGACATTCACGTCCACGTACCAGACGGCGCGACGCCTAAGGACGGTCCCTCAGCTGGTTTGGCGATGGTGACGGCGATCGTCTCGGTTTTGACAGGCATTCCGGTGCGCAAAGATCTGGCCATGACGGGTGAGGTCACCTTGCGCGGCAATGCCTCGGCGATTGGTGGCTTGAAAGAAAAGCTATTGGCCGCTTTGCGGGGCGGTGTGAAAACCGTTCTTATCCCTGAGGAGAACGAGAAAGACCTCGCGGATATTCCGGACAACGTGAAAGAAGGGCTGGAAATTATTCCCGTGACCCACGTGTCTGAGGTGCTGAAATACGCCCTGACCGGAGAGCCCGAAGCGATTGAGTGGGACGAAGCAGCGGAAGAAGCTGCGGCGTTGGCGAAATCGGCTGAGGGTGAAGCGAAGCCTTTGGCCCATTAAACGCGGAGGGTTAAAAACCCACCCTACGATTTAAAAGGGCGCGTAGTCGAAAGGCTGCGCGCTTTTTTCAATGATACTGGCTTTATGAATTGCTGGCCTTTGAATGGTTGCAAAGCGAACGAATTTGAGCTCGGTTTTCGAATTTTCGCGAGCATATTTATTCTGGTAATTGGCGAAGTTGCTTGGAGTTTGAGAACTCGCTGGGTTTCCAACCGAATTTCAGATTATCAAAAATTGATCCTACTTTGCTAGAAGCTTGTTATTGGACTTCGCCTGGCCTGAACGCGCTTCTCGGCCCTCATGAACAGTACGCCATTGCAGCCATCCCTACGTTCGGGCGAAATGGCGTTGACGATCCCGAACACGCGGCACATGGTGAGTTTGAAACCCACGGTACGGAGCCTCCTTGCCCCATCCTCCTCTCATCATCTTTCGTCACGGCCAAACCGAATGGAACCGTGAGGGTATCCATCAAGGGCGGCTCGACTCACCGCTGACTTTGATGGGCCGGCAGCAAGCAGAAGGGTTGGCGGATTTATTGCGCCCACTGGTGCAAGAGGGCGCGTGGCAGGCCTATTCTTCCCCTACGGGTCGGGCAAAGCAGACGGCTTCGTTGGCGCTGACGCCTTTAGGCTTTGACGCTAAGATCGACGATCGTTTGCAAGAGGTGCATTTCGGTGACTGGCAGGGGCGCACAACGGCTGAGATTGAAGAGATGACTGGCGCGTCTAAAACTGACAATCCGTTCATGTGGAATTTCACCTCACCTGGGGGTGAAACTTTTGAAGCCATGTGTGACAGAGTGCAAGAATTCTTGGATGAATTGACAGGACCAAGCATAATTTCCACACATGGAATTACGTCTCGGGTTTTGCGTGGCCTGTATCTTGGTCTTAATGCTGATGGAATGCAGGATATGGACGGCGGGCAGGGCTGTGTTTACCTGTTGAAGGACGGCGAGCAGCGGCGATTTGGGTAGGATTTGGGGGTTGAAAATCAACCCATTGGCCTTACGCCAATCTTTCCTGTCAAAAATCACCAGAGTCCGCTTGACGGGTCTGCAAGGTCCGCATATGACACGCCTCACGCTTGGACATCAAGCGGCAGTGAGCGGTTGTAGCTCAGTTGGTTAGAGTACCGGCCTGTCACGCCGGGGGTCGCGGGTTCGAGCCCCGTCAACCGCGCCACCACTGCCCTGAATGTCCTAGCTGAAGATGCGCGGTTGTAGCTCAGTTGGTTAGAGTACCGGCCTGTCACGCCGGGGGTCGCGGGTTCGAGCCCCGTCAACCGCGCCACTTCTTCTCTTATATTGCAAGTTCTGAATGTGTCGCGTTATATGACGGCATGAAGTTGCTTGATTCTATATCTTGGCCCTTTGCCGTCATCATTTGCCTGACGCTTGGATTGGCCCCATTCACCCCCGAACCCCACATTTGGGAAAAATTGAATCTACTTTTCGCGGGGGAGTTGAATCAAGGGATTGATATCTTCGATCTTTTGTTGCACGCTTTACCTTGGGTAATCTTGGCAGTTAAGCTAACGCGTCACTTGACACAAAAACAGTCGGGCTGACGCTAAGAAAACACACCTACCCTCTTATCAAACGGGTGGAGTTGGGTGTAGGGTTACTTAAAAGAACGAAAAAACGGCAATTGGGTGAGCAATGAACAAGACAGTATTAGGCGAAGTCCGTCGCAAAATAGCTAGCAAAGCGGCTGCCAATCCTCCGAGCCCTGTGGTTACCGTTGTAACAGAGGTGGAGCCGAATTTGACTGATCCCGAGATGAAGAAACCTGACCTGATCAACCTTGTGGTTGAACGGACAGGTATGAAAAAGAAAGACGTCAAACCTGTTGTCGAGGCGATGCTTGGCGTTCTGGGCGAAACTTTATCGCGTGGTCAAGAGATGAATTTACAGCCATTCGGTCGGGTAAAAGTCAACAATACGAAAGATTTGGCTAAAGCACAGGTTCACTCAGTTCGTATTCGCCAAGCAAAAGGTGCGCTTGAGAAGATCGACAATGACATGCAGGATGCAGCCGAATAAGCAGTGGTAACATTCAAGAAGATTGGGGGTCGCTTTAGCGGCCATTTTTTATTGCGCAGAAATCGCAAGTTCTGGCGCAAAATCCTCGTTTGAGGGAAACGACGTATAAGCCTCAGGTGGCATGCCATCGGCGATTGCAAAAGCCGTTTCTGGCAGGATTGCGATGTCGTATAGTTCGGTCACGGGGCCGTCGATTTTTACCCAGCCGACAATTTTCCCTGATTGGGTGTTAATGATTTGGACGCCAGTCCAAGGCTCTTGGCCGCTGTTTTTGAGGTTATCGTGAAGCGCTAGCCCCTCAAAACGCGCATGTCGCGGACGAGATAAGCCAACGAATGCATAACGCCCGTGAAAGGCCAAACCGCGAATGAAGCCAGGACAGAAAGCCAACGGGATGAAGCACTCGCTATCTCGATCAATGACGCCAAGTTCACCTGTTCCTGAGTTGCAGACCCATAGAACGCCGTCATGGATACGTGGTGAGTGGGGCATGGATAAGCCTTCGCAGATGACGCGGTTTGTTTGGACTTCCATAACAAACCCGCCGTCGGTGCGATGACGCCGCCATCCATTCACGCGGCATGTGCGCGCCATTCCAGTGACATATGCCGAGCTGCCGTTTTTGATTGCCAATCCGTTTAGATGGCAGCGGTCGCCCATTTGTGCGCCGTGCAAGAACGGAGGCGACCAAACCGAGGTGAAGCCTTCGGTCTCTGACAAAGTGGCGAGGCAGTTGAAACGGGTGTTCACAAAAACCACTTGGTCGTCGTTTGTAACAGCCAGATCATGGGCGCTGACGTCACCAATTGGGTGCAGCTTGGCCGGCGTAAATGTTTTTCCAATCGATCCATGGTTTTGGCTTGAAACGAGTTCCAGCAAATGACCCTCGGACAAAAGACGCAGTGTGTTGCCGGCAACATGCAATCCCATAGCCTTGCGGAAATATTCTTCGCTAAGAACCAGTCCGCCATTTGGGTGGCGGCCCATTAGATAAAGTCTGCCTGACTGATAGGACGTCGCTGCGATGGTCAGGTTTTGAGCGGCAAGGAAATCCTCAAACCCTTCAGACACAGAAATATCTGTAGTCTGCTTTGCGGAATTTTCTGTTTGGCTATGCGCCATCCCCAGCCCTTCTCAAGCGACCCTGGCAGCGGATCACGAGCAATTGAGCAAGACTAGGCGGACCTTAACGGAATATCAACGAAAACGCGCCCCAAAAGCGGGGCGCAGAGGGTCGGTGAGTGAACTTTGAGTGGATTACTGTGCTGGTAGCCCGATAGGTGTCTGACCTTCACGTCGCATGTCAGAAGTTTTGGCAACCCAAAGGATCAATGCAGGGACGACAGCACAAACGAATAAATAGGTCAACGCAGCCTCGGTCCAGTTAGCGTTAAAAGCAAGCAAGCGCACTAACGCAGTGACGAAACCCAGTAGGGATGCGGGAATAATAAGAGCTGCTGCCATGTTTCGCCTCGTTGTTTGATCCATACAACTGACCAAAGAATTGAGGCGAAACTATGAAAGCGTCGTTAAAATGCTCTGAAATTTTTATTCAAATTTAGTCAGTTCCTTAGATTTACCGTCGATCGCTTAGCCTTTTATCCCTAAATTGGCGTCTTGTTAGCTGACAGCCGCCGTGCATTCCATCCATTGTGGCACGGGCAGGCGGCGAATGTTTCTGCCTTTGCAAATGCGGACCACATTTAAAGTCCAACCGTTCTAAGTTTCGAAACCGTCGGTAAAGCAAGTGCAACTGGTCGTTCTGCCAGTGCAGTCTAACGTGGCTTTGAGAACACCGATTTTGCGCCTGGTCAGAAGCAAGTCTGAGCTAAACAAGAAATGGCGTAAGCCACAACGCGTTTGCCCGATCAGCCTCGATGCCATATTTGTTTCAATATTCCATCGGTTTTCCCAGTCGAATAAAAGGAACTAAAGCAAAGCTGGTCATCCTCTCCGTATTCGCAACTTTAAAAAGGAGCGATCAGATCGCCGCCACGACGTTCTCAAGCATTTGCTTTACTTGACTGGCAACCGCAGACAGTTCTGCGTTCTTGATGCCCGACATTGAGGCAGTTGGATCAACGGCAGAAACTTCAACTCCACCGTCTACAGTTCGCAGAATAACGTTGCAGGGCAGCATAGTTCCGACTTTGGCCTCTATTCCGATGGCATGCCATGCCATGTTTGGATTGCAGGCGCCTAGGATGCGATAGTCATCCATGTCTTTGTCGATTTTCTTCTTCATCGTAGCTTTGACGTCGATTTCCGTCAGAACGCCGAAACCACCATCCATTAGGGCTTTGCGGGCGCGTGTATCAACGGTGTCAAAGTCTGCGTCTGAGATAAGGCGATCAATTGTGTAAGACATGGGTCTCTCCCGAATAAGTTATATTCGAGATATAATATATGTTCTAACGTATGAGAAGGGGCGGGCAAGATTGTGCCGTCCCGTAACGTAGGGATTATTCTTCGATATCGGTAATCATGTCGACGCGCGTTCCGTGACGACCGCCCTCAAATTCAGCACCTAGGAATGCATCGACAATCTCAAGTGCCAAGCCCTCGCCGACAACCCTGGCGCCGATTGACAACATGTTTGCGTCGTTATGCTGGCGGATCATACTGGCCGAGAACGTCTCAGAGCAAACACCGCAGCGGATGCCCTTAACTTTGTTGGCGGCCATCATAATGCCTTGACCAGTACCGCAAAAGATAACGCCGAGGTCACAGTCGCCAGAGGCAACAAGACGTGCCGCAGCTTCCCCGTGTTTGGGATAATGCGTGCTTTCAAGTGTCGTAGGGCCAATGTCTACAACTTCATATCCTTGCTCTGAAATATGCTTAGCAATCGTTTGACGAAGATCAATAGCGGCGTGATCGCTGGAAAGCGCGATGCGTTTGGTCGATGACATGGCAGGGTCCTGTTTCTATGGCGCGCTGGGTCGGGAATGTCCCAACCCAATGTGAGAGTGTTCACGCGCGTCATAGCACAAGACCCATGGGCGTCTAGATGCCCTGAATGTTACGATGAGGGGCTAAGGCAGATTAGGTGTCTTCCTTGGTCATAAGGTGCACAATTGCGAACCCAAGAATAAATATCGCCATCATGCCAAATGTTGCGATGTTGTTCGAATACAAGTTCCCGACATAGCCTCCCATGCCGAAAACGGCGCCGAGTGCCCCAACGAGTGCATTTAGTTTTGAGCGGTTTTGTTTCATGCTTTCTCTCCTGCTACGGTAGAGAGAGTGTAGAACAGTTCTCGGAATAGGCGAGAAATAATGCAATTGCCCTTATCTAGAGCCAAAAAGGCCGGCGATACTTAGAACGCCGGCCCCACAATCCTATTGCAAATCGACGAATATTTGCGACGCAACCCCTGCTTGGTAGAGCGCTGTTTTAATCTCGTCGATGGCGCCAACATCCGGTGAGCTGACAATCACCACATCGTTCACAACCAATGAGAACATAGGGCTGTTTTCCATGGCTTCAGGCTCAAGGTTTGCTAGATAGTCGTCTGCAGCACGGCGAGACATCGGACCCCAACTGCCGTCATACGCCACGCCGATGGTGTATTGAACATCCATGATCAATTCACGGCTGACACCACGACCATCATTTAGGTCAAGCAGGATACTTTCGAGTTCTGCGGCATTTGTCACGCGCTCAGGGATGAACACGTTCGAACATGTCTCAACTTCGCGATATCGAGTTACTGTCTTGCTTCCGCCTTCGTTCGCCAATGCGCCGCCGATAATCGCGCCTACTACCGCGCCTGCGTTGTCGTCAGTCGCCGCGCCACCTAGTAGACCGCCAATGATTGCACCGCCAAGAACCTCTTCCGGAGAGCCGCCTTTGACCGCTTCTTGATATGGAACGGTTTCAGTGTGGCATCTAACTTCATACGTCCCTGAGAACGCTTGTGTTGCGATCAGAACCGTTGCCGCTGCTGTGATGAGTAGCTTCATTATGTTGCTCCTTCTGTCCGCCTCTGCGGGGTATAGCCAATATATTATCCGATTATCGCCAGCGCGTCATTGTTCGGTGTCAAACGGTGATATCCGAACCATCGGGCTGGCTTGATCTTGAGGATGTTTAGGGCCTCAGTCGAGGGTTATTCAATATCAGCCGGTATTTGGGCGATTATCGGCGGTGCAATAGTGCGAATATAGTGGCCGCAGTGAAGGTGCCTACAGCTATCCAACCAAAATACCAAAGCTGCCCCGCGAACCGGTCGTCAGCATATGAGGCGACGAACACGGCCTTGCCATAGGTTGCCCCTGCCATTGACCCCAAAAGCAGCGCAATTGACGTTATTGCCGTCACTTTGCGGTTCAGACCAGCGAAAAACATACCGAACGCCGCGGCTAATCCGATAGGCGCCCCGATGGCGATTGTCTGCACTTCCCAGTACGGATGCGCGCCAAGAATTCGGCTAAGACCAAACCACGCTAGGGCGATGGGTACGAATAAGGCGATAATGGCGGGAAGGGCAGATTTAATCATACAGGGCTTGTCGCTCAAATCGCGATCACGAGCCAATCAACCTGTCGTGTGTTGGGCGGTTTGTTAACCGTTGCAGGTCACGTTACGTGAATGTCGAATTATAAACGGCCCCATGTTGGAGGAGCGTCGGTGTTCTTCACGTTCAACCTCGCGCAGCGGGGTGGCTCGCTTTTGGTCGATCACATCGATCTTTTGCGAGACGCCGTCGCCGTAACCCGCAAACGCCGTCCGTTTGGGATTGAGGCTTGGGCGGTGTTGCCGGACCATATGCATGCGGTTTGGACGTTGCCTGAGGGGGATGCGAATTATTCTACGCGCATTGCAGCGATGAAGGCGCATTTCGTCATGGGTCTCCATTGGCGGGCTTAAGCCCGCCAATGGATTTACCGGTTGTTCAAACGGGTCGCTATGCGGGGCTGAAGCCCAGCCTACGAGGGAACAAACGCGAGGTCGGGGTTTGGCAACGCCGCTTTTACGAGCACCACATCCGCGACCAACGCGATTTCGACAATCACATCCGGTATTGTTGGATCAATCCGGTGGAGCAAGGGTTGTGTAAGACCCCAACCGATTGGCCGTATTCGTCGATCCACCGCGATGTCCGATTAGGACGTGTGGATGCGGGGATGGTGACGGCGGGTGTGTTCGGAAAGTAGGGTGGGTATATAACCCTCCGGATGTGTGAGGTTGAGAGGGGTGGTTTGCAAACCTATCCTACGTTCTGTCCAAATAGGTAATTTCTGCCGTCGTCTTTGAAAACTTTAAGGCCAATGCAAGCGCAATGAGTTTCGGCCAAAGAGTGAGGAAAAGTAAGAATGTTTTCAGGTCACTATAACTGTGAGTTTGTGGGTTGCTCAAGCTTAGAGCGTTCCACCATTCGTCCCTAGTTTGATAGATCGGATCGAACAAAACAATTGGGGCTGACCCAGATAACGCGAAAAAGGTGTTATCATGGGAAGCATGCGGAAGAGTCGCTTAAGTAAGTATAAACAGGGTCGCCTGGTCGAGCATTTTGTTGCCGGAACCACGGCTCGAACTGCGGCCAGTTTATGT
>JAQWQJ010000115.1 GCA_029244725.1 Paracoccaceae bacterium
TAAACTGGCCGCAGTTCGAGCCGTGGTTCCGGCAACAAAATGCTCGACCAGGCGACCCTGTTTATACTTACTTAAGCGACTCTTCCGCATGCTTCCCATGATAACACCTTTTTCGCGTTATCTGGGTCAGCCCCTAAAAAATAGCGAACGGAATTTCTAAGCTGATCAACAGTGTTCCCTCGCTTTGTAGCATTGAAAAAATGTAACGTTTTACATCGGTGAATTTGTCTTGCCCCTGACCAAGTTCAGAATTTGAACTGGCAATTATGGGCTCTCAATTGACCTCAATGAAAATCGAACTGATGCCCACTGTTCTTGACCTCACACCCCGCAAAAAGCTATGGCGGTAAAAGATTATTCAGGAAAGCAAATGCCCAAATCTATCCTCGTTTTAAACGGTCCGAACCTAAATTTGTTGGGTACCCGACAGCCTGAAATTTACGGAGCCGATACGTTGCCCGACGTTGAACGGAAATGCCGCGATGCGATCGGTGAGTGGGGGACCCTAGATTTTCGCCAGTCTAACTATGAGGGCGAACTGGTGACCTGGATACAAGAGGCTCGTGATACTCATGCAGGCATTCTAATTAATCCCGCTGCATATTCTCATACGTCAGTTGCCATTTTAGATGCTTTGAACATGTTTGAAGCCTCAGTCGTTGAGGTTCACATATCTGATATTCATCAGCGCGAAGAATTTCGACATTTCTCATATGTGTCGCAGCGCGCGGATCACATTATTGTCGGCAAGGGCGTCGCTGGATATGTCGAGGGCATTCACAAGCTGATTCAATTGATCGGCAGTTAAAACTGCTTTCTTACGCCCAGAAGTAAATTGCCTATGTCGTTGTTCGCGATGTTTGAGGCGTTTAGACGCGTCGATGCTTGGACTATCCAGCTTGAGCCGGAAAAACCTTGCGCCGAATATTCGACGCCGATCTCTGTTTCTCGTGCAGTTGGCGAAAGCGGCAAATTAATCTGCGTTGATTGGGCTGTGCCACCGGTGCTGGATAAGTTTAATGTCATATGCGCTGATCCAGACGTGATCGCCGTTGGTTGGTTGGCATAAATTGAAAACAGATCACCTGTCGAAAGCGTATCTGCTTGCGAAAACTTAACGCCAAATCCAGCAAAAGATACGTCTTCGATATCATCAAAAAAGCCACTGGTCTGAGTGCGAGCGTTGCCAGTATGACCGGCAAGTTCAAAGCTCTGAGTATCATTTAGGTCGATCGAATAGGCGGCTTGGATCCCAAGTTGCATTGAATTTAGTGATCCATAATCACCGACTGACAAGCCAAGAAGCGAAGAATTGTCCTCTTGGACGCTAACGCCCAGCATCAAACTTCCCTTTTGTATTGGCGTTCTAGTAGCCAGTTTTATCGCGATAGGTCCGATGTCGGACGTCGGTAGCTTGAGATCCATTTCCGTATTTGAAGTCAATTCAAAGGGTAGTTCGATACCAGCTTGTTGATCAAAGGGCGACGAGGCGACGACTGAATTTGGCAACCCAAATGCTGCCAAAATGGCTAAGTTTTGCTGTGCGCGACCCATGTCGGTATGAGTTGCCGCGAGTGCGTCGCCTCTAATATTGAATTCTCCACCCATAGCGTCCGTTGAGTGCAGCGTGTGTTTGGACAAAGCTGTTTGCACAGCATCTCCGCTGGCGCCAATCGAATGAATGGCCGGCGAAGAGATATTAATTACCAACCCTTTTGCGGTCGTCGTCGCGCCTCCGATAGGAAGCAAAGCGGATTTCAAATCAATAAACCCGTGCCCGTAGACCCAATGGTAGTCGTGACTTAGGCCACCTTGGAAATTCAGGGTTTGAATTTGGGTCGTATCGGCTGCGAAAAAGGCATTGTCTGCCGTCATCAAAAGCCGATTGCGTATTTCTTTTGTGGAAAGGTTGGGGAACGCTTCAGCCAATATAGCAATTGCCCCGGAAACGCGTGGGGTCGCGTAGGATGTTCCTGTGCCGAGCTCATATTTATCCGATTTGGTTGCGGCAATATAAGAGGTGCCATCTGCCGCCACACACCAACGCGCGGCCTCTAGACAGCCCGACGACATGAGGCCGATGTTTGTATCGTCAAAAAGATCGGGTTCTGAAGTATCGTAATCGCGTGCGACGTTGATAACTGCCAACCAACCTTCTTCTAGCACCGGTATTAAAACAGGCAAAGCTGCCATGTATGTGGCTTGTGTTTGGGTTTCCTCATTAGACGCAGAGAATACTACGATCCCTTCGTCACCAGCGTAGTTCAGGAAAGCATTTCGATGTGTCGAACTTATGAAGCTAGTGGAATAATCATTGATGCCGCATTCATCAAATAGATCCCCCGAGCAAATATAGCTCCAAGAATTGTTTAGTGCGATCGCGCCTAAAGATTCGGCGTCAGTTACAGAAACGTGGTCAGCTCCATCAGCCCAAGATGAAAAGTAAAGTGATGCATTCGGCGCTGCCCCGATCGTTCGCCCCCATTTTGCAGAGCCAGCGGCCAGTCCGGCAACGGCCGTGCCGTGGCTGTCCCTCGTTATGGTTGCCTCGGTCGTGCCATGACCATAGGCAATGGACTTGTCCAAAAGCTCCAGGTGGGTCGGGTTAAATCCCGCGTCGTGAATAGCGATAATTTGCTCTGCACCCGTAAGATCCAGTGCATGCGCATATTCAAAGCCACCCGCGATAAGCGAATTTGACCTTATGGTCGAGCCGCCAACGCCGTGAGTTGTTGTCTGATATGTGTACTGATCGCTGTTTCGGATTGCATTGGCTTTGGATTCTAGTGCTGAACTTACCGATGTGATGCAACCACCAGAACCTCCTAAACTAAACGCCCCAGAACCAGAAGTAACGCCACTACCATCACATGCCGGATTACTGGTCGTCGTAGTAATAACCAGCGTACTAACAGACGGGACGCAACCGACCGTAAGAACGGTACAAAAGACCGCTGCAGTTGCCTTTAATAGGGGGAATTTTCTGACCAATTGGCTGCACGCTTTTCAATTACTTTAACATAAAAAAGATTCGATTGCGAAATCACGATTACCGTAAGTTTTGGGTTGTTGAATTGCAATCATGGGTAGAGTAAGGAAAGCACCACCCTAGATATTTTGGGTTTGGACGAAGCCGCAAAGTAACCGCTTAATAAGGCTGGATTTTTTCGTGCCATTTTGCGATCCTTCATCAAACCGATGAACAACCATTTTACCCGAGCAGGATGCAGCAATTGCAAGTTGACCAAACAACGCTTGAAGGCGTTCTGATCATAACGCCCAAGCGTCACGGCGATCATCGCGGTTTTTTTGAGGAAAGCTGGAATAAAGATCAAGGGGCTGACCCAGATAACTAGTTCAAATACTTCTTAACCCATTGTCTTAGCTGTGATAATTGCACTGACGGGTCACTGTTGTTAAAACGCCACTCACATTCCTTCAAATATAGTCCAAATTGGGCCTTTGGAACACCG
>JAQWQJ010000116.1 GCA_029244725.1 Paracoccaceae bacterium
GTGTTCCAAAGGCCCAATTTGGACTATATTTGAAGGAATGTGAGTGGCGTTTTAACAACAGTGACCCGTCAGTGCAATTATCACAGCTAAGACAATGGGTTAAGAAGTATTTGAACTAGTTATCTGGGTCAGCCCCTTTAATAATTTCATCAAAGATGAAGACGGTTGGGTCACTCCTTTCTCACTGATGTTCGTCGCAGGCATGTTCACCATGCTGGGCGTCACGGTTGAGTATGCAAATATCGGACTGGCAAAGGCAAAAATGCAAAGCGCAACGGACGCCGTTGCACTTGCTGCGATGCAGGCGATGCCAGACGAAAGCCTTGCTCTTCAAAACGGCCTGGAAATTGCGCAACTCTATTTTGGCGACGACGATACCGCAGCCATCGGAGCCAACGATATTGAATTCGGCGTCTGGGAGCCAAGCGCGGATGACTTCTACGCCAGCGTTGTCGGCGTGAATTCCATCCGCGTCATTGCGACGATGTCCTCGAATCGTGGCAATGCATTGAACACAATCGTTTCCAGCCTATCGGGCTTTGGCAATTATGAAATTCGATCCGCATCAATTGCCTACACGACCTACAGTTCGCCTGACCAACCCGGGACATGCATCAACGGCGGTTTTTTTGCGTTGGATGAAGTCAAAATCGGCAACAACAACAATTTCAACGGCGATTTTTGCCTCTATGGTGCGGACAAGGTGAAGCTAGGGAATTCGAACAGTTTCGCCAGTTCCGCATTGATAGGCACCGATGTCGGCGGCTCAGTCGAGGGTATGAACAACAGCGATATCGAAGATACCCAACGTTTCGAAGCGGCGCTTGATCTGGATCTGATTGACCTTATCGACGAGGTCATTGCAGATATGAAAGATGGAAACCTGTCTGGCGTTGGTGATTTTGAGACATATACGGTGCGATCGATCTCGAACTTCAACAAGCATGACACCTACATCCCATATTCTTTGTATGTTTCTAGCGGTGAAATTGATCTGACCAAACAGACAACCCTAGAGGACGTGGCTTTTGTTACAACGAAGTCAATCAACGTTGGATCTAACGTCTCGGTGAACGAAGTCATTTTAGCGGCAGAAAAGAAGATAGATTTCGGCTCAAATATCGAATTTGGAATTGACGATTACTGCCTGGAAGGACGCTACACAGTCTACTTGTTCGCGGAAGAGGACATCGAGTTTGGGTCAAACGACGATCTGCGCGGTGTTCAGATGGCGTCTGAAAAAAAGATCAAGATGAATTCAAACATCTCGGGGATTGCAAATGTGCACGCCGAGGCAAAAGACGATATCGAATATAACACTAACACGACGTTTGGTAGCTGCTCAGACGCTCTAATATCTGACTTTGGTGAAACGCCAGAAGAGGATGACATCTGGGATTGCGACGCCATCCTAGCTTCGATCCCGACATCTGATGACGATGAATCGGATGATGATGACCACGACGATGACGACGATGATGATGACGACGACGATGCAGACGAGTTGCAGATAATCTACGACGAGAACTGTTCATCAGAGACATCTTCTTCATATGGTCTTGTCCTGTAATCAGAACTGCAATCCATGACCGGACGTACAATTGGGATGGTGGACGTGGACGGTGTCCACATCGTTTCCCTAAATTTATAAGTGTAGCAGCAAAATCGCAAAACTTGAGCGAAATTTTCAGGCTTATTTTGTAAATACGCAAATCAATAAGATGATTTCAGATTCCGATGAAAATATTTTCGACAAAAACAAGAGTGCCCCACGTTTAGCTTTTTGAACAAGCAAAGAAAGCAATCTGATGCGCACAACTTTACCTTATGTATTCCTGACCCTCTTTTTAGGCCTCACATTGTCTGCCGTTTTAACTTCGCCTGTTTTGGCCAAAGGTGACCGTCCGACAGATCTAATTTCAGCCGATTTGGATATTCCTGAGCGAGTTTTCATAGACTGTTTCTCAGACGTTCAGCCTGATCCAGGCAAAAACCCCAGCGGTGCACGACAGAAGATGAACAAAGCCGTTCTGCTGCCGTGCCTGCAAGACTCCATTCCAGCAATCACGAATGACCTACTGGATGAGGTGATGGACCGTTACCGCCCTGAGGGGCCGTTCCATCACTAAACCTTAACGCGCTCCGATTTCGGATCATACATTGGCTTAAGGCTGGCTTCGGCCTTCACCTTTACACCGCAAACGTCGATCTCATACTCCGAACCCAACACTTCCGCCGCACTTTCACCTTCACACGGGACATATCCCATCCCGACGGCTGCCCCGAGGGTATGACCGTAGTTGCCCGAGCTGAGATAACCGACGTATTCACCGTTGCGAAGGATCGGTTCATTATGGAACAGCAGTGGTTCAGGATCGGTCAATTTGAACTGCACCATCCGGCTTTTCGGTCCACTGGCCTTGCGTTCTATTACCGACTGCTTGCCGATAAAATCGCACTCCTTTGTGGCCTTCACAGCAAAGCCTAGCCCGGCATCGACGACGTGATCTTCACAGGTGATGTCATGACCAAAATGCCGAAAGCCTTTTTCGATGCGGCAACTGTCCATCATATGCATGCCGCAAAGCTTCAGGTCCATATCCTGACCCGCGTCCCATAGCGTTTCGAACGCATGGCCTGCCATGTCAGACGAAACATAAATCTCCCAACCCAACTCCCCGACATAGGTCACGCGATGCGCCCTTGCTATGCCCATACCAAGTTCAATTTCTTGCGCTGTACCGAAGGGGTTTTTGGCGTTGGTGAAATCTGCAGGAGATACTTTCTCAAGCAATTTCCGCGCATTAGGCCCCATGACGGCCAAGACACCTTCGCCTGCAGTGACATCGGTAATGACAACGTTGAAGTTGCCCTTATTACGCTCCATCCACGTTTGATCTGCTAGGCGCGTTGCCGCTGGCGTGACCACCAAATAGCTGGCTTCGGTCAGACGGGTGATCGTGACATCGGCCTCAATCCCTCCTCGATTATTGAGGAACTGGGTGTAGACTATCTTGCCATTTGCCACCGAGTAATCACCGCCACCAATGTAGTTTAGATACGCCTCGGCGTCCGGCCCTTCGACGCGAATTTTGCCGAAGGATGACATGTCGTACATGCCAACATTCTCACGAACTGCGCGGTGTTCAGACGCAGAGTTTTCGAACCAGTTCTGGCGTTTCCATGTGTACTGATACTCGCGTTCTTGACCCTCATTGGCGAACCAGTTGGCGCGCTCCCATCCAGCGATTTCGCCCATGACGGCGCCTTGGGCCATCAGTTCGTGATGGAATGGGGTGCGACGGACGCCTCGTGCGCTCGCTTTTTGGCGGTAGGGGTAATGGTCAGCGTAGAGCAGGCCGAGTGTTTCCTTTGAGCGCTCAAAAAGATAGGTTTTATTGCCTTGGAACGGCTGCATGCGACTGACGTCAACGTCGCCGAGATCAAACGGTTTTTGGCCGTCCTCCATCCACTGCGCAAGCGCCATACCAGCGCCACCTGCGGATTGGATACCGATTGAGTTGAAGCCTGCAGCGACCCAAACATTGTCCATCTCAGGCGCAAGTCCGAGATGATAGGCATCGTCCGGCGTAAAGCTTTCTGGACCGTTAAAGAAGGTGTGAATACCAGCCTCGGCCAACATCGGCATGCGGTTGATTGCGTGCTCAAGAATAGGCTCGAAGTGATCGAAATCTTCGGGCAGTTGATCGAATTCGAATTTGTCTGATATGCCGTCCATGCCCCAGGGCTTGGCGTTTGGTTCAAATGCGCCGAGCAAGATTTTTCCCGCGTCTTCTTTGTAGTAGGCGCATTCATCAGGCACCCGTAGAACTGGCATCTGAGTAAGGCCGCTGATCGCTTCGGTCACAATGTAGAAATGCTCGCATGCATGAAGCGGTACATTGACACCGGCCATCTTGCCGACCTCATGTCCCCACATTCCAGCGCAGTTGACGATCATGTCGCATTCAATGTGGCCTTGGTTCTGGCCATCGTCGCTAACCCAATCGACGCCAGTGACTTTGCGGCCAGCTTTGCGAATTCCGGTGACCTTTGTGCGCTCTTTGACCAGCGCGCCGTTCTGACGCGCGCCCTTGGCCAATGCCAGCGCGATGTTGGCGGGATCACCCTGCCCGTCTAGCGGCAGGTAAACGCCAGCTGTCACGTCTTCGATGTTGAGGTGTTCGTATTTGGCTTTAACTTCGGCAGGTGAAATTTCTTCAACTTCCACGCCGAAAGCCCGCGCCATCGCTGCTTGACGGAAAATTTCCTCTTTGCGCTCTTCGGTCAATGCGGCCGTGATTGAGCCACAACGTTTAAAGCCGGTCGAGACGCCAGTTTCAGCTTCCAGGTTGCCGTAGAGTTCCTGAGAGTATTTCGCCAATTTGGTCATATTGGCTGTGGCGCGCAGTTGGGCGATTAGGCCGGCAGCGTGCCATGTGGTACCCGAAGTGAGTTGTTTGCGTTCAAGCAGAACAACGTCCTTCCAACCAAGCTTGGCTAGGTGATAGGCAACCGAACAACCGATGACACCTCCACCGATGATTACGACGCGGGCTTTGTTGGGGATATCTGCCATTTTATGTGCCTTTTTTTGGTTCCGAGACTTCGCCTCGGACCGGAGCGATAGGGCGCTGCCCTCTCGCACTCATCCGGGATATTTGCGGACAATTGTTATTCATTGGATTGTATGACCAGCCGCGCGGATGCGCGACGCCAATTCTTTGATATGGTCTGGGCCAACCTCGCAACAACCGCCAACAATGGTGGCGCCTTGGGCGATCCAACCCATAGCGAGGTCTGCGTATTCGGTTGGGCCTAAATCTTTGCGTTGTTCGAGCGCGTCTACAGTTGGCGAGTCGACTAGAAAACCCTCGGATATGCGCGTGAAGCCGTTTGCGTAGGCGCCACAAGGCCTGCCGAACGACAGAGTAATCTCAAGTGCCGCTTCAACGGTTTCTGGGCGAGAGCAATTGATAAGCACGGCCTGCGGATCATATGTATCAATCAGCGGCTTTAAGTCTGCCAAAGGCTCGCCAGAACGCAGGATGGTCCCGTCGCTATCATCTACGGTGACGGCAATCCACACAGGTTTCTTGGCCACCAACGTCGCGCGCAAAGTTGCTTCGGTTTGGTGAAGGCTTGCGACAGTTTCAATGATGAAAAGATCAACGCGGTGATCCATTGCGGTGATGAGTTGGTGATAGGCCGCGGCCGTGTCCTCGAACGAAATTTGGAAATCGGTCCTGTAGGACGCGCGGATCGGTCCGAGCGACCCTGCAATGCGGTTTCCCTTGGAAGGATCGCTTGCCGCCTCAGCTTCCACCAAGGCTTGCTCTAGCAACGCTTCTAGCTTGTCGCCCATGCCCGCAGTCGTCAGGCGATCTGGCAACACAGCATAGGTATTGGTGGTGGCTATAGTCGCCCCCACATCAAAATAATCCCGATGGATGCCTTCGATCACGCCGGGTTTTTCCAGCATGACCGAGGTTGACCAAAGCGGTGTCGCCCGATCGCCCGAGCGCTTGACAGCTTCTTGCCCAATCGAGCCGTCGAGAAGGGTGATGTCTGTCATCCACGCAGTCTTTCGTTGGCAGGATCCCAGAGAGGCTGGTCTTCCTGCACTACTGCGCGGCATTTCTCGCCATAGATTTCCACCTCAAGCACAGTGCCTGGGACGGCCAGATCAGCGCGGATCATGCCGAGGGCGATTGACGCGTTGACGCGGTATCCATAGGCCCCCGAGGTGGTTTCTCCAACGATTTCCCCATTGTGCCAGATGCAAGACATGTAGGGTGCGTCGCAATCCTTGGCTTCGACGATCAGCGTGACGAAGGACTTGGTGATGCCTTGTTGTTTCTCGTTCAAGATTGCCGCTTTGCCCGGAAAGTCCTGCGGCTTGCCGAGTTTGACGAAGCGCGCAAGGCCGCCTTGGAGCATGGTGTAGTCGGTCGAAAGATCGCCTTTCCAAGCGCGGTAACCTTTTTCGATACGTAAAGAGTTTAGCGCGTACATGCCGAACGGTTTTAGGCCGTGCTTGGCACCTGCTGCCATGACGTCGTCAAAGACCTTTGCCGTATCATCTGCCTTGGTATGGATTTCCCAACCCAGTTCACCGGCAAAGGACACGCGGACCAGTTGCACCCATGTTCCGTTGATTTGCGAGGATTGGTGGGTCAACCAGCCTTTGGTCAGGTCAGCGTCAGAAATTTCGGCAAGGATGTCACGCGTTTTGGGGCCCGTGAAGATTTGGGTCATGAACTCTTTAGTGACGTTGGTCAGCGTAAACGCCGCATCCCGTGGCATGTGGTTTTTCAACAGATCAAAGTCATGCCATTCCGCACCGGCAGCCGTGATAAGGAAGAAGAAATCTTCGTCCAAACGCATGACGGACATTTCCGTCACGATGCGGCCTCGATCATCCGCAATGTAGATCAGGCCAATGCGGCCGATCTTAGGGATGCCGCCGGTCGCGAGGCCGCGTAGGAATTCAGCTGCCCCTTCGCCTTGTAGACGATAACGTGAGAAACCGGGCAGATCGAGAATGCCAGCGGCGTCACGAACGGCTTCGCATTCTTCTTTAATTCGCTGTTCCCAAGGGCCGGATCGCCCCCAAGTGTGGGTGGCCTCAAGGCTGGTATCGTCGCCTTCCTGAGCAAACCAGTTGGCACGTTCCCAACCATTGTAGGCGCCCATGACGCCGCCAGCCGCGATGATCCTGTCGTGGATCGGTGAGAGCTTTTTATCGCGGCCAGCGGGCCATTCGTGGTGGGGGTAGTGCATGGCATATTCGTTGCCGTAGACTTCCATCCCTTTAACATTGCAGTAGTCTTGATCCGTGTAGTCCGTGTAGCGGCGTGGATCGACGGCCCACATGTCCCACTCGGTGCCGCCATCGATGATCCACTCAGCCATGACCTTACCCGCGCCGCCGCCTTGGGCGATGCCGAATGTAAAGACGCACGCCTCAAACGCGTTTTTGACGCCGGGCATGGGGCCGATCAGCGGCAGTCCGTCGGGAGCATAGGGAATAGGACCGTTTATGACGCTGCTAACGCCAGACGTTTCCATAAGCGGCACACGAGCCATCGCATCAACCACAATATCTTCAATCCGGTCGAGGTCTTCCTGCCAAAGCTGGAACGAGAAATCCTCGGGCATCTTGTCATTGTCTTCAACCCAATGCGCTTTGCAGTTTGGCTCATATGGACCTAGGTTGTACCCGTTCTTTTCTTGTCGCAGGTAATACGACACATCGACGTCGCGTATCAGAGGCAGCTTTTTGCCGTTCTCTTTTGACCATGCTTCCACCTCTGGGATTTGCTCGGTCAGTAGATACTGATGTTCCATCACCATCATCGGCACAGTTCGTCCGCCATAAGGCTTGAACATTTCACCAATGCGCTGTGCATAGTAACCAGCGGCATTGACCACATAGTCACATTCGATGTCACCCTTTTCAGTGTGAACGATCCAAGTGTCGTCCTCTTTCTGGGTTATGCCAATAGCAGGGGTGAAGCGTAGGATTTTTTGCCCCAAATCGCGCGCACCTTTTGCCAGGGCTTGGGTAAGTTGCGCCGGATCAATGTCTCCGTCCGATGGATCCCATAAAACACCCATTAAGTCGTGGGTTTCAAGGAACGGATAATGTTCTTTGGCTTCCTCGGGGGTCCACATTTCCATTTCGATGCCTTGGTATCGGCCCATAGACATCGCGCGCTCAAATTCTTGCATACGCTCTTTGGTATGCGCCAGACGGATCGAGCCCGACTGGTGGTAGTTCATCGGATAGTCGACCTCTTCCGCGAGGCCAGCATAAAGCTCCGTCGAGTATCGCTGCATGTTCATGATCGACCAAGACGTAGAGAACGTTGGCACGTTACCAGCGGCGTGCCATGTTGAACCTGCCGTCAGTTCGTTCTTTTCCAGCAAGACACAATCTGTCCAGCCTTTCTTAGCAAGATGAAAAAGCGTCGAAGTACCGACAACTCCGCCACCGATAATGACGACGCGTGCTTTAGTTGGAAAATCGGACATTGAGTAGGCTCCTTTAAGACAAAGCCAGTCTCGCGGCTAAGCCGCCAAAGACAGTTGCAGAGATTTTGTTCATGAGTTTTGCGTGGCGGCGAACGCGGGTGGCCATAGCCCCTGCAAATCCGCCGTAGATAGATTTGAAAATCAAACCGCCAAAAGCGAGGATGATCCCGAGAATTAGAATTTGCTGCCAGATCGGGCCAATGGCCGGATCAGTGAACTGAGGCAGAAAGGCCAAGACGAACAACGCGACCTTTGGGTTGAAGATGTTTGTCAACAAACCACGGCGAAATGCACGTCCAAGGTCTGGCTTAATGGCCTCGGTCTGTAGTTCGGCGACGGCGAACCAAGTGCGATAGGCCAAATATGTCAAATACGCAGCACCTACGTAGCGGATCACGTCTAGCGCCACGGGGGTGGCTATTATCAACGCCGCAAGACCAGCGGCCGCCAAAATAACGTGGAACAGCATACCAAGCGAGATGCCAGCAGCTGCGGCAAGGCCGACCTTTGGGCCGCCCGACATGCCACTAGCAATTGCGAACATCATGTCCGAGCCGGGCGTCAGGAACAACAAAGCCGAAGCCCCCAAGAACGTTATCAAAGTCCATGTATCCATCGCCAAGAACGTCACCAACATCAGATCAATCCTTAACCTGCGGCAGTCCGTCAGCGATGTCGTAGTAATCGCCCTTACTGGCCGTGAAGATATGTTTGCCGCCGACCAATCCAGTTGGTTCGTCAATACACCCTGCCGCGATGCCGATATGGTCTGCGCCGTTCACCTGATAGAACAAGCTAGACCCACAAGTGCCACAAAAACCACGTTTGGCAATTTCAGACGAAGCATACCATTTCAATGTTTCATCAGAGATGAAGCGAAACTTGTCATTGTCCGCCCGTGTCGCGGCCCATTGATGCCCGCTTGTGCGACGGCATTGGCTGCAGTGACAAAAGTGCACAGTTTCGCGCACATCCTCGGCTTCAAATCGCACGGCACCGCATTCGCATTTACCTTTGACATTCATTGGGTTTCATCCTCGCCTTTCCAAGCGTAAGAAAATCCTTCGGAATGCGTTAAGCCTTCTGAAAGTGGGTAATAGTCGCCTTTTTCGTGAATGAAGACTTCTTCTACCATTTTCAGGTCTGAGGTATCATCGACACATCCCGCGCCAATGGCCGTGTAGTCTTTTTCATCCATGCGGAAAAATAAGCTGGCCCCGCAACCGGTACAAAACCCGCGCGTCGCGAAGTCAGAGGCGCGGAACCATTTCAGCCCCGCGTTGTTGGTGATTTCCAACTTTTCGGTCGGGACTGCTGTCGCCGCCCAGAAATGTCCCGTCGTTCGGCGACATTCTTCGCAGTGGCACGAAATAATATCACGCCAAGGGCCTTCGGACTGAAAGGTGACTTGCCCGCAACTGCAATGTCCCGTTTTCATACCATGCTCCTTTAATACACCGGCGGTGCGATCACCCAGATCGCAACTGCAGGTTCGGAATGGGGGTTGGACCAGCGAAAAGCCTCGCCTCTGATGCGAAAGCTGTCGCCTTCGTGAATGTCAAACTCTTGGCCGTCGATCTCAACGGACATGCGGCCGGAAACTAAATAGCCAAGCTCTTGGGTTGGCCGTGTGACCGATTCAGAAATGCGCGAGTTTGGCGCAAAAGTCGAATAGACGACTTCAAAATCATCCGTGAGATCGGGAGAAAGAAGTTCCTCAACCAATCCGGGCTTGTTTGCACTGACTTGCCGTCTGGCGTTCTTCCGCACAACGAAACCGAGCTCTGCATCATTTTCAGGCGGGTTGGATACTAGCATATCTAAAGGCACGTCTAATAGAGAGCTGAACCTACGCAAATCTTGCGTCGATGGGATCGAAAGATCACGCTCAACCTGGCTAAGCCACCCGACTGAGCGACCAAGCGCGTCTGCCATACCGCTTAGCGTCAGTCCACGCACCTTTCTTAGGGCGCGAATATCAGCGCCCAGAGAGGATGCCTCTGATGGATTGGTTGCAAGCACGATCGACTCCCCTTCGGTGAACAATGGGGAGTTAACTTCACCTTCATGAAAAAATCAACATATTTTTCACGACAGGTTTACGAATTCAGCGTGCCGAATGTTTCAGTCAATATTGCCTTCAGTTCATCAGCGTCTACTTGAGTAAAAGCGCAAGGCAGGTCGCTATCAATATCCAGCACCCCAATGACATTCCCCAAAGCGTCGCTTATCGGAATTACAAGCTCGGATCTTGTGGAACTTGAACAGGCAATATGGCCTTCGAATTCTTCGACATCATCAACCAATTGCGTTTCGTTGAGACGCGCAGCAGCACCACAAACCCCGCGCGAGAACGGGATCACAAGACAACCATGGCCACCCTGATAAGGGCCTATTTTCATCAATTCCGGCGCGACAACGCGGTAAAAACCCGTCCAATGAAACCGATCATCGGCATTGTGAATTTCACAAGCCAATGTTGCCATTAAGGAAATGACGTCCGCTTCCCCTTTAACAAGGGCGGAGATGGTTTGTTTAAGAAGCAGATAATCAGCCATTTTAGTCTCTCTGTCGGCAAATCAGAGGGGCTGTCTGCCCCTCCGAACCTCCCCGAGGATATTTCATGACGAAAGATGATTAAAGACGTTCTATCGCGATGGCTGTGCCTTCGCCGCCACCAATGCAAATTGCTGCGATACCCCGCTTAAGGCCAAGCGTTTCGAGGGCGTTAAGCAGGGTCACCATGATCCGCGTGCCCGACGCGCCGATTGGATGCCCCAATGCACATGCACCACCATGGACGTTTATCTCATCGCGTGGAATGCCCATTTCGTGCATGAACGCCATTGGGACTACGGCGAAGGCTTCGTTTACTTCCCATAGGTCGACATCGTCCATGTTCCACCCAATCTGAGCCATCAATTTCTTCGCTGCGGGCACTGGTGCCGTTGTGAACAAGCCAGGTGCCTGGGCGTGACTTGCGTGCCCCAACACCCGGGCGCGGATGTTCATGCCGTTGGCCTTAGCAGTCTCGGCAGAAGCCAAAACAAGCGCCGCAGCCCCATCGGATATAGACGAGGAGTTTGCCGGTGTAACTGTGCCTTCTTTACGGAATGCCGGTTTGAGGTGAGGGATTTTTTCGGGACGCGCGTTACCGGGTTGCTCATCCTCGGCAATGATCGTTTCGCCCTTGCGCGACTTGATCGTGACGGCGGCGATCTCATGTTCAAAAGCGCCTGACTTTTGAGCAGCGAGGGAATTCGATAATGAGGTCAATGCAAATTCGTCTTGGGCTTCGCGCGTAAACTGAAACGCCTCGGCGCAATCTTCTGCGAAGGTGCCCATAAGACGACCCTTATCATAGGCATCTTCGAGCCCGTCGAGGAACATGTGATCCAAGACTTCACCGTGCCCGATACGGGCGCCGCCCCGCATTTTTGGCAAGAGATAGGGTGAGTTCGACATGCTTTCCATACCGCCAGCCAAAACAGTCTCTGAATTTCCGAGTGCGATCTGATCATAGGCCATCATCGCCGTCCGCATACCAGAGCCACACATTTTGTTTAGCGTGGTCGCCGGAACCTCTTCACCCAACCCGCCTGCAAAACCCGCCTGGCGCGCGGGTGCTTGCCCTTGGCCCGCAGGCAAAACGCAGCCCATCAGCACTTCGTCGACGGTGTCACAGCCAGCATCCTTGAGCGCAGCGCGAATGGCGGTGCCGCCGAGGTCAGCCGCGGGTACGCCATTAAACACGCCTTGAAATCCGCCCATCGGGGTTCTAGCCGCTCCGGCAATTACAACGTCACGCATGGGTGTCTCCTATTAGGTTCTGGCGCTTGCATACCGAATGGTAACGATTGGCGTCTAGGTTTTGGTGTACTTGAACCTAAAGGACGTTGCGGCATGAATCTGTCACTTGAAGAATATGGCGACATCCCAATCATTACTGTTGGCACGAAACGCGTCGATGCGGCCTGTGCCATTCAGTTTAAGGATGCGTTTCAGAAAACAGTACCCAAAGGACGGGATCGCGTGATTTTGGATCTCGACGGGGTCGAATTTGTAGATTCGTCCGGCCTGGGGGCGATTGTTGGGCTTATGAAGATATTAGCCCCTGAGACTAAGCTTGAGCTTAGCACCATGGGTGAGACCGTTAAAAAGGTATTTGCTTTAACGCGTATGGATCAGGTTTTCACAATTCACGAAAGGATCATGGATGGCGTGCGCAGCACAAAACTACAATGAGCCTGCAAATATTAGCCTGAGCATCCCACCCGACCCTCTTTCAGTAAGGGACGCATAGGAAAAGTTGGATCAATGGTTGGCTAGTTTGCGGGGCGATCAAGGGGATCGTAGTAGTACTCAGGTCGTGATGGCTGAAGTTCTCAACAATATTGTTGAGCACGGAAAGTTAGGACCTGAACAGCGAATACGATCATCAGTCTCAGTGTTGCCAGACGGGATTGAGTGTAGCGTTATAGACGAAGCACCTGTTTACCGGGCCTTGGTCGAACCTGCAGATAGTTCTTCTTTGACGTGCGAAGCGTCAATTCAACTGGCCGAGGGTGGTTATGGGGTTTTCCTGATTCAGTCTCTTGCTAAGGATATTCGCTATATCGAGGTCGAACAGGGGAATCATTTGGAATTTCGCATCCCATTGACCACAGTTTCAGAACAAATTTGCTGATTCAGGGTCAATTGCCCCAATGTTTTCACAAACCAATCTCATTCACGCCGCCATTCGCCGTCAAAACTAGGTTCATAGCTGCATAAAGCTTAACCCCGGTGCCGTGTATAATTAGCCCCCACCCAATATGCGACACCGGGGACCCTTTTCCCACAATTTGATAGACTTCACCCAATCCTTAACTAGGCTTGGGAAAAACATGGGCGGCACATGGCACGAAGTTTTCATCAACCAGGTCGATCTGCGGTTTACGCGCAGAATGGAATGTGTGCTACGTCACATCCATTGGCAGCGCAGGTTGCCGTTGAAACTTTAAAATCCGGTGGAAATGCGATGGATGCGGCTATCGCTGGTGCAGTGGTCTTGGGTATATGCGAACCTCAGATGACAGGTCTAGGTGGCGATTGTTTTGCGCTGTTTAAACCTGCCGGATCTGAGGACATTCACGCATACAATGGATCCGGCTGGGCACCCCAGTTGGCAAATCCAGAGAAGCTTCGCGCATTTGAACTGGATTCAATAGGCGAAAGAAGTGTTGAAGCGGTTACGATCCCCGGATCAATAGATGCGTTTTGTGCATTGTCCAATGACTGGGGCCGATTGGGGCTAGACCGCATCTTGGCCCCGGCAATCGACTATGCTGAACAGGGCGTTCCAATCGCCCCTCGCGTTGCATTCGACTGCGTAGGGTCGCTCGCCCAACTGAATCCAACAGCACAACGCTTTTATACAAACGGCAATAAAGAACTTCAGACTGGTGATATATTCCGTGCACCCGCGCAAGCCGAGGTATTGCGCCGTGTCGCAACCCAAGGACGCGATGGTTTTTATTCCGGAGAAATTTGCCAAGATATGGTTGATACGCTGCAAAAACTGGGCGGAGATCATTCTGGGTTGGATTTCACTGATCTTCGAACTGCCCCGACGCAGCCTGTCTCGGGCAAATTTCCACAGTTTGATTTGTTTGAGCATCCGCCGAACGGGCAAGGGGCCACCGCGATCTTACTGATGAACATTCTCGAGCAATTCGAAATGGATAAAATCGCACCCGATGATGCCTTGCGTATTCACCTCGAATCCGAGGCCACCAAACTGGCATTTGATGCCCGAAATAGGTTTATCGCGGACCCAAGTGTTTCAGCAACCGAACGGATGTTGTCGCTTGATGTTGCAAAGCAACTCGCCGCGCTGATCGACCCCAATCGCGCCATGGCATCGGCACCTGCACTTACTGAATCGGTGCATAAAGACACAGTCTACGTCACCGTCGTGGACAAAAATCGTATGGCGGTGTCCCTGATATACTCAATATTCCACAATTTTGGGTCGGGCATCGCTTCTGAGAAGTTTGGGATACTTTTCCAAAACCGCGGATGTGGATTCAACTTAATTGACGGTCATCCAAACGAGTACGGTCCACGAAAACGCCCGATGCATACGATTATTCCGGGAATGATAAAGGAAACAGGACGGGTCACGATGCCATTCGGGGTCATGGGCGGACAGTTCCAGCCGCTCGGGCATGTTAGATTGCTGCAGAACCACTTTCTTCACGGCATGGATTGGCAGAGTGCCGTTGACTACCCCCGCGCGTTTTTTGAGAAGGGTCGTTTGAAACTTGAAGAAGGCGTGTCGGTAAAAGCAGCTATTCAGCTTGCCGAAATGGGTCACGATATTCTGCGCAGCGCTAAGCCTTTAGGCGGGGCGCAAGCGATCTACATGCATGAAAATGGATTATTGGAGGGGGCATCGGACCCGCGCAAAGACGGGGTCGCGCTTGGGTACTAATTTAGCTGGAACTGAAGTGGGTAGGATCCGTCTTCAATCGGGCCAAATAGATCTGGGATATCAGGATGCTCTACTGGCTGGCCTGAATAGTCGGCGATCAAGTTTTGTTCCGAAACATAAGCCACATAAAAACTTTGGTCGTTTTCAGCCAACAAATGATAGAAAGGCTGGTCTTTAACAGGACGTGCTTCTTCGGGAATCGCGTCGTACCATTCCTCGGTGTTGCTAAACAACGGATCTACATCGAATACGACGCCACGAAACGGATGTTTCTTATGGCGTACAACTTGACCCAAGTGATATTTTGCGAGTGTCTTAAGCATAATTTCAGCCCCCTGATGCCTTAGAATTACCTTTTTCTTGACACAAAGTCCAACCTCAGAACCCGTTTTTGGAGAAACAGTCTGTGATCATTTTCGCCACAGTCCTTGAGATCGTCGCACCCGTTTTCATTCTTGCATCCATCGGATTCATTTGGGTCAAAGCGGGTTTCGAATACCGATTAAACTTCGTCACAACGCTGTCGATGACGCTTGCGGTGCCTGCGCTAATCTTTACCTCATTGATGGAAACCAAGATAGAAACGACGTCCTTATCGTCGCTGCTTTTTGCCTCAATCGCCGCATATGGCGTGTTGACTGCAGCGGTCTGGATTGGCGTTAAGTTATTGAAAAAAGAAACAAGTGTTCTTGTTGCACCAATTATATTCGGCAACACGGGCAACCTTGGCTTACCCTTGGCATTCTTTGCTTTTGGTCAAGTGGGGTTAAGCTACGCGGTCATAGTTTTTGCGGTTATGGCCGTCTGGTCATTTACCTTCGGCATTTGGTTGGTTTCTGGCGGAGGTAGTATTTTCAAGGCGCTAAGGGAGCCGATCGTTGGGGCAACATTGCTTGGCGCATTGTTTCTTTGGCAAGGATGGGAAACCCCAGTCTTTATGACAAACGCTCTTCGCTTGGTCGGGCAGATGGCGATTCCACTAATGCTGATCACACTTGGTGTAGCCGTTGCGCGCATGTCGCCGAATCGCTTGGGCACTGCTTTTGCCATTTCGATCATAAAGTTCGTTATCTGCACGGCTATTGCTTGGATCATTGGGATATTTTTTACGCTAGAACCTATCGCCTTTGCTGTCTTAGTTATTCAAATAGCAACACCAGTGGCGGTGACCTCGTACCTATTAGCCGCAAAATATGGGCGCCAATCGGACGATATTGCAGGCTTAGTCGTTGCTTCGACGTTGCTATCAGTCGGCTATTTGCCGCTACTTCTGGCAGTTCTTCTGCCCTAACGGCAAATGTGAATTCCAAATTTCACTTAAATTCGCTATGGTGAAAAAAAAGATAAAAAAGCGAGAGGCATATGAGCAGTTTCTTTCGCGCTACTATTTTGGTGATAATCCTTGTGTTGGGCTCTTGCAGCTCGCGCAACTATAGTGCGCCCAGTAATCTTGATGATGCGTGTAGCATCGTCCGCCAGTACCCGCACTATAAGCGGGCGATGGAGATGTCAGAACGCAAGTGGGGCCTGCCGGTCCACGTGCAGATGGCGACCATCTATCAAGAAAGTAAGTTCGTCGGAAATGCCCGCACGCGCAAAGAATACACGTTTGGCTTTATTCCTAAGGGCCGCGTCAGCTCGGCCTATGGGTATGCTCAGGCATTGGATGGCACGTGGGACGAATACCGAGACAAGACCGGTAACTGGTCTGGTCGTCGCAACAACATCTACGATGCAGCAGACTTTATTGGCTGGTACATGAGCGAAACGCGACGTCGCGCCGGAGTGTCGCTGAATAACGCTGAGCACCAATACCTAGCCTATCACGAAGGTCAGGGCGGTTATATGCGCGGCTCGCACAAATCAAAATCGTGGCTGTTGCGGGTGGCCAGTGAAGTCGGCAACCGATCCTCAATGTATAAGCGCCAATTGAGTCGCTGTAGCTAGTTAAAAAAATCGACGTGAAAAACAATAAGGGCGCTTTGATATTTGATCAAAGCGCCCTTGGTCTTCTGGGAGGGAAGAAGACTTAATTTACGGCAGTCGCGTCCACAACCTGCGCTGGTTTGGATGCTGGTGCTGTGATCGCGATCTCGCGCGGTTTCAGCGCTTCCGGAATTTGACGATCAAGATCAACGTGCAGCATTCCATCTTCATGGCTGGCGCCTTTGATTGCAACATGATCGGCAAGTTGGAATTTGCGGTTAAATGCGCGCGTCGCAATCCCTCGATGCAAGAAGCTACGGTTTTTTGCATCATCGCCTTTGCGGCCCGAGATCACTAGCGAGCGCTCTTTAACCTCAACATGCAACTCATCCGCTGCAAAGCCTGCAACCGCGATCGATATCCGATACGAATCCTCAGCTGTTTTTTCGATATTGTAAGGGGGGTACGTTGGCTGACCTCCGTCCGAGGCCATCATGCGATCCATCATCGTGGCAACTTCGTCAAAACCAATGGATGCGCGGTATAGGGGTGAAAAATCAAAATGTCTCATGGTTATCCTCCAATGAGCGACAACATTTCAGAATGCCTTCCAAATTGGACAGGCGGTTAATACGGCGACCCTTTTGGCATCGCCGATTAATTTGAGATGGGATTGCGCTAGCAGGATTTCAAGACATCTAGAACATTGCGAGTTTCGGCGGCTTTGGTCCTCCGGTTGCCCAGTCCAACAACTCAACGGTATGGACCACTGGTATCCCCGTCCCGGAACCGATTTGCATCATGCAGCCAATGTTTCCAGCGGCGATGATATCAGGCTCTTTAGCTTCAAGCGTTTTGACTTTGCGCTGTTTCAATTGGCCCGAGATCTCCGGCTGAAGCAGATTGTAAGTTCCCGCTGACCCGCAACACAGATGGCTATCTGCCGGTTCGACAACCTCAAATCCAACTTTGCGCAACAAATCCTTGGGCAGAGACTTGATCTGCTGACCGTGCTGCAACGAACACGCGGCGTGATATGCAATCTTAAGACCCTGTTTGTTTCCGCAGGGAATATCAATCTTGCTAAGAACCTCAGAAACGTCCATCGCAATTTCCGAAACGCGCATTGCGTCGTCTGCTAGGTCAGTCTCACGGAACATATGGCCGTAATCTTTGACGGTCGTGCCACATCCGCTGGTGTTGATCACAATCGCATCAAGCCCCTCGCCGTCCATTTCAGCCGCCCATGCACGTACGTTTTTGGCGGCCGTCGAGTGACTTTCGCTTTCCTTGCCCATGTGATGGGTCAGCGCCCCGCAACACCCACTGTTTTTAGCAACAACAACCTCGCAGCCAAACCGCGTTAGCATTCGGATAGTGGCGTCGTTGATGTCAGTGTCCAACGCCTTTTGCGCGCACCCCGTCAGCAAGGCGACCCGCATCTTGCGTTCTGGCACCTCAAACCGCTGAGGATCATCATTTCGACTAACCGAAGGTATCTTGTCTGGAACCATATCCAGCATAGCCCTTAACCTTGCATCGGGAACCATCCGTTTGAATGGTTTGGCGATTTTGGCAAACAGCAAAGCAATTCGGAATCGCATTGGATAAGGCAAAACCCGCGCTAGGACCCAGCGCAGCGCTCGATCTGACAAAGGGCGTTTGTAATTCTGCTCAATATAGCTACGCGCATGATCAACCAGGTGCATATAGTGCACGCCAGATGGGCAGGTCGTCATACATGACAAACAGGATAGGCATCGATCAATATGCTTAACCACTTTCTCGTCCGGTACGCGTTCATTTTCAAGCATATCTTTGATCAGATAGATACGCCCACGTGGGCTGTCCAATTCATCGCCCAACACCTGATAAGTCGGGCAAGTCGCCGTGCAAAACCCACAGTGAACGCATGATCTTAGAATATCATTCGCCCGTGCAGTACCAGAATCCTGAAGTTGAGCCTCTGTAAAATTCGTTTGCATCGCCCTACCCCATCAATCCGGTGTTTAGGATCCCACGAGGATCAAATTTCCGTCTTAGGGCGCTGGCAATAACTGCCACCCCACTGGGTTCAGGATGAAAGCGACCAAGGTTGTTGAACGTTTCAGCCTCCGCTCGAATTAGCGTGGCATGTCCGTCAAATTCCCCAAGCTTAGCCCTCAGATCCGAGCCTGCTTTGGTCAAAACCCAAATCAAGCCACCGCCCCAGTCAAACAACAAATCCTCAGCGCCGGCTTTATTTGCCAACATTGGTGCGTCTGAAGGCTTGCAGGAAATACGCCACACATCACCTTGCTTATCATGGAACGCCTCGACATCCCGTACAGCGCGCCAACTGGCATCTACAATCTGTGGATCGGTCTCTGAGGTTACGGTACCAAATTCGCCCAGCAATGTAGTCAGTTCCCTAGAACGATAAGCGACCGAAGCTTCGAACCCCTCGACCCTGATCATCGTCACAGGTCGTTCACTTTCCCCACGGGGAATATGCGCCGCACCGGTAACATCAAACGGAGACGTCGCCGCCACGGTCATCGCCTGTTGCGCGTCTTCAATCGACAGGTTGTGAACACTGACTACGGCTTGGGTTTCCGGTTTTGGCAGCACCTTCAACGACACCTCCGTCAGCACTCCAAGCGTTCCAAAAGACCCGGACATTAGTTTCACAAGATCATAGCCAGTCACGTTTTTCATAACACGGCCACCGTTCTTCACGATCTCTCCAGCACCGGTCACAAAACGTACGCCAAGCATGAAATCCCGACAGGCCCCAGCCTGAACCCGTCGCGGCCCAGAGATATTTCCAGCAACCACACCACCAATCGTTGACTCGCCTGACAGCCCCAAAAGACCACGATTATCCGTTGGCTCAAACGCCAATCGCTGGCCTTCGCTTGCCAAAAGCGTGTCAATCTCACTAACGCTCGTGCCCGATTTCGCGACTAACGTCAGCGCGCCTGGCTCATAAAGCGAAACACCTGACAGTGCGCCTGTCTCAAGTGTCTCACCATCAACAACGACGCCGCGCGTTCCGCCACCTTTTATGCAAAGCGGCCGCTCGGCGGTTGAAATAATATTGGCCAGTTCAGCCTCAGTCTCAGGTCTCATCATCTTTTTTTGTCCAAAAATATCCCGGGGAGAGGCCGAAGGCCTCGGGGCGGAGCCCTATTCTGCCGCCATCCGTCGCGCCGCGCTTGCGCTTAACGGAAAAACTTTCGCAGGGTTTAACAACCATTGGGGATCAAACACGTCCTTTACGGCCATCTGGACTTCGAGGTCGATCGGATCAAATTGATCCAGCATCAGTTCTCGCTTTTCTATGCCGACACCATGTTCGCCCGTCAAACAACCGCCGACTTCGACGCAAAGTCGAAGAATGTCAGCACCCAGCGCCTCACATTTCTCAAGATCGCCCGGAGTATTCGCATTATAAAGAATAAGCGGGTGCATGTTTCCGTCGCCCGCATGGAACACATTGCCAACTGCCAGACCGTATTCCTCAGTCATCTCTGATATCCGGCGAAGAACATACGGAAGTTGGGACACTGGGATTGTCCCGTCCAGACACATATAGTCGTTAATCTGCCCCATCGCGCCAAACGCTGATTTTCGGCCCAACCAAATACGCGCGGCTTGATCAGCATCTTTTGCTTCTCGCAATTCGACAGGATTGTGCTGCTGGGCAATTCCCTTGATCAGCGCCACTTGTTCCACAATTTCCTCTTCTGCGCCTTCGACCTCAATGATCAGCAAGGCTTCGCAATCAGGATAGCCAGGCTTAGCAAAGGCTTCAGTCGCGCGAATACAGGGGCGATCCATAAATTCGATCGCGACGGGCAAAACCCCGGCTTTGATTATATCTGACACGCACTGTCCGGCGACTTCGTTGCTATCAAAACCTACAAGCACCGGTCGCGCGCCCTCGGGCTTTCTCAGTATTCGAAGAGTGGCCTCCGTAACGACCCCAAGTTGCCCCTCGGATCCACACACAATGCCCAACAGGTCAAGACCTGAGGCGTCCAAATGCGCGCCGCCAATCTCAACGATTTCGCCATCCATCATGACCATCGTTACGCCCAAGAGGTTGTTGGTCGTAACTCCATATTTCAAGCAATGAGCCCCGCCAGAGTTCATGGCGATATTTCCCGCGATGGCGCAGGCTAGCTGGGAGGATGGATCAGGCGCATAGAAAAAATCACGTTCCTCAACGGCGCCGGTCACCGAAAGGTTGGTGCGCCCCGATTGGACCCGAACGAAACGGTTGTCGTAGTCTGTCTCTAAGACCTCATTCATTCGGGCAACTCCAACAATAACGCAATCTGCAGTCGGCAAGGACCCACCTGCCAACGACGTTCCGGCCCCACGTGGCACAACTGGCACGCCAAATTCATTACATATCCGCAAAACATCAGAAACTTGCTCAGTGGTGCTGGGAAGTACGGCTAAAAGTGGCGGGCAGCGATAGGCGCTTAAGGCGTCGCATTCATACGCGCGTGTTTCGGCCTCATCGTGGATGATCGCATCTTCATTCAAAACGCGCGACAATCGCTGGATCAACTCCGCCTTCATTGAGACAACGTTTAAATTTGGCGCCGGCATTTCCATTGCGTTCTCCTGAATTGGTAAAACTATATTACCAATAATTTTTGGAGACAAGCTTGAATGCTGAGCAATATCGCCACGCCTAAATGCGGAAAAGATTACCTAGCATTTACTCGGGATCCCCTTGCGGCAAAGACCACGAATGCACATAGTTCGAATAAGCAATTTGGAATCCAGATGTCGTCAAAAACCCCTCTATCACCTTCAGCCGAAAGCTTGGCCACCGCTGCGCGAGCAGCCTCTGGTAAAAAGGGACTGCCACCAGTTCACCTGTGGAATCCCGAATTTTGCGGCGATCTGGACATGCGTATCGCACGCGACGGCACATGGTTTTATCTTGGAACGCCCATAGGCCGGAAAGAACTGGTAAGGCTATTTTCAACCATATTGCGGAAGGACGACGACGCATATTTTTTGGTAACGCCCGTGGAAAAAGTTGGCATCACTGTCGATGATGCGCCCTTCGTGGCGGTTGATTTCGAGGCGTCAGGCAGCGGCGACCAACAAACACTTACCTTTGAAACAAACGTAGGTGACTTCGCTATTGCCGGCCCTGAAAACAACATTCGCGTCGAGCGTGACGCTGAAACAGGTGAACCTTCGCCCTACATCCACGTTAGGGCGGGGCTAGAGGCACTGATCGATCGAAAAAGCTTTTATCGGTTGGTTGATATTGGCACTCACCACGATGATTGGTTCGGCCTTTGGTCTAGTGGAAAGTTTTTTCCAATTATACCGTCGGCCGAGTTGGACGCTTAATCCCCCGACTGAACGTAGATTGCGCCAAGAACGACCACGACACCCCCAATGGCCTGTGGCCAACTCCATGCAGCACCAAGGGCAAGCATGATAAGCATAACATATAGGGGCGCGACGTTCATATGAATGCTGGCCATGGTCACACCGATTTTGCCGATAGACGTCACAAAAAAGATTTGAGACAGCGCCATCGCGCCAATCGCGTAAACTGCCATCATCGACCATTCGTCAAAGCCTAGCATTGTGTCTGGCATTTCCGTCCAACCCATTGGTCGGGCAATCAACCAAAGGATCAAAAGAAATACAAACGCGCCAACAAATGGCAACGTAGAGCGCCCAATCGGGGACAAATTCGGCAGCGCCACAACAGCAAGGTGGCTTCCTAAAATCAGAAATGCGGATCCAATGACGACAAGAAGTGCACCAAAACCAAATTCAAACGTCAAATTGCCGCCGATGCTAATTACGCCGCCGGACAAAGCCACGACCAACCCAATAACCAGCGTGCGCGTGAAACGACGGCGACCAAAGAACGACTCAATAAAAGCGGCAACTAAGGGCGCGATGGTTGCTACGATCGCGACTGTTATTGCGTCAGTCAGATCCTGAGCAAGCAAGAATAGAAACGTTCCCAAACCAAACGTTACGCCACCCATCACTAGCCCCCAACCCCAAGGGGCGCGAAAGATGGCCGACCCGTCGGCAATCCACCACAATGGCACCATCACACAGCATGCCATCCCAATCCGGATTGTTATAAGCGAGATTGGGTCCATGATCGCAAGCAGCCCCTCAGCAGCAGGAATTCCAGCAGACCAAAGGAATACAGCGACCACGGCAAACAGATTGCCCGAAACAACATTTCTTTGTTGTGCTGGAAAAAGACCAGCCTCAACCGGTCCTGAACTATGTGCCATTCGGGATTACTTCTTCATTTTATGGGGCCAGAATCCAGCAATAGGATCCTACCCGATAACCGAAGTCCGAATCAGCCGAAGCGATCTTGCCATTTTTCGACACGCAGGTCGGTTCCGGCAATTCACATCGCCGAATAGGGCAAAACTCACATCAATTTTGGGGTATTGGGGCCCGTTAGACCCGCATTGGCATCACAACATAAACCGCAGTGGTGTCGTTTCCTTCACGCATCAAGGTTGGGTCACCTGACGAGTTGAACATGAAAACGGCGTTTTCTCGGTCGACCTGGCTGGCTATCTCCAGCAGGTATTTCGCATTGAACCCAATTTCGAGAGGTTCATCGCCGTACGCAACGGCCAATTCTTCTTCCGCGGCCCCACTATCGGGTGCATTCACTGACAAAACCAATCGGTCTTCGTCAAGTGACAGCTTTACAGCGCGCGATCGCTCGGAACTTACGGTCGCCACGCGATCAACAGCTTTGGCAAACTCGGCCGCGTCCACTTCAAGGCGCTTTGTGTTGCCCGCTGGAATGACCCGTGTGTAATCTGGGAATGTGCCGTCGATCACTTTTGACGTCAGTGTAATTTCAGGCGTTGCAAAGCGAATTTTGGTTTCCGAAACCGAGACAGCCACCTTCAATTCATCATCGTCAAGAAGCTTACGAAGCTCACCGACAGTTTTGCGGGGGACAATAACGCCCGGCATATCCTCAGCCCCATCGGGCAGATCGCCGTCAATGCGCGCAAGGCGATGACCATCAGTTGCCACGCAGCGCAATACGCGCCCGCCATCAGCTTCCGACACGTGCATGTAGACACCATTCAGATAGTAACGCGTTTCTTCGGTCGAGATCGCAAACTTGGCTTTGTCAAAAAGTCGACGCAAAACCGGTGCTGGTGCTGAAAAGTTTGACGCATATTCTGAGCTGGCCATGACCGGAAAATCTTCCTTGGGCAGCGTGGCCAGGGAGAAGCTAGAACGCCCAGCATCAACGCTAAGCCGTCCAGTTGCGCCATCATCGGTCAAGGTCACAAGCGCACCATCCGGAAGCTTGCGCACGATTTCATGCAAAGTGACGGCTGACACCGTCGTAGCCCCTGCCCGTTCAACTTGGGCCAAGGTCTTGTCGACAACTTCGATATCAAGGTCCGTGGCGCGGAATTGAACACTCTCCCCCTCGGCCTCGATCAGAACGTTTGCTAGGATCGGGATCGTATTTCTACGCTCAACAACTGACTGCGCCTGTGACACGGCCTTTAGCAGTGCTGCACGTTCCATGCTGATCTTCATCGTCCTTGCTCCTCATCGCCCTACGGGACAGCCACGTTAGCCGAAAAGTGGCATTGCTCAACCCGTATTTTCAAATATTGCGAGATTTTCTGTCTGATACTCAGTTGGGTGGCTTTAAGCCTCAAGCGCTCGGCGCAAAAGCTCAAGATCTTCGGCCATTTGACCGTCGATAGCCTTAAGCTCTTCGATGCGCTTCACCCCGTGCATAACCGTCGTATGATCGCGTCCGCCAAATCTTCGGCCGATCTCAGGCAGAGACCTACTGGTCATTGATTTTGCAAGATACATAGCAACTTGGCGGGGGCGCGCATACGTACGAACCCGCTTAGGGCCGATCATATCGGACAAGCGAATATTGTAATGCTCTGAAACTTTACGCTGGATTTCTTCCACCGTAATTTTGCGTTCAGAGGCACGAAGAACGTCCGACAAGCAATCTTGGGTCAAATCCATCGTTATCTCGCGCCCGACAAGCGAGGCGAAGGCAAAAAGACGCGTCAGCGCACCTTCGAGCACCCGAACATTCGTACTGATTCTATGCGCAAGAAACTCAAGAACTCCGGACGCGAGAACCAAATCTGGATACTGGCGTTTGTAGAACTCGACTTTAGCCTGCAAAATTCCGAGACGCAGTTCATAGTCTGTTGGATGCAAATCGACGACCAAACCGCTTTGTAAACGCGACTTAATCCTGTTTTCCATGTCTTTAATCTCACCCGGTGCGCGGTCGCCCGAAATGATGATCTGCTTGTTCTGATCCACAAGCGCGTTGAAAGTGTGGAAAAACTCTTCTTGCGTGCTGTCTTTACCGGCGATGAATTGAACGTCATCAACCATCAACACATCAACCGAGCGGAACAGACTTTTGAAATCCATCATTTTGCGTTCGCGTAGGGCTTGCACAAAACGGTACATAAATTGTTCAGCGGACAGATAAACCACATTCAGCGATGGGCTACTTTTCTTAAGCTCCCATGAAATCGCGTGCATCAAGTGCGTTTTACCCAGACCGACGCCACCGTATAAAAACAGTGGATTAAAGGTAACTGGGCCACCTTCGGCAACACGGCGCGCGGCCGCATGGGCCAGCTCATTGGGCTTCCCAACCACGAACCTGTCAAACGTAAATCGTTCGTCCAATGGAGCGCTTGGAAGGGCATATTTGGGGGCGCTTGGTGTAGGGGTATGAACTGCCGGCGAAGTTGGTGCCGTTTGTGCGGGCCTTCCTGCAACCGCCGCCACGCCGAATTTTAAACGACGCACTTGCGGATCTACCGCCGTCATTTGGTATAGAATCTGATCGCCGAAATGCTGAGAAACGTAATTCCCAAGAAATGCCGTCGGCGCATCAAACGCAGCAACGCCATTTTCAATCGAGCCAAATTCAAGAGGCTCGATCCACGTCTTAAAATTGTTTTGCCCTACTGTTTTACAAAGTTCTTTCTGAACCTGTCCCCATTGGTCCCGCGTCATATCAACCGTTCTTTTTTTCATTTTTTTCAGTTTGAACCGAATACTCGGCGTACATCGTAAGCACAGACGCAATAGCCCAACAGCCTGTACCACAAGCAGATGCGGTACGAACTTTCCCGGCGATGTGCCGGATCGTTGTCTATTGCCCCCCGATTGCGTCAAGAGAAAGGCCTCACCCCTTCAAGACACAAAAGGCTTCACGCAGTCCGCCCATACATTTATGGACGCCCTTGCCGTTGATTAGCTGGTCAGGTCATTTGCAGCAGCGCAAACTTAATCAAAACTCGTGATTAAAAGTGGCATCCCCGAACCGCAGTGAATCGCAGGTTCGAAACTAGCAAGCGAGTGTGTGGGCGGGCAACATATCTTTGACCCTTGACACGTAGCGAGTGGAAAAGAATCTCTCGTCGTTTTTTGATTGTAGCCAAAATGGCACAAAAAAAGGGCGCGCCCCAGATGGGCACACCCTCAATAACAAGTTAGAACCTTGTGGTCTTATGCCATCGCTTTAACGCGCGCAGAAAGGCGCGACATTTTACGAGCAACAGTGTTTTTGTGCATAACGCCTTTGGTAACACCACGCATAAGCTCTGGCTGAGCTTCTTGTAGTGCTGCCTTAGCAACAGCTTGATCGCCACCAGCAATAGCTTCTTCAACTTTACGGAGATGCGTACGAATGCGCGAACGGCGGGCTTTGTTTACTGCAAAACGTGCTTCGTTCTGACGTGCGCGTTTCTTTGCTTGGGGCGAATTTGCCATGTGTTAAGGACCTTCGTCTGAGTTTGTTTCAATTCGATTGCACGATGCCAAACCCATTCGGTCAAAACCCGAGTGATTCTAGCCAAAGCGGGCTGCACGCGCATGTATGACGGGGGCTATAGCCAGTTCCGCCGCATGATGCAAACAGCAATTCGCATCATGCTTTTGTTAACTTTATTTACTTGTCGCGAAATTGTGCTTCGCGTTTTTCAAGGAAGGCCGCCATGCCCTCTTTTTGGTCTTCGGTTGCGAACAATGAATGGAACACCCTACGTTCATGCAAAAGACCTTCGGACAGCGTAAGCTCATAGCTGCGGTTGACCGCTTCCTTGATGAATGCGGTCGAGATCGAGGATTTCTCTGCGATCTTCTGTGCAGTCGCCAACGCTTCCTCCACCAGCTTTTTAGCAGGCACGATGCGGCTAACGAGGCCCGAGCGTTCAGCTTCATTTGCATCCATGAAACGGCCCGTCAGGTTCATGTCCATAGATTTGGACTTGCCGACGAAACGCGTCAATCGCTGCGACCCGCCCAAACCTGCCATTACGCCAAGGTTTATTTCAGGCTGCCCGAATTTCGCTGTGTCTGCAGCGATGATGAAATCACACGCCATTGCCAACTCGCATCCACCGCCCAGCGCATAACCACTTACGGCTGCTATGATCGGCTTTCTGATCGCTTCGATCCGATTGGTTGCGTCTGCGAACAGGTCAACGCGGTTGACCTCAACAAAGCTCATGTTGGACATTTCTTTAATGTCCGCGCCAGCTGCAAAGGCTTTTTCGCTTCCAGTGACAACAATGCAGCGCACTTTCTCATTTGCGTCTGCTTCTTCAAAAGCCACACAAAGCTCACCGAGGAGCTGCTGATTCAGTGCATTCAATGCGTCGGGACGGTTAAGTTTGATCAATGCTACATGATCATTAATTTCGACGATGATCGTCTCAAAGGCCATGGATTTGCCCATCGTTGTTTCAATCAAGCCCGATTCATTACCATTCTTGCAGCACTGATCAAGCTATCTTTGGCATTGCCTACAAAAGAAAGTTGAGCGTCCAGATTGTACAATGCGTCGAATCAGTTGATCGCATCCACTGGTTTTGCAGGCCTCTCCTTCACGACCATAGACGTCGAAACTGTGCTGAAAATATCCAAGTTCACCATCTGCTTTGCGATAATCCTTTAGCGTTGATCCACCTGCTTCAATCGCCTCACTCAGCACATCGCGGACAATCGGCACCAGTTTTTCGACCCGCGCTTTGGACAAGTTTTTCGCTTTTCGCTGCGGGTCGATGCCCGCTCTAAACAGGGCCTCGCATACGTATATGTTCCCAAGTCCGGCGACCAGTTTTTGATCCAACAGGGCCGTTTTCAGTGGGGAATTTCTCGTTCTTATTGCTGTGTAGAAAGCTTCAGGGTTAAATCCATTTCCAAGGGGTTCCGGTCCAATGTCCCGTAGCAATGGGTGCTCTGCAGCCGTTGCGGTATCAAGAAGATCCATCGCGCCAAACCGACGGGGGTCATTGTAGATGATCCGCGCACCTGAGTGCATGTCGATCACCACGTGATCGTGCTTTTCCGCCGCTGGGTGATTGTGAGCGAACAGCCCCAATGGATCATTTGACACCGAAATTCGCCCTGACATCCCGAGATGAATCAGCAAGGTTTCGCCGCTATCAAGATCAACAAGAATATATTTCGACCTTCTGCGTACTTGTGTAACGCGACGTCCTTTAAGCCGTTCAACCATCCGTTCAGGGAAAGGCCAGCGCAGATCTGGGCGATTCACTTGAACCGAGTCGATTGTCTGCCCTTCCAGGACCGGCGAAATTCCGCGGCGGACTGTCTCGACTTCGGGTAATTCGGGCATCGTCTCTTCCCTCCTAGGTTCGTGCATTGTATCGCACCACAGGCACTCTATAAGATGGGTGACGAAGTAGGACGACAAGACCTGATGAGCAAACCTGAGCAGAAAACCACCCATTTCGGCTTCACAACCGTTCCCGAGGCTGAAAAAGCCGGGAAGGTTCAGGGCGTCTTTACCAATGTTGCCTCAAAATACGACATTATGAACGACGTGATGTCGATGGGCATCCACCGTGTCTGGAAAGATGCGATGATGGATTGGCTTGCCCCGCGCCCCGGTCAAAAGCTACTGGACGTTGCTGGCGGCACTGGCGACATTTCCTTCCGCTTTATCAATCGCGCTGGCCGTGCCCATGCCACAGTCCTCGACATTACAGAATCTATGCTGGTCGAAGGGCGCAAACGTGCCGAGGCTGACAATCTGGCCTCAAGCCTTGATTGGACTGTCGGTGACGCGATGTCCCTTCCGTTCGAAGACAACACGTTCGACGTCTACACGATCTCGTTTGGCATTCGGAACGTAACTCGACCGCAGGAAGCCTTGAATGAGGCATTCCGCGTGTTGAAACCAGGTGGCCGCCTGATGGTTCTTGAATTCAGCCATATCCCAAATGACGGGATGCAATGGCTGTATGATCGTTATTCCTTCAACGTCATCCCTGAAATGGGAAAACTGATCGCCGGCGATCGCGATAGCTACCAGTATTTGGTGGAATCGATCCGTAACTTCCCCGATCAGGACACTTTTCTAGATATGGTCAAAAAGGCTGGCTTTGGGAACGCGAAATTTCGCAATCTAAGCCTTGGCATCGCGGCCCTTCACTCAGGGTGGAAAATTTAGAATGCGTGGCCCACATAATATCTGGCGGCTGATCCGCACCGGCGCAACGATGGAGCGTTCTGGCGCTATGGGGCTTGTTCTAGACGCAATGGAGGCCCCTCGTCCTCTGCGCATTGCCGCCCGAGTTTTGGCGTTCCCATTCCGGTGGCTGGGCTATCGTGGCGATACGTCGATGCCGCCCGCAACGCGCGCGCTTACTGCACTTGGACCTGCTTACATCAAATTTGGTCAGATTATTTCTACACGGCCCGATGTCGTGGGCAGCAATCTCGCGACCCAACTACGCGTCCTACAAGATAAACTGCCAGCATTTGACACCTCGCTGGCGAAAGCGGCTATTGAAGCTGAAATTGACTGCAAGATTGATGACGTTTTCGAAGACTTCAGCGATGCAGTTGCAGCGGCGTCGATTGCGCAAGTCCATAAGGCACGCCTCAAGTCTTCAGGCGAAGAAGTTGCGGTCAAAGTCCTTCGCCCCGGTGTTGAAAAAGCTTTTCAGCGAGATATCGACGCCTTTTATTTCGTCGCAAAATTCGTCGAGTTCTTCTCGCCAGCGTCTCGCCGTCTGCGCCCTACCGAAGTCGTCAGGCATTTCGAAGGCGTCGTGCACGGCGAGTTAGACCTTCGGATGGAATCTTCCGCGGCGTCCGAGTTTGCATCCAACACTGAAAATGATACTGGCTTTGGCGTTCCCTCGGTCAAATGGGGTTATTCTGGTAAACGCGTCATGACCATGTCTTGGGTCGAAGGCGCGCCGCTTGGCGACAATGACGCCCTTGATGCGGCCGGACATGATCGAAAAGCCCTTGGCGAACGCGTGTTGCAACTGTTCCTACGTCACGCCCTACGCGACGGCTTGTTCCACGGTGATATGCATCAAGGTAACCTGAAGGTCTCAGCGAACGGCGATATTCTTGCCTACGACTTTGGCATTATGGGGTACATCGACGAATACACCCGCCGCGTTTATGCCGAGATCCTGTTTGGCTTTATCCAGCGGGATTATCGCCGTGTCGCAGAAGTGCATTTTGAGGCAGGTTACGTCCCTGCCAATCAAGACGTCGAAGAATTCGCCCGTGCTTTACGGTCTGTCGGAGAGCCAATCTTTGGTATGGATGCCACCCGCATCTCGATGGCGCGTTTGCTAAGCCACCTATTCGAGGTGACCGAGCGGTTTGGCATGGAAACCCGCACTGAACTGATTTTGCTGCAACGTACCATGGTCGTTGTCGAAGGCGTTGCCCGCTCATTGGACGAACGTATCAACATTTGGGACGTCGCCCAGCCTGTGGTTGAAGATTACATCAAAACCAGTATCGGGCCAGTGGCTGTCATCAAAGACCTAACAAAAGCAGCCCGCGTCGTTGCGCGTTTTGGTCCTCGTTTGCCGCAGATGATTGAAGATTTCTTGGTGAAATCTAGCAATCAGGAAAAACCTGCGCCGAAGATGTCGAAGCGATCAAAACTGAAATGGGCGGCCCTCGGGGCATTTGGCGGGGCTTTGGTCGTCACTGCCGCTGTATTTGCCATTCACTGAGGGCCGTTTCCAAATTGTGAACAATTCTAGGGGCTGACCCAGATAACTAGTTCAAATACTTCTTAACCCATTGTCTTAGCTGTGATAATTGCACTGACGGGTCACTGTTGTTAAAACGCCACTCACATTCCTTCAAATATAGTCCAAATTGGGCCTTTGGAACACCG
>JAQWQJ010000118.1 GCA_029244725.1 Paracoccaceae bacterium
ACATAAACTGGCCGCAGTTCGAGCCGTGGTTCCGGCAACAAAATGCTCGACCAGGCGACCCTGTTTATACTTACTTAAGCGACTCTTCCGCATGCTTCCCATGATAACACCTTTTTCGCGTTATCTGGGTCAGCCCCATACATTTTTGTGTTAGTCTTTCCGACCAGAGGACATCGCATGTTTAAATTGTTAATAGCAGCTTTCGTGACTTTGCTGCCCGTCATCGGGGCAACGCAAGACTATAACAAAGGTCTGGCTGCGTCACAGTCCGGAGATTTTTCAACCGCATTAATGGAATGGCTTCCGCTGACTGAACAGGATCATGCGGAAGCACAGAATGGCATAGGTTTCTTGTACCACTTCGGCCATGGCGTTTCACAAGATCACTCCGAGGCAGTTCGGTGGTATCGACTGGCAGCCGAGCAAGACTTGGCTATCGCGCAACACAACCTTGGCTTCATGTACAACTATGGCTTCGGCGTACAACTTGACTACAACGAAGCAGTCCGTTGGTATCATCTGGCAGCCGAACAGGGTATCGCGGATGCCCAATACAATCTCGCCCTAATGTACGCGAATGGCCATGGCGTTTCACAAAATGAGACAAAGGCTATGTATTGGATCCGCAAAGCGGCCGATCAGGGAATAACGGAAGCCGAGGAAACTTTGGAGCGATTCCGTAAAGCTGGAGAGCAACGCTACTCTCGGTTATTTTTTGGCTCCGCTGCCTTCTTTCTGATCGCTATGCCAATGTTTGGCGCAATTGCGGCACCGTTTGCGATAATTTTGCTCCAGAAAGAAACCGTTCAAGGCGATCGCACGCAAGTCAAACTGAACAACGTTGCCTACCTTTCAAAGATCGCCAAAATCTATGCTTTGGCGATCGGAGCAATACTGTTCTTAAATACAGTAGGAATATTCTCAAATAACGCGGTTCGAACTGTAACGGTCTTGTTGCTAAGTTTAGTGTCTTTGGCGTCTATGGGTGCTCTCTTGAACTATGCAGCAAAAAGACTGGCACATATGGGATATTCCAAGGCATTTGCGCTCGTCGGCATTGTGCCGTTCTTTGGGCACGCCTTTTTTGTGTATCTAGCATATACCTTTCGAAAAAAGCCGAGTTTTCTATAACCTTTGTATTGGCATGCTAATAACTACTTGCCTCGATCAAACATGCTACTTCGCGAACATTTTCCAACTAGTAACAATTCCTAATAACGCGTTCAAATTCTTCCAAAATGAGACGATCGGGTTATTTTATCCGGTAGACTGCCAACTATTTGCACGACAATCTTATTGGCTTGACCGTCGCTTAGGGAAACCTGGACCAAACATACCCTACCCAAAAACGTCCTCAGGATACCCCACGCCTGCCAGATAAAGCCCCTCAGGCGGGCAAACGGGGCCGCAGGCCGCGCGATCTTTGGACTCGAGTGCTTTTTGGATGCGGATAGGATCCCATGAGCCTGCGCCTACACGTTCGAGAGAACCAACGAAGCTGCGCACTTGGTTGTGTAAGAAAGAGCGGGCGCGTAGTCGGAAGTGGAATTCGCGCCCCGATAGACCATCGACCTGTTCGATGGTGATCTCGTCCATGGTTTTCACGGGCGATGCCGCTTGGCAAATAGAAGAGCGGAATGTCGTGAAATCGTGGTGGCCTATTAGGTGAGCGGCGCCTTGGCGCATCGCTTCCAAGTCTAGGTCGTGCCCGACTTGCCAGACCAACCCCTTGTCATGTGTAGCTGGCGCTCGTCGGGTCAAAAGGCGGAAGAAATATCTGCGCTCATGGGCCGAGAAACGGGCATGCCAGTCGTCGTCAACCTTGACGGCCTGTAGGATCGCCACTGGACGCGGCTTAAGGTGAAAATTCAAAGCCCCACAAAGTTTGAACGGGTCCCAGTCTTTCTCCATGTCGCAATGGGCGACTTGCGCAAATGCGTGGACGCCTGCGTCGGTGCGCCCTGCAGCGCCGATCGTGTGGGCGCGAGGTTCTAGCTTGGCCAAGGCGTCCTCAATCGCGCCTTGAACCGAGGGCTGGTCGGCCTGCCGTTGCCAACCGGCAAAGGGGGCTCCGTGGTATTCAATTTTTAAGGCATAGCGAGGCATGGGCGTCTGTTAGCCTCTGTAGAACAACTGGGCAATCCCTGACTGGAAACGGCGGCGCGGTCTGACTATGTTAAACCCAACGAAAGAAAAGGGTGCCCATTGGCCTTATCCAATATTGTGAAAGATGCCGGACGGCAGGTCAGCGCCCTTGGCGACAGCGTCAACGAAGCCTTATTTGAGCCCGTAATCCGTTTAGGGGTCACCGGCCTCGCGCGGTCTGGCAAAACGGTGTTCATCACCTCGCTTGTGGCCAATCTGCTGGATCGCGGTCGGATGCCGGGGCTGCGGGGAGCTGAGTTGATAAAGGCGGGTTTTTTAAAGCCGCAGCCTGACGACACGGTTCCGCGCTTCGACTATGAGGCGCATCTTGAAGCGATGACGGGGGCGGAACCCGAATGGCCGGAAAGCACGCGCTCAATTTCAGAACTCCGGTTGTCGTTTCGGGTGGACCCGACCGGATTTCTCGGCGGCTTTCAAGGGCCTCGGACAGTGCATGTCGATATCGTCGATTATCCCGGTGAGTGGCTGTTGGACTTGTTGCTATTGGGCAAAGGCTTTGACGAATGGAGCGCCGAAACCATCGCAAAGATGGAAAATAGGGCGGAAGCGGGCGGATTTTTGACCTTTTACGCCGAGACGGATGGGTCGCAGCCTCATGACGAAGCCATAGCGCAAAAGATGGCCAAGTCGCTGTCGGCATATCTGAACGCAACACGCGAAGCTGGCTGGTCTGATTGTACGCCAGGGCGGTTTTTGCTTCCCAGTGATTTAGACGGTTCCCCGGTTTTGACCTTTGCCCCTGTTCAAGGCGAACCCAAACGCGGTACGTTGCGGCGCGAGATGGAGCGACGATACGAGGCATATAAGTCCAAGGTCGTGCGCCCGTTCTTTCGCGATCACTTTGCCAAGCTAGACCGCCAAGTGGTGTTGGTCGACGTATTGGGCGCGATGAACCGTGGTCGTCCTGCAGTGCGCGAACTCCGTGATACGATGACAGGTTTGATGGAAGCGTTTCGCCCTGGGCGGAACCGATTTCTGGCCCGCTTGTTGGGTGGGCGACGGGTCGAGAAGATCTTGTTTGCGGCCACCAAAGTCGATCATCTACATCACAAACAGCATCCTGACCTGACCGCGTTTATGGAAAACCTCGTGCGTCAATCGCGGGATCGGGCGGATTTTGCAGGCGCGCAGACAGCGGCAATGTCGCTGGCCTCGCTTCGGGTAACGATCGAAACACAGTTGAAGCGCGAACAAGGTGTTTTGGATTGTGTGCAAGGGCGCGTCGCCGATAAATCTGGTGCGGTTGCTTTTCACCCTGGGACTGTGCCCAAGTCATTGACCGAAGTGTTAGAGGCCGAGGGGCGTTTCGGCCTAAAGGATATCACCTTTCAACCCGCGCCTTTGACGCTTTTACCTGGGCAGGGTCCACCGCATATCCGGTTGGATCGGGCCGCGGATTTCCTAATCGGGGATGTATTCAAATGATCATTCGCCCTGCACGCTCAACAGATGCTGGAAGGACTGGCGCGATCATGTCCGAGTTTATCGATACGACGGATTGGATGCCGCGCATTCACACCCGCGCCGAGGATATCGGATTTTGCGCCTCGATGATTGATCGCGGCTGGGTGAGTGTTGCAGAAGTCGATGGTGCGGTGGTTGGTTTTTTGGCAAAGGACGCGCAAGAAGTGAACGCGCTTTACGTGGCTAATGCTGCGCAGGGTCGCGGGGTTGGCAAGGCCTTACTCGACGCCGCCAAACAAGGTGCAGAGCTGTTAGAGCTTTGGACGTTCAAAGCCAACGAAGGCGCCCGTCGGTTTTATCTGCGTGAAGGATTTACCGAAATGCACGAAACGGATGGCACCCGAAATGATGAAAAATTGCCCGACGTATTTTTGCAATGGGAGCGAGGCGCAGCATGACCGAAGGTCCGATCCTAATAGATCTGGAAGACAATGAGCTTTCGCCCGCAGAAGCGCCGCCTGTACCCGAGATTGGTGATGCCGCATTGCCTGCTGTCGCCCAGCACCTAGCCAAATCGGGTGGTCGGATGAGCCGCTTAGGTCGTTGGTTCTTTGCCTCGCTTGCAGCACTGGTGTCAGGCTTGGTTGGCATCGCGATGTGGGATTTTGTGACCGGTCTTCTGGCGACTCGCCCGACGATTGGTTTGGTGATCACCGCCCTAACCGCACTCGTGTTGGCGCTGTTGTTGCTGGTCGCATTACGCGAAGCCCTAGCCTATCGCCGTCTGGGCGTGCTCGAAAATCTGCAATCCTCAATCTCAGATGCCCGCCTTGGAGGTCGAGACGACGGAACCAAAGCGGCACAGAATGTAATGGCGCTTTATCGCGGTCGCGAGGAATTGACGTGGAAGATTAACCGCGTCAACGAGCGGATGCCTGATCAATTAGATGCCGAAAGCGTGCTGGTCCTAGTTGAAACCGAGGTTATGGACCCGCTCGACAAAGCCGCTCTGGCCGAGGTCGAATCCGCGTCTCGCCGGGTTGCGATGACGACTGCATTGGTGCCCATAGCCTTGGCGGACATTGGAATTGCTTTGGCTACAAACATGCGAATGGTTCGCGCCGTCGCGCAGATCTATGGCGGACGTTCAGGCACTGTCGGTAGCTGGCGATTGGTTCGGGCTGTTCTCACTCACCTCGTAGCAACTGGTGCCGTAGCGATAGGCGACGATCTCATTGGCTCGGTTGCAGGTGGCGCCATCGCAGGCAAAATCTCTCGCCGTTTCGGCGAAGGCATTATCAATGGCGCCCTCACAGCGCGGGTCGGGATCACTGCGATTACACTTTGCCGTCCTATGCCGTTTGTGGTGCGTGAAAAGCCCAAGACCCGCAATGTGGTGAAACGGGCGCTTACGGGTGTGTTTCAACGGGGGTGATTATTCACGATCTATTCGAAACGTTGCGTGGCAGGCCTTGCAGGTCTTCGCTACTTTGCTGAAACTCTGGGCGACGGTGGACTTGTCCGCGGCCAGCGCGGCGACTTCGGTTGCGGAGAGAGTGAGATCAGCGAAAATCGCATTGAACGCGTCCTGTTGTTCCCAAATGGCTGGCGCGGCTTCGCTAGGGGCCGCTTCTGTCCCTTCGGGGAATTTATGCGGCAGGGCTGCGGCGTGTCTTGCAATCGCCTCCATCGCCGTTGTCACTTGGGCGGCATCGTAGTCCGTCTTGCCACGTAGCATCCCGTTTACCAGTTTCAGGTTGGCGGCGATTTCGCTCATTGCTTCCATGCGTTCTTTGACAACGCCAGATGCGCCTTGGTGGGCAAGGGCTGTTGTGGAAAGGGCGATGATAAGCGTTAGTCCGACGAAGTAGCGTTTCATGTTGATCCCCTAGTTGATGCCATTGGCCCGTTGAAGCGTCCGCACATAGGTGATGATCTGTTTGATATCACCGTCGGTCAATCCCTCAACTGGGGCCATATTGCCAAACCGCCAATGATGCGCCTGAACCCCGCGCCGAGGGGCCAGCATAAAGGCCATGTCGCCGTGGTGGCTAGGTTCGTAGATTATGTGCACAAGTGGCGGGCCCGCGCCTTCGACGCCAGCTGCATTTTCGCCGTGGCACGCTGCGCATTTGGCGTTGAAAATCTGCTCGCCGATCAAGGCCGCGCCGGTGAGTTCAGGCACTGTGACTTCGACCATTGAACCACTGATGGTGGACGGTTCATCAGCCATTTCACCTGTACCGGATTGCACCCAATAGTATCCAGCGGCTGCCAAACCTAAAATGAGTATTCCTATTATTGCGATGCGTTTCATGGGCCCTGCCTTCGTGTTTGTCCACCACCTAGCCCTAGCTGAACGTCCTACGCAACGAACAACTTTCAGGGATATCCGGGCCCTCTGGACCTCACACTAAACCCAGCCTATAAGCCCCAATATGGAACGGCAATTCGGCATCATTATTCGAATTAGTCACCCGGCGCTCTGAAACATAGGGTTTGCCGGGCAAAGGCGTATGGAACACCGCGCCGACATTTGTTACCAACCAATCGAAAAATGATGACGGAGCAACACTGATATGTGTGCCGAAACCCCAGACTATAAATCTACTCTGAACCTTCCCAAGACGGACTTTCCTATGCGGGCTGGTCTTCCTAAGCGAGAGCCAAGCTGGCTTGAGCGTTGGGAGCAGCTGGACGTTTACGGACGCCTACGCGACAAGGCCAAAGACGGCAGCCGCCAGCCGTTCACCCTGCACGACGGACCGCCCTATGCGAACGGTCATCTGCATATCGGTCACGCGTTGAACAAGACGATCAAGGACATGATCGTTCGCAGCCACCAAATGATGGGTTTTGATGCGCGCTATGTGCCGGGTTGGGATTGCCACGGTCTGCCGATTGAGTGGAAGATCGAAGAGCAATACCGCAAGAAGGGCCGCAATAAGGACGACGTGAACGTTGTCGATTTCCGTCAGGAATGCCGCAAATTCGCCGAGGGCTGGGTGGACATCCAGCGGGAAGAATTCAAGCGTCTGGGCATCACCGGCAATTGGGAAAACCCCTATCTGACGATGGATTTCCACGCTGAGCGGGTGATCGCCGAAGAATTCATGAAGTTCCTTATGAACGGAACTTTGTACCAAGGCTCGAAACCGGTGATGTGGTCGCCTGTTGAGAAAACGGCATTGGCTGAAGCCGAGATCGAGTACCACGATCACAAGTCGCATACGATCTGGGTGCCGTTTTCGGCAACGAATGCTTCGGGTGATCTGGCCGAGGCCCGTGTTGTTATCTGGACCACGACCCCCTGGACGATCCCGTCGAACAAAGCTGTCGCGTATAACGAAAAGGTGGCCTACGGCCTCTACCGCGTTGACGCGACCGAAGAAGAAAGCTGGACCAACCCGGGCGAGCTTTACCTGTTCGCGGATACTTTGGCCGAGGATTCCCTGACAAAGTCTCGAGTGACCGAATTCACGCGGGTTCGCAATGTAGCTGCGTCTGAATTCGACGGCATGATCCTTAAGCACCCATTTGCTGATCTGGACCCGTATTGGGACTACGCAGAAGGTGTGCCAATGATCGACGGCGATCACGTCACTGACGACGCTGGCACAGGCTTTGTACACACCGCGCCAAGCCATGGTGCCGACGACTATGAGTGCTTCGTCAAGCGAAACTGGATCGACCGGATGACCCACAATGTCGGCGAGGAATCCGAATTCTTGCCGCATGTACCGTTCTTTGCTGGTCTTCAGGTCTTTGACCGCAAAGGCAAAGAGGGCAAAGCCAACAACGCCGTGATCGCCAAGCTGGTTGAGGCCGATGGCATCATCGCGCGCGGTCGTGTCGCGCACAGCTATCCGCATTCTTGGCGCTCAAAGGCCCCTGTCATCTTCCGCAACACGCCTCAGTGGTTTGCGTCGGTCGATAAGGCCGTTGGCGATGGTCAGGACGAGATGGGAACGACTATTCGCGAACGTGCGCTGAATTCTATCGACCAAAAGGTAAAGTGGTGGCCGCAAACTGGCCGCAACCGTCTCTACTCGATGATCGAGGCGCGCCCTGACTGGGTGCTTTCGCGTCAACGGGCGTGGGGTGTGCCGCTGACGTGTTTCACCAAGAAGAACACCCTGCCAACAGACCCTGACTTCCTGCTGCGCAACGAGGCCGTGAACGCCCGTATTGCCGAGGCGTTCGAAGTTGAAGGTGCGGATTGTTGGTACGAAAAGGGCGCGAAAGAGCGTTTCCTTGGTAGTGATGTGAATGTGGATGATTACGATCAGGCGTTTGACGTGCTGGACGTGTGGTTCGACTCAGGCTCAACACACTCATTCGTTCTACGTGACCGTGAAGACGGAACTGCAGACGGTATTGCTGATGTCTACATGGAAGGCACCGACCAGCACCGTGGTTGGTTCCATTCGTCGCTTCTGCAAGCTTGTGGAACGCTAGGTCGCGCGCCTTATCGCAATGTTGTGACCCACGGGTTTACGCTAGACGAGAAGGGCAACAAGATGTCCAAATCGCTTGGCAACACCATCGTGCCCGAGACGATTGTTAAGCAATACGGCGCGGATATCCTACGTCTCTGGGTTGCCCAGACCGACTACACCGCCGACCAGCGGATCGGGCCGGAAATCCTGAAAGGCGTTGCTGACAGCTACCGCCGTTTACGCAACACAATGCGATTTATGTTGGGATCACTGTCCGAGTTCAGCGAAGCTGACCGCGTAGACCCAGCCGACATGCCAGAGCTTGAGCGTTGGGTGCTGCATCGCTTGGCCGAGTTGGATCACAAGGTGCGCACTGGGTATACGTCCTATGACTTCCAAGGCGTGTTTTCGGCGATCTTCAACTTTGCAACAGTTGAACTGTCGGCCTTCTATTTCGACATCCGTAAAGACGCTTTGTACTGCGACGGAGACACTCTGCGCCGACGTGCGGCGCGAACTGTTCTCGACATCGTTTTCAAGCGTCTAACAACTTGGCTTGCCCCGGTGTTGGTCTTCACGATGGAAGAAGTCTGGCTAGAGCGTTTCCCAGGTGACACGTCGTCAATCCACCTGACAGACATCCCCGAGACCCCTGCAGACTGGCTGGATGAACCGCTTGCTGCGAAATGGGCACAAATCCGTCAGGCACGTCGCGCCGTGACGGCCGCGTTGGAAATCCAGCGGACGGACAAGGTTATCGGTGCATCGCTAGAAGCTGCCCCGGTTGTGCATATCCGTGACGCCGAGATGCTGGCAGCGCTGAAGTCAGTGGACTTTGACGACATCTGCATCACATCCGATCTGGTACTGACGGGCGATCCAAGCCCCGCCGAAGCCTTCCGTCTGCCTGAGATTGAAGGCGTCGGCGTTGTGTTCGAAAAGGCTGACGGTGTGAAATGCCAGCGTTGTTGGAAAGTATTGCCGGACGTAGGAAGCCATTCCCACGACGGCACCTGCAAACGTTGTGATGAAGCGCTAAGTTAAAAGCACCACACATTGAAAGAAAAGGGGCCTGCTACGGCCCCTTTTTTATGCTAAGTGACCCATTTAGTTGAGGTTTCCCATGCGTATTCGATTTGCTTTTGCTGCGGTCTTAGGGCTCGCTTCTTGTGACATGATTGTTGTTTCGGCTTTGAATTTGGTCACAACGACCGAGTTTTCAGTTCAAGGTGACGCCCTGTTGATGAGCGGTGAAATTAATTCAAAAACCCCTGAGCAGTTTGAAGCCATCATTGCCGAAAATCCGAATATCAACACGTTGATTGAGGTAGATGTGCCAGGATCGCTGGATGACGAAGCGATGATTGAACTGGCGTATCGTGTGCGTGAACTGGAACTGGATACCCACCTTAGATCGGATAGCGAGATACATTCGGGCGGGGTTGATTTGTTCTTGGCCGGCGTAACCCGCACGATTGAAAGCGGGGCAATCATCGGCGTGCATTCATGGTCAGATGGGGTGAAGGATGCGACCGACTACCCCCGCGGTTCACCCGAACATGAGGCGAACCGAAAATACATCGAAGACATGCTGGGATTGGATGATTTCTACTGGTTTACGATTTACGCAGCCCCTGCCTCAGACATCCATATAATGACAGTAGATGAGATCAATCAGTACGGATTGGCGACCCGCTAGGCGCTTGCGCCAATCAGCAGTCTTTCTTGCAGAACAAATTATAGAGCAAATCTATAACCTGAATCGTGTTGTCATCGGCAAGCCTGTAATAGATCGTCTTGCCGTCCCGGCGCGGCGCGACCAAACCTTCGTCGCGCAACCGTGCAAGCATCTGGCTGACAGCCGCTTGGCGTATGTTCAGAAGGTCTTCGAGTTCACCAACAGACTTTTCCCCGCTACCCAAATGGCAGAGGATCATCAAACGCCCTTCGTGGGCCAGTGTCTTAAGATAAGCAGCTGCGCCTTGGGCGTTCTCTGCCATTTCGTCAGCCGGTGGCGCGACATGGGTGTTCATCGTGTATTCACTCCTTCTTGACGCTCATTAGCACCATTTTATAACATATGCGAGTTTCGCAAAGCGTTATTTTGCGGGTGCTCCCCCCTGAAATGAGTTCCCGTTAACATAATCGCAAGGGTCATCGCGCATTTCGAGGTGCAGATGACTGCCAGTGTATGGGTGCGCACGGGCAAGGTCTTCGTCGATTTCGATACCTAGTCCCGCTGCAGTTGGGGCAGGAATGAAGCCGTTATCAACCTTGATCGAACCTTTGATCAGATCGTTGTGGAAGGGCGTTTCGATTGTCTCGGCGATTAACAGGTTCGGGATTGCAGCGGCTAAGTGGATGTTAGCGGCCCATTCAACCGGACCGGCATAAAGATGCGGCGCCATCTCAGCGTTGTAACTTTCAGCGAGGCTAGCAATCTTGCGAGCCTCCCATATGCCGCCTGCGCGACCCAAGGCTGGCTGCAGGATGCGCGCGCCAGCTTTCAGTACGGCGTGGAATTCAGAGCGTGTGGTCATACGCTCGCCGGTCGCGACGGGAATGCGGACTGCATTGGCGACACGCTCAAACTCAGCGAGGTTGTCTGGTGGAATTGGTTCTTCGAACCAAAGCGGCAGGTAAGGCTCGATCGCTTGTCCGAGGCGAATTGCGCCTGGAGTTGAAAACTGACCATGCGTTCCAAACAGAAGGTCGGCTTTGTCCCCAACGGCCTCGCGAATGGCTTTACAAAACGCGATTGATTGCGTGATGTCGGACATCGCTGGTTGGTGCCCACCTCGCATCGTATAAGGCCCTGCGGGGTCGAATTTGACAGCCGTATATCCCTGATCGACAAGATGTGTTGCAACCTCGGCCGCGTTTTCGGGCGAAGTCCAAAAATCTGCCATCGAGTGGTGCGGCAACGGGTAGAGATAGGTGTAGGAACGGATACGTTCGTTCATCAATCCGCCTATCAACGCCCAAACGGGACGGTCTCGATCTTTGCCCAAGATGTCCCAACAAGCGATCTCTAGGCCTGAAAATGCGCCCATCACGGTCAAGTCAGGCCGCTGGGTGAAGCCCGAAGAATACGAGCGACGGAACATGCGTTCGATGTTTTCAGGGGATTCACCAAGGAAGTAGCGCTCAAACACATCACGGATCACGGGTTTCATCGCCTCGGGGCCAATGGAGCTGGCATAACACTCGCCCCAACCAATGATGCCGGTGTCTGTGGTGAGCTTTACGAGGATCCAATAGCGGCCGCCCCAGCCAGGTGCAGGCGGAGACGTGACAATGATTTCGAGGTCTTGCAGTTTCATGATGTCCCTTCCAATTGGAAATTACGATGCAATTGGGAAATCGTTGTGGCAAGCTAGAAAGCGACAAGGCTGGCGGAAAGCGTCGGAACCTGCATTGAAATGCAGGCACGCCTGCGGCGGGCAAGCCGAGGGGGCGCTGCCCCCTTCGGACACCCCCGGAGTTATTTTTACAAAGATAAAATGGATGGTGAGATGGGCAATATTGATATTAGGCAGCTGACTTCGGAAGATTTTGAGCTGTTGCTGCATGTGGAAGATGGGCTTTTTGATGATCCTATCAATCCAGTTCAGGCGAAGGCTTTTTTGGCCGACCCTCTGCACGAATTGGTGTTGGCTTATGATGGTCCAAAGGCTGTCGGAATGGTCTCTTCCAATGTTCAGCTTCATCCCGACAAAGAGCCATCTATGTTCATCAATGAAGTTGGTACGAGGGATGGGTGGACGCGCCGTGGCATCGCAACAGCTTTGGTCGAGTCGATGATCAACATTGCGCGTGCGCGTGGCTGCGACGGCATTTGGCTGGGCACAGAACAGGATAATTTGCCTGCAATTGGCCTATATCGCAGTCTCGAGGCAGAAGAGGTTGCTGGTGTTTATTTTGGCTGGGATGGTGCCTTTGAAGAAGAGTGATCACCCGCAATGAACATCCACGATCCTCTGCACTATCGGGGCGAAATGGGCGTAGTTGGGAGTTGTCATGTCAGCGATTTTACCTGCTTCGTCTAGATACCTGACCTGAATGATTTTCTTGAGGTTCGGATTGGTTTCAAATGCGATCACCTCGTTTTCAGACATCGGGCCACCTTGTAATTCTAGAGTGTGGACGGATGCTGTTGACAAGCGCGCGAAATACTCGGGTTTGGTGGCGCAAAGGTAGCGTTTGGCGGCGACATGGAATTTCACGCAATCTGTCACAACAGACGGGAAGAAAGGGGCGAGGACATCAGCGCCGGCGTCTTCGTGGTGGCGGTCCTCGGTATCGCTGGGGTGATAGGTGCCAAATTCTGACGTGAAGTGGCCGATGTCGTGCAACAGCGCTGAGACGATGATGTCTTCGTCTAGCCCGCCCTGCTCTGCAAGCGTGGCGCCTTGCAGCATATGTTGGGCCATTGTCACGTCTTCGCCGAGGTATTCTTCGTCGCCGCGGCGATCAAAGATATCTCCTATAAAGGCAACAATGTTGTCTTTGGTCAAAGTTTCGAAATCTGGATTTGTCATAAGCTGTTTTCCAAGGCGCGGAGTGTCGAAAGTAGGCCGTCTTTGTCGGCGTAGCAGCCCTGCAGCCAGCGGTAGCCTTCGCCGGAATAACCTTTGCGGGCGTGCAGGACACGGGTGTTGTCAACGATGAAAGCCTCACCGGGGGTAAGTTTAAAGGTCACCTCCATCGCTTCGTCGTCGATGATGTCACTGAGACGTTTGTAGGCGGCGTAATAGTCAGCCATGTCGTCGAACGGAATGTCTATCAATGGTGCTATTGAGCGTGAGTTGAAACGCACACCTTGGAGGACACCGTCAGGGGCAAGGTCGATCATCGGACGGCGAGAATGCAACGCAACATCAGAGGAACCTTCATAGGCGTAGCGCGCGGTATATTTGCTGAGAAGTTCGAAGCCTCGCGGGTCCTCTTTTTGAAGGCGCAAGGCACAGGCAAAGCCGTCCACGACCATATTTTCACCGCCGTCGGCTGAGTTTTCCAAGCACGATAAAACTTGCAATGTTGGGACGGGATCGCGGTAGGGATTGTCGGTGTGTGCTTGCAGTCCAAGGCCTGTGAAGGCGAGGTTGACGGGATTGACCTCGGTTCGGACTTCGAAATGACGACCGTAGTTTGTTTCGCGGACATAGCCAAATAGGTCAACGACTTTGAACAGGTTGCCTTGTTCGATGGGCAGCTCAGTGACCTTTGCAAATCCGTATTTGCGGATCGTCGCTAACCAAGCCGCGCGGGCGGTTGGATCGTCCGCCAATGATGGATAACTACCCGAAGGAACGTCGGTATTTAAGTCAGCGTCCCAAGCCTCGGCCTTTTCAGGTAGTTGACCAACAGTGGCTCTGGGTCGCTGATCGTAAGCGTTCTCGACCAACCAATCAGCTGAAAAGCTACATGAATGGTCAGGTGCAAAGCCTAGATTTACAGTTTCGCCGTCCGATGTTGCCGCAGTCAAAACCGTGTCCAACGGCAGGTTGGCCATGGTGATCAGCCGCTGTCCATTACCGGGATCACGTGTATCAGCCGTTGGGGAGTTGTCGCGAAGCCAGATGGCGTGAAAGCGAAGGGTCGCGGCGTTATGATCGACCTCCAGCACTTTCCCATTTTCGGTGATGCGGGCTGCGTCAATCATAACTCTTTCCCTTTTAGCTATCGGTTAAAAACGATGACGTTTCGCTTCGCTGCACCAGTTTTGGTGTCGGCGATCGCTTCGTTGATTTGATCAAGGCTCCAATGGCCCGAAATCAGCTCATCGAGTTTCAAGCGGCCCTGCTGGTAGAGATCGACCATCCAGGGAATATCGCGTTTGATTACGGCGTCGCCCATTTTTGAGCCGATCATGCCTTGGCCGATTGCGGCTAGGACCACGGGTTCGTAAGTCGCCATGGCACCAGAATGGGGCATGCCGACCATGATGACCTTGCCGCCAGTCGCAAGATAGCGCGGCGCGTCGTTATAGGCAGGGATCGCGCCGACGGTGACAATAACGGCATCCGCGCCACGTCCGATAGCTTTTATGGATGCTTTCCACGGCTGATCTTGGGTGGCCAAAACGCCGTCAGTGGCGCCAAAGGATTTGGCGATTTCAAGCTTTTCTTCGCTCATATCTACTGCAACGATGCGACGCGCGCCTGCGATCTTAGCGCCTTGAATCGCGTTTAGACCTACGCCGCCAGCACCGATCACGACGACATCCTGACCTGCACGAAGGCCGGCAGAGTTCACAACCGCGCCGACGCCAGTGATAACGCCGCAAGATAAAAGCGAGGCCGCATCAAGGGGCATGTCACTTGGAACGACGACAACTTGGCTTTGATCGACGACAACCTTCTCGGCGAATGCACCAGAGTTCATGGCCTGTTCAAGCGCGTTTCCGTCAAGATCGCTAAGGGGTCCGTTGTTTTCGCGCGGGGTGCCACAAGCTGTTGGTTTACCCTCTGAACAGCTTGGACACTGGCCGCAAGCCCGGATCAACGTGACCACAACAGTATCGCCGACGCTTAGATTTTTGACACCATCACCGATGGCCGTCACATGCCCTGCAGCTTCGTGTCCGTACACTGCTGGAAGCGTTCCACCCCAAGCGCCGTCGGCGTAGGAAATGTCGGAATGACAGATCGCGCACGCTTCTAGCGTGACCTCGACCTCGCCCTGTTTAGGTGCTGCCAACTGAATAGTTTCGATCCGCAAAGGTTGGCCAAATTCATGGCATACGGCTGCTTTTATGGTTTGCATCAATGACGCCCTGTAGAATTGGTTTTTAGTAGGTTGCGAGCGAATCTGACCGTGATCAATGCCAAAAACGACCAACACGTCTGAAAACGAAAGTTAATTCAACTTGGTGTGCGATTTATGCGCGCGATCAAAAATAAGCTGATCACCATCATCAACGCAGACACCGCAAATGGGATGCCCGGAAGGTAAGTGATTGCGTCATCGCCTGTAAACATTCGAAAGCTGAAAGTCGCGATTAAGGGTCCAAAAATTGCACCAACCGACGACGTTGATGAAACGACGCCCAGCAATGCTCCTTGGGCATCGTCCGGGGTTTGTTTGCTCATAATCGCTTTGAGCGGCGGAAGGATGACCGCGCCCATTGCGGAAAGTGGTATCAAAACCAAAGCGATCCAGCCCGTTTCTAGGAACGTCATAATCGAGAAGACAACCACATTCACAGAAAGCCCGACGACAACGGTTTTCACCTCTCCAAGGTATTTGAGGTAGACCCTAATAACGACCGCTTGAACCACGGCCATGCAAATCCCGAACAGGGCTAGGGACATGCCTACCTGAGACGGCGTCCACGCAAAGCGTTCGATGGTGAAGAACGACCAAACTGCGGGATAGACAATGAAGGAGATTTCGTTGAGCAAAATGATCGTCAAAATCAGGCGTAATTGTCTGTGCTGCAAAACTATTTTGAAGGCAGATAGCGGGTTTATCTTCTCCCATTTTGGCCACTCAAACGAACGTTTTTTAACGGTTTCAGGCAGGACAAAATAAATGAACAAGATGTTGATCGCAGTGAGGGCAGCAGCCGCATAGAAAGGCGCGCGGGTGCCATATACTGAAAGCATTCCGCCCATAATCGGACCAAGTACGAAACCAATGCCAAAGCCTGCCCCCATAAGGCCAAAGTTTGCAGCGCGTTTCTCAGGCGGGGAAATGTCGGCGATAAAGGCCGACCCAACCGCGAAGTTGGCTGACGTAACGCCCGAGATTAGGCGCAGCAACACTAGCAACCAGATCGTCCCAGCAACGGCCATCACAAGATAGTCTACACACATGACAATCAGCGATACAATCAAGACAGATCGCCGCCCAAGCACATCTGAAATCGCACCAATTGTGGGGGCACAGGCAAATTGCATAATTGCGAAACTGGTCGTCAATATACCACCCCAAACGGCGGCGTGACTGATGTCTTCGCCCGTCACCTCTTGGATTAGGCTTGGCATAACCGGCATCATCAGACCAATGCCCATAGCATCAATCATAAACAGCATCAGAATGGCGGCCATTGCAAGCTTAGGTGGGGTGGTTGGCGTGTCCACTAGGCAACTCGATACATAATTGCAGGGCTTATTTGAGGGCCGCAAAACATGTAACGACGGCGCACCTTTAGCCGAGTGATAGGATCTTGACTAGACTGTCTTTTTGGCCGCGTGGCCAATGTCAGCGATAAAGCCATTTAGGACCTCAGAATACGCACTTGCTTGGTCCACACATGGCAAATGTCCGCCCTTGCGGACCAGATGGAATTTGGACCCGGGGATCAAGTCTATCGTTTCGCGCACAAGATCAGGCGGTGTCGATTTATCCTCGCTTCCGGCTATAGCGATAGCCGGAAGCCTTAGACCACTGGTTGGGGTGTAAAAGTCAGTGCCAGAGATCGCGTGCATGCACCCAATATACCCCTCAAGCGGCGTGGACTCGAGTAGGGATTTCCAGAACGGAAACTCTGGATCAGCGTGGAATTGCTTAGGAAACCATCTCTCAAGGGTCGGGTCGGATAGTGCGGCTACGCCCCCGGCTTTTACGGCCTCGATCCGCTCTTGCCACATGCTTTTTTGGCCGATTTTTGCGGCAGTGTTCGACAAGACCATCGCGCGCACAAGATCGAGCCGTTTGACCGCAAGCCCTTGCGCCACCATTCCGCCAATCGACAGCCCAACGAAAAGGCAATCTTTGACGTTCAGATAATCCAGCAATCCCTCAGCGTCGCGTACCAAGCTACCCATGGAATATGGTCCAGTCGGGCAGTCTGTTTTTCCATGTCCTCGCATGTCGTAACGAATGACTCGTAGGCCTTTAGGCAGTTTGGAAACGATTTTATCCCAGAGCCTCAAATCCGTGCCAAGGGAGTTCGCAAACACAATAGGTGCACCGCTTGGATCGCCATCTTCGCGGTAATGTACGGCTAAGTCTTTAAGGGTCACGAAAGGCATCAAATGGACTCCAGCGCACGCTTAAACACCTCGCCATCGACGTTTCCACCCGAGATTAAAGCGATCACGTTGTCGCCTTCGATTTCGTCGGCGTGGAACAGGGCTGCAGCAACGGCAACTGCACCACCGGGTTCGGCTACGACTTTCAACCGTTGGAATATCAGCGCCATGGCTTTAAGCACCTCTTCTTCGGTCACAACAATGCCAGGTCCGCAAAGACGGCGCATTATCGGAAAGGTCAATTCCCCGGGCTGAGGCGTGATGATCGCGTCACAGAGCCCACCGCTTTGTTTTTCGTTGCGCTGGATAGCACCTCTGGCAAGGCTGCGACAAACGTCGTCATAGCCTTCCGGCTCAACCGGGCGGGCACGCATGTTTGGGGCCTGTTCTTCCAGCGCCAATGCAATGCCAGAGGTAAGCCCTCCGCCACCGCAGCAGACCAATACGTCGCCAGAAGTGACGCCAAAGTCTTTGGCTTGCTCAGCTATCTCTAGCCCGATAGTGCCTTGCCCCGCGATAACCTGCGGGTTGTCGAAGGGCTTGATAAGTGTCAGCGCGCGGTCACCCGCGATTTTGGCACCGATTTCATCGCGATCCTCTGTTTCGCGATCATATAGGATGACCTCGGCACCCAAGGCCCTAGTGTTCTCGATTTTGAGGGCAGGTGCATCCGAAGGCATCACGACGACTGACGGCGCTCCAAAATGGGCGGCAGCGTAAGGTATGCCTTGAGCATGGTTTCCACTGGAAAAAGCAATGACCCCACGCTTGCGTTCATCGTCACTCAGGGCAGAAATCGCCGACCAAGCGCCGCGGAATTTGAAGCTACCAGTGTGCTGTAGACATTCCGGTTTCACCAACAACTTACGCCCTGCGATGTCGTCAAGATATGGCGAAGACAAAAGCGGTGTGACGCGTCCATGGCCTTTTATACGCTTTGCCGCCGCGTGGATCATGTCGATGTTCATAGAAGTGTCTCCAACCATTGGTTCAGCGCAGCCAGCGCCTCGGGTTCGTCAAGAAATGGGATGTGAGCGCGATCTGGCACCGTCGCAGTTATCATATCGGGTCGCCGTTTTTGCATCTCAACGAGGGTGTCTGCAGAAAGAAGATCAGAATTTGCCCCACGAATGCACGCAAGCGGCAGTCCTTGCATCAAATCGAACAAAGGCCATAGGTCAGGCGCAGGCTGCTCACCCGCTGCAAGCACCGCATCGCGCAATTTCGGATCATAGGTGATCTGCAAGCCCGCTGGCGTTTCTTTGTAAAGCTTTTCAACTTCGGCCCGCCAGCGTTCGGCAGGCACGTTGGCAAATCCCGTCATGGCATTCGCCTTTTTCGCCGCGGCTTCTTCGTGGGTTTTCCAAGCGGGATTCCTGCCGAGATAATCCCTAATCACATCAAGCCCAGAGGTCTCTAATTCCGGTCCAATATCGTTTAACGCAATACCCAACAGCCGTTCCTTGACCGTTGCCGCCAGAACCATCGCGATCAAACCGCCACGCGACGTGCCAAGAACAGCCGCTTTGTTGATGCTAAGATGATCTAATAACTCGACTGCATCTCGTCCCTCAATCGGAATCGAATATGTCGCCCAATCATCCGCCCAGTCAGATTTTCCCCGCCCCCGATAATCCAGCCGGATAAGACGCACGCCCTTGAGATGGGGCGCGACATAGTCGAAATCCAAGCCACTTCGCGTGAGGCCAGCAAGAGCGAGAACCGGTAGGCCGGTGCCCTCGTCAGTGTAGTGTAGGTTCAGTCCATCAGAGGTGGTAAATGTAGGCATCAGGTAATGAGATCCGGTATAGTTGTGAGGTCAGATAGGATCGTGTGGGGCTGCGCCGGAAGGCGATCTATCGGATCGCCAGCGCGATTGACCCAGACGGTACGAAAGCCATAGCCAGCGGCGCCCGCCGCGTCCCAGCCGTTTGAACTAACAAAGAGCACTTCGTCAGGCGTACATCCAAAGCGATCGCCAACCATGTCATAGACCGACCGCGCAGGTTTAAAGATGCCGACATCTTGAACCGAAAGAACCGCATCGAGATTTGCACCCACACCAGAGCTATCAACAGCCCCAGCCAGCATATCCGGCGAACCGTTTGAGAGGATGGCGGTGTTCATACCCGCAGCCTTGAGCCGAGCAAGCATGAAGTGGACCTCTTTATAGGCCGAAAGCTCCCAGTATAGTGCCAGCAGCCGCTCGCGAAGCTCGGGATCACCATCGAGGCCCGTCTTTTCCAAGGCCCAGTCCAAACCGTCTTTGGTGACATTCCAGAACTCAGTGTACTCACCAGTAATTGCGCGCAGCCAACTATATTGCAGTTGCTTGAGGCGCCAGTGCTCGGCCAGTTCTTGGGCGCATTCGAGCAAAGCTTCCCGCCCTGGCTCGGCCGCAGCTTCCCGCGCCGCTGCGCCAACATCAAATAGCGTTCCGTAGGCGTCAAAGACACATGTGGTTATGGCCATATTGCTTCCCCTTTTGATTAAGAATGTCACGATGCAGGAATTTGCGAAAGGGCCGAAATCGCGGTCTTCAAGCTGGGTGTTGGAGTGGATATTTTTGGACAAAAGAAGCAGGGCTTTGCATTCCTTTATCAGCTGTCATAGGGTGCCGCCTCATTTTGATTTATGCGTACCCTTTGGTGCGTCGCCCCCAACCAAACGAGAGACCTATGACGCAAGCAAAAAGCGGTGATACCGTGCGCATTCATTACACCGGAACCCTTGATGATGGTTCAACTTTTGACAGTTCAGAAGGGCGCGATCCGTTAGAGTTCACATTGGGCTCTGGCCAAGTCATTCCTGGGTTTGATGTTGGCGTGACTGGCATGAAAATCGGCGATAAAAAGACAATCAATATTCCTTGCGTTGAAGCCTACGGCGAGCTTGATCCGAATGCCCGTCAAGACATCCCACGGGATTCCATTCCAGCAGATATTCCTTTGGACATTGGCACCCAGCTTCAAATGCAAGCCCCAGACGGGCAAGCGATGATGGTAACCGTTGCTGAGGTGACCGACGAGAATGTGACGCTCGACGCCAACCACCCATTGGCAGGCAAAGACCTGACATTTGCACTGGAACTTGTTTCCATCGGGTAATTGATATCATTGCCATCAATATGACTTCCTGCGACCTTCGCAGGAGGTCTTAGAGAACGGTTCGCAGTTGGTGCCCTGGGGCAAAAAGCAAGCAAACTTTTGTAACAGCCGCATCATTATCCCACGTCAACCGATCAATCGTGAAAAGCGCGCTGTGTTCTGGGCAATTCAATGTCATGCTTTGATTTTGGGTTGCAGAGTTCGCGGAAAAGGCGATTTCACCATGTGTGTATGGCACATGGGCAAGTAGCCACTCATTTGCGCTGACAGTCTTAAACGATTCAGCCGCCGCACTTGGAACGATCTGAATGTTGATCCAGCGATCCTCAAGCGCGTAAGGGACATCGTCGGCAAGGTGAAGGGCGCGAATATGAAGCAGAGTTTGCGTTGTCTCAACCGCCATTGCCGCACTTATCGATATTGGCGGTATGACTTCTTCCCGCTCAATCAGTTGGTATCCATACTTTTGACCGCGATCTTCGATGTCAGCGCGAATGATCGCAATATCAAGAGTGGCCCTTGCAACTGGCTGGCTTGCTACGCGGGTCCCGGCCTTACGTCGCCGATCTAACAAGCCGCTTTCGGCCAATGATCTCAGTGCGCGGTTCACCGTTGTCCTTGCACAGCCAAATTCTTGGGCCAAATCAGCCTCATTGGGAATAAGTTCTCCGGGGGGCCATTCGCGTGCGTGAATACGCCGCAAAACTTCTTTTTGCACGCTCTGCCAATTGCGAAATGTGGGGTTATTCATAAAACACCCTTCAGGTCAGTCAGCGCGCGCTTGTAAGTGGCCAGTATTTCCGAGCGCCGCTTATGTTCGCCGTCCGTTACCATATGGCGTCCAGCAGACCAAACGTCTTTCACAAGTCGATCGTCCGATGCAAAAATCCAGCTATCCAGCACGGCGTCACCGGCGCGTGCCCAGAGGTGCTCGGATGTCGTGTCCAACGTCATCATGTCTGCCCAATAACCAACCTCAAGCCGTCCGGTTTTGCGCTCTGTAGCTTGTGCACCACCCGCCAAGGCAGCTTCAAAAATACGCCGACCGGTTGAAAGTTCGGCTGTTGCTAGGGCCGCCCGAGTGCCATCTCGCAAGCGTTGAGAATAGTCTAGCGTTCGCAACTCTTCACTCAGAGATATGCGGATATTGCTGTCTGAACCGATTGCAAACCGCCCTTGGTTTTTGACCCAGCGAGCGCCGTCAAAAATTCCATCTCCGAGGCTGCTTTCAGTGATTGGGCATAGGCCGGCGACAGCACGCGTATTAGCCAAGCTGATCGTTTCGTCGGGCGTCATCTGTGTGCAATGGATCAGGCACCAACGTTGATCTATGCCCATATGATCTAGTGCCCATTCGACCGGACGAGCCCCCCAATGCTCATGAACCTCTGAAACCTCGGCGACCTGCTCGGCAAGGTGCATGTGGATCGGGCCGGTTGGGAAGTTCTGAGCGTACGTTTTGAGATCGGCTTTCCGGACTGCACGCAATGAATGTGGGGCAACGCCCAAGGTTGTGTCATCTGGCAAATTCTTCAACATTTTGGACGCAACACTTTGCAATCGTATAAATCGATCCAAAGAGTTGCCAAATCGAATTTGGCCCGACGAAAGGCTTCGTTGATCACAGCCGCCAACTTCATAATGGACGGGCAAAAGGCACAGTCCGATACCTGACTGATCGGCCGCGACCGCAACGCGTTCCGACATTTCGGCGATGTTGTCGTATGGGTCGCCGTTTGGTTGGTGATGCAAATAATGGAATTCGGCATTAGTCGCATAACCCGCTTCAAGCATCTCCATCTGAACGAAGGCCGTGATTGCTTGGATATGATCTGGTGTCAATCGGTCAAGGAAACGAAACATCAACTGTCGCCATGTCCAAAAGCTGTCGCTGGGGTTAGGCCCCCGTTTTTCAGTAAGTCCGGCCATCGCGCGCTGAAACGCGTGGCTGTGAACATTTACTGGGGCCGGCAGCAGAAACGGCACCCTAGTACCGGTTGCTGGAACGTCTTGCTGCACACCACTTATCCGACCCGACGCATCGACATGAACCAGAACATTTGATGCCCATCCAGTTGGGAGTAACGCTGTTTCAGCCCAAATCTGTCCACCAACTGGCACCATTTCTCACTCGCTTGACATGTTATTATGCATGCACATAAAATCATTAACACTGGATATTTGCAAGCGAGTCGAATGTGAAAACTCTAACCAATGCGCAAATTGTGACCCTAAAGGACAACGACAGCTTCGGGCTGATTTCGCACGGCGCGATAGTGATCGAAGAAGATAAAATAGCCTGGGTTGGGCAGGCTAGTGACCTTGCCGAACGCTACAACGGCAACGAGGAATATGACCTTAAAGGGCGCCTCGTGACGCCAGCATTGATCGATTGCCATAGCCACATAGTGTTTGGCGGCAACCGCGCCGCCGAGTTTGAACAACGCCTTAACGGCGTCAGCTACGAAGATATTTCGAAGGCAGGCGGTGGGATAGTCTCAACTGTAACGGCCACGCGATCCGCAACTCACAAAGCATTGCTGGCGGATGCGCTGACTCGCGTTGACGCAATGATGGCTGAAGGTGTCAGCACAATTGAAGTGAAATCCGGCTACGGGTTGGACCAAGAAACCGAACTCAAAATGCTTCGTGTAGCGCGGCAAATCCCGCATTTGCGGTCGGTGGACATTACCACCACCTTTCTTGGCGCACACGCGACGCCCGCCGAATTTCACGGCCAGTCGGATGCCTATATTGATGATATCTGCATCCCAACCCTGCGCGCCGCACATGCAGAAGGTCTCGTCGATGCAGTCGATGGGTTTTGCGAAGGCATCGCGTTTAACACTACCCAGATTGGACGGGTCTTTGATGTGGCGGTTGAACTTGGTTTGCCGGTCAAATTGCACGCAGAGCAACTGTCAAACATTGGCGGTACACAATTAGCCGCAAGATATGGCGCACTCAGTGCTGACCACGTTGAATACGTGACCGATGTAGATGCAGTGGCCCTTGCCGAGGCTGGAACTGTGGCAGTGGTTCTACCGGGCGCCTTCTATACTCTGCGAGAAAAACAATCCCCTCCAATTGAAGCCTTTCGATCGCATGGTGTTCCTATTGCGTTGGCCACCGACTGCAATCCGGGGTCGTCCCCATTGGCCTCAACACTGCTGGTGATGAATATGGCCTGCACGCTGTTTCGCATGACGCCCCTCGAAGCTTTGCTGGGGGTAACGGCGCACGCCGCGCAGGCATTGGGAATGTCAGACCGTGGTAGGATCTGCGTAGGTCAACGTGCGGATTTCTGCATTTGGAACGCTGATCATCCCGCGGAACTGGCCTATCGCATAGGGTTCAACCCGCTTCACACGCGTGTCTTCAAGGGGGCACTATGACGATTATTCTAAGTCCCGGCGCAGCAACTTTAGCCCAATTGCATGACGTTTGGGAGAAAGGCGAAGCTGCTTCTCTGCATCCGTCGTCTCACGCGGGCATTGAACAAGCTGCCGCAATAGTCGCCAAAGCTGCTAATGGAGAGCAGGCAGTTTACGGTATCAACACTGGCTTTGGCAAACTTGCCAGCGTCAAGATCGAAGCCAAGGATGTCGCGACTTTACAGCGAAATCTGATCTTATCGCATTGCTGTGGTGTGGGTGAGGCTTTGGACGTCGCCACGGCCCGACTAATGATGGCGCTGAAACTTTTGTCGTTAGGGCGCGGCGCGTCCGGTGTGACCATGACCACTGTAACGTTAATTGAGCGCATGCTGGCAAAAGGCGTCACGCCGGTGATCCCTAGCCAAGGCTCTGTCGGGGCATCAGGGGATCTAGCGCCGCTGGCCCATATGGCCGCTGCGATGATCGGCGAAGGCGAAGCAATATTTGACCACGTACGAATGGATGCAAGTACCGCTTTGTCCAAGGCCGGACTTTCACCAATCATTTTGGGTGCGAAAGAAGGCCTCGCACTGATTAACGGCACGCAGTTTTCAACCGCCTGCGCATTGGTTGGACTGTGGGGCGCGTGGCGCAATGCGGCCACATCAGTCTTGACCTGTGCTTTATCGACGGATGCAATCATGGGCTCGACTGCCCCATTGCAAGACGCCATTCACACATTGCGCGGTCATCCGATGCAAATTGCAGTGGCGCGTGCACAACGCAGTTTGATGCAAGGCTCTGAAATCCGCGAAAGCCACCGTGAGGGTGACACCCGCGTTCAGGACCCCTATTGCATTCGCTGCCAGCCGCAAGTCACTGGGGCGGCGATGGATTTGCTTGCCTATGCAGGCCGCACGCTAGAAATTGAAGCGAATGCCGTTACGGATAATCCATTGGTATTGGTCGACGAAGGGCTGATCGTATCAGGGGGCAATTTCCACGCCGAGCCGGTTGGATTTGCCGCCGACCAAATCGCCGTCGCCATCTCTGAAATAGGCGCTATCGCCCAGCGCCGTGTGGCGTTGATGGTTGATCCCACGTTGTCCTTTGATCTACCTTCATTTTTGACGCCAAGCCCTGGATTGAACTCTGGCCTCATGATTGCAGAGGTCACAACCGCGGCGCTAATGAGCGAAAATAAGCACCTCGCCAATCCATGCACCACGGACAGCACACCGACGTCTGCCAACCAAGAAGATCACGTAAGCATGGCCGCACATGCAGCGCGGAGATTGGGGCGCATGAACGCAAACTTGAACGTGATCCTTGGGGTCGAAGCGATGTGTGGTGTCCAAGGGATTGAGTTCCGCGCGCCTCTGACCACCAGCCCGAGTTTGGATAGCGCCATGCAAGCATTGCGCGCGCAGGTTCCTGCAATCGTACAAGATCGCTACTTGGCCCCATCCATCGAAGCCGCAGCAAAGTTGGTCGCGACTGGGTCATTGATCGCGACTGTTGAGCTGCCCGCCAGTGTCCAAGGACACTCGGAATGATCCCCGTCAGTGTCCAGGCAGGCAAAAGCCCGATCGTACTGGGCATGCCCCATACAGGGGCTTATGTGCCGGATGATGTCTGGAAACAGCTCAATAAAAACGGACGCAAACTGACTGACACCGATTGGCACATCGACCGTTTATACGCTGGATTGATACCCGAGGCGACGACGGTAAAAGCCAATTTTCACCGTTATGTAATTGACGCAAATCGTGACCCAGCGGGCGGCAGTCTCTATCCAGGTCAAAACACAACTGGGTTGGTCCCTCAGACAGATTTTAACGGTCAGTCAATTTGGCAAATGCTGCCTTCTGACAGCGAAATCAAACAGCGTTGTGCAACGTTCCATGCTCGCTATCACTATACGTTGAAATCCGAACTAGAGCGGGTACATGCGTTGCATGGCATCGCAATACTATACGATTGTCACTCTATCCGCTCAAACATACCCTTTTTGTTCGATGGAACCCTGCCGGATTTCAATATCGGTACAAATCTCGGTTCAACGTGCGACGATAAGTTTGAGACAGAGACACGCACGATTTGCGAAAAAGCTACAGCCTATTCCACAACAACAAACGGCCGCTTCAAAGGCGGTTGGACCACGCGACACTATGGCCAACCGACACAAGGAATTCATGCGATCCAAATGGAACTGGCACAGTCTACCTACCTAACCAATGAGGCCGCCCCGTGGATTTTTGACGATAGTAAGTCCGCTCAGCTGCGCCCACACCTAGCTTCGATCCTGACCAAACTGGTTGCTATAACCCCTTCTGTTGGAGGTCCCCAATGACCGACTCTCGTCACAACATCCGTGAAGTTTTCCCCGCCACGGGCAGCGAAATTTCGGCCAAAAGTTGGCTGACCGAAGCGCCCATGCGTATGTTGATGAACAACCTGCATCCCGACGTAGCCGAAAACCCGCATGAGTTGGTGGTATATGGCGGAATTGGCCGCGCAGCACGCACTTGGGAAGACTTTGATGCGATCGTTGACGCCTTAAAAACCTTAGAAGAAACTCAGACCCTTCTGGTGCAATCAGGCAAACCCGTTGGTGTCTTCAACACCCACAAAGATGCTCCGCGTGTTCTGATCGCAAACTCTAACATCGTGCCACATTGGGCCACTTGGGATCATTTCAATGAACTCGATAAAAAGGGCCTAGCTATGTACGGTCAGATGACGGCCGGCTCATGGATTTATATAGGTACCCAAGGCATTGTTCAGGGAACCTATGAGACGTTCATGGAGGCTGGTCGCCAGCATTATGACGGCAATCTAAACGGGCGATGGATTTTGACTGGAGGTCTTGGCGGCATGGGTGGTGCGCAACCACTGGCCGCGGTTATGGCTGGCGCGTGCTGTCTGGCAGTTGAGTGTGATGAGACCCGCGCTGATTTCCGCCTTCGTACGCGATACGTCGATGCCAAGACCCACGATCTGGATGACGCCCTCGCACTGATCAATGCGTGGACCAAAGCAGGCGAGGCAAAAAGCGTTGCGCTTATCGGCAACGCCGCTGATGTGTTTTCTGAACTGGCCAAGCGCGGTGTAAGACCGGACATCGTGACGGATCAGACCTCAGCGCATGATCCTATCCATGGATATTTGCCCCAAGGTTGGGGCGTCGAAGAATGGCGCGCCAAGCAAGAAAGCGACCCCAAGAGCGTTGAGAAAGCGGCCCGCGTGTCTATGAAAATCCAAGTTGAGGCAATGGTCGAGTTCTGGAACGCTGGCGTTCCAACGCTGGATTACGGGAATAACATCCGGCAAGTCGCGCTTGAAGAAGGGCTAGAGAACGCCTTTGATTTCCCAGGCTTTGTACCTGCTTACATTCGACCCTTGTTCTGTCGGGGTATCGGTCCATTCCGATGGTGTGCTTTGTCGGGCGATCCTGAGGATATCTACAAGACCGATGCCAAAGTAAAAGAGTTGATCGACGATCCACACCTGCACAATTGGCTGGATATGGCCCGCGAGCGAATTGAATTCCAAGGGCTACCCGCACGAATTTGCTGGGTTGGCTTGGGGTTGCGCGACAAGCTAGGTCTCGCGTTCAACGAAATGGTCCGAACAGGAGAACTATCAGCGCCGGTGGTCATAGGTCGCGACCATCTGGACAGTGGATCCGTCGCCTCTCCAAATCGCGAAACAGAAGCCATGAAAGATGGATCAGACGCGGTGTCTGATTGGCCCTTGTTGAACGCGATGTTAAATGTTGCTGGCGGTGCCACTTGGGTTTCGCTGCATCACGGAGGGGGCGTCGGAATGGGCTTTTCGCAACACTCTGGCATGGTCATTTGTTGTGACGGTTCTGAAGATGCAGATCGCCGTATTGCAAACGTATTATGGAACGACCCAGCCACAGGCGTCATGAGACATGCCGATGCGGGATACGAGGATGCTATTGATTGTGCGCGTGAAAACGGCCTGATCCTACCGCGCATTCTAGATCGCTAAACTGCAATAGCGAGAATGTGAGACTTGGTCACTTTAACAGCTACTGACGGCGTCGGCTTACCAAAAGTCGAAACGCTATCCCTTTAGCGCTTGGATGATTGTCTGAACGGCGTGGTTACCCTCAAGCCTTTTTGAATGCGCAATAAGGTAGTCGTGTTTCATTGGAATTGCCGGCATCTGCAATTTCACCAGTAGCTTGGATTGCAAACTCTCTCGCACCATTCGCTCAGGGATCAACGCAACTCCGAACCCTTGTTCGGCAAATTTGCGGGCGGCGCTGCTGGCCTGCACCCTCAATCCAGCGTTGCGGTCTATGATCCGGTCTGCTGCAAATGCGGCGCTCCAGTTTGGAGAGGTTGCAAAATCACGTCCCCAATCGGTGTGGATAAGATGATTATCACGGATCAGGTCAAGTCGATCTCCGTGCTCTGTTATGAACGCCAAAGACGCAACTGCGATCAGATGATCTGAAAACAGCGGCGTTATCTTTTGATCGCTGTAAAGATCGTGACCATAGAAGATACGCAGGTCAATTTTGTCACGCGCGAAATCCACCGGATCGTTTTCCACCTTAATCTCTAGCGAAGTTGAAAGACTAGTGGCGCGAATTACCGCCAATTTGGGTGCAAGCCACGTTTCGACAACAGATTCCGGCGCGCTTAGTACAAGACGCTTTTTCTGATCCACTCGCCGCATTTTATCGGAAAGCTCACTCAACCGCTCCATGGACTGTCCAAGCTGCGGATAGGCACTTTGACCCGCTTCAGTCAGTGAAATGCGGTTCCCTTGCCTGATGAACAGCGTCTTGCCCCAAAACTCCTCAAGCAATTTAACTTGCTGGCTGATGGCCGCAGAGCTGACGCCCATCTCTCGGGCCGCATTCGAAAAAGAACCCGTTCGGGCAGCAACCTCAAAAGCGCGAAGCGCGTTTAGTGGTAGGTGGGAGGTCATAGCCATTCTTCCATAAGAAATTCTATCGGATCATAATTAGAATCTATATATTCGCAAATGCCTCAATCCGCTAGCTTCGGGCAACTGAACAAGGACCATATCATGCGTAGCCTAATAGATCTTGATCGCTATCCCCTGGATCAACCTGACAGCCCAGAGTGGCTGAGGTTAGTTGAGGATTGCAAAGCCAGACTTGACGCGGACGGTCTGTTCAATCTTCCCGGGTTTATTCGAGAAACTGCAATTCCTGATGTCGTTGGTACGTTGACGCCAATTCTGGCCGAGAACGCTTTTGTTCATGCACGCCGGCATAACATTTACTTCGAGAAATCAATTGAGGGTCTACCGGAAACACATCCTGCGTTGAAAGAGTTCGAGACCTCCAACAAAACAATTTGTGCAGACCAGATGGGTCAAGCGGCTGTGATCCAGCTTTATGAGTGGCCGCCATTTGCAAGATTTCTTGCTGCTGTCATGGAGAAGAATGAATTGTTTACGATGGCCGACCCGCTAGCACGTGTGAATGTGATGGGGTATTCTGAGGGCCAAGCGCTCAACTGGCATTTTGACCGGTCCGAATTCACCACAACTTTGTTGCTTCAGGCGCCCGAAATCGGTGGCGATTTTGAGTATGACAAAGACCTACGCAACGAGAACGACCCCAACTATGCAGGCGTCTCGGATTTGCTTGAGGGTCGCAGATCACCGACGCTGATGTGCCTGACGCCCGGAACACTGAACATATTTAGAGGCAAAAACACGGCACATCGAGTGACCCCGATAAAAGGCAAAACTGACCGTATTATCGCTGTCTTTTCCTATTTTGACCGACCCGAAGTCATGTTTAGCGAACGAGAACGGATCGGCTTTTATGGGCGCGCCTCATGACTAACCGAGCGTTGTTCAAAGATGATCGCAAACTAACGTATCTGAATGCCGAAGGCGCGGACAAGCCGCTGAAAAGTCCTGTTCCTGTCGACGTCATTGATCGTGCTCGCCACTATCGCCTTGGGCGGTTGCGGGCGCAGCTTGACCAATCAGATTGCGCGGCGCTGTTGCTCTATGATCCTTGCAACATTCGATATGCCTTTGACTGTTCGAACATGCAGGTTTGGACGCTACACAACCCTATGCGCTACGCACTTATTTTGGCTGGTGGTCCTGCAATCATGTTCGAATTCAAAGGCTGCCTTCATCAAAGCGAAGGATTGCCAGGCATTGACGAGCTGCGAATGGCAAAAACATGGATGTTCATGGCTTCCGGCGACAAGGTCGATGCCGCGACATCAGTTTGGGCAGATGAAATTGCTGATCTTGTCACTTTGCATGGCGGCGGCAACACGCGTATCGCATGTGACAGTCTAAGCGGCAGCGGAGTGCACGCGCTTGAGGCTCGGGGTCTGACCTACGTAGAGGGAACTCAGTTCACTGAGATAGCGAGGTCCATAAAATCTGCCGATGAAATCGAGATGATGCGCTGGACAATCCGCGTATGCGAAGCGGGCATGGCGCGTATCTACGATCATTCAGTACCCGGCGTCACCGAGCGAGAGCTCTGGGCCCATCTTCACTTTGAAAATGCACGCTCGGGTGGCGATTGGCTTGAGACGAAACTGTTGACCTGCGGTTCGCACACCAATCCTTGGTATCAAGAGTGCTCTGATCGGGTTTGTCGGGAGGGTGAGATGATCTCATTCGATACGGACATGATCGGACCCTATGGATACTGCGCAGATCTTTCGCGATCGTGGACCTGTGGGTTCACAGCATTTAGCGGTACGCAACAACGGATATATGACACGGCGCTTTCGCAGATCCACCACAATCTTGAATTGGTCAAACCAGAGGTCAGCTTTGAAGAATTCAACGCCAAAAGTTGGCGCATCCCCGATGCACACATACCTTATCGTTACTCTCTTGCGGCGCATGGGGTTGGGATGGCCGACGAATGGCCCGTAGTATCGCTGCACGTAGACTGGGGGCCAAGTGCCATGTCAGGCCGTTTTGAACCGGGTATGGTCGTCTGCATCGAAAGCTTAATCGCCGAAGAGGGCTCGGAGAGCGTCAAATTGGAAACGCAAGTCTTGGTAACTGACACCGGATACGAGCGGTTGGATACTTTCCCATTGAATTAAGAATCCTTGGGGTTGGTGGATAAGTCGGCAGATGGCTGGTTAATAAACCCGCGGCGGATCGCAAAAAAATCCACCGACATTCGGTATTCGAGGGATCAGATACTTGGCACCTCACTTCGGTGACGAGCGTAAAAAGAAACAATGGGCTTCAGCCACTTCCACCTAGGGCAAACTAAGCTTCACGGTTCGACCACCGTCAATCGTCCACACCTGACCCGTTACAAATGCCGCCTCGTCCGAGGCTAGCCAGCAGATCAGCGAAGCAACCTCGTCAGGTGATCCTGTGCGCCCAACTGGGTGGATGCCGCCGATCTTGTCTTGGAAGGCATCTGGATCGTCCAGCGACTGAATGAAGTCGAGGTTTAAGGGCGTATCGATCCAGCCCGGCGCGACGGCGTTGCAGCGCACCCCGTCTGGACCGTGGTCCACCGCCACTGCACGCGTTAACCCATGCAAACCAGCTTTGGCCGCGCAATAGGCGGGATGGCGGGGATTTGACCCGAGACCTTCGATCGAGCCTGTGTTCACAATAGCGCCCTTGGTTTCACGTAGATATGGCATCGCGGCTTTGGTAAGCAGGAACGGCACGGTCAGGTTCAGATGCAGAGACGCCTGCCAATCGTCGACCGAGCTTTCTTCGACCGTTCCTTCGCGCATTAACCCTGCGTTATTGATCAACACATCCAACCGACCAGCCTGATGGACTACATTTGGAATTACGCTTTGACAGGCCGCCCCATCCATCAAGTCAGCCGAAATGTGCATTGTTCCGTCCAAGGGTCGTCTCTGCGCCGTGAAAACTTGTGCGCCATCAGCAATCAACCTCTGCGCAACTGCTTCGCCAATCCCCGAAGACGCGCCAGTGACCAGCGCCACTTTTCCATCAAATCGTTTCATCCGACCGGCTTGCCCCCGTTCACCTCTAACAACGCCCCGCACATATAGCGCGCATCGTCCGACGCCAAAAACGCGACCACGTCGGCAATATCCTCGGGTTCGGCAATCCGGCCCAAGGGAACCGAAGCATTTAGCTCATCAACCGCCTTGTCCGCATCCAAGCCGCGTATCTCAAATCCCGAGCGGATCATCGGTGTGTTCACTTCGTTCGGGCAAACCGCATTTACCCGAATGCCCTGATGCGCATGATCCCGCCCGAGGCATTGGGTCAGGGACGCAATTGCGGCCTTTGACATGATATAAACTGGATGGTCCGGTCCGGGATGGACACCCCAACAGCTTGAGGTGTTTACAATAGCGCCGCCTCCGTGTTTTGCCATGATTGGGATCGCCGCGCGACACAGACGAAATGGCGCCTCAACATTAATCCCCAGAGTGCGTTGCAGGTCGTCATCGGTTGCGTCAGTGATCTTGCCACGCGTGATTATCCCAGCATTGTTAATCAAGATATCGAGACCACCCATCTGCTCAACCGCCTGTGCCGGCAAACCATCGCAAAAGCCGGTATCCAGCAAGTCGCCATTGATGTCAGCACCATCCCTATCCGTCGTCAGGACAGTTGCGCCCTCTGCACGGAGACGAGCAACAATCGCCTGCCCGATGCCACCGTTTGCGCCGGTGACAAGCGCCATTTTTCCATCAAAGCGCATTCTATGCCTCCATCCGAATAACAGGCTCGCCAAAAAGGTTGGCGTCAGGGCAAATCCCCAAACCCGGCCTGTCTGGCAGTGTTATCTGACCATTTTCTACGACGATTCCATCGTTCTGATCATAGCTACCCGACAAATACGGACGACAAATCCACGTGCCTCGGAAAAGTTTCGGAGGCACTGTGGAACCAACATGCGCACAAGCCGCGGCAATGATATCGCCGCCCCAACTGTCATCGACAGATAGTTTCACGCCCTTGGCCACCGCCATATCCCGCACGCCAAGCATCGGGGTAATCCCGCCGACGCGCGTAAGCTTCATGCCAAAACCGTCGCAATAGCCCTGCCCCAGCGCCTCGAGAACCACTGATGGCGATGTTGTGCTTTCGTCCCAGTAAAGCGGATGATGCAGCCGCCCTTTGAGCGAACGCATTTCCTCGGCCGTGCTGCAGGGTTGTTCGATTGCGATCGGAACATCGGCCAAATTACGCGATAGATGAAGCGTCTCTTCGACCAACAATGCGCGGTTCGCATCTGCGGCAATCGAAACACTTCGTGGAACACTTTCCCACACCCGACGAACGGTTTCGCAATCCTGCTCAAGATCGCTGCTACCGATCTTTAACTGCAAGGCTTGATACCCGTCAGCCACACGGTCCAACGCTATGCGCACTGCCTCATCTGGTGCCAATGGTGCGATTGCATAATAGCTTTGCACCGGGTCTGACAAGGCCCCTCCCAGAAGCTGATTAAGTGGCATTCCCGCTGATTTTCCAAGAATGTCCCACGCGGCGATATCCAAAGCCGCTTTCGCGTAGCGGTGACCTTCAAGCGCGCTGTCCATGCGAACGCTAAGTTGCCGAGGCAAAACGCTGCCACCAACAATTGCGCCGGCCATCTCATTGATCGCGGCGATTGCACCACCCGCATGGGCCGGTTGATATGTCGTTCCAAGCGGGCAAGTTTCCCCCCAACCTTCCAACCCGGCGTCGGTACGCAAACGTACAATCACGGTCGGGATATGGGTTAGCGTCGTCCCCGCATAGGAATAGGACTCGCGAAGCTCAAGCTCATGTTGCCAGACGGTCAGATTGGTGATTTTCAAATGCGCCTCCTGCAACGGGAACGCGGTTTTTGATCCGCGCTAAACATAGAGGATGGCCAGAATAGTAAGTACGCCATAAATTGTTATGACCAACCAATACAACAACGGGTCGTCTTTGCTTGTTATCGCCTCGAAAAGGTATGTTGTGCGTTCTTTTAGGCCCACCCAAGTCCAAATTCCGAGGAATATCACCCACGGCCACGTGGATTCCGTCAGGGCTGAGGCAATTACCAACAACAGGCCAAGCCAAGCCTTCCATTTGAATGGCCTCGCAGGACTGACAACGGTGTTTTTTGCTGCGTCACTTGTTGTTTCCAACATCCAAAAAGTTCCTCCGTCGGGATCTTTGGCGACAATTGCCCTACCTTCCAAGATTTCGGTTTCGCCAACAACTTCACCACCTGACGCGGTAACTTTAAGCTGCGCTTCGTCAAGATTTTGGGCACCAAAATAGACGGCCCAATATTGTTCTTTCCCGCGAATAGCTGGGTCTGGAATTTCGTATAGATGAGCAATGCGCCGCCCATTCGCTTGGATTTCTTGCGCACCATCTGCCATTGGTTTGAAGCGCCATCCAAACAACGTTTCGTAGAAACCGATTACCGCCGATGCATCCGAAACAAATAGGCCATGGCCCAACTTCGCCCCCTCTCCGCTTGCAGAACTATTGAGCGACGAGCCCTCGTATATGGTGAAACCAGCCCCCAGCGGATCGCGTATCAAGGCTATCTGGCCGCCACCTTCAAATGGGATTGGGCCCAATTCAACTTTTGCACCGTTCGCACGTGCAACCTCAACGGTCTTGCCCACGTCATCTACCGAGATGTAGCTCATCCAAAAGGACGGCATATTGATGGCCTGAAACTTCTCAGGCATCTCATATAGCCCCGCTACGGGTCCCGACGCCGTTGAGGCCGAATAATCATCAAAACGCCAGCCAAAAAGGTCCGAGTAGAACTGACGCGTCACCGTGGGGCGAAAGCTGGACAAATCAGCCCAAACAAAGTTTCCATGAGGCACAAAGACGATCCTTCTAGTATTCCTGATTCAGCGCATCCGCTGCCGGTATTTCGCGCTCGCGACGTGCAATATAGTCTAGCAGTTGTTCATTCACAGCCTGATCTATTTTTGGCTCTTGGTATTCTTTTAACATTTTGTTTGCGACACCCAGCGCGCGCTCGGTAATCTCAACAGATCCCTCTGCTACCCATTGTTCAATTGAGTTGTTGTCGAACAATTGGGGCATAAAGAACGCTCGCTGAAAATTCTCTTGCGTGTGGTCGTGCCCAAGATAATGCCCACCAGGACCGACATCGCGGACTGCTGATAATGCTTCATCAAAGTCGTCCCAGCGCGGTCCTTCGGCCATCCGGTAGGCCATCGCGCATTGTTCAGCATCAACGATGAATTTTGCGACCGAGCAGTGCATACCCGCCTCGTTCCAACCGGCTGAATGCCAGATGTAATTCGCGCCTGCATGCATGACCGAAGACAGCGTCGTCGCACTTTCGTATCCGGCCTGTGCGTCAAAGGTCTTGGCACCACCTAGCGTGTTCGATGTCCGCCACGGGACACCATAGAACCGGGCCATTTGGCCGATCATAAAGTTCATCATACTAATTTCGGGTGTGCCAGCCATCGGCGCGCCGGACTTCATGCTTACGGTCGATAAAAAGTGGCCATAAATAGCGGGCGCACCTTTGCGAATGACCTGAGAATAGGCCAGTGCCGACAATGCCTCGGCGTTCAATTGCGCTACCGAGGGCACCATCGAAGCCGGTGTATTTGCACCGCCCAAGACGAATGGGCTGCACAGCACCGGCTGATTTCGCTTACAAAACGCCCGCATCGCGCCCAACATCGTCTCGTCCCACACCAATGGAGAGTTGCCGTTAATGTTGCCGGTCACCACGGGATGATCGTCGATAAAACCTTCGCCAAAAAGAATGTCACACATGTCCATGACGTCCTCGGCATTCTTAGGGCTTGTCGTCATTCCCATGAAAGTTTTGTCTGAGTATTTCATAGACGAATAGGTGATCTGCAAATGCCGCTGACTAATCGGATGATCGTAAGGCTCGACGATATGATGCGCCGAGGAATGCAATGCTGGCGACATATGGGCCAGCTTGTGAAACATCGCGAGGTCTTCCAGCATCGGATTACGGCGTACGTCGTTTAGGTCACGAAGGAAGGGCGCACCAGTCATCGGAATGAACATGGATCGGTTGCCACCAAGCGGAATGTTATTGGCCGGATTTCGCGCGTGATAGGTAAAGTCCGACGGGATGGTAGCGATTAGCTCGCGCACCATTTCACGGTCCAAATACACTGTGTCGCCAACAACTTTTGCCCCTGCCTGTCTCCAATCCTCAAGCGCAATGTCGTCTCGAAACACCACGCCTACGTCCTCAAGGATCGACATCGATGCATCATCCAACCGACGCACCTGTTCGTCATTCATCATGTTGCAATGGGGCAGCTTGCTCTCAAGACCAGGCAACATCGCGTGATTGGGTGCAGAGCGTTTGGCCTGACGGGCCGCGCGGCCTCCGGCCCGAACACGTTGCGGGGCTGTGGTGGTGGTCATCGGTCACCTCAAACTCGTTTTACTAATCAGAGGTTGCGTCTTCGCTGCGATCCTTGTCACCCTAGCTGCGAAATAACTCGACATTTTCCGACCTTGTACCTTTTGACCGCACTCTTGTCGGTTTTAAGCTTGGTGGTTGATTTTTTTGATGTCAGCATGCCGACACGGAATCGCGCACCGTTGATATCTAGGTCAGAGCATATTGTTCGCAGACCAGTAAGAAATTTTGGAGCAGTCTAATGACTTTGACCCTTCGTGATCCAAACGAAGTTATGCGGCTAAAGCGTCTAGGAAGCACATTTCCTACCCGACTTTCCTTCCAGAGGGTCCTTCTTAGACGCCTCGCTGCCGAAGGAAGCGTGGTTTCGCGCCCAGTTTGGGAAATTAGTGATGAGGGTTTTGGCCGCGCCGTCTATTCCGTCGATTTGGGTGGATATACCTATTCACTCGTAGCGTTCTCAAACCCGCTTGATCCGGAAAACCGCACCGATCGAGTGATCGCGAACGCGTGGGATACGACCTACGTTCTGTTTGACGGCACCCCAACCACTGCAGATTTGGACCGCCTACAGCAAAATGCCCCCAAGCAAGAGGCTGGTAGGTTTGAACCGACCGAGATCGTTTTGTGCCGTGCAAACAAATCTGTGCGTCTGTTTGCGCATGTGGTGGATGCTTTGAAAGCGGGCAAGCAGCCTGATCCCGCATTGATTACGTCGACCGGATATTTAATGCGCACAACGGCCGTTTACGGCAACGGCAAATTTGGCATCGCGGATCGCAAAAGGATCGCGGATCGCCCCGGAATGGGTGGGCCATTTATGGCTGAAATGCTGGCCGTTTGGCTGGTTCGTGGCTTCACCCATGATCTCGCGGAACACATGGGCGGTGCCAAAATGAGTCGCGAGCTGAAAAAGCGTCTTGGCATTGGTAACTCAACGGGTCTGGGTATGGCCCCGTTCTTGGTGTCCCATCCTGTGCTGTTGCATCATTGGTTCGAAACCCGAGAGATCGCCTTGGCGCGCGTTGTCGGGATTGGGCAATTGTCAAACGAACAAGCGCAGAGATACGCCGACCTTTGCATCCGTGCGCAAAAACATCTGCAGCAATGGCACGTCCCGGATCCGATTCACCAAACGCGAAACGAAGCGGTCGCGACGGGGTGGACCGAACTGACACAAAGCTGGACGGCCGAGACTTGGAGCGCCCCCAATGCAACACTGAACTTCCTTGAAGCCAGTCGACGCTTTAATGAAGACATCCAAGAATTGGCTGTTTCATTGCTGTTGGAGCCGATGGGCGATCTGATCGACGACCTTGCCGCAAACTTGGCCAGCGACACACCGCTAAGCTTGGACGCAGCGATGGACGTTTCGGACCTTAAGGCTATCATTGAAGCTCGTGCTGCATGGGCGCTCGACACTGATTTTAATGCAGCTGCAGAAACGGCCCAGTTTTGGTATGTCTCGCAATCAAAGCTTGAACCACGCTTGGGCAATCGTGCTGAAGAAGACGGCGCTGAGCTTGAATCACCACTGGATATCGCCCGTCGTATTAAAGACCTTTACGCTGATTTGCAGGGCACTTCGGGCAGTGTTGCTGGCTTCCTTATGCGCCACCCCGAGCATCGTTTCGTGCTGCGACGCGTTCAGACTTTGGGAGCAAACGCCTACTCAGAACTACGCGATAATCTGATTTCGGATCGGTGCATGCCGATCGACATGCTACGCGCAAAACTGGCCTTTTTTGGTGCTTCGAAATTTGACCCAAAATCGGATCGTTGGACACGCATAAATCTGTGTCAGGGTGCCCCATTATTTGATGAATTGGAAAATGCCGACGACTGGTGGCTTCCCGTATTTGAGGAGCGTGCATAATGTTCTCAGTTAACGAACTACAGGGCGCCTTGTTGAAAGCAGGGCGTGGGGCCGGCCTACCGTTGGGATTGGCCGAGGATTTGGCCTTTTGTGCGCCAGATATCGCGATCGCAGATACCAACGGGATATTGGCCGAAGTTGTCGCCTGCATGAACTGCCCCTTTGACCCCGCGACTGCGGACTTGTCAGGTCAGGGCGTCGTGATGGGTCAGGGCAATTTGTTGCTTACGATGCCATCGGCGCTTGATCTCGTCGCAGCCGGAAACGGGCCGGTCATTCTTGATGGCGTGTCAAAGGACCTGGCGAACGCTTTGATTGCCGGTCGTGAACGCATCGACGGCAAGGCGCTATGGTTCGATTGGATCGGGCCGACGAAGGTCATCCTGCATGGTTGGAAGAGCGAGGCGTTTGCGCCACCGTCCCAGCCCGAGCGTGTTTCGGTAGATCCGATACATTGGTCAGCCCTTCAAGCCTTTGCTGCCAACACATACGTTCCCGAAAGTGAAGAGTCGCGTCTGGCAGGCGCGGGCGCAGGTTTGACCGACAACGATTGATCACTCTGCCCCGGCGCGCAATTCTTTCCAACGTAGAAAGGCGTTTGCGCCTAATGTCGAAAATGGCTCTTGCGGCAGTTTAGTTGGCTCATCCTCTCCCTTGAAATGGCGGGTAATATCGCTTTCAACGTCCATCGCCAATTCGGCGGCACCAATACCTGTCATCGTGCCCCGCGCAGTGCCCAGACCATTCTGTACACATGCAGAAAACACGCCTTGTTCCAGTTCGCGCAACACCGAAACCCCGTTTTTCGACATGCAAAGATGACCGGCCCAACTGTATTGCGCTTTCAGGCCAGCCAATTGTGGAAACCGTTGGTCAAATTTACGCTGCTGCACACCCGCGGCCCATTGAATGCTGCGGTTTGATGCCTCCATATTTGGCCGAAACTGCGCGCAGGTCCGCGTGACAATACGGTTGCCACCCTGCCCTGCATCTATCCTTCGCATCGTCGTACCCATTGGGTCGGAGGGCGTGACACCCCAGCGACTCGCGCCGCCCAACAGACGCATCTGCTCAACCGTTAGCTCGGGCGACATTGAGGCAAAGAGCATTACATGCATCAAGCGGCGGGTTTTGTAACCAAAGCTTTCCATGTGCCCGTTGTTGGCAAGGATGATCTTACGGGTTGTGACTTTTGCTTTGGTGGTCTCAACGATCCAGTCTTCACTAACCCTTTGAAACCCAAGCACGGGCGAGTTTTCATGCAGTGTGATCTTGTTGCAAAGCCCCGCGCCTAGGCCCCTGATATATCCCGCAGGCTGCAGGATAACCGTGCCCGGTGTGTATAGCCCAGACGTGTAATGCGGCGAACCAGTCAAGCTCCGCATCCCTTGCTGGTCAAGCAATTCGCAAGGTTCGCCTAACCCGGCCAAATGCTTGGCATAGTTTTCATTATGATGATCACCAACAACCGTAGCTGCGCCGTTCACCTTGCCGCATTCATCGAAGTAATCCGGCTTAATCCCGTATTCGGCAACCGCCTCTCGGCCAAATCCGATAGCCTGACGGTTTAAATTGATAAGTGCCTTATCGTCGCCTGCGCCCGAATAGTCTTCGGATGTAAGCTCATGAGGTAGATCAATCATAAAGCCCGAGTTTCGGCCCGCCGAGCTTTCGGCCAATTGACCGGCCTCTAAAAGAACTAATGCCAGCGATGGATCAATCTGCAGCAGCCGTCGTGCGGCTGACAGACCCGCAAATCCGCCTCCGATTATCACGACGTCAGCGGTTCGGTTGGCGTCCAACGGCACCGGATCCGGCTGGCGTTCAAGGATCGCGTTCCACGCAGCTGGCCCACGATGAACCGGCAGGCGGATAGCTTTGACCTTGCGCGTCATATATTGGTTAGCCCAAGCCTTGCTTTGAGGCCGTCTAAGGCTGCAACAAGCAGATCCGGCGCGCCGTGATCCGCCATTGCATTGTGTTGCGACACGCGAATTTCGTGCCCTTCACCTGCGATCCCTTCGACCATCGCCGAGGCGATCTCTCCGGTTCCGGTAAATCCAATGCGTGTCATTAGTCCACCGTCTCTTCGTCATCATCGCTGAGATCCAGCCAGATGGTTTTCAACTGCGTGTATTGGTCGTGCGCGTGTACCGAGTTATCGCGACCGCCAAAGCCTGAATGTTTATAGCCGCCAAACGGCGTCGACATATCGCCCTCGCCATAGCAATTCACCGTCACGGTGCCGGCTTTGATCGCCCGGGCTGCCCGCAAGGCTTTTTTCCCGTTGGCCGAGAACACCGAGGCAGCCAGCCCGTAATCAGTGTCATTGGCCAACGCGATAGCTTCGTCCCACGTTTTGACGGTCACGACTGACAAAACAGGTCCGAAGATTTCCTCGCGGAGTGCTTTTGAATCTTTGGAAACATCCATTATCGTCGGCTGCACGAAGGCCCCGCTGACGGCTTGGCCACCCAGATGGACCTTTTCACCCTCGTTCAGATAGGCGCAAACCTTGTCAAAATGCGCTTTACTAACCAACGCGCCAACGCGGTTCTCGGGATCAAGTGGATCACCTAAGGGCCATTCCCGTGCGTGGGCCAGAATTCGATCCAACAAGGCGTCCTTGATGTCTTGATGCACGATCAACCGAGACGTAGCCGAGCAGTTTTCGCCCATGTTCCAAAACGCGCCGTTGACCACATGTGCGGCCACGTTGTCGAGGTTTTCGGCATCCGCCATTACAACACATGGGTTCTTGCCGCCCATCTCAAGCGTGATTTCTTTTAGGTTACTGTCCGCCGAATACCGTAAAAACCGACGGCCAGTTTCGGTCGAGCCTGTAAAGCTGACCATGTCGATGTCCATATGGGTTCCGATGGGTTCACCCACGTCGGGTCCGCTACCGGGGATCACATTAAGAACGCCTGCCGGAATGCCGGCCTCCATCGCCAACTCAGCAACACGAAGCGCCGTGAGCGAGGTTTCCTCTGCTGATTTCACGATGACCGAACATCCAGCCGCCAAGGCAGGCGCGATTTTCCACGCCAGCATAAGCAAAGGGAAATTCCATGGCAGCACGAGGCCGACGACCCCGACAGGTTCGCGCACGACCATGGCCATGTGGTTGTCCGACGCTGGGGCAACCTGATCGTAGAGTTTATCAATCGCTTCAGCATGCCATTTGATACAGTTGATTGTCTCAGGCAGATCAACCTCTTCGCAATCGAAAATGGTTTTGCCGCTGTCGATGCTTTCCATCACAGCCAGTTCCCGCGCGTTGCGGGTCATCAGCTTACAGAGCCGGATCAGAATATCTTTGCGTTCGGACGGATGCAGCCGAGACCAGCGGCCGTCCTCAAAGGACTCGCGCGCTTTTTCGACGGCAAGATCAACATCCGCAGACCCGCAGGCTGAGATGTTGGCCAGCACTTCGCCGGTAGCTGGGTTTACCGTCTCAAAGGTCCTGCCAGAAATGGCCTGTCGGTAACCGCCGTTGATATAGGCGCCCGTAGGGAAATCCAGATCGGCGGCGATGGCTTTGTATTCGTCTTTTGTCAGCAATCCCATGGTCTCACCCTTCTGCCTGAATGTCTGCGATGGTGCGTTTCAGCACTTTCACCACTTGTTCGAGTTCGCGTTTGTCGTCTTTGTTCAGCGCCTTAAGCGGGCGGCGCACAACCGAGCAATCAATGCCGTTCATCGTCACACCATGCTTGATCGTTTGAATGAATTTGCCGCCCTGTTCAAGCACACGCATCAGGGGCATCAAAGCCGACATTATACGGCGACCTTTGGTGAAGTTCCCCTCGGCCATACAAGCGTTATAGAGAGCCACGTGTTCCTCGGGCAGAAAATTCGACCCCCCACAAACCCAGAACGGCGCACCCCATGCGAAGAACTCCAGCGCTTGATCGTCCATGCCGCAGCCCAGTTGGATATGCGGATAATCACGCGCCAGTAAGTGGACCCGGTTAATATCGCCGGAGCTTTCCTTGATGCCGCAAAAGTTGCGCGAACGACCAACGCGGTCGAGGAACTCTTCGCCCATCATCGTGCCGGTGCGATGCGGATAATTGTAAAGCATGATCGGCAGATCAGCGGCCCGATCGATCGCCAGAGCATTCAACGCATTTTCACGATCTGTCGGCACGGCGTAAGGGGGCGATGCAAGCAGTATGCTTTCGGCCTTCATGTCCCTTGCTGCAATGGCCAATGCGATTGAATCGTCGGTCAGCATCGTGCCAGTACCAACCACCAATGGCAGTCTGCCATTGATGCGCTCTTTGGTGAATTGCGCGATCTCAATCCGTTCAACGACGGTTTGAGCATAGTTTTCACCCGTCGACCCGCCGGTTATCAGGCCATGCACGCCCGCTGCGATCAAGAATTCAATCACGTCCGCCAAACCGTCCCAATGGACCGAGCCGTTGTCGTGATATGGCGTCACCACAGGGGTGTAGATGCCATCGAAGTTAAAGATTGGTGTCATTGATCCCTCATGCTGTACGCGCGCCTGGCGCCGCCCCCAAAGGCGCACCGAGCGCTGTTGGCATTACAAATAATTCAATCTGACCGCGGGAAAGCTCCCAATGATCCAAGGCAAGCTGCGCGGCCCGTGCCCCTTCGCCGTTTTCAATCGCGTGGATGATGCCGTCATGCTGCGCAGAAGCAAGCGAGACATTCTCAGCCATTTGGCTGTTGCGTGGCTGATAAAAGGTCATGGATATGCGCGCGTGATCAATCAGCAAACGGTTCAAACTAGGCTGTAGATAGACATTGCCTGCCATTTCGCCTGTGACCGCATGAAACCGATTGTTCGCGAGTGTCCGATCGCGGGCGTCGCCAGTGCGGAGTGCGGATTTAAACGCCGCTTGCGCTTCTTTAAGCTCGTTCAACTGGGCGTTTGTGGCATTTTCGGCGGCCAACTGGGTGACCGAACTGTAGATCATTGGTGCAGCAAGAAAGAAGTCCCGCAAGCTGCGATGGCTCATCTCGGCCACCCGCGCGCCGCGGTTTTTATGCATGGTCAAATAGCCTTCGCCTGCAAGCTCTCGGAAGGCATCGCGCAATGGCGTGCGGGACAGGCCGTATTCTTCTGACAGGTTAACCTCATCAAGATCCACGCCCGGCTCTAACGCCAAGGACAGAATGTCCCGACGCAGGTTACTTAGCAGAATGGATTTACGATCTTTTGGCGATACTGGCATTTAGCTCTCACAATTCGCCTTCAGCCTATAAAAATACAATTTGAATACAATATATATTTGTGCACATTGGCCTATAATATTGGCAGGGAATCGAGAAACGCCAATCCTCGACGGAATCCGGCATGAACAACGACACGCCTCAGCATTTTGTGTTTTTATTGGTGGATGAATTCACCCATTTGGCATTTTCCTGCGCCATTGAGCCATTGCGAATCGCAAATCTGATCTCAGGAAAGACGCTCTACAAATGGAGCTTGATGTCAGCGAATGGCAAAACCGCGACGGCCTCAAACGATGTGGTGACACAAGTCGATCGCGGGTTTTCCGAGCTTGTCCGCGGCGAAATGCTTTTTGTTCTGTCCGGATTGCACGTCAAAGAAAACACAACGCCCGAATTGCTATCCGTGATCCGACGCGAACGGGCAAAGGGTCACTTAGCAGGCGCTCTTTGTTCTGGCGCATATTGTCTGGCACGTGCCGGTGCGATGAATGGGCTTGCGACCTCAATCCACTGGGACTTCCACGACAGCTTCATGGAGGAATTTCCCGAGGTTAAACTGGTGCGCAACGTGTTCGTGGCCAACGAAAAATATATTACCGCATCCGGCGGAACAGCAACGGCAGACCTGATGTTGCATTTGATCGAGCGCGATTACGGCCATGATTTAGGCATCGAAGTGGCGGACATGATGCTACACAATTCAGTCCGAGAACCAACGGCTGAGCAGAAATTATCTCTTCAATCCCGTCATGGCATCCGCAATGCGCATCTGTCCAAGGCCATCAAGATGATGACCGACAATCTTGAGCACCCCATCCCCCCGTCTGAAATCGCTGAAGAGGTCGGAATTTCAGCGCGGCAATTGGAGCGCTTGTTTGGGCGGCATTTAAATTGTTCGCCCAAGAAGTACTACGTAGATATGCGTCTACAAAAGGCGCGGAACCTGCTTCTACAAACCGAAAAAACAGTAACCGAGATCTCGTTTCTTGCTGGCTTTGCATCACCTGCGCATTTTGCGCGCGTTTACCGAAATCAGTTCGGGATTACGCCAATGAACCAACGCGGCAAGATCGTCTGAGGTCACAGAACGTCTGTCTGAAACAACCTGATCCGTATCCCGCCATGAGAATATGTTTCTTTGGACGGCTTGAATGGCAGACCGCTTGCCTTTGCAAGACCCGTGTCACTGGTCACAACCCCAACACGCCAGCCCTTGAAACGCGATTTCAGGACTTCGCCCATCGTTCCATAAAGTGCAAACAGCGGCCTTTTGTTGCCAACGCGCGCGCCATAAGGTGGGTTGATCATCACAAGACCCGGCTTAGTGCCCTCTGGTGGTTGCAAGTCGCTGATGGATTGGTGGGCAAACGTGACATGGTCCGAAACCTCAGCCCGTTCTGCATTCCCTTTGGCGTTTTCAATGGCGCCTGAATCGCGGTCATAACCATAGAACCGCAGGTCAGTTTGCCGAGGCTCAGCTTGCTTCAGCGCCTCACACATGTCGGGTTTAAAACTGGCGAGATGTTGGAATGCAAAGTTACGTTCGCGGCCTGGGGCGAGACCCATAGCGATCTCTGCTGCTTCAATCGGGAATGTACCTGATCCGCACATCGGATCGACCACGCTCTCATTTCCATCGTAACCGCACGCCCGCAAAAATAGCGCTGCAAGATTTTCGCGCATAGGGGCCTTGCCGGTCGCTTCTTTAAAGCCGCGCTTGTGAAGTGCGTCACCCGAGGTATCAATGCTGAACTGACAATAGTCGTTTTCAATGCGGACCTTCAAAACGATGTCCGCGTCGGATTCAACGGGAATACCAGACGTTCTCAGTCCCTTCTCGATCCGCTCAATAGCTGCTTTCTCATGGTAAACTTTGGATTTGAGGCAGGTGACCTCAACTCTCACAGGGATGTCAGAAAATAGGGTTTCTGCCCACGGGAACTCGCACGAAAGATGATCCAACTGGCCAAGGCTAAAGACCCGAAACCCACCAATGCGCGCTAGCACGCGGGACGCGCCGCGCAACTCAAGATTGGCGCGCCATACTCCCTTCCAGTGGCCCTTGAAGGTCACACCGCCAGCGATGGCAGTTGCGCCTGTAAATCCGCGTTCAAGCATTTCGGCCTGCATCAGCGGTTCAAAGCCGGGTGGAACCGACACGAAAATATCAAAAGGTTTAGACATGACGGCGGGCTTACATCGCGCGTGTCCGCAGACGCAAGTGATTAACTTGGGCTAACGGGCCATTTCTTGTCGAGATCATCAAGGCCTGCGCGGATCAATTCCTTCAAAACCTCGGTGTCGATGTCGGCAAGCTTGTTAATGTAGAGACAGGATTTACCCATCTTGTGTTTGCCCAACCGCCCTAGGATTTCCGAGAAGTTTGCGTAGCCGGGCATAATGTAAACAGACAGGTTCTGCTTTCGCGGAGAAAATCCGGTTGCAAGAAAATCGCCCTCTCGTCCACTTTCGTAAACGTAGTGGTAGTTGCCATAACCAACGATTGCAGGCCCCCACATCTTTGGGGCGAAACCTGTTACTTCTTGAAAGATCGCATTCAGTTCCAGTGCATCAGAACGTCGGGTTGGATGATCCACAGCATAAAGAAAATCCTGCACGGGCTCGGCGGTTACCTTTGTTTTATTCTCGCTCACGACAATCTCCCTATCTGGCGAACAACGTAGCAGACACCGCGCCAATTTCTAGAAGATTGCCACTTACGCCGTCGCACGATGACAATATCTGTGGCTAGCCCGACGTGTCACGCCATCTGTTGGCAATCGGGTATCGCCTGTCCAGCCAGAACGCCCTAGGTGACAATCGCGTGCCAGGGGCCGATTGAAAACGCTTATATTCGCTGATGTAAAGAAGATGCTCGACCCGTTTCACGTCTTCGAGGGCGAAGCCTTGACCGACTAGATCGGCGACGCTTTCGTCGTCTACAAGTCCCGTTAAGATCCCATCGAGCACGTCGTAGGGCGGCAAGCTATCTTCGTCTTTTTGATCAGGGCGCAGTTCAGCACTCGGTGGCTTTGAGATCACGCGATCTGGAATCACTTCACCGGCTGGTCCGGACATCCAATCGCGATGATTTTCATTGCGCCAGCGGCACATCGCGAAGACGCGCGTTTTATAGAGATCCTTGATCGGATTGTAGCCGCCCGCCATGTCTCCGTAGATCGTGGCATATCCCACTGCGACCTCTGACTTGTTGCCAGTTGTCAAAAGCATCTCGCCAAATTTGTTGGACATAGCCATCAACAACAGCCCGCGCAGACGCGACTGTAGGTTTTCTTCCGTGATATCGTGGGCGAGACCGTCGAAAAGCGGGGCAAGAGTGTTGGTGATCGCCTGCCGCCCTTCAGCGATGGGTACGAAATCGTAGCGGCATCCAAGGTTTTCGGCGACTTCTTTGGCGTCCTCAAGCGAGTCGCTAGAAGTATATTCGGACGGCAGCATCACACACCGAACTTTGTCGGCGCCCAATGCATCCGTCGCAATGGCCGCAACAATGGCTGAATCGATACCACCAGACAGCCCGAGCAGCACTTTCTTAAAACCGGTTTTACGCAGGTAATCACGCAGTGATTGGACCATCGCCCGATAGTCGCTTTCGAAATCGTCAGGATAGATGGCCTTTTGACCGTGCTCTGCCTGCCAACCTTGGTCTGTTCGGTTAAACGTGACATGGCTGATAGCTTCATCGAACGCCGGCATCTGCTGTGCAAGCTCTCCGCCTTTGTTCAGCACAAAACTGCCACCGTCAAAAACCTGATCGTCCTGACCGCCAACCATGTTCAGGTAAACCAAGGGCAACCCAGATTCTACAACGCGTGATACCATTAGGTTTAGACGAATATCTTGCTTGTTGCGGAAGTAGGGCGAGCCGTTAGGGATTAGAATGATCTCAGCACCGGTCTCTGCAAGCGTCTCAACAACATCTGTCTGCCAAGCGTCCTCGCATATTGGGCTACCTATGCGCACGCCGTTAACAGTGTAAGGGCCGGTCACGTCTGCTGGTGTGAATAGGCGTTTTTCATCAAATACTGCATCATTGGGCAAGTGATGCTTTTTTACGACCGAGGCCACCTTGCCGGCCTTTAGAATATAGTAAGCGTTGTAAAGATCATCGCCCTCTAACAGGGGTCCGCCTAAAGCCAACGCGGGCCCATCGGCGCAATCTTGCGCTAGATCGGCAATCGCTTGCTGACAGTCGGCGATAAACGCGGGCTTTAAGATCAGATCCTGTGGATTGTAGCCAGCAATGAACATCTCAGGCAACGCCACAAGGTCCGAACCAGCGTCAGCGCCTTGCTGCCAAGCGATTTTGGCGGCCTTAGCGTTACCTGCCACATCCCCTACCGAGGGGTTCAATTGCGCCAATGTCAGCCGGAACGTATCAGCCATTAATCCGTCTTTCGTCGTTAGATGTGTGATCTTTATCAGACTGATCTGCGAGGGAAAGCTCTGAGGGCTGGGAATCTGTTGCCGGAACACAAACGGTCCATTAGGTTTCGGCTAAGTTTATAAACACACATGTCGAATAACGGCAGGGGGAACATCATGAACGCGATACGCCGCGCATTACTGCTGAGCGCGTCCATTCTAGCCTTGGGGATTAGCCCAGTCATGGCGCAGGATGGCGATCAGGTTTTGACCAAGCAATACGACGATGGCGGTGTTTATAATGGCACATTCCTAAACGGTCTTCAGCACGGGTCAGGGACGTACCTGCTGCCCAATGGGTATGAATACAGCGGCGAATGGTTCGAAGGCGAGATTAAGGGCATCGGCGTTGCGCGTTTTCCTAATGGGTCGGTTTACGAAGGTGAGTTCTCAAAGGGCAAACCTCATGGTGTAGGCAGCATCACTTTTGCGGACGGCGGAACGTTTGAGGGCGACTGGGCCGATGGAAAGATCACCGGTCAGGGCATCGCGAGCTATTCAAACGGCGTGCGCTACGAAGGCAACTTTCGAGATGCAAAACACCACGGCCATGGCAAAATGACCAGCCCGTCGGGATACATCTATGACGGTGCATGGGTTAACGGTGTGAAAGAGGGCCGCGGAACGATCTCATATCCTGATGGGGCCGTTTACACTGGTGGCATCGTTGAGGGTAAACGCCACGGCGAAGGCGCCCTGACAATGCCGGACGGCTTAATATACGAAGGCACATGGCAATCCGGCCAGATCAACGGCGCTGGCAGGCTGACCCAACCCAATGGCGATGTCTACGAAGGCGAACTCAGCGATGGACGTCGAAACGGTGTAGGTAAAGTCATCTACGCCAACGGCGACATATACGACGGGGTGTTCAAGAACGACGACCGCCACGGTCAAGGCACTTACACTGGCACCGATGGATACATCTACGCAGGCAGCTGGGTTGCTGGCAAAATCGACGGCAACGGCCGCGTGAACTATCCAGACGGTTCAGTTTATGAGGGCATGTTCCGCGATGATCAACCCGACGGCAAAGGCAAAATCACTTATCCTGACGGCAACACCTATGACGGCGACTGGGTCGGCGGAGAAATCGAAGGCCAAGGCATCGCTGCCTACTCAAACGGTATCACATACAAAGGCGGCTTTGTGAGCGCCCGAAACCACGGGTACGGCGTCATGGTCTACTCGGACGGCTATCGCTACGAAGGCAACTGGGTCGAAGGTCAACGCAGCGGCCAAGGCGTTGCAACTTATGCCGATGGCACGATCTACGAGGGCGACTTCGCACTTGGCCAACGCCACGGCACCGGCATGATCACTATGCCAGACGGATTTGTCTACGAAGGCGCATGGATCGATGGCGAAATCAGCGGGCAAGGCAAGGCAACTTATGCAAATGGCGACATCTATGAGGGCACATTCGCAAACGGCAAACGCCAAGGACAGGGCCAAATCACTTATGCGTCAGGCCAAGAAGCGTCGGGCGAATGGGTAGATGGAGAACTGACTGAATAACGAAACCAACGAAGATGTTTGCATCGTGGTCAGTGAAAATGAACTGACGATCGCTTATCTCGATGACAGTTCTATATTGATCGGCTGTCCCATCCATGAGGCTGGCGCCATTCGGGACCGTGTAAAAGAAGGTGGCGTTCGCGCAGGTGACGTTAGTGGATGGGTCCTTATTTCGATGCCTTAGGCCACCAATAGACACACTCGCGGTCCGCGAAATGAGCGGCTTGAAACGCCCGCTTCAACTCAGCGTGTCAAAGTGATGCGCTGAGCCAAACGAAACCCAAATGTCGGCTTTCCCACCCAAAAATCCAATTTTCACACAAACCCCCTTCCCCTCTTGCGTCAAACCCGTATAGTCGCGCGCCATGAGCACAAAGATTCATACCCTTCGTTCTGCACCGCGTAATGCGGCGCTTCTGCGTGCCCTACTCCTAAGCCGCCTCTGAGCGTGCCGTTCCCGGCGCGACCGCTCAGAGGGTATCAGCTTCGCGCCAAGGCTTAGACAAATCATCAAGAGAACAAGATTATGAATGTATCATCCGATAAGAATCGCGTGTTGATTTTTGACACGACCCTGCGCGACGGCGAGCAGAGCCCAGGCGCGACTATGACCCATGACGAGAAGCTGGAAATTGCCGGACTGCTCGATGAAATGGGTGTGGACATCATCGAAGCGGGCTTTCCCATCGCTTCGGAGGGCGACTTCCGTGCGGTAAGCGAAATCGCCAAGAACGCAAAGAACTCGACCATCTGCGGATTGGCGCGCGCCAGTTTCAAAGACATCGATCGCTGCCACGAGGCTGTGAAACACGCAATATCGCCCCGCATTCACACGTTTATCGGCACGTCTCCGCTGCACCGTGCGATCCCCAATCTGACCATGGACGAAATGGCGGATCGAATTCATGAAACCGTGACTCACGCCCGCAATCTTTGCGACAATGTGCAATGGTCGCCGATGGATGCGACGCGGACGGAATGGGATTACCTGTGTCGTGTGATCGAGATCGCGATCAAAGCCGGCGCATCTACAATCAACATTCCCGATACCGTTGGCTACACAGCCCCGCGTGAAAGCGCTGATCTAATCCGGCGTATCATCGAAACCGTTCCCGGCGCGGATGACGTAATCTTTGCCACGCATTGCCACAACGACCTTGGCATGGCGACCGCAAACTCGTTGGCGGCGGTTGAGGGTGGCGCACGTCAGATCGAATGCACCATCAACGGTCTAGGCGAACGTGCTGGCAATACCGCGCTCGAAGAAGTCGTTATGGCGATGAAAACCCGCAACGACATCATGCCGTTCAGCACCAAAATCGACACGACGAAGATCATGCACATCTCGCGCCGCGTCGCGACCGTGTCTGGTTTTAACGTGCAGTTCAACAAAGCCATCGTCGGCAAGAACGCTTTCGCGCATGAAAGTGGCATCCACCAAGACGGCATGCTGAAGAACCGCGAAAACTTTGAGATCATGTTGCCCGAAGATGTCGGCCTGTCCGGTACGTCTCTGCCCTTGGGCAAACATTCCGGACGCGCAGCATTGCGCGATAAGCTTGAGCATCTGGGTTATGAGGTCGGCGACAACCAGTTGAAGGACGTCTTCGTGCGCTTCAAGGAACTGGCCGACCGCAAGAAAGAGGTCATGGACGACGATCTGATCGTCCTGATGCGCTCAAACGAAGATGCCGAGAACGACTTTCTTAAGCTGGAAACCTTGCGCATTGTTTGCGGTACGGGCGGCCCTGCGGATGCGACTTTGGTGATGAATGTCGGCGGCGAAAGCAAAACGGCGATTTGTCAGGGCGACGGTCCAGTGGACGCGGCGTTTAAGGCGATCCGCCAACTGCACCCAAACACTGCGCATCTATCGGTCTATCAAGTGCAAGCCGTGACCGAGGGCACCGATGCGCAGGCAACGGTTTCAGTACGCTTGGAGGAGGACGGCAACATGGCGACCGGCCAGTCAGCGGACACTGACACCGTGGTCGCCTCGGCGCGGGCGTATATCCACGCGCTCAACCGGCTGATCGTTCGTCGCGAGAAGTCTGGCGTCGGTGGGGACGTTAGAGAAGTCTCTTATACTGATCCATCTTGAGGGGTGAACAAATCAGAGGGCTCCGATTGCGGGGCCCTTTTTTGAGTAAGTGACGCTTTTAATTGGCAGCTATGAGCCCGAAGCGGACTAGAAGCAAAGCCTATGACGTGGACTTGCTCCCTGATAGACTTGACCGAAATGACAATGTGAAGAGAGGATACGACATGAAAACTCAAGTTAGCGGCCCAATAATAGTATTGGCCATCATGTTGCTTCCATTCTACGCGGCTCCGACTTTGGCGCAAAATGATACTGCCGAGCGCGCCGAAATGATAAAGATTCAAAATTCGCTCAGGCTGTTTCGGGACTTTGAACACGACAGTCGACACCTCTACTTTTTGATGACGACTGCGATAATTTCATTTGAGGGCGGTTGGATGGCCCGAGATTCTGCTTCGGGGCTTTCTTATGCTGAAAATCTCAGGGAAGTCGCCAAGAACCAGTATTTGCCACAAACCAATAGGCTCTTGATGAGAATTGAAACCAACAAGAATCTGGATGAGATAGGAAGGGCAAGGATGACGGAATCGGCGGAGCAGATGCTAAGCCTGATTTCACTTTCCAAAACAATCGCTGACGCATTAGATGATGGTAGAGGGAGCGAGGTAAACAGGTTGTTTCAAGAGGCCGCGTTTCCTGTTTTCAAATCCATCTGGGCTGCGAACTACACATTGATCAGTAATGCAGAAAGGCGTTTTCCAAGCCGCTAAAGTTAACAATGCTGTTTATTAAATCTAACTTTTGCGGGCAATTGCCTTTGACCGCTTTGTCCGCATGCCTGACCCTAAGGCCAACCTCCTGCCCAAACAGGCAAGAACATGCTGAGGGGTTCTATTGAGGTCTTTCACAATTGAGGGACCACCCCTATAAGAATGACCGGTTCAATCCACATCATTGGGCCATTGGGGATTCGGAGTACACGCGCGAATGGCATTATTCGGTGATATCGGGGGATTGTTCTCCCAGGACATGGCAATTGACCTGGGGACTGCGAACACGCTCGTCTATGTCAAGGGGCGCGGAGTGATCCTGTCGGAGCCTTCAGTCGTGGCCTATCACGTGAAAGACGGCGGCAAGAAAGTACTGGCAGTTGGCGAAGACGCTAAGCTGATGCTTGGTCGAACCCCCGGCAGTATTGAGGCTATCCGCCCGATGCGCGAAGGGGTGATTGCCGACTTCGACGTGGCCGAAGAGATGATTAAGCACTTCATCCGCAAGGTCCACAAGCGCACGACGTTCTCAAAGCCCAAGATCATCGTCTGTGTGCCCCATGGTGCGACCCCAGTTGAAAAACGCGCGATCCGCCAGTCGGTTCTCGGTGCTGGTGCGCGCAAAGCCGGTCTGATTGCGGAACCTATCGCGGCGGCCATTGGTGCCGGAATGCCGATCACAGATCCAACCGGTAACATGGTTGTCGATATCGGTGGTGGCACAACCGAGGTGGCAGTCCTGTCGCTTGGGGACATCGTTTACGCCCGTTCAGTACGTGTTGGTGGTGACCGTATGGACGAGGCGATCATCAGTTATCTGCGCCGTCAGCAAAACCTCCTCGTAGGTGAAGCGACCTCGGAGCGGATCAAAACCTCAATCGGAACCGCTCGGATGCCGGATGACGGACGTGGCGCTTCGATGCTGATCCGCGGACGTGATCTTTTGAACGGCGTGCCGAAGGAAATCGAAATCAGTCAGGCCCAGGTTGCTGAGGCATTACACGAGCCCGTTCAGCAGATTTGCGAAGCCGTAATGACCGCGCTTGAAGCGACCCCTCCTGATCTCGCCGCTGATATTGTTGACCGCGGCGTTATGCTGACAGGTGGTGGCGCGTTGCTTGGTGATCTTGATCTGGCGTTGCGGGAACAGACGGGTCTTGCGATCTCGGTTGCGGACGAGTCGTTGAATTGTGTTGCGTTGGGTACTGGTAAAGCGCTTGAATACGAAAAGCAGCTTCGCCACGTCATCGACTACGACAGCTGATCCACTCGCCTTCTGAACGGAGGTTTTCTTGGCACAGGATCGTACCAATAGCGAAGAATATTTCCTACCGATCCGGCGTCTGCTGATCGGTATTTTGGTGTTTTGCCTAATCCTTTTGACAATTGTCTGGCGAATTGACTCTCCAAGGGTCGAACGATTTCGCATGGCGGTGATCGATCGGGTGGTCCCTAACATGGAGTGGGCGATGGCCCCCGTCACGGCAACGATGAACATCATACGTGACGCTCAAAGCTATTCGCGAATTTATGAGCAAAACCAAGAATTGCGTCGTGAGTTGCAGCAAATGAAAGCGTGGAAAGAGGCCGCACTTCAGCTAGAGCTCAAAAACGCACGGCTATTGGACCTTAACAATGTTCGACTTGATGCAGATTTGACCTATGTGACAGGTGTTGTTTTAACCGACAGTGGTTCATCGTTTCGCAAGTCCGTTCTGTTGAACATCGGAGAGCGTGATGGTTTGCGCGATGGCATGGCCGCGATGGACGGCATCGGCCTTGTGGGACGAATTGCAGGTCTCGGGCAAGAAACGTCGCGTGTTTTGCTGTTGACTGATGCAAACAGTCGGTTGCCGATCACCATACAACCTTCGGGCCAGACGGCAATTTTGTTTGGCGATAACTCCCCCACGCCCCTCATTGATTTCCTTGAGAAACCAGAACTTGTTCGCCCAGGCGACCGTGTTGTCACATCTGGTGACGGAGGCGTCTTTCCAGCGGATTTATTGGTCGGACAGCTGATTGAGAGCCGCGACGGGAGATATCACGTTCGCCTTGCTGCCGACTTTGAACGCCTTGCATTTTTGCGAGTACTGCGTGGAGTTCCGAAAGAAGAAATCAACGATCAGGGCGAGATCATCATTTTTGATGAAACTGTGGGGCCAGATGGCTGAGCGGAGCGCGACACATATCTGGACCATGCGCGCGCTCTATTCGACGACATGCTTTGCCGTTATTTTGTTCCACTTGCTACCACTTGGACAAATAGGCTGGATCACTTTTTCGCCTGATATCATTCTGTGCATAACCCTTGCGTGGGTCGTTCGCAGACCGGAATATGCACCAATCTTGTTAATCACCGCGGTCGCTCTGTTGGCGGATTTGTTGCTTATGCGGGTTCCTGGTCTGTGGGCAGCATTGGTTGTTCTGCTGGCGGATCGCATAGGCAGGCAGCGCCATAGAATGCGTTCAACCGGCTTCGGAGTTGAATGGCTACGCGTTTCGGTTGGTATTGGAATGCTGTTTATCCTTGAGCGTTTTGCGTTGAATTTACTATTTGTGGACCGGCCACCGTTACCAGCGAGCATTCTGCAGCTTTTGGCTACGTTGATCTTTTATCCTGTCGTCGTGGGCGTTTCTGCAGGTGTCTTTAGGGTTCGCAAGCCCGCGTTGATAGAAACTGCTGCCAGCGGGCGCCGCGCATGAGACGACCCGAGAAAGAACTTGAAGCGTCGTCCAAAAAGATTTCGCGACGCGGTATGTTGATTGGCGCAGGTCAGGTTCTTTTTGCCGGAGCTTTGGCGGCTCGTATGCGTTATCTGCAAGTCGAAGAGGCGGACAAGTATCGCCTTTTGGCCGAGGAGAACAGGATTAATATCCGTCTGATTCCCCCAGCACGGGGCCAGATTTTTGACCGAGACGGCACGCCAATTGCGCTGAATGAACCCAGCTACCGGATTGTCATCGTCCCCGAAGATTCCGATGATATCCACGCGACGATAGCGCGGTTGTCCACGTTGATCGAACTTGACGCAGATGATCTTAATCGGGCACTGGCTGAGATTGAACGCAGCCCGCCATTTCTACCCATCACTTTGGTTGATCGTGTAAAATGGGATGCCGTGGCAAAAGTCGCAGCCAATTCTTTAGTCCTGCCGGGGGTTACCCCGGATGTCGGGCTATCCCGCAGGTATCCAATCGGCGCGCCTTTTGCACATGTGGTCGGTTACGTAGGTCCCATCAGCGATTATGATCTTGAGCGGATCGAGAACCCAGACCAATTGTTGCGCATTCCACGGTTCCAGATCGGCAAAGTTGGAATTGAAAGCAAGCTTGAGGAATCTCTACGTGGCAGTGCCGGGACCAAAAGCGTCGAGGTGAACGCCGTTGGCCGCGTTATGCGTGAACTCGATCGCCGAGAAGGGGATTCTGGGGCTGATTTGCAGCTGACGTTGGATCACAAGCTTCAAAGCTATATTCGCACACGACTTGGAAACGAAAGTGCGAGCGTCGTTGTCATCGACGTTGAAAACGGAGACGTTCGCGCAATCGTTTCAACCCCCGATTTCGACCCTAACTTGTTTGTTCGCGGAATTTCGGTTCCAGATTACGCCGGTTTGCGGGAAAACGAAAAACGTCCGCTTGCTTCAAAAGCAGTTCAGGACGCCTACCCGCCCGGATCAACCTTCAAGATGGTGGCCGCGCTTGCTGGCCTTGAAAGTGGCATTATTGATCCGAACGAAACCGTCTACTGCCCCGGTTACATGGAGATCAGCGACCGTAAATTCACATGTTGGAAAAAGGTTGGGCACGGCTCGATGGATCTCAATACGTCGCTCAGGGAAAGCTGCGACGTGTATTACTACGATCTCGCGCTGAAGGTCGGTATTGAGAATATCACTGCCATGGCGCGAAAGCTTGGTCTTGGCGAGAAACACGACGTACCAATGTCAGCAGTTTCAAGCGGCCTGACACCAACTAAGGAATGGAAACTAGTTTACCGAGACGCAGAGTGGGTCATCGGCGATTCTGCAAATGCTGCCATCGGGCAAGGTTATGTGCTGGCGTCACCGCTGCAACTGGCCGTGATGACTGCGCGCTTGGCAACTGGTCGCGCTGTATCGCCGCGGTTAATCAAGCGGATAGGTGGGGAAGAGCAACCAAGCGGGGAGGGAGAGGACTTGGGTATCTCGCAGGAAAATCTTCGACTTATCCGGCGTGGCATGTTCTCAGTTTCCAACCACCGCAAAGGTACGGCTTATTCTTCGCGAATAGCGGAAGAAGATTTTCGCATGGCTGGCAAGACAGGCACCGCTCAGGTGCGAAGCACAATTGTAGACAACGAAGAGGTTCCGTGGGAACAGCGCGATCACGCGCTTTTCGTCAACTTCGCGCCGTTTGATAATCCGAAATACGCCGTTGCTGTCGTCGTCGAACACGGCGGAGGTGGGTCATCAACAGCGGCCCCTATTGCACGGGATGTAACACTTCAGGCGTTGTTTGAGGGCACACCACCGCTGGATGCCTATCCCGAAAAGGATCAGTTCATAATCAAAGAACGTCAGGATTCCATCGAGCGTCAGCAGAACCCGCTGCCCGTAGGTGATCGGGGGCAAGCATGAGTTATTTAGAATACCGTGTGCAAACAATACCAACAGGCTGGCGCAAAGTTACCAATCTTCATTGGCCCTTGATCCTGGTATTGATGGCGATTGCTGGCATTGGGTTTTTGATGCTGTACTCGGTTGCCGGTGGCAGTTTCACACCTTGGGCTGAAACCCAAATGCAGCGCTTTGTCATTGGCATGATTTTAATGTTCATAGTTGCAATGGTACCGATCTGGTTTTGGAGAAACATGTCGGTCCTGACATTCATATTTTCTTTGGCCTTGCTGATATTTGTTGAGTTTTACGGGGTGACGGGAATGGGCGCCCAGCGTTGGATTGATCTTGGTTTTATGCGTTTGCAACCCTCGGAAGTGACAAAGATCGCATTGGTTATGGTTCTCGCCTCGTATTATGACGCCATTCCAGTTCGCAACATTTCACGGCCGCTTTGGGTGCTTTTGCCTGTTATCATCACTCTGATCCCAACCTTCATGGTGCTTCAGCAACCGGACCTTGGAACAGCCTTGCTTTTGTTGGTGACGGGTGGCGTTGTCATGTTTGCAGCCGGTGTCCACTGGGCTTATTTCGCATCCGTAGTCGTTGCGGGTATCGGCACAATATTTGCTGTGTTTCAGTCGCGAGGTACAAGCTGGCAATTGCTGCAAAACTACCAGTACCGGCGCATTGATACGTTTCTTGATCCTGGTAGCGATCCCTTGGGGGCAGGTTATCATATCACCCAGTCCAAAATCGCACTGGGATCCGGCGGCTGGACAGGGCGCGGGTTTATGAAGGGCACGCAAACCCGCCTGAACTTCCTGCCGGAGAAACACACCGACTTTATCTTTACGACGCTGGCCGAAGAATTCGGCTTTTTCGGCGGAAGCGCTTTGTTGCTGCTTTATGTTCTAGTCATTCTTTTCTGCCTGTTTGCAGCGATGAGGATGAAAGACCGTTTTTCTTCTCTGTTGGTCATCGGTATCACGATGACCTTCTTTCTGTTCTTTGCCGTGAACATGTCGATGGTCATGGGGTTAGCGCCGGTGGTTGGCGTACCTTTGCCCTTGGTTAGTTACGGCGGATCAGCGATGTTAGTATTACTGGGGGCATTTGGATTAATTCAAAGCGCCCATGTTCATAGACCACGAGGGACTCCATGACCATTAATGTGCAATTTTCAGCGCTGACAGAACGCTGGGATCAATACGAAGCCCCACTTCGCAAGGCTTTTGAAGACTTGGGCTTAGACGTAGATTTGCGGATCGAGTTCCCGCCAGAGAAGGTTGACTATCTGGTCTATGCGCCAAACTCCTCGGTCAGTGATTTTCGCCCTTATGTGAATTGCAAGGCTGTCTTGAACCTTTGGGCCGGTGTGGATCAAGTCGTTGGGAATCCGACACTTGATAAGCCTCTGACGCGGATGGTCGATTGCGGGTTGTCTCAGGGTATGATTGAATGGGTGACGGGGCACGTGCTGCGCTATCATTTGGGCATGGATAAATACCTCAATGGTCAAGATGGCAATTGGCGCTTGGGTGCGCCACCGATGTCGCGAGATCGCAACGTCGTAATTTTCGGCTTCGGTGCCTTGGGCCGCGCTTGTGGCGAAGCACTGAATGCGTTGGACTTCAAAGTTAGCGGTTGGAGCAATTCGCCTAAAGAGCATGATACGATTTCAACCTTCCATGGGCAGGACGGCTTTGCCGAGGCGTTAGGTATTGCTGAGATTGCAGTCTTATTGCTTCCTTCAACACCTGATACAGCGAGCATGTTTAACGCGGCCGCGTTCGCCAAGATGCCAAAGGACGCCATCATCATCAATCCGGGCCGAGGCACTTTGATCAACGACGCCGATCTGATCGCTAGCTTGGATGCCGGACACCTTGGACATGCAACATTGGATGTATTTCGTGTCGAACCACTTCCGGCTGACGATCCGTTTTGGTCGCATCCTAAGATAACCGTTACGCCGCATATTGCATCCGAAACACGCGCCTCAACTGCGGCCGAAGTGATCGCTGAGAATGTGCGTCGCGGCGAAGCGGGCGAGCCGTTGTTGCACGTCGTTGATATGCAGAAGGGCTATTAGGCTATTTCAACTTTGGCGGACTATCGGGGTCCATGCCTGACGCTTTTGGGGCGTATTCTTGTGTAGGCTCAGGCTGCGGCAAATCAAACCGCAATCCAACCTTCGCCAAGCTTGCGGCAATGGGATCATGAGCAGCGATAAACGTGACATCCAAAGCGGCAGCCTCAAGGCCAGAGAAGGTCAGGGCCTCATTCACCGCTTTGGCAACCGCACCCTCTGCGTCGGGCAACGCGTTCACGATACCTAGCATGTGGCCCATGGCCCCGCTGTCGTATTTGACGGCCACCAAATAGGCAGCATCCGCAAGACCGGTCGCAGTCGCAAGTTTTTCGGCCAAGTTCGTCACCAGTTTTTCCGGCACATTGGGCGGCAAAAGTTCGTCAACGCGGGCTTGCAGTTCTTCCGGCGCGGCAGACACGGTTTCTGCCAACCACGAAACCGCCTCGGGGTCTATGATGTTTGAGGACGGCGCGACCTCGGGGTTCAGGGCAATTCCGACCCCCTGCCCAGCCAGCATGCCTGCAACAACGCGACCCGAGATTGCTGCATACGGGGCAGGTTTTCCGACGAAACTTGCCAATCGTTCTTCGCGATCGAATGCCAATACAAAACTTGCGTCGGCCAGTTCGAACAGCTCAGGTTTTAAGCGATCGCCAACGGCTTCTTCGGTCAACAGTAAAAACAGTTCACTATCCGCCAGACGTTCGAAATACTTAAGACGTTTTTCGACATCGTCAGGGGCGGTTTCCATCGCTATATGGGCAAGATCAAGAGGTGTCTGGTCGGTCATGTATGATCTCCTGAACGCGGGCACGAAGTTGCGGCAATAGCTGTTCTTCAAACCACAGATTGCGCTTTAGCCATGCCGTATTCCGCCATGAGGGATGAGGCAAGGGGAACGCGTCGGGCGCATGGTCGCGCCAAGCGTGAACTTGGTCTGTGACACTCAGTTTTGAGCGAAGATGAAACTTGTGGGCATACCCACCGACCAGCAACTTAAGTTTGGAATTGCTCAAAGTCTGTAAGACCCGCTCATGCCATGTCTTCGCGCAAATCGGCGGTGGCGGTAGATCTGAGCCCTTGCGGTACCCAGGAAAGCAGAACGCCATTGGTACGATCGACACCAGACTTCGATCGTAAAACTGATCAGGTGAAAGCCCCAGCCAATCCCGCAACCGATCACCAGAGGGATCGTCAAACGGTTTGCCGGACAAATGCACCTTCATACCGGGCGCTTGGCCAGCGATCAGGATGGGTGCTTCTGAATTGAACCATACTACAGGTCTCGGCTTGTGGCCTGTCTCGGTGGCTGCAAACCGAGCCTCACACAGCGTGCAGCGCTGGATTTCAGATAATAGATCATTGCCCATATCGCTACTTTGTTGAGTTTTTGCGCAGTCTCAAGAGAATACTTCGACAATTGTGAAAATATCATTGCGAATCAATTTTTATTTCGATATTTCTCGAAATATGAAAATGATGGATAATGATACTCTGGGCATCGCCCAAACCGCCTCGGCCTTTGCTGCGCTCGGATCTGAGCAGCGCCTGACCGTTCTTCGGGTTCTTGTTCGCGCTGGCGACGAAGGTCTTAGCATCGGAGAGCTGGGCGCGCGTTCTGGTATTACCGGCTCAACGCTGACCCACCACGTGAAATTGTTGGCGCAGGCTGGGTTGGTTAATCAAGTCAAAACCGGTCGCGTTATTCGATGCGCAGTTTCCTATGCACGTATCCGCGAACTCTCGACATATCTGTTGCAAGAATGCTGCGCCGATATGAATGACCATACCAACACGGTGCAACAACATGACTGATATCCCGTTCAACTCGCCAAGTGCATTGTGGAAACGCATCGACAAAGCATGGTTCGCTCTTGTTCTTATCCTTATAGGGATCGCGGTTTTTGACACTGAGGCGTTCCTACCAACGATCGAATTTGGCAGCGGCGCATTGATCAGTACTGCGCCATTTATCGCCTTTGCAGTACTTGCGATTGGATATCTTAAGGCAACTGGCGCTGAAAATATTCTTGCAAAGGCGTTTGTAGGGCGTGAAGTACAGATGATCTTCCTTGCGGCGCTGCTTGGCGGGCTGTCCCCGTTTTGCTCATGCGAGGTCATTCCTTTCATCGCAGCTCTTCTGGCTGTTGGTGCCCCCTTAAGCGCGGTTATGGCGTTTTGGTTGGCCTCACCATTGATGGACCCAGCGATGTTCCTGATAACCTCAGGCACGCTTGGCTACGAATTTGCCCTAGGCAAAACACTCGCAGCTGTTGGCATTGGCCTGTTCGGAGGTTCATTGACCATGGTGTTCGCAAAAACCCCGGTATTCGTAAATCCACTGCGTGAAAAACCGCAAATTGGCGGGTGCTGCAGCGTCAAACAGCCATTCTCTGGGAAACCGGTGTGGAAATTCTGGACGGAATTAGACCGCCGCGAGACGTTTAAAGACACGACGGTTGAGAATGCGGTGTTCCTGCTTAAGTGGCTTGCGCTAGCTTATGTGATTGAAGCCATGATGCTACGCTACATTCCTGCCGAACTGATAGCAGGCGTATTGGGTGGCGAAGGCGTTGGCACGATATTCCTTGGCGCTTTGGTCGGCGCACCAGCTTACCTAAACGGTTATGCTGCAGTTCCACTTGTTGATGCACTATTGAACCAAGGCATGGCGCAAGGCGCAGCAATGAGCTTTATGATCGCCGGAGGCGTCAGTTGCATACCTGCTGCGATCGCAGTCTGGGCGCTTGTGAAACCTCGTGTGTTTTACGCTTATCTTGGCTTTGCGATTAGCGGCGCGACCCTCGCAGGCTTTATGTGGCAAACTATCGCATAATTTTCATATAAATTGATCAAGTCGACACGGTGGAAACCTTTTTTCAGCGTGTCGTTGCTCTATATGAATGCATAAGGTAACTCCGACCCAAATGTGCGAACGAGGGGAAAACTATGTATCGCGTCTGGAATTTTTTGACGAACTACTCCTTGCTGCTAATCATCGGTGCTCTGACTGCATTGGTGTGGGCAAATATTGAACCTCATTCCTATCACCATCTGGTCGAATACCCAGTTTGGTTCAATGATTGGATCGGTCTGGACTACGACTATTGGAAGAAAGCTTATGGCCACGGCTACGAAGCCTTTGGACACCCTGACACCGCCAAAGTGTTGTCGCTGCACTACCTGGTGAACGATGGTCTCATGGCGTTGTTCTTCGCAATTGCTGCCAAGGAAGTATGGGAAGCTATCATCCTAAAAAATGGATCTTTGCGTGGGAAAAAGGCTGCGACACCTTTATTCGCAACGGCTGGCGGGATGTTTGGTCCAATCGCAGTTTACCTCGGCCTCGCAATGATAATGGGCTCAGATACCTATTCTGCAGTCGCCAATGGCTGGGCCATTCCAACGGCTACAGACATTGCGTTCTCGTATCTTATTGGTCGAATGGTATTTGGCGCGGGGCATCCCGCCGTGCGCTTCCTACTGCTATTGGCTATCGCCGATGACGCGGCAGGCCTGATAATCCTTGCTATATTCTACCCTTCTGCAGAACTGGCACCTGAATGGTTGCTGGTGTCGTTTGCTGCCGCTGCTGGCGTTTATCTGCTCTTCAACTGGCTGCCACGCTTTATAGATCGTGGAAACCAACTGCGCCCCACATCCACAGCAATCCGCAAATGGCTTAGCTTTTGGCCGTATGCGCTGGCCGGCGTAATCAGCTGGTATGCCTTTGTAAAATCTGGCCTGCACCCTGCCCTTGGTCTGCTGCCGATTGTCCCTGCCATTCCCCATGCTGATCGCGCGTTCGGTATCTTCTCTGAGGCCGAAAGCTATCTACACGACTTGCTCAACGTTATGGAACACGCATTGAAGCATCCGGTTGAGATCATATTGTTCTTCTTCGGTTTACTTAATGCCGGGGTTGAGCTGGGGGCGATTGGCGATGCGACTTGGTTGGTTCTGGCTGGTTTGATCATCGGCAAGCCGCTCGGCATTTTGCTATTTGGTTGGATTGCCGCGGGACCGCTGAAACTCGGAATGCCGCAGGGGATGCGGATCATCGATCTTATCGTTGTTGGCTTAGTCGCAGCTATTGGCTTTACCGTTTCACTATTTATTGCGTCCGTCGCATTCGATGCAGGCCCAGTTCAGGATGCTGCAAAGATGGGTGCATTGTTTAGCTTTTTCGCTGCTGTTCTTGCGATCATTGCTGGCAAATTGACGAAGGTTACAAAACAAGAATTTTGATCCAATATTCTTTTGATTAGGGGCCGGTTCGGAAACGCACCGGCCCTATTCTATTGATTGATCGCAATTTGGCACCAATGGCTATAAATTAGTCATATTGTAGCCTGAATTCGCAATTACCTAAATTTAAGGTGATCCTGCTTATTTGGGTTTGCCGGAAATTAACTCGGGTTCGTAATGCTAGAATTTAACAACGTCAGTAAGTCCTTTTGGACCGGAACGCAGCGCAAGGTCATCCTTGATCGCGCATCGTTTCGGGTCGAGCTTGGACATTCTGTCGGAATTTTAGCCCCTAACGGAACGGGTAAAACGACCCTGATTAATATGATGGCAGGTCTCGAACAACCAGACGAAGGTGAAATCCGGCGTGATTGCCGGATATCCTTTCCACTTGGCTTTATGGGCGGGGTCGTGGGCAAGCTGTCGGCTATGGAAAACTCGCGTTACATTGCACGGCTCTATGGCCTTGATCCAGACTATGTTGAGGCCTTTTGCCGTTGGCTTTGTGGGCTTGAAGAATATTTCGATCAACCGCTCGGGACATACAGTTCCGGCATGAAAGCGCGGTTCACCTTTGCCCTGCTTTTGGCGCTTGAGTTCGACATTTATCTGATCGACGAGGGCATGCCCTCTAGCACAGATGTAGAATTTAACAGAAAAGCAGGAGAAATCTTGCGCGAGAGGCTGAGAACGACCACAATCATAGTTGTGTCACATCAGCCAGAAACACTAGAAAAGTAGGGGCTGACCCAGATAACTAGTTCAAATACTTCTTAACCCATTGTCTTAGCTGTGATAATTGCACTGACGGGTCACTGTTGTTAAAACGCCACTCACATTCCTTCAAATATAGTCCAAATTGGGCCTTTGGAACACCG
>JAQWQJ010000119.1 GCA_029244725.1 Paracoccaceae bacterium
CGGTGTTCCAAAGGCCCAATTTGGACTATATTTGAAGGAATGTGAGTGGCGTTTTAACAACAGTGACCCGTCAGTGCAATTATCACAGCTAAGACAATGGGTTAAGAAGTATTTGAACTAGTTATCTGGGTCAGCCCCTACCAAATTCGTGCCGATCCCCTCGGCCAGCAGGAGAGTTAAATGCAACGTTCGGAAATTAACGAAATCATCGCGCAGGCAGATGCCTTTATAGGCAGCCATGGCTACATCCTACCGCCCTTCGCATATTGGTCCCCTGACCAGATGCGCGCACCGGACGTTGCGGATATGCGCGCCCGCGGCCTCGGTTGGGACATCACCGATTACGGAGCTGGGCGGTTTGATGAAATGGGGTTGTTCCTGTTCACTGTGCGCAATGGTTCGGTTGGTGATCTGAGTTCGGGTAAAGGGATGCTCTACGCCGAAAAAATCATGATCTCTCGCAAGGATCAACTTTCGCCGATGCATAGGCATAACCTCAAGGCCGAGGACATCATCAACCGCGGGGGCGGTGACCTTGTGATTGAACTTTTTGCGCCGGACACGCTGGGTGAAATTGATCGCGAGGCCGACGTTTCAGTGCCCACCGACGGCCAGCTGAGAACGTTGCCTGCTGGAGGAAAGTTGGTGCTGAAACCCGGCGAAAGCGTCACCCTGATGCCTGGAATATGGCATGCATTTTGGGCTGAAGGGCGTGATTGTCTGATAGGCGAAGTATCGACGGTGAACGATGACAAGACCGACAATATCTTTGAAATGCCAATTGGCCGCTTTTCCGAAATAGAAGAGAACGAGGCCCCAAAGCATCTATTGGTGTCGGACTATTGAACGACCACGCCGACTGAAGAAAGAGCGTTGAGATGAAGCTGGATTATAATTCAATCAACAGTATGGCCTGCGTTGGCGAGGCTATGATTGAGTTTGCGCCCCTTTCAAAGAACAACGCTGCGATGAGCGTCGCGGGGGATGTCTTCAACACTGCCGTGTACCTACGCCGGCTGCTGCCAAATGCCCCGCTCGACTTTGTGACGGCTCTTGGGGACGATCAAGCATCAGATATGATCCTTGAGGCAGTGCATAGCCATGAATTGGGTACGTCCAATATAGAAATTCGCCCGGGAATGTCGCCGGGCCTTTATATGATTTCCACAGACGAGCAGGGCGAACGAAGCTTTAGCTACTGGCGGTCTGCCTCAGCAGTGCGCACGTTGTTTATCACGCCGGGGGCTGTCCCGCTGGCAACCCTGAACGCATACGATCTTGTCTACCTTTCGGGCATCACGCTTGCGGTTTTGGCTGATGCCGCGCGTGAAGACTTGTTGAATTGGACTGAACAGTATCGTAAATCCGGCGGTCTTATTGCGTTTGATTCAAATTATCGCCCCGCGCTTTGGCTTGACCGGTCTCAGGCGCAGCGCGCGAACGAGCGTATGTGGCAGCAATGCGACCTTGCGCTGCCTTCGGTTGACGATTAAATGGAATTGTTTGGTGATCGGACCGAAGCGGACGTGATCAAACGGTTAAGTGGCTACGGGGTTACATTTGGTGCGCTCAAACGCGGCACTCGCGGACCGCTTTCTTTGGATGGGTCCGGCGAACTGCCACAGATAGGTCCCGCGCCCTGTGTGGTTGATACCACCGCAGCGGGCGACAGTTTCAACGCCGGTTTTCTGGCGGGCACACTTGCAGGTAAAGGCACGCTTGAGGCCATGCGGCAGGGTCACAATCTGGCTGGCCAAGTAATCGGCCACCGCGGCGCTATCATGCCGAAAACTAAGCTTCCGATTTAACTCATATCGCCCACAATCGAAAATTGGGGCTAAAGGAACACCACAATGGAAAGCACGCGTTAATACTGAGCTAAGGCAATGGCGGCTGACAGCACAAGACTGTCTGGTAGTGCAAACAGTCTAGAGCTAGCCGGCCTCGCCACAAAATTCCCTGTTAACAGGGAAAGAACAGGGAAAAATCACCAATTTTTCCGAATTTTGAGCGCATGAAGCTGTAATCAGCCATAAAAGTAGGGCTCATCGAGCAATTTCCCTAAGAAAATTAACAGGGAAATAATTGCGACAAACAGGGAATAGTTTCTAGGTTTCAGGGAATTGGAGGGTGATTTGGGCGAATGCGGACCTTTGTCTCTGTTTGCTCCGCGGGCATCGCCGACTTCGCAATTTATACGACGACGATGCACGGTCAAATCAGTGTGGATTGTGCAAAAGATCCAGAACGTTCGCCAAGCGATGGAAGTCGAAGGATATGACCGATGTCCGATGATGGTTTCTTCAACGATGACATTGCGGCCAATTATGATGATGTACATGGCAGAAGCGATACTGAATCTGTTAGATTGATGGTTCGATTATTGGACGAATTTGCCAAGGGCGGAACAGCTTTGGAGTTTGCCATTGGAACTGGTCGCATTGCTTTACCGCTTTTAGAAATGGGCGTGGCTGCGAAAGGCGTCGAAAAGTCAAAGGCAATGGTCAAACAACTTCAAGAAGGAACGCGGCCCAACCATTGAAATCGTGATCGGAGACATGACGACTGCCTTTGTCATTGGTGATTTTTCCGAACCTTTGGAAAGGGGAAACTTCCGCGCATCGCTGCTAGAAAGCCACTCGTTCAATTGAAGAAGGACGCCTCTCATCCCCACTCGACATCTTTACCCATTTCGGAAGCCAGTCTTCGTGGGCCTCCCGCAGCGCATCGACCAGTTCCCAAATTTGATCAATATCCAGTTCGGCCACGGTAAGGGGGTCCATCATTGTTGCATGGTAAATGAATTGGGGGTCTTCCGTCAAAAGCGCTTCTACGACAAACGCTTGCACAGTAACGATGGATGAGAGTTTGACGCCGCGCCAAAGAATTCACCTTCTCGGTTTGTCTAGCACCCTTAATCATTATTCCCCGGACAAAACGCAGCGCTCTTCACAAGCACTGACAACATCGAAATCGTTATAGCTGCCGTCAATATTTGGATCGAAAGGCTACAGGCCGATCGTAAAGAGAAGGAAGGGCAGGGATGGAATTTCCTTGGGAATGCGTGTGCAACTCGGCCTTTCAAGGTATGTTATTTAAGGCTGTGGTGACGTCCAGCAGAGGGCAGTCAAAATCTGAAAAACTGCACATATTGTTGCTATCTGTTTTGAGGACGAATCTTAGCGGGTCACTTCTTTACGCATTTTTGGATCTCCCATGGAGAGCAATCGCGGCGTCTGAATATTCGAATTTTGAAGCTCGGACTTGGTTTCCCAGCCCCGCCAGTTGGCCTTGATAAGGGCCTGTGCTGTTGCGCCGCCCAGGGTGTTGCCCGGTCCGAGGATGATGAAGACGTCGGGCATGAGATCTCGCGCAGCGGTTCGAATGGCCGTCGCATAATCGTAGGCTTCGGACACTTGGTGACCCAACGTATAAGAATAAAGCGCGGTGAGGGTGTTTGCCCGTGGATGCCAGAATGCGCCGCGACCATCAATCAGCGGGGTTTCAGGTTGTTTGAAAAGGTGCTCGGAAAGCAGCGAAAAACCAAGATCGGAAACGGGTTTTTGCAATTGCGTGTGAAAGGCCGAATGACCCGGAAGGCGAAGTGGATATCGCCCATCAAGTCGTGGGACCGACTTTTCAAACGTAGAAAGACCGGCCTCATTTCCAGCCAAGACTAGCATACCGCCCAAATCAATTGAAATACCCAAGTCTCGGTCCGGGGACGCATTGATCCGCGAAACGATTGCCAAAAGTTCCTCTCGCCTGCCGGGAACTTCGCGCCATTCTTCATCCACCAACGGATAGATCAACTGTCCGCCGATCATGTGTTCGTGCATCAGGCGGCCCATAGTGTTGGCCACAGTTAATCCGGCCAAAGGATCCAACGCGCCAGCACAGGCCAGCGCGATGTACCAGCCCATCGAATTGCCAGTGATCCCAACAATGTCAAAACTATCGCGATCAATGGCGGTGAAATCAGAATAGGCACAGGCATAGATGAGCGCTGCAGCATTGTCCCCACGCATGTGTGTTTCTTTTGAGAATCTGGGGGCGCTGTCTAGTTCAGTGATTGTTGGTTGACCTTGAGACTTTCGATAGTCGTCGAATTCAGCAAGACGTGACGCATCAGCGTGGTTGGTTGCAAGATAGCCAAGCTCGGAACTGTTGTACGTGCCGCGACCTGGCGCGATGACGACTGCGGTCTGTTTCATTTTGCCCCCAAGAGTTTCGTTGCTGCCTCTATGATGCTGACCTGGCTTGGCATGGTGGCGGCATAGGCGGGACCGGTTGCGATGAAGCTGTCTTCGGCCGCCAACCGCGTGGCTGGCAAGTGGCTGCGTTCTGTTAGCATAGACAACAACGCCTCGGATTGCCCGCCAGTTCCGCGACATTCGTCAACGATCAGTACTTTTTCTGCACCATCGATTGCCGCCAAAATCCCGTCCACCGGCATCGGTGCGATCCACCTTATGTCGATGATCCGTGTTTCAATGCCTTTTGCCTTAAGGGCCTTTGCGGCTTGATGTGACAGATAATGGCCGTTCCCGTAAGTTACGATCGCCAATGGCCCATCACCAGTGACGCCGACCTCGCCAAGATCAATAAACTGGTCTGGAGCGGGATATTGGTCCATCCAAGCGCCGTCTTTTTCGTCGTGAAGATCGCGCATTGGGTACAAGGCTATCGGCTCGACCATGACAACAACGCGTTGTTCTTCGCGGGCCAAGCGAACGCAGGTTCGCAACATTTTGGCTGCATCGGCACCGTGCGAAGGGCAGGCGATGACGATGCCGGGAATGTCACGCAGCACAGCCAGCGAATTATCATTGTGGAAATGACCGCCAAACCCTTTCTGGTAACCAAGCCCCGCGACACGCAAGACCATCGGGTTGGTGAATTGGCCGTTTGAAAAAAAGGGCAGGGTTGCTGCCTCTCCGCGAATTTGATCTTCGGCATTGTGTAAGTAGGCCAAAAACTGAATTTCCGGCATTGGGATGAAGCCGTTATGCGCCATGCCGATCGCAAGCCCGAGTATGGATTGTTCGTCCAAAAGCGTGTCGATCATTCGATTTGACCCAAACCGGTCGCACAGTTTTTGTGTCACACCATAAACGCCGCCTTTGCGACCGACATCTTCGCCCATGCAAACGATTTCCGGATAGTCCAGCATGAGATCGGTCATCGCCCAATTGATCAGGCGCGACATCGGTTGCGGCGCGTTCATTTGTTTCATGTCCGCCCCAAACACGCGTGCACGAATGTCAGGGTCGGGACCGTTGGTTAGTTTGCAGTTACGTTTTGGCGGAATTAGGGACGCCATGACGTCCGACGCGGTTTGCAATCTTGGCTGCTTGATGACCTCGGTGGCAACGCGCGTACACTGTTCTTCAGTCGCTTGATAAATTGCCAAAGCCTCGTCTGCAGTTATGGCATCGCTTTCTATCAACAGACGTGCAGAATGCAAAAGCGGGTCATTGTCTTCCCATGCCTCAAAAACAGATTTGGCAAGATACGATTGCTGCAAATCCGCTCCTGCATGTCCGTAAAGCCGGACTAGCGACAGATGTAGGAAAGCTGGTTTTTTGCGTGTGCGCACATATTCGGCTGCCTCGCTTGCCGCGCGATATGTATCAAATATATCCAGCCCATTGGCCGAGAAGTATTTCAGCCCCGGTTTATGTGCGAAGTTGGCAGCAATCCAACCGTCTGGCGTGCGCGTAGAAATCCCAATTCCATTGTCTTCACAAACGAACAGAAGGGGCAGGGGAACCGATTGATAAGAGGTCCAGCATGCCGAATTGATTGCACCCTGAGCTGTGGAATGGTTGGCCGATGCATCTCCGAAAGAACACATCACAATGCCGTCGTCGGCAAGGACCTTATGTTCCGGCGGTCGACGTCGAGCCAGACCTATTGAGTAGGCGGCTCCGACGGCTTTGGGTAGATGACTGGCAATCGTTGATGTCTGTGGTGGGATGTTCAGGGCCTTGGATCCCAGAACCTTGTGCCGTCCACCCGAAAGCGGGTCAGAGACCGCAGTGGAAAAGCTGAGCAACATGTCCCAAGCTGGAGTCGTTCCCGGAACCATCGCGGATCGCTGAGTTTGAAAAGCCCCGTCGCGGTAGTGAAGGAACGCCATGTCATCGGTGCGAAGGGCGGATGCGACCGCGGCCATGCCTTCGTGGCCAGAAGACCCAATCGTATAAAAACCTTGGCCAGCGGTCTGCATCTTGCGCGATCTTCTATCCAGATTGCGGCTAAGACATTGCGCATGAAAAATTGCGACGCCGTCTGTCGCGGATAAAGGGCCCACTGGACCGGCCCCAGCAGGAAAGTCGCCTGCCGCGACACGTTTAACAAAAGCATTATGAACAATATCTGCGCGATCCAATTTCGATCCTCGTTTGCTTAGAAATAGGCCTGTAGTCCTGTGTGGGCGCGACCAAGTACTAGTTCGTGAACGTCATGTGTGGCTGCATATGGATTCATCGTAACAAGATTGACCATATGCTGGATCACCTGAAATGCGCCAGAGATACCACTGCACATGGAATGTCCTCTGTTTTACTGGGAGAACCGGGATCAGTTTCATCATATGCGACAATTTCGGTGAAACTGGTTGTGGTTTTTCCTGAGCGTGTTCATGCGGGGTATCGAGCACCACGCACTTTTTTGATCTTTCAATATAGACCCCCGACAGCTGCTGCTATGCGTTTGCAACCTTCTTCGAGATCGGATTTTGCGTATGCGTAGGAAAGGCGAAAGTGCCCGGGCAAACCGAAAGCTCGCCCCGGTACAAGGGCGACTTTTGCGTGATCTAAAAGGAAATCACAGAATGCTGCATCATCAGTAATCGTGGTGCCGTCGGGCGTGGTTTTTCCGACAGCGGCTTTGCAAGAGGGGAAGACATAGAATGCGCCCCCGGGTGTTGGGCATTCCAAAAGTTCGGCGTCGTTGAGGGCCGCGACGACGAAGTCGCGACGCTCCCGAAAGGACACCAGTCTAGTCGCTAGCAATTCTTGTGGACCATTCAACGCGGCAAGCGCTGCGGCTTGTGAAATTGATGACGCGCCGGAGGTTGATTGGCCCTGAATTCCAGTCATCGTTTCGATAAGGTCAACCGGACCAATCCCCCAACCAAGGCGCCATCCGGTCATCGCGTAGGCTTTGGAAACACCATTCACGATCAGAGTTCGATCCGCTAGGTCAGGTGCGAAGTTTAGAAACGAAGCAAAAATGCTGTATGAAATGTGTTCGTAAATTTCGTCCGCTAGCACCCATACGTGCGAATTGGCGCGAAGAACGTCGGCAATTTCGGACAGTTCCTGGAGTGAATAAAGTGCGCCAGACGGGTTGCCCGGTGAATTGAGCAGCAGCCATTTGGTCTTGGGGGTGATCGCGTCGGAAAGTCGTGCTGCGGAAAGCTTAAATCCTGCGGATGCGTCGCAAGAAACTGGAACCAGTGTCGCTTCGCAGAACTCGATAATGTCGGCGTAGGACGTCCAATACGGGGCCGGTACAATGACTTCATCGTCGGGATTTAGTGTCGCCAGAAAGGCGTTGGCGAGGACCTGTTTGGCACCTGTCGACACAATGACGTTTTCAGGATCTAAGTTTGCGGGGGCAGTTCGCGCGATTGCTGTGCGTAATTCCTTGGTGCCCTGCGTCGGTGGGTATTTCGTTTCGCCGCGCAACATCGCCTCGTGAGCCGCTTCAATAACATGGGGAGGTGTAGGGAAATCGGGTTCGCCGGTTCCGAAGCTCAAGATATCTTCGCCTGCGGCGCGCCGGTCGCGGACGGCCTCAGAAATTCTGACAATTTCGGACAATTGGGCGGAAGACGCCCGTCTCGATTTTACGTGTTGGGTAGGTTGGATGGTGTTTGGCATTCTGTTACGCAATGTAGTTTGCAGGATTACTTGATGCTATATGGTGAAAAATTCATATAATAGCTCTGTGCGCACGAAATTTCGGAATAAGATCATGCCAAAACAGAATGAGTCTTCGATGCCTAGACGGTTTCTTCCTCCGTTCGTTTGGCTTTCTGCTTTTGAAGCCGTCGCCCGAAAAGGGTCCGTGACTGAGGCTGCTAGCGAGCTTTGTCTGACGCAAGGCGCTGTCAGTCGGCAGGTCCAGAAGTTGGAAGAACAAATCGGTGCAACCCTGTTTGTGCGTGACAAGCAGCGCATGAAGTTGACCCCAGCGGGTGAGGTTTATTTGGAAGATGTTCGGCGGGGAATTGATCTGGTGATGAATGCTGGGATTAGGCTTCATGCAAACCCCAATGGCGGGCCATTGAACTTGGCAGTGTTACCGGCATTTGGTGCGCAATGGCTCGCGCCGAGATTGCCAGACTTCGTGGCCTCTTGTCCTGGTGTAACTTTGAATATGTCTACAAGGACGCGCCCCTTCGACTTTTCCACCGAGGATTTTCATGCTGCAATACACTTCGGGACTGGCAGTTGGCCCGGTACGGAAAATCAATACTTAATGGAAGAGCGGGTTGTCGCGGTTGCTTCGCCGGAACTTGTTGTTCCCGAAATGCGTGAACACGCCAATGCCGCTCGAAAACTACCGCTTCTCCATTTGGATACCAGACCGAATGCATGGGCCGACTGGCTGGACGACGATGAGATCACTGTCAGTGGCTTGCCAAGTGTTCGTTTCGATCAGTTTTCAAGCATGATTCAAGCGGCCGTTTTTGGATTGGGTGCCGCGATCGTTCCCGAATACCTTGTGCGCGGGGAAATTTCAGAAGGGCGGTTGGTTGTTCTAGGGGGATCAAGGGGGGCAGTGCAGGGGCAATATTCTCTTGTTTGGCCCACGCGAAACCGAACCTACCCTGCGCTAATGCAATTCAAGAAGTGGATTTCTGTTGCTGCGGGTTCGGGATCTTTAGGCAATGCCATCTGATTGCGTTATATCCGAATTTTCTGGTGGGAGAGGTTTCCACGGAACGCGGCTGCTTTGATCGTTGGCATCGAGAAGTTTTTGCGTCAATTGGATGTATTGCGCGTATTCTTCGTTTGAAAGTGCGCCGATTAATCTCGTTTGCGCGCGCATCATGCCGGGTTTGACGGCCTCGACCATTTCTTTGCCGGATTTTGTGATCTTCGCCAATTTGGTCCGTTTGTCCGTCGGGTCACCGGGACGTTCGAGAAGTTTTCTTTTTTCGAGACGTCTTATTACGTCTGCCGCAGTATTTCGATCCACTCCAATTCTACGTGCAATTGTGACTTGATCGCGCGGGGCGCCGCTTTCGAGAACCGTTAGAACGCCAAATTGGACGGGTGTTAGATTCTGTTCGCTGCACTCTTCAAGAAATATTGCAACATGGATCTGGTGCAGCCGACGGATCAAGTGGCCTGGCCTGTCTGCTAAGTTATCAAAGTTTTCGATGTCTTTGGTCATTACGCTGCGGTCACAATTGATCTGGATTTACTGTGGTTTTATTAACAGAGTACACTACGTTTCACCAGTGGTGGGTACATGTGATTGCAAGAGAGAATTGGATTTGCCCCCGATTTTTCCCGTTTCGCTTATCCAGAATGTTTTGACTCCCCAAAAATAAGTAGTACACTACGTAAATCGCGTTCACGTCACTACGACGCTGTATCTTTTTGGGAGAATCAAATGAGCTGGACCGTCGGAGTGGATGTGGGTGGAACCTTCACCGATTTTTTTGCTGCCAATGCCGACAGCGGTGAGTTTCACGTTTACAAAACGTCGTCGACGCCGTCGAATCCCGCAGATGCTATTTTGAATGGCCTTGATGCGATGTGCGCGAAGTTTGGCATTGAGATGGACCAAATTGAACGGCTCTCGCATGGTACAACTGTCGGCACCAACGCTTTGATCCAGCGAACCGGCAGCCGAGTGGTACTGGTGACGACTAAGGGGTTTCGCGACTTGTTAGAAATTGGCCGCCAAACGCGCCCCCATATGTATGACCTTCAGGCCGACCATCCGGCCCCTTTGGTTGATCGAGAGGATCGATTAGAGCTGAACGAACGCATTGGCGCGCAGGGCGAAATCGTTCGGGCGCCAAGTGCCGAAGATATTGATGGCGCCGTCGATGCGGTGATCGCAGCGGGCGCGGGTGCTTGTGCCATTGGGTTTGTTTTTTCATTCCGAAACGATGAGCATGAACAAAAATTTGCCAAGGCATTGCGCGCGCGCGCCCCGGATATTGCGATATCGGTTTCTTCCGAAGTCCAGCCTGAGTTTCGTGAATACGAACGCCTTTCGACGACTGTGCTTAACGCTTATCTCCAACCAGTCATGTCGAACTATCTTGAAACACTGGAGAAAGGGATCGCTGAGCGCGCCCCAAATGCCAGCCTTGGGATAAATCAATCAAGCGGTGGATTGATGTCCGTTTCGCGGTCGCGCGAGTTTCCCGTTCGCACCGCGCTGTCTGGTCCGGCGGCTGGAGCAGTTGGCGCTGCCCACGTTGCGCGTCAAACAGGGCGCAATAATATTATTACCCTGGATATGGGCGGGACCAGTGCCGACGTTGCCCTGATACGTGATTGCAAAGTTGATCTGGCCTTTGATCGGGATGTTGCAGGCTTTCCGATCCGGATGCCCTGCGTTGATGTCGAAACTGTTGGGGCAGGCGGTGGGTCCGTCGCTTGGTTTGATAAGGACGGTTTGCTGAAGGCCGGACCCAAAAGTGCCGGGGCCTTTCCGGGGCCTGCGTGTTACGGCAACGGCGGGGATGAACCGACGACGACGGACGCCAATATCCTATTGGGGCGGCTTTCTGATCGCGGGCTTTTGGATGGCGACATGGGGCTTGATCGTGAGCTGTCGCGGCAAGTCTATCAACCCATCGCGGATAAACTCGGCTTTACGCCCGAAAAGACGGCCCAAGGAATGTTGGGCATTGTCATTGCAAATATGGTGCGGACAATTCGGACGATTTCGGTTGAGCGCGGCCACGATCCACGTGATTTTGTGCTCATGCCATTCGGCGGTGCGGGGCCTTTGCATGCGCGTGACGTCGCGGTGAGTCTTGGAATGCGAGAGATGGTTGTTCCATCCGCGCCTGGGATTGTTTGCGCACAAGGGCTTCTCGTTTCGGACCTAAAGGAAGACTTTGTTACCAGCCGAAGATTTCCCCTCAATTCCGATGGGGTTTCGATACTCGCTGACGTCCTTGAGGGCCTTAGCAAATCCGCTGAGGACTGGTTCGCGAGTGAGAATTCGCCACATGAGGGTCGGCGTGTCCAATTGGTCGTGGATGCCCGTTATGTGGGGCAAAATTTTGAATTGGCGGTGCCGGTTGCTGAGGGGGTCAAGTTGTCATCCACAGATGTTCCCGATGTGGCTGCCCTAACAGCGAAATTCTGCGCGGCGCATGATCAGGCCTATGGGTATGCAAGTGACGCCGATCCAATTGAGATTGTGAACGTGCGCCTTTCGGCAAGCGCGACGTTACATCGGTTTGAGGATAATCCGGCGACAATTGGTGATCCCGGAGAGCCTGAAGCACGAGAAACCCGGGGTGTTTATTTCGATGACGAATCGCCTGTCCAGGCTGCGATTTTCGATCGGGCCGCCATGCGACCGGGACAGAAAATTGCAGGTCCAGCGATACTTGAACAAATGGACACAACGACCCCTGTATACCCGGGTGACGTTGCTGAAATGACCCCGGATGGGCATTTGATAATCACAATCAACCCAGAGGTTTTGGCATGACGCAGTACGTGGAAACCCTTGATCCAATCCGGCTTGAAATTATTGCGAATGGGCTTCGATCCATCGCGGATGAATGTTTTGTAGCCCTGATGCGGTCAGCCTATTCGACCAACATCAAAGAACGCAAAGACCATTCCATTGCAATCGTCGACAAAGCAGGCCGACTGGTTGTTCAGGCCGAATTAACCCTGCCGATCCACATCGCATCGATGGGAGGGTTAATGAAATGCGTTTTGGAAAAGTTTGGCGACGACGTCCATGAGGGCGATATCTTCGTTGCCAACGATCCGCATACTGCCGGCGGCACCCATTTGCCGGATATCAACTATGCGATGCCGATATTCATCGAGGGCGAAATTGTTGCGTTCGTTTGCAACATTGCACACCACGCCGACATCGGCGGGATGGTTCCGGGGTCAATGGCGGGTGGAATGTCCGAGATCTACCAAGAGGGATTGCGGATCCCGGTAGTGAGGCTTTTCAAGAAAGGCCAATTGCGGCAGGACATTATGGATATCTTGATGTTGAACGTGCGCGTACCGGAAGAACGCCAAGGGGACCATAACGCTCAAATCGCTTCGTGCCGATTGGGTGAGCGACGCTTTAAGGAAGTTGTTAAGACCCACGGATTGACCAGCGTTCTAACGGCGTTTGATGAGATCATCAGTCGGACCAATCAACGGATGAAGGACACAATCGCGCAAATACCGGACGGCGAATATGAGTTTCAAGACTTCATGGATTCTGATGGTCTGGACACCTACGATATTCCGATTTGTCTAAAGATTACGGTCAAAGGTGATCGTATCCATTTGGATTTTGCAGGAACCAGTCCGCAAGTGAAGGGCAACATCAACACAACGCTCAATGCGGTTCAGGCAAGCGTTAACTATGCGCTTATCGGTGCGCTGGATAGCGATATGCCGTCAAATCAGGGCGTCTTGGACGCGGTTGATATCAGTTGTGCGCCCGGAACGATCCTAAATTGTGTTTTCCCGGCCCCGGTTGCGGCGCGGGCGCATGCGTGCCAGCGGGTGATTGATATCGTACTTGGCGCCTTGTCCAAGGCGATCCCTGACAAGGTGATTGCAGCGGCAAATGGCGCCAATACAACGGCGGTTTTTTCCGGTGTCGATCCGCGAAACGGCAAGCCCTACCTATATTTCGAAACGATCGGCGGCGGCATGGGCGCACGCGCGACCAAAGATGGCAAAGACGGTGTTCAGGTGGGGATTACAAACACCTCCAACTTGCCGGTTGAATCGATTGAACAAGAATATCCGCTTCGGGTCGAAGAATACGGTTTCGTGGAAGATTCTGGGGGCGCGGGCCAATATCGGGGCGGAATGGGATTGCGGCGTGTCTTGACGCCAGTTGATCATGAATGCGTTTTTAACGGTGCTGGCGAACGCTTCCGGTATCAACCATGGGGTCTTTTCGGTGGGAAAGCCGGGGGATCGGGTCGTTTCCTTTTGGAAGACGAAAGCGGTCAACGCCGCCTTGATGACAAACCCAACGAGGTTGAAATCAAATTGGGCACCAAAGTCACGGTGGAAACGCCCGGGGCAGGTGGTTATGGAAGCCCAAGTGATCGCGACGCAGAAGCAATCGCCAGTGATCTTAACAGCCGCAAATTTTCTGAAGACTACATAGCCAACAATTATCCTAAATCCGGCACGGGAGGCCAGTAATCATGCGTGTATATTCGATGGTACGACCCAAGAAATTATCGCAAATCCCGGACGCAATGGCGAGGGCTGAACGGGTTGGATATGACGGAACAACGCTTCTTGAACTCACTGTTCCACCAACACTTTCTGCGGCTGCTGGTGCGATGCTGACGAAAGATATCAAGATGTTGTCAGGCGTCTTTGTTGCATTTCCCCGAAGCCCGATGGCCACGGCCTATGACGCTTGGTCACTGAATGAACTGTCTGGCGGACGCTTCCAATTGGGGCTGGGCAGCCAGATCAAAGCGCATCTAACGCGGCGCTTTGGGATGGATTTCGAACCGCCAGTTCGCCGAATGAAGGATTACATCAACGCCCTGAACGCAATCTGGGATTGCTGGCAGAATGGCACGCGGCTGGATTACGATGGGATTTATTACAAGCACAACCTGATGATCCCCTACTACAATCCGGGTCCGCTTGAGACTGGAAAACCGGAAATCCACCTTGCCGCCATCAACAAATTCATGTGCCGCTTATGTGGTGAGGTCGCGACAGGCCATTTGCCGGGCGATCCGATCACTTGGAAATGGCACGAAGAAGTCATGTTGCCAAATCTGGAAATTGGGCTCGAGAGATCGGGCCGAACGTTGAAGGATTTGGATCTTGGAGGATATGGCTTTATCGGCTGTGCGACATCCACTGAGGGCCTCGACAAAGTTGCCAAAGGTTTGAAAGAACGCGTTGCGCTTTATGCGTCGACCCCTGAATATAAAGATATGCTGGGAATGCACGGTTGGTCCGTTAATCAAGAAGATTTTGCGGCACTGACGCGTGAAAACAAGTGGGAAGAAATGGGGAATTTGGTCACCGATTCAATGCTAGAAGCATATGCGGTTATCACGACACCCGAAGACCTGCCAGCGGCACTTGCCAAAAGGTATGGTGGCAAAGTTGACCGCATTCAAATTGATGAAACTTGGTTCGATGGATTGTCGGATGATCAGGTCAAAACCTTGGTGACGGAAATCAAAAAGATACCGGGCCACGCCGATGGCTGAGAGGTTTCTAAAGGACGCGGGCACCAGCGACTTTGCGGCGGAAGAATGGGATCGTCTTTGCGCGCGTGATCCGGCTTCTTTGGCCGTTGCGGAACTTGATCGCGAAATCACCGTTGGCGCATTGATCAAACAGGCACGGCTACGCGCCGGTCAATATATTGCGCGCGGCGTTGGTCCTGGTGATCGGGTTATTGTTGCGCGGCCGAATGTTATTGAATTTGTTGTCGATTATCTCGCGGTGCGTCTTTGTGGGGCAGTTTTGGTAAACCTGCCGTGGTCTGCAGGGACGTCGATTACTGAATTGGCGGAAATTCTTGAGGCTAAAGTTGTTGTCTTGACCGAACATCTGGTGGGCGACAATCCCTTGTTTGACGAGCTTGGCGACAAGCGATTTGATGACGCTGAAATCGCACCCATTGGACCCGAGCGCCCCTTGCCCCGTTGCGGTGATGAATTGGCGTGGCTCGCATGCACGTCAGGTACCACTGGAACGCCCAAAGCAGCGATGCACACAAATGCAACGTGGCAGCGCCAGACCGAAGTTTTCGCCCAACATTTTGGACTGACCAAGGATGATCCCATCCTTGTGTCATCGCCCGTTGGTCACGCTGTTTCGCTGCTGTTTGGCGTGCGGTTTTCGTTGCTACTCGATTCACCCATGGTTTTGGTATCGCGTTGGAAAATCGACGCCGCGGTGGATCTGATCGATCGCTACAAATGTACCTTCACCGTCGCGCCAACACCGTTTTTGGTTGATATGGTTGCATATGCGGAAAAGAACGGAAACGAGCGCGTCAAATCCTTGAAATTCTTCCCTTCGGCGGGTGCTCCGGTTCCGCGCACCTTGGTGCGGCGTGGACTTGAGGCACTACCGGGTTGTCAGGTTTGGTCCTATTTTGGGACGTCTGAATGTGGTGCGGTGACTGCTGTCCCATTGGAAGCCAGTCTGGAAGAACGGCTTGATACCGACGGCATCGCGATGCCCGGTACAGTAACGCGCGTGATCGACCAAGAATTGCAACTTTATAGCCCAGAACAGATGATGCTTGGCTATTGGAGCGGTGACCCTAATGGGCGCCTTCACGATGATGGTTGGTACCAAACCGGTGACGCATGCGACCAGCGCGAAGATGATTACATCAAGATGATAGGTCGGGCACAGGACATTATTTTACGGGGCGGGGAAAACATATCGCCGCTTGAGATCGAAAACACATTGCTAGGCCATGACTGCGTTGAGGACGTTGCGATCGTCGGTTATCCGGATGATCGGCTGGGATCGCGATTGGCTGCCGTTGTCGTCCAAGCCGGTGAAGTAACGCTTGAGGATCTTAGGGAGCATTGCAAATCGATTGGATTGGACAAAGCAAAATGGCCAGAATTCATGACCTGTATAGATAAAATACCACTGTCTGCTATTGGCAAGGTTCAGCGTGGGGTATTGGAAGACATGGTTTGGGAACTTCAAAAACAATCCTTTGAAGGAACGTCTTAATATGTCTTTTCGCCACAATGATTTGACCGTCGAAGATATCCAAGAAAGGATTGGTCGGTCAAAGTTCCATCAACTTTACCGCCCCAAAGTCCTTGGGGTCGACAATGAAGCGGCGGAGTTTAAGCTTCGCGTGTCGATGTGTGATGAGTTTGAACGGCAACCTGGTACTGGGCAATGGCATGGAGGCGCCTTGGCATCCCTGGTCGATATTGCCGGTTGTTATGCACTGATGCTTGTGGCGGGTGGCCCGATGTTGACGTTGAATTTCAGCACGGATTTTCTACGGCTTGGCGTTTCAGAACACCTATATGCCACCGCATCAGTCCGCCGGGTCGGCCGTACCATTGGATTTGTTGATGTGGATATTACCGACGACAAAGATGCAACAATCGTTACGGGTCGCGCATGCTATGCCATTCGGCCTGACAAAACAGAAACCTAAGGCGGGATTGGGACGAAGATGACCGAATATTCGAACAAAATGAATCTGGCCGTTGTCGGTGGAACTGGTGCCCTTGGGTCTGGGTTGGCATTGCGTTGGGCGCGTGCGGGCCACAACGTGACGATTGGATCGCGCGATGGCGCGCGGGCGGCAGAAGTGGCCGGGTCTTTGTCAGAAAAATGCGGTGCGCCGATTGCCGGGCTTGAAAACGCAGTCGCCGCACAGGCTGGGGATGTGGTCGTGATGGCTGTGCCCTACGCCAGTCATGCGACAACTTTAGCAAGCATTGAACCATACCTCGACGGAAAGATTTTTGTCGATGTGACGGTCCCTTTGATGCCGCCCAAGGTGCGCACGGTGCAATTGCCAAAAGGCGGATCGGTTGCCAAACAAGTCCAACTAGACCTTGGCGAAGGTGTTCGGGTCGTTTCCGCTTTCCAAAACGTGGCTGCTGCGCATTTGAACGATCTCGACCATTCGATTGATTGTGATGTTCTTGTGTGTGGGAACGACAAGGCCGCACGAGGCGTTGTCGTGCGCTTAGCTGAGGACGCCAACATGAAAGCATGGCACGCAGGACGGATCGACAATTCGGCCGTCGCTGAGGCGTTGACATCGGTGTTGATATTCATGAACGGCGCTTACAAAATCGACGGCGCAGGAATACGGATTGTCGGCGAACCCAACCCAGATCCATAAGTTCAAGGACCTAACCCAAGTGACTGATCAGATTGTCCTTACCCCATTAGATGGGCTTCCTTTGGTGGAGAAGGGTGATGATCTGTGTGGTATCGTCGTGTCAGGTCTGGAAGACGCGAAGATTGAACCGAAAGCAGGCGATATTTTTGTTGGTGCCCAAAAGGTGATCTCAAAAGCAGAAGGGCGAACTGTCGATCTGAATACGGTTTCGCCGGGCAAAGCTGCAATGGACCTTGCGACAGAAACCGGAAAAGATCCTCGGGTTGTTGAATTGATACTGTCCGAAAGCAAATCCGTCATTCGCAAAAAGACCGGGGTCTTGATCGTTGAGCACAATCGCGGTTGGATAATGGCAAATGCTGGTATCGATGCCTCTAACGTTTCCTCATCTGAAGGTGCAGAAAACGTTCTTCTGTTGCCGTTGGACCCCGACGAAAGTGCACGCAAATTACGCGATCAATTGGTTGCACACTTTGGGTGCGATATTGCCGTTGTCATTTCGGATAGCTTTGGTCGCCCTTGGCGCATTGGAACAACTGGTGTTGCGATTGGATCAGCAGGATTGCCAAGTCTTTGGGATCGTCGCGGTGAAACTGATTTGTTTGGGCGCGAATTGTTGGTCACGCAACAAGCCATTGGTGACGAGGTCGCAACCGCCGCGTCGCTATTACAAGGCCAGACATCCGAAGGCCGCCCAGTCGTCCACATTCGTGGCTTGGATTATTCCGCCCATGCATCGGCGATAGAGCGGCCAGCAAAGGATCTAATCCGCGACGCATCTGAGGATTTGTTCCGATGAGTAAAAAGGTTGTTACCCTTTCAGGCGGCGTGGGCGGCGCGAAATTGGTGCAAGGCTTAAGCCACGTGGTTGCCGGGGCCGACCTTATTGTCGCGTGCAATACTGGGGACGACTTTGATCATCTCGGTTTGCGGGTCTGCCCGGATATCGACAGCGTTCTTTACGCGCTTGGCGGGCTTTCGGATCAAGAACGTGGATGGGGGCGGCGCGATGAGACATGGACATTCATGGCTGCGCTCAAGGGCATTGGTGGGCCCGATTGGTTCAATCTTGGTGATGGCGATTTGGCGACGCATGTGGTTCGCACGGACGCATTGCGGCAAGGTAAATCTCTGTCAGACGTCACGGCAGCGTTGGCGCAAGGAATGGGTGTTAAGGCGAACGTTCTGCCAATGAGCGACGATCCAGTCGCAACAATTGTGCAGACCGAAAACGGGGATCTAGAATTCCAGCAATATTTTGTAGGGCAACAATGCAAACCAGAGGTCACTGGATTTGTGTTCGAAAACATTGCGGATGCACGACCGCAAGCGCAAATTCTAGCGGCACTCGACAGCAACCCAAGGGCAGCCATAATCGCGCCATCAAACCCCTATGTCAGCGTCAACCCAATCCTGGATCTTCCCGGAATGAGGGCAGCGATGGCGGCCTCAAAGTCACCAATTGTTGCCGTGTCGCCAATTATTGGCGGGCAAGCTGTTAAGGGTCCAGCGGCCAAGATGATGGCAGAACTTGGGAAAGATGTTTCTGTGCTTGGAATTGCGCAACACTATCAGGGTTTGATTAACGGGTTGGTCATTGATGAGCAAGACGCGCAATTGGCACAAGAAATCGAAGGAATGGGGATAGCGACCTGTGTGACGCCGACGCTTATGTCCGATGTCCAAAGCAAGAAAATCTTGGCTGAAGTGACGTTAGATTTTGCAGAAAGATTGGCCACGTGACCAACATATTGATACCCGTCAAGTCTTTGGCACAGGCCAAACAAAGATTATCCGGCGTCCTGTCCGATGAGGCTAGGGCGGGCTTGGTATTGGCTATGTTGAAGGACATGTTGTCGACGCTCGGATCGTGGAACGACGGTGATGTTTGGATCGTCAGCGCAGACACAAAGGTGATCGCCACCGCTCATGATTTTGGGGCGCGGGTCATCCGAGAAGAACACTCAAGCGGCTATAACGAGGCTGTGTCGACAGGTTTTCGGGAATTAGACCCCAAAGAGCCTGTTCTGGTTTTACCGGGGGACTTGCCGCGCCTCACTTTTGAGGATCTCGGAAACCTTCTTTCGTCTTTTAGTTTGGAGAAAAAAGAAGTCCGCATCATTCCAGATCAAAAACGGATTGGGACGAATGCGCTCTTCCTATCGTCACCGGGGCTAATTGAACCAGCCTTCGGGGCGGATAGTTTTTCCAAACACAAAGCGGCTGCGAAAACCGTAGAAGCCGACACCTCGATCTATGAATTGGCGAACTTGGCGCACGACATCGACAGCCCCGACGACCTTTTTGATTTTGCGTCGTTAAACACTGCTGGTGAAACATCAAAGTATCTGGGGCGCGTTGGCTTTTGTCGTGAAGGTTTTACAGAACAAAATGGAAAAGTGGCATGACCATTCAAGACCAAAAGTTTGCGCCATTCAGCAAGTTAGACGCAATGGATTTACTAAGCGTTCCACAGACACAATTACTGTCTCAAGCCGCTGAAATCAGGGACCTGGGCCACGGTCGCGTGGTGAGTTATTCGAGAAAGGTCTTCATCCCGCTGACTCAGCTTTGTCGAGACGTCTGTCACTATTGTACGTTCGCAAAGGCACCTAAAAGGATCGATGCACCTTATCTGACACCGGATCAGGTTCTGGAAATCGCCAAAGCCGGTCAGGCCGCTGGATGCAAAGAGGCGTTGTTCACTCTGGGGGACAAACCCGAGGCAAGATATGCAGTTGCGCGTGAGGCTCTCGCCGAGATGGGGTACGCTACGACCCTGGATTATCTTCACGCCATGGCCGAATTGGTATTGAACGAAACGGGGTTGTTGCCCCACTTGAATCCGGGCGTGATGACCGCCGATGAAATGTCTGCGTTGCGCGATGTTTCAGTTTCCATGGGCATCATGTTGGAAACAACTTCGGAACGCCTAAGCCAAAAAGGCGGATGCCACTTTGGATCTCCGGATAAGGATCCGAAGGTTCGACTGGATACGATCCGCACAGCGGGGCAATTGAAAGTACCGTTTACCAGCGGCATCCTTATTGGGATCGGCGAGACGCGGACTGAACGTATCGAAAGCCTTCTCGCCTTGCGTGAACTTCATGTTGAACACGGTCATATCCAAGAGATTATCGTCCAGAATTTCAGGGCGAAGGCAGGCACCAAGATGGCCAACGCGCCAGAGCCTGATCTAGCCGATCTACAATGGACGATCGCGGTCGCGAGGATCATTTTTGGCCCCGAGATGTCTGTGCAAGCGCCACCAAACCTGTCGGACGGAGGGGCAGGGCTCATCGAGGCCGGGATAAACGATTGGGGCGGCGTGTCGCCCGTTACACCCGATCATGTGAACCCTGAGGCCCCTTGGCCGCATCTCGACAAGCTGGCTATGGATACAGCTTCCAACGGTAAAACCCTTGTCGAACGCCTCGGCGTTTACCCAAGTTACGCGCATAACGGCGAAGTTTGGTTGTCAAAGCACTTGCGCAAGCCGGTACTTGATCTGATCGACGCAGATGGTTTGGCAAGAACAGATCCGTGGGTCCCGGGTGATGCGTCGCAATCCCTGCCCGAAATTATCCAAACGCCTGCGTTGTTGCCCGATCTTGGCCTATCGCGAATTCTAGTCCGCGCCGATAAGGGCGACGACCTAAGCGAACAAGACGTTTGCCGCCTTTTCGCGGCACGCGACGGAGAGGTCTCAGAGGTTGCTTTGGCGGCCGATGAGTTGCGCAAGCGCGTGAACGGGGACACGGTCAGTTACGTAGTGACGCGCAACATCAACTACACCAATATTTGTTATTTTAAGTGCCGCTTTTGCGCTTTCTCAAAGGGAAAGATGTCAGAGAACTTGCGTGGTCGCCCTTATGATCTTGGGACTGATACGATTGTCGCACGCGCGCATGAGGCATGGGATCGTGGAGCGGTCGAGGTTTGCTTGCAGGGTGGCATCCATCCCAAATATACGGGCGAAACTTACCTGAACATTCTTCGGGCAATAAAGTCCGAATTGCCGCAAATGCACGTGCATGCGTTTTCCCCATTAGAGGTGTTTCAAGGTGCTTCGACATTGGGAATATCGCTGCGCGAATTCATTTCGCGTCTTATGGATGAAGGGCTGGGAAGCCTTCCTGGGACTGCGGCGGAAATATTGGATGATGAGGTCCGACAGGTTCTGTGCCACGACAAAATTAATACCGATCAGTGGTTTGATGTCGTTAACACGGCCCATGAGCTTGGTTTGAAGACAACATCGACGATCATGTTCGGGCATATTGATCGGCCGGTTCATTGGGCGCGCCACCTGTTGCGCTTGCGCGATCAGCAAAAACGAACAGGTGGATTTACCGAACTGGTCCCACTGCCGTTCGTCCACATGGAATCCCCGATTTATCTAAAGGGCGGGTCGCGCAAAGGCCCGACGTGGCGGGAATCTGTGTTGATGCATGCGGTATCGCGATTGGCGCTAAATCCGCACATCACCAATATCCAAGCATCTTGGGTTAAACTTGGGCCGGAGGGCCTTGCCGCGTGTCTTCAGGCCGGTGCTAATGATGCCGGTGGGACGCTCATGGATGAAAGCATTACCCGGTCGGCCGGGGCCGAACATGGGCAGGAAATGACTCCCATGCGAATGGAAAAATTATTGGCAGAAATCGGTCGGCCGATTAAGCAACGAACGACGCTTTACGATGATGCGAAACAGGATCGTCGCGACGCTTCGTTTTTGAATGAACTGGCAACACTACAAGGCTAGCCAATCAAATTTGGTAACCAAGTGGCGATCCACGGGAATGCGATTATCAGACCGATGCCAGCAATGAAAAGCGCCACAAAGGGCCAGATCGCTCGGTAAACCGCGTTAATCGGCATGTCGGGTACCACAGCCTTGAAGGCGAACAACGTGTAGCCAAATGGCGGTGTAATTGCGCCAAGTGTGATGTTCACAAGGAACAGCAACCAGAACCATACCGGATCATATTCCAGTGCATTTACAACTGGTTGGTAAATCGGGATCGTCAGCAGAATAACGGCGATCGTGTCGATGAACATGCACAAGAAGAACGGCACTGCGAGCATGATAATCAGCATAACCAACGGCCCGTAGCCCAAATTTGCAACCAATTCGACCAGCTGCCCGGTAGCGCCAGTGAAAGCCAACAACTGCGTGAACATTTTGGACATAGCCATTATCGCCAAAATCATCGCTGACACGCTCATCGCGGCCATGACTGAATCCCAGATCATTCTAAAGCTTAGGTTTCGGTAAATTGCGGCCGTCATCAAAGCCCCAATCACACCTGTTGCGGCGGATTCGGACGGGGTGGCGATGCCCATCAGGATAAATCCCATGACCGAAAAGATCACGATGATAAAGGGCAGGGTGCGGATCAGGGCCACAACCATTTCGCGCCCCGAGACTTCGGCGCGTTCGCCTTCGACGTTGGCGGGTGCCTTGCTTGGGTCCAATGCAATTCGAACGAAAACATACACCAGAAATACACCGGCGAGCATGATGCCCGGCAAAATGCCAGCGATCAAAAGTTTTGCGATTGAGACCTCTGCGATTGAACCTACGATGATTGCCAGTAGGCTTGGTGGAATGATCGGGGCCAGGCTAGCGCCGCTGATAATAAGGCCGGATGCGATATCCCGGTCATATCCGCGTTTTACCATTCCGGGCATTATCGCCCGGCCTAGCATTGCAGCTACGGCCATTGCGACTCCGGAAAGGGCCCCAAAAACTGCAGACAAGGCGACAACCAAAACATATTGCCGACCGCGAACACGACCGACCAGTTTGTCGATTGAATCAAACAACACATCCATTGTGCCGGACCTGAACAGCAATTCACCCATTAGGATGAACAAAGGGATCGAGGCTAAGGACGTTGTGGTTGCTGTATCAAAGATACTGTTGACGAACATTGGAAACCCGAAGGGACCAATGATCACATAAACGCCGGTAAGGATCGCAAAAAGAAAAGCCAGAAAAATCGGCGCGCCCGATAGAAATAACGCAAAAAGGATCGCCAACCCCGCAAGCAGGGTTACATACCATTCCATCAACCAACACTCCCTTGGCTATCTTTCATGGCGTCATACTGGCTTGGCGGTGCCTGCCGAAGCATGTAAAACGCGCTGAGCGCGAGGCCGAATGTGATAAATCCCGACACCCACCATTGAGGGATCGGGACAATGGCAAGGGTTTCGATCCCTTTGGTGAATTGGCGCATGTTTTCCTGAAAACTGATCCAGGCAGCGAGGGATAAACACAAAAAACCGATTAGACACACGATGGCATGTACAAGCCGCGCGATGCTTGTTGGCAAAAGATCCACTAGGATTGTCACAGCCACATGGCCGCGTTCCTTAGTGACTTGAGGCAAGGCAAGAAATATCGAAGCGGCAAGGGCATAGGCAACATAGTCGCTTGCCCAAGCTGTTGGTGAATTAAAAAAGTACCGTGTGACGACCTCGTAAACATAAGACGCAACGATTGAGATCAGACCGAGAGCGGAAAGTGCAGCAGCAAACAACGTGAGTTTGTCGTGGACGTACATCAACGGTTGCAACGCGCGCATTTTGTTGGATCCCTTCGGGAATGGTGGTCTTCGAAACTTTAGTTGGCTTCAAAGTAACTCAAATTAGTGTCGCCCCCCCACGGAACGTTGTCCGTGAGGGATCTAATTTTATTACATGCCTTTTGAGGCTACGAAGTCGCGGAATGCTTCTCCAGTGGCACCGGACTGCGAAATCGCAACATTCATTGCTTCGTCTGCGAACAACTTGTTAGCCTCTTCAAGCGAATAACCAATGCTGGTCATCTGTGCGCCTTCGGCGACCATTGCTGCGTTTTCTGTCGCAAGAAGGTCGTTGAAAATTCCAACTGTGTTCTGCTCAAGTACATGGCCAGCTTCCAACATTGTTGCCTGAGTATCGGCGTCCAGTGCGTTCCACTTGTCCAAGTTCATCATGATCAGGTACGAAACCGATCCGAATGCTGGTTCAGCCAAGTAAGGTGTTACTTCGTGGAATTTGAACCCAACCGCACCAACACTTGGCCAAACAAGCCCATCAATCACGCCTTTTTCGGCTGATGAATATAGCTCACCAAATGGGATGACGACCGCGGTAGCGCCCAGTGAGCCAACGATTTGGTTGTAAGACGGCAGTGCGCGGATCTTCATTCCGTTCAGCTTGGTGGTCGGGTCCATCGGTTCTTTTAAGAAGAAGCGGAAACCGGTAGAAGCTGTTGGAATCGAAAGAACTTTTAGGTTTTGCGTTTCCTGATAGTGGCTGTCGATCCAATCCCATATGCCAGTTGTGCGGCGCATCTCGATGTCTGGATTGACCGCGTCGATCGCTGCGCCAATTCCGGTTGTCCCGGTATGGTAAAGCCCGTGAGTATAGACGATATCAAAAACGCCTGCCGTAGTTGGTTGGATTTGCTGACCAGCCGGCACAACTTCTGGGCCATTTGGCGTAATGCTAACGCTTCCACCGCTCATTTCTTCGACAAGATCGATATATCCGTATGCCATGTTTGCGGTGCCAGAGTGGTTTCCTCCCCAGGCAGTCAGCATTTTCATGTCTTGTGCAATTGCTATCGTCGTAGAAGCAGCTAACCCAAAAGCAGCCGTCGCAACAATTTTTGTAAAGGCATTCATTTTAGTATTCTCCCAGTTGGTTTTCTTATGTCTTAGTTTTTGGTCCACCTAATTGGCAATTTTCGTGCTCTTATACGGCAAGTATGGAGTATACGCCCTATTCTGTCGAATCATATTTTTGTGAACGCTATCATTTTGAAACTAGGTGAAGTTTCCGGTTGATGAAGTGACCGATTTTGTATGAAAGCGGTGAAATTCACTTGGTTTCTGATTGAATCCAAATCGCCGAATAAAAAACTAAACTTGTGCTTATTGAGAAGTATAAAGAAGTAACTCAAGTGGGCATAAGATTTGCTTACGGTTGCTTTACCCAACATAAAGGCTATCAACACTATTTACGTAGCATACTACGCAAATAGTGTTAGAATGTGTCAAAAATTGCTCTGCTAATGTACAGCGAAACTCAAGAGGTCTGAAAATGAACGACGATTTCAACACGCTTTCTGGCATTCTAAATAGCCGCTACAGTTGTCGGGCATATCTGAACGACAACGTCCCGGACTCTGACATTAAAGACGTGATAACTACTGCGTCCCGAGTGCCAACGTGGTGCAATGCGCAGCCATGGAGAGTTTTGGTCACGAAAGGGGACGCGACGAAGAACTTCAGCGACGTGCTCGTTAAAGCTGCCGAAGCCGGACCTATGCAACCGGATTTCGACTGGCCGGTACAATATACCGGCGAATATCAGGATAGACGCCGGGTATGCGGCTATCAACTTTATGATGCGTTAGGCATTCAACGCGAAGACCGCGAGCGTCGAGCCGATCAAATGATGAAGAATTACCGATTTTTTGGCGCGCCCCATGTTGCCATCATCACAACAGAGGCCGACTTGGGCCCCTATGGTGCAATGGATTGCGGTGGATTCATTTCTGCGTTCACATTGGTTGCCCGATCAAAGGGCATAGCAAGCGTGGTTCAAGCCTCGGTCACAGGATTTGCGCCAGCGATCCGAGAGCACTTTGATATTCCAAAACACAGACTGATCCAAACAGCGATTTCTTTCGGCTATGAAGACCCCGGTGACGCGGCCAACAATTTCCGGACCGAACGCGCAGAAATTGACGATGTCGTCGAGATTTTTTCTTAGTTTAGCGGGAGGAAGAAGGCTTGGCCCCAATCAATTCGTGCACGAGCTATTCTTTAAAAAGTTGCCGTCAAAGGCAGTGTAGTTGTTTCTAGCATAATTCCTTTTGCCCGATTTTTTCGCTGCTTCGGCGGGCATATACAGCGACGCGCACGACATTGCGGTTCAAGACTGTGTTTTAGACGTCCGAATTCGGTCCACAGGAGACATTCGCGTCATTGCCGAGCGCTGCGGCGCAGCTTCACCAGAGCAGCCATTCCTGCAAAACGCAGCATTTTTGAAAGGTGAATGACCGCAATGCGGACAAAGCTGCCTTTCCAAGAAGTTACAAGCTGGTCTGCTGTGCGTCGCTTTGCGGACCTTAAGATCAGACATTGCACCTTTTGTGATTGCTACCTCGATCCGGCAAAGCAATCTACGCTTTTGGGTTGGGCTTCAGTTAGAATTCGGCCCGAGTATCCGAGGCGCCAATCAAGACGTTGTGCAAGGTATGGCTGGAGACGCGCAAAAGAGGGGCACCAAAAGTGCGCTTACGCGTGTCACTCGCACAGCGCATCCACAAGACGGCCCATGAAAGCTTCGCCCTGCCGGAACTGTTCGAGTGTTATGTACTCGTTTGGCTGATGCGCCTGCGCGATGTCACCCGGACCGCAGACCACAGTTGAGTAGCCTACCCCTTGGAATAGCCCGCCCTCGGTCAAGTAACTGACAACGTTAGATGAGTTTTTGCCAGTCAGCCGGCGCACGAGGGCCTCAGCTGCACCATCTGTTTCCGGTGCAAGCCCAGCCACGCCGAAATCCTGAAACGCGTCGATAAACGTGTTGGGATGCACTGCGCGCATCCGATCTTGAAGACGGGCGATTTCAGCCTGAAAAAGTGCTTTCCATTCGTCGTGGTTTTCGTCTGGGAGGACGCGAAAATCAATCTCAAACCTACAGTCACGGGCGGTGATATTGTGAGCCGTTCCTCCATTGATGGTTCCTACATGGATTGTCGTGTAAGATGGAATGAATTCGGCGGCTGTCTCCGTAGGTGTGGCGGCAGCACTATGAGCGTTCATCACATTGGCCCAATGGACCAGATCAGCCGCGATCATAACTGCGCTAACCCCTTCGTGCATGAGTGACGAATGAACCTCATGACCGCGCACGTGCACCTGGTAGCCAAACCCGCCCTTGTGTCCCGTAACGACCTTCAACATCGACGGCTCTCCGACGATAACGGTTGCAGCGCGTGTCATCCCATGCGCGCACATATGGTCGATCATTGGCGGCGCGCCGGTCATTCCGGTCTCTTCGTCATAGCTAAGCGCGATTTGCAGGGGCCGCTTGAGATCACGCTTGCTTGCCTGCACGAAGGCCGCGAGCGCGAGCGCGTCGAAGCCCTTCATATCGCAGGTTCCGCGCCCAAAAAGCCGTCCATTCGCTTCGCGCACGACGAACGGATCACTGTGCCAGTCTTGCCCTACGACGGGCACGACATCCGTATGACCCGACAGAACAACACCGCCTGCACAATCGGGGCCCACACTGGCATAAAGCGCGGCCTTTCTGCCGTCTTCACTGGGGACGCGAGTTGGGGCAATGCCGTGGTTTCGTAAATACGCGTTCAGTCCGCAAACTTCAGGCTGAACTGAAGCGGGCAGGGCGGGTGACCCCGGTTCGCACCACACAAAAGGGAAAGACGTCTGGGGGATGCGCGTTCTCCCGCGGCAAACTTTATCACATGCTGTCCAATCCGATCTACGTTGGACGCATTCGACACCGCGACAAGTCCTATGTCGGCCAGCACGAAGCTATCATCGACCAAATTATTTGGGACAGGGTCCAGGCAATGCTCGCTGACAACCGAAACAGCCAAGCAAGCAGAAGCAATGCTCGGGATCCAAGTCCCCTTGCTGGCAAACTTTATGATCCAGATGGAAATAGAATGCGCCCTGTGCACACCACCAAAGCAGGTCAACGCTATCGCTATTACGTCAGCCCAGAGCTGATCGAAGGCACCGTCGAGACTGGTTCCAAAGGGTGGAGGATAGCGGCCGAAGAGCTTGAGGGCGTTATGGCGAAGACCATCCTGAAGCATTTTCTGAAAGCTGACACGCGCCAGTCGATGGTTTCCAAGATCAATGATCAACACAAAATCGATCAGCGACTGAAGGCCTTTGATGAACTTGCCGAGACTCTGCAGTCCGCAGGATCGCGGGACTGCAAGATGTTGTTGAAGAAGGTTGTGCAACGCATCGATTTTACTGAAGAAAACCTCACAGCGCAAATTGACTTCTGGAGGGCATTCGATGGTGCTGAGAACCGGAGCTATATCGAGATCCCAACGCTTGAGATCAAGATCCCAATCAAACTGACTCGTCGTGGCGGCGAACTCAAACTGATCCTAAAAGGCGCCGCCGGGGACGCCGCCAACCTTGATCCCAATCTCATCAAGACCTTGCTTGACGCGCGTCGTCGCCTACGATCCTACACGGGCGATGCTGCAACGACCATCTCCCAGATCGCGAGGAGCGATCACACAGATACGGCAGATGTCTCGCGGTCCCTACAACTTGCGTTCCTGGAACCGGGCTTGATCGGCGCCATTCTTGACGGTCGCCAGACACCAGAACTGACTGCGACAAGACTGAAACGCCTGGAAAAATTACCACTTCTTTGGGAAGATCAGCGCGCGCTTCTTGGTTGAAACCTGACTTCTCCACTCACTACAAATCCAAATGATGCACAAAACATTTAGTTTGGACACTCACTGAGACGTTTGTAGGCCGCCGACGTATTCCGCCCGGATCAGCGCGTCTCAAAGCCAAACTATTGGTCTGGATGTCTAAACCACGCCTCTAACCTTCGGAAAACACGCGATAATAATGAGGGCGGGAAATGGCGACTGACAGCCGAAGACTGTCTGGTAGGCCCGGCAGGACTCGAACCTGCGACCAAAGCGTTATGAGCGCTCTGCTCTAACCAACTGAGCTACAGGCCCGCCATGTGAACGTATTTAGCACCAAGCCGAGCAGCGTCAAGGCTTTCAGATTGCCCTTTTTGCTCTTATGGGCTAATCGCACGGCGACATGAATAGGAGTGTGCCATGACCTCGCAGAAAAACGGACTCACATACGCGGACGCGGGTGTTGATATTGATGCGGGGAATGATCTGATTGAGCGGATCAAGCCGGCAGCGAAAAAAACCAAACGCTCGGGTGTTATGGCCGGACTGGGTGGATTTGGGGCATTGTTTGATCTCAAGGATGCAGGTTACACCGATCCTATTCTGGTTGCCGCTACGGATGGCGTTGGCACAAAACTGCGAATAGCGATTGATACTGGCAACGTCGACACGATCGGTATTGATCTGGTGGCGATGTGCGTTAACGACCTAGTTTGTCAGGGCGCTGAACCACTTTTGTTTCTCGATTATTTTGCGACCGGCAAGCTTGAAACCGATATTGCGGTGCGCATCATCGAAGGTATCGCTAAGGGATGTGAGCTTTCTGGCTGTGCGTTGATTGGTGGCGAAACTGCCGAAATGCCCGGTATGTATGAGGCCGGCGATTTCGATCTAGCTGGATTTTCTGTTGGAGCGATGGAACGCGGCAATGATTTGCCAGCTGGTGTTGTTGAGGGCGATGTTTTGCTTGGCCTCGCGTCGGACGGTGTTCACTCAAACGGTTATTCGCTTGTGCGTGCGGTGGTGGCCCAATCTGGGCTGGCGTGGGATGCAGATTGCCCATGGGGTGAAGGCACGTTGGGGGCTGCGTTGCTTGCGCCCACTCGTCTTTATGTGACGCAAACACTTGCTGCGATTAGGGCAGGGGGTGTTCATGCATTGGCTCATATCACTGGCGGCGGATTGACGGAAAACCTACCTCGGGTGCTGCCAGAGGGTTTGGGCGCGGATATCGATCTAAATTCATGGCAACTGCCAGCTGTCTTCCAATGGTTGGCCGCGCAGGGTGGCATGGTTGAAGGCGAAATGCTCAAGACGTTTAACGCGGGTATCGGCATGGTGTTGTCGGTCGAGGCTGAGCGGGCCGACGAGATTGCTAAGCTTCTGGAAGAAACGGGCGAAACTGTAGTTCGACTGGGCACTGTTACCAAAGGTGAAGGTGTTCGCTATAGCGGAGTCCTTCAGTGACCTTAAGGGTCGCTATATTTATATCTGGTGGGGGATCAAACATGGTGTCCCTACTGGACAGTATGACAAGCGATCATCCAGCCAGACCTTGTTTGGTGTTGTCCAACAATTCTGACGCCGGGGGGCTATCAAAAGCTGCAGCTCGCGGCGTTGCCACGACGGTTGTTGATCACCGACCTTTTGGCGCTGATCGTGCGGCATTTGAAATGGCTTTAAACGAAACGCTTGAACAATATCAGCCGGATATTGTTTGTTTAGCTGGGTTTATGCGCGTTCTGACCGAGGAATTTATTTCGAAGTGGCAGGGGCGTATGATCAACATTCATCCGTCACTTTTGCCAAAATATCGCGGTCTAAAAACCCATGCACGTGCGATTGAAACCGGTGACAAGATCGCAGGATGTTCAGTACATGAAGTCACGGTAGAGTTGGATGAAGGGCCTATGCTGGGTCAACACACTGTTCCGATCTTAAATGACGACACGCCGGAAACACTTGCAGCGCGTGTGTTGATTGAAGAGCATATTCTCTATCCCGCGATGCTTCGTAAATTCGCTGACAGATTGGCCAGCGGCACCTAAAAATGCCTCGATTTGCCAACTTCTCAAAGAGACTATATAGGCGACACAATTGTCTAACGATCTTTGGAACGTGGTCTAAATGAAAATCCTAAAAACCACTGAAGAACTCGCTGAGTTTTGCACTTATGCCAGCGATTTTGAGTATGTCACCGTCGACACGGAATTCCTGCGCGAACGTACCTATTATTCGATCCTGTGCTTGGTACAGCTGGCTGTTGCAGGCGATGGAGAGAACGACGCAGTTCTACTTGATCCATTGGCAAAGGGGCTGTCATTGGCACCTTTGTATGAGCTATTTGAAAACCAAGCCGTCGTAAAAGTGTTTCACGCAGCACGTCAGGATCTTGAGATATTCCAGATTGACGCTGGCGTACTGCCAAAGCCATTATTTGATACTCAAGTTGCAGCGATGGTTTGCGGATTTGGCGAGCAGGTTGGGTATGAAACCCTCGTTCGAAAAATCGCCAAGGAACAGATCGACAAAAGCTCTCGGTTTACGGATTGGTCGCGACGCCCGCTGACAGAGGCCCAACAAGCCTACGCATTGGCCGACGTCACACACTTGCGCACCGTCTACGAATTCTTGAGTGATCAGCTTCGCAAAACTGGCCGCGAAAAATGGCTGCGCGAAGAGCTGCAGATATTGGGCGATCCAGAAACCTATATCGTACGTCCCGAAAATGCATGGAAACGCGTGAAGACCCGCACAAACTCGGGCAAATTTTTGGCGGTTGTCCGTGAGTTGGCAAAATTCCGTGAAAGCCACGCACAAACAAACAACGTTCCGCGTAATCGCGTGTTCAAAGATGACGCACTCGTTGAATTGGCGTCGACCAAACCAAAGTCTGAACAGGACTTAGGTCGTTCTCGCTTGTTATTGCGTGAAGCACGAAAAGGTGTGATCGCCGAAGGCATTCTGAATGCGATTAAAATCGGATTGGAATGCCCGCCCGAAGACGCCCCGAAGCCTGATGTGTCTCGCGATAAGCTGCAAGTGAACCCAGCTTTGGCAGATTTGTTACGGGTCCTGCTTAAGGCAAAAACTGAACAAACAGGTGTTGCACAAAAGCTCGTCGCGTCGTCAGCCAATCTGGATAGTATCGCGTCTGGCCAGCGCGACGTTAAGGCCCTTAAGGGGTGGCGAAACGAAGTATTCGGTCAGGACGCCATGCGCCTTTGCCGCGGTGAAATTGCGCTTTCGGCGCAGGGAAACAACGTTAAGATCGTTGAAGTCTAAACCGGATTTGAGAGAACAAAATGTCCGAAGCATTTGAAGCCATTGTTGAAGATTTCGAGTTTCTTGATGATTGGGAAGACCGTTATCGTCACGTAATTGATTTGGGCAAGGCGATGCCTCCGCTGGAAGACGCATTGAAAGTGCCTTCGACCAAAGTGCACGGTTGTTCAAGCCAAGTCTGGCTCCATCCAGAAATTGACGGTCAGGTGTTTAAGTTTCGAGGCGACAGCGACGCAATGATTGTACGCGGATTGATTGCGGTGCTTGCGGCGCTCTACAACGAGCTTAGCATCAAAGAAGCGGCTGCGGTCGATGCGTTTTCTGAACTTGGGCGTCTCGGGCTGAACGAGCACTTGTCGTCGCAGCGCTCCAATGGGCTAAGGTCCATGGTTGAACGCCTGAACCTAGTAGCAAATGCTGCTCTTTAAAGTTTCAGTCTAGATAATTCGGTGCTTAGATCGCCGTATCCGGTATGGCGATGCTCAAACTCTAGTCCTAACCGATCTGCATACGATTTAGCCTGCTCTAGCAATACCGGCTGATCTGTTTGGGATTGATACACCAGCTTTTCATAGTGACTGAAGTACATTTCCAGCAATTCGGGGTGCCGGTCCAACCCGAGTGGCTTCCAAATAAACGCATCAAACTGACGGGCCAAAAAGTCTGTAAGAAAGAACGATGTGATTTCGTCGCGCGCTGCAAAAGCATCGTTTCCTTCAAAGAACGAATAGCAATGCGGACCCTCCAACATCTCAACACCCATTTCGTCACAAGCTGCTTTCAAAAGTCCTCCGGTGCCGCAATCCGCGTACACGATGAAAATTTGCTCATAACTTCCACGCCATTTCTCAACGGCTTCTCGGATCGCTGGCGTAATTTTGTCAGGTGAGTTGTGATAAATCGCGGGCAAACAGGTTAGATCGATATGCGTCCAGCTGTTCATGTCACGGAGGGCGATGATTTCACGCGCAAGGGCACCGCAAGCGACCAAAAGGATTTTGCCCTTACCCTCGGGCGATAAGCCCTCGTCGGTAAGTGACCTGTCGTTTGGAAGTGTTGATGGTGCCATCGTCCAACCCCTAAAACAAAAGGGCCGCGTATCTTTCGATCGCGGCCCCAAATTACTGATGTGTAGCCTGATTAGGCAGACATCTGATTGTGCTTGCGACCACAAAACTCTTTTGCGGTTTCAACAGCCACCGCAGCGTCGCGGCAATATGCGTCAGCGCCAATAGCCTTGCCAAACTCTTCGTTCAGCGGTGCGCCACCGACCAGTACAACATAATCGTCGCGCTTGCCTTGCTCGATGAGCGTATCAATAACGACCTTCATGTAAGGCATTGTCGTTGTCAGCAGGGCAGACATTCCAAGGATGTCTGGCTGATGCTCTTCAAGCGCCTCAAGATAGTTTTCGACGGGGTTGTTGATGCCAAGATCGACTACTTCAAAGCCTGCGCCTTCCATCATCATCGAAACAAGGTTTTTCCCAATATCGTGGATGTCGCCTTTGACGGTGCCTATAACCATCGAACCTACACGAGGAGCGCCAGTTTCAGCCAGAAGTGGCTTCAAGATAAACATTCCACCCTTCATTGCGTTTGCCGCCAAGAGTACTTCGGGAACGAACAGAATACCGTCACGGAAGTCGGCGCCAACGATGGTCATGCCACCAACCAGCGCTTTGGTCAGGATGTCATAAGGCTGCCATTCACGCTCAAGTAGGATGTTTACGGACTCTTCAATCTCTTCTTTGAGACCATCGTAGAGGTCATCAAACATCTGTTGAACAAGTTCTTCGTCGTCCAGTTCCGACAGGATGATATCGTCTTCTTGGTCAGACATGATTGTTATTCCTTTACTGCGGACAAGCTAAGTCCTTTAGTCATCTGAACCGAGAATTCATATTTTTTGCGTTCTCAGACTGTGCGAATAGCGACATTGGTCGTTTCGCTTCCGACTTTTCTTTCGAATTATTATGAAATGGCTGGCACTTAGTCTTATTTCGCGTTGGAACGGGTTAAGTTTTCCGCCGACGCGTACGTCTTTTTGCGGGTAAAGCCGCAGAATCACCGGTCCCATCGTTCGCAGATGAGAATGCACCAAGCTCTTGAGTAATCTGCTCAAGCGTAGGTCGCTCTCCGCGCTCACTGTTTTCCAAAGCCGCGCGCATATGCGTCAAATGCTTGGGCTGAGTGCCGCAGCAACCGCCAATGATGCTAGCGCCAGAATTCCGGGCCATTATCGCGTATTTGGCCATCAAATCGGGGGTTCCATCGTAGCAGATGTGCCCATCGACGTATTTGGGAATGCCGGCGTTGCCCTTAGCAATGATTGGGCGGGTTGTGCCCTGAGCAGCAAAACCAAGAACTGTGCGCAAAAGATCCGAGGACCCCGTTCCACAGTTGGCACCAAACGCAATAGGAGGGGTTGGCAATTCATCGACCATATCGGCCATGGCTGAACTTGTGACGCCCATCATGGTGCGGCCTGCAGTATCAAAGCTCATCGTGCCGCACCACGGCATACCTGCAAGGGCGAATGCTTCCGCGGCGGCTTTGTATTCCTCGGGGGCTGAGATGGTTTCTAGCCAACACACGTCAGCTCCTCCCTCTTTCAGACCCTCTGCTTGTTCGTGAAATTGCTCAACCGCAAGCTCATGGGTCATTTCACCCATAGGCACAAAAATCTCACCCGTTGGACCGACTGAGCCGGCGACAACCACTTTGCGACCTGATGCATCGGCTACTTCACGACCGATTTCAGCGGCCATCCGGTTCAGCTCACGAACACGGCTTTGGGCGTTGTGAAGTTTTAGTCGCGATGCGCTGCCGCCGAAGCTGTTTGTTAGAAAAATATCGCTGCCTGCATCGACGGGTCCAGAATATAGATCACGGATTTTTACGGGCTCGTTTGCATTCCAAAGCTCGGGTGCGTCGCCGGCTTGAAGCCCCATTGCAAACAATTGGGTGCCAGTTGCGCCATCGGCCAACAGCCAATCGCGCGAAGAAAGTAGTTCAGATAGTAAATCAGTCATGGGTCGCCTGCCAAATGTCGTGCAAACTTCGTTTGGCACCAGATCGGCTAATGCGCAAACTCGGAAAACTCATAACTGTTATGATGATAATTCAAACAAAAACGCCCACCTAAATTGGTGAGCGTTTTCAAAGGTCTGAGAAGGGAAGTTTATTCCGCTTCATTCATGATTTGAGCCTGCGCAACGCCTGTCATCTCAGCCATCTTAGCGCGAATTTCATCTTCACTGGCTTTGTCGCCCAAGTCTGCAACAAGTTTGCGTACGACGTCGTCATGTCCGGCTTCTTCAAAGTCAGATTTCACGACTTCGATTGCATATGCAGTTGCGTCATCGCCAGATTTTCCCAAAAGATCTGCGGCCCAAAGGCCCGTCAGTTTGTGGCTGCGTGCCGTTGCTTTAAACTTCACATCTTCGTCATGTGCAAATTTGGATTCGAATGCGTTTTCGCGATCATCAAAGGTGGTCATATAACCCTCCATTAGCCGTGGTTTAAATAAAATATGGCTAGGAATGTCCGTCAGCGCAACCAATTGGGTCCAGACAATTTGAAGAAAAGAAGATTTGCCGCATCCACAGCGCTATGTCGCAGGCTGACTTCTTGCCCCCATCCGAGCCTTGTCCTATAGAGCGCACAGCATTCAGGTGGACTCAGCTCTGCCGCGACACCGGAGATCCCATGGCACGTCGGAAAAAGATTTACGAAGGCAAAGCAAAGATCCTTTATGAAGGCCCTGAGCCAGGCACAATCGTTCAGTACTTCAAGGATGACGCGACTGCGTTCAACGCCGAGAAGAAAGACGTCATTGACGGCAAAGGCGTGTTGAACAACCGTCTGTCCGAATACTTCATGACAGGTCTGAACAACATCGGTGTTCCGACGCACTTTTTGAAGCGTCTGAACATGCGCGAACAGTTGGTACGCTCTTGCGAAATTATCCCTCTGGAAATCATCGTGCGTAATTACGCCGCTGGAACGTTGTCCACGCGTCTTGGACTTGAAGAGGGCACCGCTTTGCCGCGGCCTATCGTTGAGTATTGCTATAAGGACGACAAACTTGGCGATCCTTTGGTCAGCGAAGAGCACATAGCTGCTTTTGGTTGGGCTAGCCAACAAGACATGGACGACATCCTCAGCCTCGCTTTGCGTGTGAACGACTTTATGTCGGGTATGATGATGGCCGTTGGTATTCGTTTGGTTGATTTCAAAATCGAAATCGGTCGCGTTTATGAAGGCGATTTTCAGCGTTTGCTTGTGGCGGATGAAATCAGCCCTGATAGCTGCCGTCTTTGGGATATCGAAACGGGCCAGAAGCTTGATAAAGATGTGTTCCGTCGCGACTTGGGTAACTTGACTGATGCGTACACTGAAGTTGCACAACGTTTGGGTGTCATGCCGCGCAACGCGACGCAAATGCCAAAGCCAACTTTGATCAACTGATCTGAAACGAAAATACGAGCAGGCAATTGTCTGTCGACGGAGAAGCTAAAATGAAAGCACGTGTTCACGTCATGCTAAAAACCGGAGTACTTGACCCACAGGGCGAGGCCGTGCGCCACGCTTTGGGTGCTTTGGGGTTTGAAGGTGTTGAAGGCGTGCGTCAGGGCAAAGTGATTGAGCTTGATCTTGCCGAAGGCACTTCGAAAGGAACGGTTGAGCAGATGTGCGAAAAGCTTCTCGCCAACACTGTTATCGAACGTTTTGACATCGAAATTGGCTAAACCGACCCTCTAAAGTCGAATACCCAAAGGAATTCGCTATGCACGCTGCTGTTATCACCTTTCCCGGTTCCAACTGTGATCGCGATCTGGCTGTTGCCTTTGAAAATGCAGGCGCGAAAGTAACCCGCGTTTGGCACAAAGACACGAGTCTACCTGATGGGATTGATATCGTTGGCATTCCAGGCGGTTTTTCGTTTGGGGATTACTTGCGTTGCGGAGCGATTGCAGCGAACTCGCCTATTTGCCAGTCTGTTGTCGATTTTGCCAACAAGGGTGGATACGCGGTTGGAATTTGCAACGGCTTTCAGGTGTTGACCGAAACGGGCCTGCTGCCTGGCGCACTGATGCGCAATGCCGGCTTAAAGTTCATATGCAAGTCCGTTGGACTGTCAGTCGAAACAACAGACAGCCCCTATACCGCTGGTTACGCACAAGGTCAGGAAATAACCGTTCCTGTGGCGCATCACGATGGTAACTACACCGCAGACGCGGATGTTATTGCCAGACTGAACGGCGATGCGCGTGTTGCATTCCGTTACGCTGATAATCCAAATGGTTCGGATGAGGCCATTGCTGGCATTCTTTCCGCCAACAAGCGCGTGCTTGGAATGATGCCTCACCCTGAACGTTGCGTTGATGAAGCGCATGGCGGCACAGACGGAACGGCGCTCTTCCGCTCATTAGTTGATCAACTGGTCACCGCCTGACTTGTTCGCCTTTCCTGTGATCGATAGATTGCAGGGATGGTGCAAACTGTAAAACCCATACACTCGCAATTGCCCACCAGCAGAACAGTCGTGTTGTTCCGCATGGCGGTTGTGGCATTGTTCGTTGCGCTTGCGACGACTGTATGGATGACAAACAGTTGGCTAACGCAGCGATTTACGGAAACCACGCGCGATCGCGCTGATACTCGGTTGGCGTTATATTCAGCAAGTTTGCTAAGTGAATTGCAACGAAACTCCGTTGTTCCCCAATTGTTGGCAAGGGATGGCGAATTGAATGATGCGCTGGCCAGCGGGGATTTTTCGAACACTTCTGAAAAACTAATTAGTTATTGGGATGAAATTGGTATCGCAGCGCTAACCCTGTTGGATGAAAGCGGAACTGTCGTCGCGGCCACGAACCAAGATTGGCTCGGATCGGAAATGGCCGATCAGTCTTGGTTTCAGGCGGCGTTGAGCGAACGTCAGACGGTTTTTTCAATGCAAGCATCGGCCGGTGGTCGGTTTGAGTTCACCTATTCCCGACCGATGGAGGGCAACGCCGGCGGCGTCATCGTAGCGAACGCTGCATTGCGCCGGTTTGAGGCCGCATGGGCGGGAACCGCAGACGCAGTTTTAGTAACCAACGCCGAAGGCACCATCATTCTTGCAACTGAACCAAAATGGCGGGGTCTGACGGTCGGTGCGGCCTTGCAGCGCCAAACGCCGGAAGGGGCCATCGCCAGAGCGATACGGTTGACCTCGGACTGGGCTGCACTGCCACCTGACGCCTATGTCCAAGGCGAGGCTGTGTTGCGCCGCGATCTTGATGTTCCGTTTAAGAATTGGACCATCACTAGCTTCACGACCTACGACGGCATCCGCGAACGCGTGAACGCTGTCATCGCCCTTGAAATTATGGGTTTTGCGATACTTCTTTCTCTCGGGTTTTATATCCTCAACCGGAAAAATGCATTGCGTTTGGCGTTGTTTCAAAGAGAAAGCGAAGAATTGCGCGCTTTGAATGCACGTCTTCAACGAGAGATCGCAGCCCGTGAACGTGCGCAAGAAAACCTAGCAGTGGCAGAACAAACCATCGCTCAAAGTTCAAAACTGGCAGCACTTGGCGAAATGTCGGCAGCGATTAGCCATGAGCTTAACCAACCACTGGCTGCAATGAAAACGTATCTTGCCGGTGCAAAGCTTTTGCTCAGACGCAACCGCACAGATGAGGCACTATCTTCGTTTCAACGTGTCGATGGCCTGATCGAGCGCATGTCGGCGATCACCAAGCAGCTAAAATCATATGCACGCAAAGGCGTCGAAGAATTACAGCCTGTGGACCTCGGGGCATCAATTTCGACGACACTGTCCATGATGGAACCACAGATGCGTCAAAGGCAGGTGAAAATTTCTGTTGTTGAGCCTGATCAACCGGTTCTAACGCTCGGCGATCAACTGCGGATTGAACAAGTCATGGTGAATTTGCTGAGAAATGCATTGGACGCGACAAAGGGCGTTGAAAAACCTGCGATTGAGATCATCTTGGCCGCAGGTGAAATGGCCGTCGTATCCGTAAGGGACAATGGCCCTGGAATGGAAAACCTCGATCAATTGTTTGAGCCGTTCTTTACCACAAAGCAACCAGGCGACGGTGTTGGTTTGGGATTGGCGATATCGTCAGGGATTGTTTCCGACCTCGGTGGACGATTAACCGCACATAATGGTGAAGAGCAGGGGGCTGTATTTGAAATCCAACTTCCTATCTTAATGGAAGAAAATGAGGCAGCTGAGTAACGAATGACCCAAGTAAATAAAATCGCAATTGTTGATGATGAACAAGATATGCGCCAATCCATTTCTCAATGGCTTGCACTTTCTGGTTACGAAACAGAGACTTATGCCAAAGCGGAAGAAGCGTTAAAGGTTCTTGGCCCTGATTATCCGGGCATAGTCGTTTCCGACATAAAGATGCCTGGGATGGATGGAATGCAGTTTCTCCGTCGTCTCAAGGGGACTGACAGCGCATTGCCAGTTATCATGATTACGGGCCATGGCGATGTGCCGATGGCCGTTGATGCAATGCGTTTGGGTGCGTTTGATTTTCTCGAAAAACCGTTCGACCCCGATCGAATGACTAAACTGGTCAAGAGGGCGATGAACAAGCGGCGATTGTTGTTGGATAATCGTGCATTGAGAAACGAATTATCGAGCGGCGGCAAGATTTTTCAAAAGTTATTGGGCGATAGCCCAGAAATGAAACGCCTGCGCGAAGAGATACTCGATCTTGCGCAATCGGATGGCCACGTCATTATCGACGGTGAAACTGGTACCGGCAAAACCTTAACGGCGCATGCATTGCACGCCGCAGGTGCGCGCGGAGGGAAACCCTTTGTGTTGGTATCCTGTTCTGCCTTTGATGAAACCAGTCTGTCGAAACGTCTGTTCGGAGCTATTGATCTCGATGACCAAAGACTGCCAGCCATGGAAGAGGCGCGCGGTGGGACATTGGTGCTTGAGGACGTAGAAACCCTGACCGAAGAAATCCAAGCCCAGCTTTTGAAAGCGATTAACGAGCAGGGAACGCCAGGCGAAACCCGTATTATTGCGATCTGCAATCAAAGCAACCCCGACGTCACTTGTCAGGAAAGCATGCGCCCGGATTTGTTTTTTCGCTTGGCAACGTTGCATTTGACGTTGCCGCCTTTGCGAAAACGCGGTGACGATATCCTGACGCTGTTTTCTCGATTTTGTGAGCAGTATGCAGATGAATATGGCTGCGTGACGCCAAAACTTGATGGGCAAGAAGCAGCGCAAATCCTTCAAGCGCCATGGCCAGGAAATGTGCGCCAACTGCTGAATGTCGCTGAAAGGGCCGTTCTGCAAAGCCGTCGTGGTTCCGGAACGATTGGGTCATTGTTGATGTCCGATGACGAAGAAATTAGGCCTGTTGTAACGGCAGATGGCAAACCCCTCAAAGAGTATGTGGAAGCATTCGAGCGCATGTTGATCGACAACACGATGCGCCGACACAAGGGGTCGATCATTAACGTCATGGAGGAACTTTGCCTTCCGCGACGGACCTTGAACGAAAAGATGGCCAAATATGGATTGCAGCGATCTGATTATCTCTAAAGTCCTGAAATGACAGGCAGCAAATGTATTTTGCCCATTGTCATTTGACCTCGGACCGCTCTAGGGTGGTGTGGCAGAGCTCTGCGTTTTAGGACGCATGACCTGATCAAAAAATTCGCTGTCCAAATCCAGCTAGAAATTGGCGCTTTGGATGGAATGATGCAGCCCTTAGGGGCCATAAGATAGCCCGAATGGGCCTCACAAATGGACGTTTCACAAGAAACGTCGGAGAAGAAACGCGATGAAGCGCGCGACGCAATTGAGTGACAGAGCAGGGGCCGTTTCCGGCGCTGCCGTCATGCTGTCCGCCGGAAATATCGCCCTTACTAGACACCACCCGCAACGTTTGGCGCCTCCTGGGCGCGGGCGATTGCTGAGGTGCAAACGGAAAACATGGCAAAGAAAATGCTTATCGATGCCACCCACGCAGAGGAAACTCGCGTTGTGGTGGTCGACGGAAACAAGGTCGAGGAATTTGATTTTGAATCCGAAAATAAACGCCAGCTCGCTGGCAACATCTATCTCGCTAAAGTAACACGGGTAGAACCCTCACTTCAGGCAGCTTTTGTAGACTATGGCGGAAACCGTCATGGTTTCTTGGCGTTTTCGGAAATTCACCCCGATTACTATCAGATTCCGGTCGCAGATCGCGAAGCTCTGATGGCCGAAGAGCGTGCCTATGCGGAAGCGCAGCGCGCGAAAGAGGAAGAGGACGAGAAGCCAAAGCCTCGTCGTCGTCGCCGCAGCACGAAAGCTGCTCGTACAACTGACAAAGACGCTGTTGAGACGAAAGATGTCGATAGTGCTGAAATCAAGGGTATGGAAACAATCGACCTTGGTGGCGATGCAGACGAGTCGACTGCGGTGACACCCGTTGTTGAGACTGAAGTACCCGTTGCTGAAGCTGAAACGCCAGTGGAAGAAGCAGCTACAACGGAAGTGCCAGAAAGCGTAGCAGAAGAAGCTGAAACGCCTGAGGTGGTAGCAGATTCACCAGTTGAAGAAACTGTTGCTGAAGCGCCTGCAGAGGAAGACGTTACTGCCGAAGCTGCTGTAGCTGAAGTTGAAACGTCATCGGACGAAACTGCAACTGACGCTGAAGCCGTTCCTGCGGACACACCTGAAGCTGAAGCCTCTGATGATCAAGACGGCGACGCAGACGAACCCAAAAAGCGCGATGCAACCGTTCTTGATGAAAGCATCGAATCTGTAGCGGATGAAGACGATTCCGACGACATCCGTCCTGTGCGTAAGCCTCGTCCGAAGCGGTACAAAATTCAGGAAGTGATCAAGGTTCGCCAGATCCTTTTGGTTCAGGTGGTAAAAGAAGAGCGCGGCAACAAAGGCGCTGCTCTGACGACATACCTTTCTTTGGCAGGTCGTTACTGCGTACTCATGCCAAACACGGCACGCGGTGGCGGCATCAGCCGCAAAATCACCAACGCAGCAGACCGTAAGAAACTTAAAGAGATCGCAAACGGAATCGACGTCCCACAGGGCGCGGGTTTGATCGTTCGGACCGCCGGTGCCAAGCGTACAAAAGCCGAGATCAAACGTGATTACGAATACCTCCAGCGTTTGTGGGAGCAAATCCGTGCACTGACCTTACAATCGGTTGCACCTGCAAAGATTTACGAAGAAGGCAATCTGATCAAACGCTCGATCCGCGACCTTTATAATCGTGAGATTGACGAGGTTCTGGTCGAGGGCGAGCGCGGTTATCGCGTCGCCAAAGACTTCATGAAAATGATCATGCCCTCGCACGCAAAGAACGTCAGACACTATCAAGACTCTTTGCCGCTATTCGCACGCTTCCAGGTCGAAAGCTATTTGGGTGGCATGTTCAACCCGACCGTTCAGCTTAGATCTGGTGGTTACATAGTCATCGGCGTAACCGAAGCGCTTGTCGCGATTGACGTGAACTCTGGTAAAGCCACCAAAGAAGGCTCGATCGAAGAGACCGCTTTGAAAACCAACCTTGAAGCCGCGGAAGAGGTTGCACGTCAACTGCGTCTGCGTGACTTGGCTGGTTTGATTGTCATCGACTTTATCGACATGGACGAGCGTAAGAATAACTCAGCCGTTGAAAAACGGATGAAGGATAAGCTTAAAACTGATCGCGCACGCATTCAGGTCGGCCGAATCTCAGGCTTTGGCCTAATGGAAATGAGCCGTCAGCGACTGCGTCCTGGTATGATTGAGGCGACCACGCAACCTTGCCCACATTGTCACGGCACGGGTCTGCTGCGTTCAGACGACAACCTTTCGCTCGCGATCCTTCGTCAGCTTGAGGAAGAAGGCGTTCGGGGCAAATCCAAAGAGGTTCTGGTGCGTGCACCAGTGGCAATCGCCAACTATTTGATGAACCAGAAACGCGAGCATGTCGCAATGATTGAGGGACGTTATGGTCTTTCAGTGCGCGTCGAAGGTGATCCGATGTTGGTCAGTCCAGATTTTGCGATTGAGAAGTTTAAGACCGCAACGCGTGTTGTTACGCCTGTCGATGTTCCCGTCGTGTCCGTCGATAGCATGATTATGAGTGCTGTGGACGCCGAGGCCGACGAAGAAGAAGAAGTCGTTGAACCGGTTGAAACATCTGAAGAAGAAGCGCCACGCAAAAAACGTCGTCGTCGTCGGCGTCGCCGGAAAGGCAATGGTAACGGAGAAGATGGGGCAGAAACCTCGGACGATGCCGACCAGTCAGATGCAGAAAAACCTGCTGAGGTCGTTGAGGGTGATGTAGCGGAAGAAGCTTCTTCTGAAACCGTAGCCGACAAAGAGCCTGAGGCCGAAGAAAAGCCTAAGAAAACTCGGACACGTCGATCCCGTTCGCGCAAGAAAAAGACAGACGACGCTGAGGTTGTTGCAGAGCCTGAGACTGTTGAAGCAGCCGCTGAACCGGTAGCCGAGGCAGCGCCGACTTTGGCTGAGGATGCGCCTGAAGTAGCGGCTAAGGACCCGGCACCAGTTGCTGAAACTGCTGCAGACAAGCCAGTAGCTGAGCCTAAGGCGGAAGAACCCGCAAAGGAAGAAGCGCCAATGGAACTTGCCATTGCCGAGGTTGTTGTAGAACCCGTGATCGCAGCTGAAGAGGTTCAGTCTGATGAGCCACCCAAACCCAAACGACGCGGTTGGTGGTCTCGCTAATCACAAATTTCAAAAGCCCGCCCATTGTGGCGGGCTTTTCGTTACAAACTACCACGTAGATGTGACTTTTTGAGACGTGCACTTTTTGCTGTGACAGCTTAGGTCATAATTATGTTCGGAATTGATATCATCGACGCAGGGCTTTTGCCGGCCATGTTTGTTGCACTTCTTGCGGGGCTAATTTCGTTTGCCAGCCCCTGCGTGCTGCCCATCGTTCCACCCTATCTAGCTTACATTAGCGGGGTGTCGGTCTCGGATTTGTCGAACAACAGCAAAGATCGTCTACAGATTATCATCACGGCTCTGTTCTTTGTACTTGGCCTTTCGACTGTGTTTTTGTTGCTCGGATTTACAGCCTCGGTCATTGGTGCCTTTTTTTTGCAAAATCAGCTGATGTTTTCGCGGATATCGGGCGTTGTCGTCATCATCTTTGGCCTGCATTTCCTATCAGTATTCAGAATACCCTTTCTGGATCGCGAAGCGCGGATTGATGCCGGACAAGAAGGCGGATCTGCCTTTGGTGCCTATGTTCTTGGGCTGGCATTTGCGTTCGGTTGGACACCTTGTATCGGCCCACAGCTTGGCGCGATATTGTCGTTGGCGGCCTCTGAGGCCTCAGTCGCAAAAGGCACTTTGTTGCTGGGCGTCTATGCCTTGGGCCTTGGCGTTCCATTTTTGCTTGCGGCGATCTTCCTGACGCGCGCAATTGGCATCATGAACCGCATGAAACGTCATATGTCGATCATTGAAAAGACAATGGGCGTATTGTTGTTGATTGTAGGCGTTGCCCTTTTAACTGGTGCATTCAGTTCATTCTCGTTCTGGCTTCTTGAAACTTTCCCTGCGCTGGCAACATTAGGTTAATCAGGGCTTACCTTAGACCGATGCCCCCGCTATTCTGCAAACAGCAGGAGGCCAAATGCAGGCAGAGTCTCAGCAGATCGTAAAAAAGCGGCGGGTGTTTTACATACCCGGCTACGATCCCTTTCATCCAAGACGTTACCGAGAGCTTTATCGCAAAGAGTCAAAGGCGCAGGCTGAAGTGTCTGGGTACGATATTACCCAGTCGGCAAAGCAGGGCGGTGGCACTTACGGTTGGCACGTTTCATCCTCAATCGAGGGTCATTCGGTCGAGACTGACATTGATGTTCTGGTTTGGTCGGACTTGGTGCAGGACAGCATGTCGAAGGGCATTACGGCCACTTATCTTCAACTGGCCAAAACAGCTTGGCTCTATATTTCGACCGGCGCGTTGGGTCGATTAACTAGATTGCGCAAGGGGCCGATCATCGCTGCCCTTTATCCCATTGGGTTTTTGCTTCTCCAACTTGTTGTTTCCCTGCTAATCGCGTGGGGCGTCGGGACCGTGTTGACGTCTATTCATCCGGCGTTGGCATGGGGTGGGCTGATAGTTTTTTGGCCAATATTAGAGTGGTTTCGACGCAAGGATAACAAACTTTTCACTTATTATCTTAGGGGCTGACCCAGATAACGCGAAAAAGGTGTTATCATGGGAAGCATGCGGAAGAGTCGCTTAAGTAAGTATAAACAGGGTCGCCTGGTCGAGCATTTTGTTGCCGGAACCACGGCTCGAACTGCGGCCAGTTTATGT
>JAQWQJ010000120.1 GCA_029244725.1 Paracoccaceae bacterium
GGTGTTCCAAAGGCCCAATTTGGACTATATTTGAAGGAATGTGAGTGGCGTTTTAACAACAGTGACCCGTCAGTGCAATTATCACAGCTAAGACAATGGGTTAAGAAGTATTTGAACTAGTTATCTGGGTCAGCCCCAAAAATTAATATTTGCCGCTAATCTGATCTTATCAACGTAACGTTGAAAGGATCGCAATGTCTGAACGAAACATTTTGACTGACCTCATTGACGGATTCACATCAGGTCAAACGTTCGACGAACGGTGGAAAGCGGCTAACAAAGCAACCAAAAACCTGGGCGGCGTAGCCCTTAATATCGCAGAAATCGACGACTCTACCGGCGCTGCAAAATGGCTTTCGAGTACGATGTCAGCGGACTGGATGACGCAGTATATGGCTCAGGAATACTATGCATGCGACGCAGTTCTTGATCATTGCATGGGCTCATACGAAACTGTCAATTTCAGTACAGGCAACAAAATACGTGACCCTTTCGCCAGCTCTAATGCCCTTCAACTTGACGGTGATCTTTACGATTTTGGGTACAGATCTTTTTTGGCTGGTGCACACACGTCCCGCATAACTGGCAATAGAATTGCAACAAGCATGGTCTGCGACGCATCGACTTTGCATCAAAGTGACCCTGGATTAGTTAACCAATTCAACCGTGTAGCCGCGGTGATCAGCGCATTTATTGGCTCTCCCTATGATGAAAGCTCAGGGGACGTACATTTTATTCGCCAGGTCCCACTCAGTTCCAGAGAGCAGGAAGTGCTTTCCTTACTGGCGCATGGTTTTTTGAATGCGCGCATAGCTGATAAGCTTGGGGTGGCGGAAGTCACAGTTCGCGCCCACGTCATTTCAGCAAGAAAAAAGTTGGGGGCCGCCACGCGCGAGCAAGCGGTCGCTATAGCCATTCGCGATCATTTGATATCAATCTAGAAATTATCGGCGAGCATACCGAAGCATGCTCGCCTAAAAAAATGAATTGGTACTAAAATATTCCGTCCAGACACTTGGATGCCATCCCACCACTCACGGAGGAGACTTGCCCACACGGCCAAAAAAAATTCGCAAAATTGCAACTCTTGGGCAACCTATCGATATCGATATGTTCGAATCAATTCGGCGAGTATCTGGAAGCTAAAGATTTGGGAACGTGCGCATAGGCACGATTTATGCACGCGGTGGCTGCAAATTAGTCTGTCATTTCGTTTCGTTGCTCTGCATAAAGATGCGGAGATTTTAGGAGAACGAAATGAACGACACCCCTTCTTACGGTTTTGACACTCTGCAAATTCATGCAGGCGCACGCCCTGATCCCGCGACCGGTGCGCGTCAGGTCCCAATTTATCAAACAACGGCCTACGTTTTTCGCGATGCAGAGCACGCTGCCGCTCTCTTTAACCTACAAGAAGTAGGTTACATTTATTCCCGCCTAACCAACCCTACGGTCGCTGCATTGCAAGAACGTATCGCGACGCTAGAAGGCGGAGTTGGCGCAGTTTGTTGTTCTTCCGGCCACGCTGCGCAAATTATGGCGCTGTTTCCGTTGATGCAGCCGGGCAACAACGTTGTCGTTTCAACGCGTCTTTACGGTGGTTCGATCACCCAGTTCAGCCAGACTATCAAACGCTTCGGCTGGTCTGCCAAATTCGTTGATTTTGACGATGCCGCAGCAGTTGAAGCCGCGGTTGATGATGACACGCGCGCGATTTTCTGTGAAACCATCGCCAATCCGGGTGGTGTCATCACGGATCTTGATGCGATTTCAGCAGTGGCCAACAAAGTTGGTCTGCCCCTGATCGTCGACAACACGACAGCAACACCATATCTTTGCCGCCCGATAGAGCATGGCGCGACTTTGGTCGTTCATTCAATGACCAAATACTTGACCGGCAACGGCACCGTCACTGGCGGAGTTGTTGTGGATAGCGGCAATTTCGATTGGACAGCATCGGGCAAGTTCCCATCGATGAGCGATCCAGAGCCAGCCTACCACGGCCTGAAATTTGCCGAGACCTTTGGTCCTTTGGCTTTTACTTTCCACGGCATCGCAATTGGTCTGCGTGATCTTGGCATGACGTTGAACCCACAGGCAGCACATTATACGCTAATGGGTATCGAAACACTCAGCCTGCGAATGGATCGCCATATCGCGAACACCAAACAGATCGCTAGCTGGCTTGAAGGCCACGAAAACGTCGCTGGAGTGACCTACGCAGGCTTAGACAGCTCTCCTTACAAAGAGCTTGAAAGCCGCATTTGTCCAAAAGGTGCCGGCGCATTATTCACTGTCGCGCTTAGGGGTGGCTATGACGCTTGCGTTAAGTTCGTCGACTCGTTGGAATTGTTCAGCCACGTCGCCAATCTTGGTGATACGCGGTCCTTGGTGATCCACTCGGCTTCGACCACGCACCGCCAGTTGACCACCGAGCAGCAAGTTGCCGCAGGTGCAAGCCCCGAGGTTGTGCGTATCTCGATCGGTATCGAAGACGCCGATGACCTAATGCGTGATCTTGATCGTGCACTAAAAATCGCGCACGGTTAACAAATCAAAGCTCTCCGGTTTAACGACCGGAGAGCTTATTCAGTCTCAAAGACCATAGTGACAGATTGCGTGACCGACGTTTCGCCCGCAGCAATTTGCATGCTTTCCGACGCCATAGCCATATCGGCCATCCGTGCGACGGGATAAGACGCATTTCCTCCTTCTGAAATCGACACAACGCCAATGATTTTCACGCCAGCTGCTGTTGCCAGTTGGTGTGCGGTATCCATCGCGTCAGCAACAGCCAGTTGGCGTGCCTCGACCTCCATCGCCGAAGAGTCCTCAACACCGAGCGTCATGCCGTGAAACTGGTTGCCTCCTTCGCTGACCACTCGGGTTAGCACATCGCCCATCGTATCGAGGTCGCGCAACGTGACACGTAAAGTAACGGTCGCCAAAAAACCTGTGACTTTGCTACTTTTTGTGCGTTCTGAATAGGTCCAAACAGGGTTCAACGAGACCTGACTGGTTTGCATATCCGTTGGCATTATTTCTGCCATTTTCAGACTGCCAATCATGTAATTGATCCCTTCGGCAACCGCGTCCATGGCATCAATGGCATCCTTAGCCTCGTGTGTTACGCCCATGGATATCGAAGCTATATCTGGCACGGCGGACACTGCGCCCTGCCCTGAAACGGTAATCGTTCCTGCCTGTACGACAGCAGGTGAGGCAATCAAAAGAAGTGCAAAAAGATAGCGTCGCATGGGATGTCTCCGAATATGTGGGTTTCAGCAAGTTTCCGCGACATTTGAGTTTGTTGCAAGAATGGTCGGCTCTAGCCCTTTGCCTTGGCATAAACCTGCTGTAAAACCCCCAAAAGCCTTTTCCGTACAATCTGGAATTTCCCGGATTCAGGGTGCCTGTGAATGATCTCAAATTTCGCACTTTTGCTTTCGCATGAAGGCATAAAACTTGCACACCGCACACCCGACGGCTGGGCCGAGATCGGGCACGTCAGCTTGCTTGATGACGAGTTGTCCACGAAGCTTGAGCATCTTCGAAAACAGGCGGAAGCGCTTTCGGTAACGGAATTTTCATCGAAAATTGTTCTTCCTCACGACCAGATTAAATATCTCACATTACCAAATGTTGAGGATGATCAACGCGAAGAGGCCATAAAAGAAGCCCTTGAGCGCGCGACTCCCAATCTGATTGACGATTTGGTCTACGATTGGGAAGAGGGCGACGACGGAATGAACGTCGCAGCCGTTTCGCGTGACACTCTGTCTGAGGCCGAAAGCTTTATCGTTCAGCATGGCTTTAACCCCGTCAGTTTCGTCGCCGCTCCAGACGACGCTCTTTTCTCGGTTGAGCCGTTTTTTGGCAGCTGCAGCAGCGTGGCCGCCATCGAAGAAGTAGCCGACAGCATTGAAGCCGAAGTCGACAAAGTGATTCTTGCAATCCCGACCGAAGCACCGATGACCGAGGCTATAGATGACCTCGAAGCGCTGAACGATGATCTCGATACAGGTAAAGACGAAGATATCTCGCCAGCGGACGTGGCCATTGTAGATGAACTTGGTGATGAAGATGACCCAACATCGGACGACACGCCTGAAGCCAAGCCACCACTGATCGCGCCATTGGTTGCGGATCGCGACGATGATTTGGGCAAAGCCAGCTTTCCAATGCTTGGGCCTGCGACCACATCCACATCGATCCTTGGCGGCATGCCCCCCGCAGTACGACCAGCCCCCGCGATTGGCATCGGGGCAGAGCGGGATAGCGACGTTGAAGATCGCTCGTTCCCTAGTTGGGCCGGCAATGCCGCGCACGACTCTCCGCTGTCGATGGATGAAACGATTGAGCCGTCAAAAGTTGGCTGGCTTAGATCTCAGAAAAAGAGTGATATCGAGGAAGCACACGAGCCTCCTAGTTGGATGAAGACCGACGAAGCTGACGAAGTCGACGACGAATCATCTGAATTTGAAGAAAAGCAAGAGGCAGCGGCTTGGGTGCCTGCAACGACCGCCGCGCCTATTAAACAGCCGCTTTTCGATGAAGTAGAAAGCGAAGCCGACAAACTAGAAATTTTTGGCAATCGCGGAGAACGTGATCGCCCGGCAGCAGCTTGGAACCCGATTTGGATAGGTGCGATCGTCCTTGCAGTTATATTGCTGATCGGCGGATCTTACTTTGGATTGCGGTACTTCACTTCTCCTTCTGATCCACAAATTGCAGAAGCTGAACAGATCGTCCCAGTCGATGAAAATGCCATTGCGGATGTCGAGGACGCCGCTGAGGCTGATCCCACGCCAGTAGACGTAGCGCCTTTGCTTGAGATCGCAGAAGCGGACCCTGCTCTGGTCACCGAAACTAATGTTGAAGAAGAATCTGCGACCGTCGCCGAGGTAGTTGAGCCCGAGGCTGAAGTTGACCTCCCTCCTGTGGAAGCAACGACAGAACTTGAGACTACGACTAGCCTACCGGCAATTGACGAAAGCACCGCAGTTGATACCGTTGCGGATACCACGGCGCATGACGGGGTGGCTGCACCCGAGCAAGCGCCGCTGCAGCCAGAAGCCGAAGTCGCTCTCGAGACTGAAGCACTAACCCCACCTGAGCCGATTTTGCGGGCACCCGAAATACTGACAGAGGCACCAAGTGCTGCAGAAATGGCCCCCGTTCGACCGGCCTCTGAAGAAGCAGCCCAGCCAGAAGTGATTGAACCCGAGGTAGAAGCCGTTGCTGAGGAAATTGTAGCAGAAGTTCTGCCCGCTGATTTACTTGAGCGCGCGGCGTCCGATTGGACCTCGCTGAGTGTCGAGGCGCGCGATGCGCGATACGCAGCAACAGGCATTTGGCCATTGGCCCCTGAAGCGCCGTCTTCACCTTCCGGCGAAGGTGTCGGCACGTTGTTCCTAGCAACAATTGACCCTGTTGTTTTTGCCACTGATGCCTTCGCGATTACGACCGAAGCCGAAATGTTGTCTGACAAGGCACTGACTGCTGTCCCGAACCCTCCTGCCCCCGGGACGCGCTTTGTTCGAGACGACAGAGGTCTTGTCACGGCAACGCCAGAAGGCGCCATTACGCCAGACGGCATTACGATTTACCAAGGCATCCCGCCGCAGCTTCCACCGTTGGCGCCGCGCCCTGAAATAGTGGATCAACAAGCCGCCCAGCGAGCAGCACTTGAAGGCAAGATCCCAGAATTACGGCCAAATATCGAAGTTGCCGCTGATGACCCTATTGCAGTTGAGTCTGAGGCCATCGTATCGGGTATGCCGCCGCTTCGTCCTGCATCAATTGCGGCTTTAGCGACCGAACCTGAAGCGGTCGTTAATCCGCTTGCCCTTGATCGCACGCCAATGCCGCGTTTGCGACCCAACAACATCGGTGAGATCATCTACAACACCGAGCGCGCAACCGTTGCTGCGCAAACAACGACCGCTGTTGCGCCTTCAAACAACACAGTTGCCGGTCGCGCCACTGAAACCGACGCCATTAGCCTGCGCGGTATCAACTTGATCGGTATCTACGGCGAAGCTGGGGATCGTCGTGCACTCGTTCGACTGCAGAGCGGCCGCTATACAAAAATTGAGGTCGGCGATCGTTTGAACGGTGGCCAAGTCTCAGCCATCGATCAGGATCGCGTACTTTATGTGCGCAACGGCCAAACGGTCGTGTTGAGAATGCCAAGCAATTAGCGGGTAAATCACCTAAGCTCGCGCTTTATATCATAATTCTGCGCGTCGTTTCTTCTACATCTGACCAATTCATGCTAGGATTGCGCATATGATTGATGAAATAGACAAACGCCTATTGTCGGCGGTGCAAACGGACGCCCAACTAACTGCGCAAGAATTAGGGGAGGTTCTAAACCTTTCCCCCAGCCAAGCCGGGCGACGACGCCAGCGTCTTGAAGCCGACGGTTATATCTCAAGCTATCGCGCAAGGATTGATCCCAAGCGCGTTGACCTTAGCATACAGGCATTCGTGCAGGTTCAAATGGTCTCACACACGCCAGAACAAGCGAAAAGCCTATCACGTTTGCTCGAAACTTCACCCGAGGTCGTAAGTGGTTGGACCCTAACCGGCGACGCTGACTATTTGCTGAGGGTTTTTTGCAAGGACCTATCTGCCCTAAACGTTTTGATACATGAAACGCTTCTGCCGCATCCAGCTGTGGCTCGTATTCAAAGTCAAATCGTGATGGATCAAGTGAAACCGGATTCACCTTTGCCGCTCTAAAGGACCGTTATGGAAAGCTTCTTTTATCAAGCGACCATATTTCTAGCCGCCGCCGTAATCGCGGTTCCAATTTCATCACGATTGGGGCTTGGATCTGTGCTTGGATACCTTGCTGCCGGAATTATAATTGGCCCAATCCTAGGGCTCGTTGGGGCTGAGGTTTATGATCTACGCCACTTTGCCGAATTTGGCGTGGTGATGATGCTGTTTATTGTCGGACTTGAGCTGGATCCAAGGGCGCTTTGGGCCATGCGTCATAGCCTCATCGGTTTGGGCGGGCTGCAAATTACGCTCACCACTCTTGCCACTATGAGCGCAGCATTGGCGATTGGCGTGGACACTAAATCTGCGCTGGCGATTGGCCTTATCCTTGCACTGTCGTCCACCGCTATCGTGCTGCAAACCCTAACCGAAAAAGGGTTGATGCAAACTCAAGGGGGTCGAAACACGTTCTCGGTACTGCTAACGCAGGACATCGCCGTCATCCCAACGCTCGCCTTTTTGCCTCTTCTGGCAGTGGCGGCTTTTGCTGTTGACGATGACGCCGATCACTCGGCTTCGATGTCTCTGGTCGAAGGTCTTCCGGGTTGGGGGGTTACTTTGGTCACCCTAGGAGCGGTTGCTGGCGTGATCCTTGCGGGCGTGTATCTAAGCCGTCCAATTTTTCGGTTCATCCATTCAGCCCATTTGCGCGAAATGTACACCGCGCTAGCATTGATGATCGTCGTCGGCATTGCCTTCCTGATGAGCCTCGTTGGTCTTTCACCCGCTTTAGGCACATTCCTAGCGGGCGTCGTTTTGGCCAGTAGTGAGTTTCGACATGAACTGGAATCCGATCTTGAGCCCTTCAAGGGTTTGCTGCTGGGACTGTTCTTCATCACAGTCGGTGCGGGCATTAACTTTGCACTGTTTTTCAGTGCTCCGTTCACGATCATTGGTTTGTCTTTCGGGTTGATCCTGCTGAAAGGGGCCGTTCTGTTCGGTCTGGCATTCTTGTTCAAGATGCGGGGCCGGGACAAATGGTTGTTTACTCTTAGCCTGGCGCAGGCGGGCGAGTTTGGCTTTGTTTTGGTCAGTTTTTCACAGCAGCAGCATGTCCTAACCGGTGAGATTTCCGAAATCCTGCTGATTGTGATTGCCATGACGATGCTAATCACCCCTGCCCTGTTCATCCTTTACGACTGGATGGAGAAACGATCCTCAGAGCATCAGAGCCACCACGAGCCCGATCATATAGATCATGCGGGGCCGGTTATCATCGCAGGCATCGGTCGTTTCGGGCAAATCGTTAACCGTTTGGTGCAATCCGTTGGGTACGAAACCGTCGTTCTTGACCACAACATGGAGACGATCCAGCTAATGCGGCGCTTCGGGTTCAAGGGCTTTTTCGGTGACCCGACACGACATGAACTTTTGCATGCCGCTGGATTGATGAAAGCAAAAACGCTGGTGGTGGCCTTGGATTCACCCTCTGCGACCTTGAAGCTGGTCGAATATGCCCGCAAGGAACGACCTGATTTACATATCATCGCACGTGCTCGCGACAGAACGGCTGTGTTTCAATTGTATCAGGCAGGCGCGAACGACATCATTCGCGAACTCTTTGACAGTTCGCTACGGGCTGGGCGCTATGTGCTTGAGAATATCGGCTTGAACGAATTTGAAGCTGCAAAGGCCGAAAAGATATTCTTTGACCACGACCGCGCAGCCATGCGGGATTTGGCAAAGGTTTGGAAACCTGGGGTCAAATCTTCTCAGAACAAGGAATACATCGAGCTTTCAAAGCAGCTTCAACGGGATCTAGAGGCATTGCTGACAGTGCAATTCGAAAAAGGTTCAGAAAAAGAGTAAAGCCGCCCCTTTTACGGAGCGGCTTTGAATTGCGTATGGGGCGAGTTCTTACGCTGCAGCTGCTGCGCGAGACATAAGAACTTCGTCAATCTTCTGAGCCGCTGCAACTTCATCACCACCAGCAACAGCCGCAACTTCGCGGGTTAGACGCTCAAGCGCGGCTTCGTATAGCTGACGCTCAGAATAGCTCTGTTCGCGCTGGTCGTCGCCGCGGTGCAGATCACGCACAACTTCGGCAATGGCGATCAAATCGCCCGAGTTGATTTTCTGTTCATATTCCTGAGCACGACGCGACCACATGGCCCGCTTTACTTTGGCTTTACCTTTAAGGGTGCGCAAAGCGTGATCAATCACGTCAGGGCTCGACAGAGACCGCATTCCAATTTCGACCGCCTTGTTGGTCGGCACGCGGAGGGTCATCTTGTCTTTCTCGAACGCGATCACGAATAGTTCGAGATTGATGCCAGCGACTTCTTGCTCTTCGATTGATATGATCTTGCCGACGCCATGCGCAGGATAGACAACGAACTCATTCGGGCGGAAGTCTGGCTTCTTTGATTTGCTCATTTAGTTTTCCTTATCTAGGCGCTCTCACCGTATCCCTCGGATTCAAGCGCCAAAAAAACCGTCCCCCAATAGCGAGTGCTTTGGGATTTCGGTTCATTTTGGGTTTAATTACGCCAGCACCATATCACAAAAACGGCTTGCCGAAAAGATGCAGGCTAAACTCGCCATTCCACTTGTTTCATATGGTTTTCAAAGCGTTGGGCACTAACTGTCCCAAAATTACAGGTTTGGCGCGAATCAGCCGCCTTCGCCCGGTTTTTCGGAGAAGTACTTAGAGACCTTGTCCGTCTCACCGTCGCGTTCTTCGGCTTCTGGCAATTGGTCTTTCTTTGAAAGGATCACCGGCCACATCTCAGAATACTTGCGATTAAACTCAACCCATTTGTCCATTTCTGGCTCTGTATCAGGGCGAATTGCATCAGCTGGGCATTCGGGCTCGCACACACCGCAGTCGATGCATTCATCAGGATGAATGACCAACATGTTTTCGCCTTCGTAGAAACAGTCCACAGGACAGACTTCGACGCAGTCAGTGTACTTACAGGAAATGCAGTTATCGATCACGACGTAGGTCATGCGGACACCTTTAGAGCTTGGATTATCGGCTGACTAATCCAACATTGCGGATCATTCAAGCGAGTCGCGGCGTATCAGGTCCAACTTCCGCCGATCCTTTTTGGTTGGACGCCGATTTCCTACGCGTTCCGGCTTTGGTGGGCTTTCTTCCTCGGGTGGGGTCAAATCTTCGTATAGTGTTTGGGCTTCACTAGCGGGACCGCGACGCGAACCGATGGCCGTGATGCGAATAACGCGAATGCGATCGCCCTGCGGAAAGGTCAGAACATCGTCTGATCCAACGGCAAATGCTGATTTTGAGATTTTATTGCTGTTCACACGGCAATGGCCGCCTGTAACAAGTTTGGCTGACAGGCCACGAGTTTTAAAAAACCGGGCCTGCCAGAGCCATTTGTCGATTCGCATTGTAGGACGCGGATCCGACACTTTAGCTTTTGTCCCTTAGCCCCATAAGTGCCGCTGCAAACGGATTGTCTGGGTCGATAGCTTTTTCCTTTTTCGGCGGGCGGGCCTGGAATTGCTTGGACTTTTGATTGCCGCCACCGTCACGTTTAGGCTTGCCTTTGCCGTGCGGTTTGTTGCCCTGCGGGCGCTGACCTTGTGGTTTGCCGCCGCCACCCTGACGCGCTGGTTTACGGCCCCAAGTGAAGGTGAAGTAGACTTCAACTTCTGGCTCAGCAGCTTCGGCTACGGATTCGACGGCTTCGGCCTCAACCGCTTCTACTTCTGCAACAGGTTCTGCAATCGCCTCTTCTGCATGGGCTTCAACGGCCTCTTCAGTCGATGTTTCAGCTTCAGTCACTTCTGCCTCAGCCGATGCAACCACAGCTTTGACTTTAGGGCGTTCGCCTTTTTCGGCTTTATAACCGAGACCATCCATAAGGTCGGCAAATTGCTCAAGAGTCATGCCAGTGATCGAAAGCATATCCGCTTTGGCTTCAAACCCGCCACGGCTGTCTTCAACCCGCAGCATGTCAGCAAGACGCTCTAGCATGTCGATACGAATAGCCCGCTGACCAGCAGCGCGATAACCCGTCATCGCATAGAAATCGAGTGACTGACCTTGCGCCGTAGGCACTGTAACCAAGCCGGGAGGAGGCGCCTCGGGGAACTCTTGAAGCCCTTGTGACAAAGACCAAAGCAGCAAACGAAGACGTGTCGGCGCTGGCTTCAACAGCAGCGGCATAAAGATCGTGAACTGGCCGAAACGCACACCATGTTTGCGCAAAGCGCCTCGGGCGTCTTGATCCAGTTCTTTCACTTCGTTGGCAATCTTAGCGCGCGGGATAATCCCCATCGCTTCCGAAAGTTGGAAGGCAAAGCCACGGGCAAGCCCTGTCAGTTCTTCGTCTTTCGACAGCGCCAACATGGGTTCAAACAGGGCTGCAATCTTGCGATCGATGAAATGCTGCAAGCGGCGCTCGACCTTTTGGGCGACGTCTACTCCAGCTTCGTCATCCACAAAAACCTCAATCTTGGGTTTCAGGATTTCGTCACCAGCGACCAGCTTGCCAATCGCTTCGTTGCCCCACATCAGACCGCCTTGATCGGTATAGTCGATCTCAGTATCTGGTGCGTTGTAGAAACGGTCCGCGCGCAAATGGAAATGCGGCGCCAAAGCCTGAAGGCTAGCCTGTTTCAAAGTTTTCGCTTCTTGGCCCGATGCGTCTTTATCTTGACGGAACCGGAACCCCTCGAGACGACCGACGAATTCTCCTTCGACGGTCACATCTCCGTTTTCATTTACTTCGGCCAAAAGGGCCTCCTTCTGCTTCAATCGGCGCAACAATACCGAGGTGCGCCGATCAACAAATCTCTTTGTGAGTGCTTCGTGTAAAGCATCCGACAGGCGGTCTTCTACTACGCGCGTTTCATTACGCCAATGTATTTCGTCATCGACCCATCCTTTACGCTGCGCGACATATGTCCACGTGCGAATAAAGGCTAGCCTTTTTGATAGCGCATCAATGTCCCCATCGATGCGATCAATGCGTTTAACTTGCCGCGCCATCCAATCGTTTGGGATATTTCCGCGCTGATGAAGGTAGCCAAATATCGTCCCAAGAAGGTCCGCGTGCACCGAATGACTAATCCCACGAAAGTCAGGGATGCGGCAAACATCCCACAACAACTTGACCGATTGCCCATCGCTGGCACGCGCCAATACTTCAGCGTCCTGAGATAACGCCTTAAGTGCGTTAAGATCATCAGCCTCGCGGGCTTTCACCAGAATTTCGTCTTTCGGCGCCTGTTCAAGCGTTTCGATAAGCTTGTTAACTGAGCCGAACTGCAGCTTCGGGTTACGCCATTGCAGTTTTCGGATCGGGGTGAAGCGATGGTCCATAATCGCTTGAGCAACCTCATCCGACAAAGGTCGGGCCTCGCCTGTGACGCCAAATGTGCCGTGGCTCATCCCCCTGCCCGCACGTCCGGCGATCTGCGCCAGTTCATTCGGGGCAAGCTCTCGCATTCTGCGGCCGTCAAATTTGCTTACGGAGGAGAAAGCGACGTGGTTGATATCAAGGTTCAGCCCCATGCCAATCGCATCTGTGGCGACCAAATAATCCACATCACCGTTTTGATATAGTTCAACCTGTGCATTACGCGTTCTTGGGCTTAGCGCCCCCATAACAACAGCAGCGCCGCCCTTTTGGCGACGAATAAGTTCTGCGATGGCATAAACATTGTCGACGGAAAACCCGACGATGGCCGATCGCGCCTGCATCCGGCTGATTTTCTTGGGACCTGCGTAGGAAAGGTCCGACATCCGCTCGCGGCGCACAAACTCAACACCAGGAACAAGATCAGCAATGGTATTGCGCATCGTATCCGCGCCGAGGAACAGCGTTTCATGCGTGCCGCGCGAACGCATCAGGCGATCGGTGAAAACGTGGCCCCGCTCTGGATCAGCGCAAAGCTGAATTTCGTCAATGGCAAGAAAGTCGCAACCCATGCCCTCGGGCATAGCTTCTACCGTACAAACCCAATATTTCGTACGCGGTGGAACAATGCGTTCCTCGCCGGTCACCAACGCCACAACAGACGGACCACGCACAGCAACAATGCGGTCATAAACTTCGCGCGCTAATAAGCGTAACGGCAAACCAATAATGCCGGTGTTGTACCCCAACATGCGCTCAATTGCGTAATGCGTCTTACCAGTATTCGTTGGCCCAAGAACGGCTTTGATAATCGGGTCCATTTGGCGTCTCGCGTTGTTAATTATTCTGGCGACACTTGCAGGATTCTCGTGCCAAATCGACCCAAAACCATTAGAATGGCCTCAACCAGATGTATAGTCGGTAAGGATATCATAACTTTCCGCAAGGAAACTCTTTTATGATATTGCTTTTGGGGTATGCAGCGCCAATGTTAACGTTGACGTCAACGGAACAAGACGTCTGACCGAGAGAGATTTTGAATGAGCGAAGTACTAAACACGGCCCTAGCTGCAATGAGTGAAAAGGTTGCGGACTCTGGATTTGCCGGATCAGCCAAGTTTCAAATCGAAGGCGAAGGCGCCATCGTGATCGAAGGCGAGACCGCACGCATTTCGGATGACGAAACCAATGTTACGCTAACTGCAGACGCTGAGACATTTCAGTCCATGCTCGAAGGTGAATTAGACCCAACGGCCGCTTTTATGTCTGGTCGCCTAACAATCGACGGCGACATGGGAGCTGCGATGCAATTGGCTGGCGTATTTAGCTAAGATGATGGAAACCGCCGAATTTCATAACGAACTCTCGGAAGGCCCCGATGGGGGGCTAGCTTGGTGGGCAACCGCCAGTGACGGAGTGCGTGTCAGATGCGGCGGTTGGCTGGCAGAAAACCCAAAAGGCACTGTTTTACTTTTTGACGGCCGCTCAGAATACATTGAGAAATACGGCCGCAATGCCCATGATTTCGTGTCGAACGGATATAACCTACTTTCCATCGATTGGCGTGGCCAGGGATTAGCGGACCGCCTTACTGACGACGAACGCGCAGGCCACGTCTGCAAGTTCTCAGACTATCAGCGCGATGTCGAAGCCATGATGGCACAAGCCGAGGAAGCTGGCTTTGCCGGTCCCTACTATCTGGTTGGGCATTCTATGGGTGGCATAATCGCATTCAGATCGCTGGTTGAAGGCTTGTCAGTCAACGCCGTCGCTTTCAGTAGCCCTATGTGGGGAATTATCGTGCCTGTCGTCTTTAGGCCCTTTGCGAATTTGATCGCAACGGTCGCTGTCGCCATCGGCAAAGGGCGTGAATACGTCCTTACAGGCTCATCCGACAACTATGTTGATACGCATGAGTTTAACGGCAATGAACTGACCAACGATCCCGCGATGTATGAATACTTGCAAAAACAGGTTCGATCGGTACCTCAGTTCGCGCTTGGCAGCCCCACAATGAACTGGCTGCTGCACGCATATAAAGAAATTGATTTTGTCCAATCAGCACAGGCGCCAAACACACCGTGTCTGACGTACCTTGGAAGTGACGAACAGATCGTAAACCCAAGAAAAGTGCGGATGCGGGCACAAAACTGGCCCGGAGCGAAATTGGTTGAAATTCCGGGCGGTCGGCACGAAATGCTGATGGACCGACCAGAACTTCGAACCCAAATCGCGAACGATATCTGCGCCTTTTTCGACGAACATCAGGCCGCTTGATCAATTTCCTTGCGTTGATGGGTTGAAACCCGTGCAACCGCCCGCTTATCTCTGTTTCGATACTTATTTAATTACAAAGGCTGCTTGATGCTGAACCTGCCCAATCCCGTGCACGACGCGACGACGACTTCTGGCTCAAATGAGTTTGGGGATCTTCCTGAATGGGATCTAAGCGATCTTTATACGTCGGATGACGCGCCCGAGTTAGATCGCGATCTTGAATGGCTTGAGGACGCGTGCGCATCATTCGCGGCAGACTACCAAGGCAAGCTTGCAACTTTAGACGCCGCGGGTCTGCTAGACTGCATCCAACGCAATGAAAAGATCGAAGGCATTGCAGGGCGCATAATGTCCTACGCAGGTCTGCGATATTATCAGCTTACAACCGATTCAGTCCGCGCAAAATTTATGTCGGACATGCAAGAAGCGATCACCAATTTCTCAACTCCTTTGGTGTTTTTCACGTTGGAACTGAATAGCCTTGAGGACGACCACTTGGCAGGTCTTCTTGCTGCAGACGAAGAACTAGGCCGTTATAAGCCAGTTATCGACCGCATTCGCGCCATGAAGCCTCACCAGCTTTCTGACGAAATGGAACGTTTCTTGCACGATCTAGGGGTTGTTGGCGATGCTTGGGAAAAGCTGTTCGACGAAACACTTGCGGGACTTGAATTCAGTTTAGAGGGTGAAACTTTCAACATTGAAGGCGCGCTGAATTTCCTGACCGAGCATGACCGCGAAAAGCGCGAAGCTGCAACACGAGAAATTGCCCGCGTATTGGGCGAAAACATCAAAACCTTTGCGCGTGTTCATAACACACAAGCCAAAGAAAAAGAGATCATCGACCGCTGGCGCAAAATGCCATCACCGCAAGCGGGTCGTCACCTTGCGAACCATGTTGAACCCGAAGTTGTCGAAGCTCTGCGTGATGCTGTTGTAAACGCCTATCCGCGACTATCGCACCGTTACTATGAGCTTAAACGCAAATGGTTGGGCCTAGATCAAATGCAGGTTTGGGATCGCAATGCACCTTTGCCTATGGAAGACACGTCCTCGGTCTCATGGGCAGATGCACGTTCAATCGTTGAGGAAGCCTACGGTGAATTCGATCCTGAAATGAAGGCATTGGCCGAGCCGTTCTTTACCAAGGGGTGGATCGACGCTCCTGTGAAGCCCGGCAAAGCACCGGGCGCGTTCTCGCATCCCACAGTGACCGATGTGCACCCATACGTGATGCTGAACTATCTTGGGAAGCCGCGCGATGTAATGACCCTCGCCCACGAACTTGGACACGGTGTTCACCAATTGTTGGCGGCCGAACAAGGCGAAATGCTCTCTTCAACGCCACTGACGCTCGCAGAAACAGCCTCGGTTTTTGGCGAAATGCTGACTTTCCGCAAAATGCTGGACAAGGCCGAAACCCAAGATCAGCGCAAAGTTCTGTTGGCGGGTAAAGTCGAAGACATGATCAACACCGTGGTGCGCCAAATCGCGTTCTACGATTTTGAGTGCAAATTACACGACGCACGCACCGCCGGTGAGCTAACACCTGACGACATCAACGCAGTTTGGATGAGCGTTCAAGGCGAGAGCCTGGGTCCAGCATTCGACTTTGTCGAAGGATACGAGACCTTCTGGGCATATATCCCGCATTTCGTGCATTCGCCCTTCTACGTATACGCTTACGCCTTTGGCGACGGCTTGGTGAACGCGCTTTACGCGGTCTACCAAGAAAACCCAGAAGGCTTTCAAGAAAAGTATTTCGACATGTTGAAAGCCGGTGGCTCAAAGCATCACAAAGAACTTTTGGCGCCGTTTGGTTTGGATGCGTCCGATCCCGCTTTTTGGGACAAGGGCCTATCGATGATCGAAGGGTTTATCGACGAGCTAGAGGCGATGGAGGCCTGATAGGTTTAGCCCGCATCGCGATTGACAATGGGGGGGCCCCCTTGCCCCTTCGGGGCATTGGCGTCACTTCAACTGACTGTCTTTTGAGCCGCGGCGGTTTATTCCGCCGCGAAGGCTAAAGGCAGCGTCACGTTCTTGCATGCAGTCGATACAAAGTTTCACGCCAGGAACGGCGTCACGACGTGCCTGAGGAATTTGTTCTTCGCATTCGGCGCAATGAGAGAGGCTTTCGCCAATGGGCTGGCGGCGTGATTGCATGCGGGCGAGTTCGTCATTGACGCTGGCCTCAATCTGCTCAGAGACCGCCCCGTCTTTGGCCCAGCCGCCCGCCATAGTTAGTCGAGCTCAGACCAAGGCCAAGGCTTCACGTTACTTGCAGCTGTTTGATATCGCGCTGCTTTGGCGATCCAAATCCCCAACGAAGTGCCAAAGTCGCCCAATTGCTCGTTCGGTTCACCGCGATTGATGATGAGGATGATGTATTGAATAACAGTCATCGCACCCAAAATCGTATGGGCGAGCGAGATCATTGCCCAAATGATTAGAACAAAAACCAAACGCATAACTAAGCTGTCGATTTTTTTGGGTTCGTCTTGGGGCCCCAATATACGGCCCTCTACCTTGTCTTCATCTGTCATGTCGCGGCCTCCCCGAGAGATTCACGGGGAAGCTAGCATGATGCATTGCGGTCGAAAAGAGTGCTTGGGCTTACTTTGCCCCAGACCATGGAAATGGTTTGTCATCTGTTGCACCAGACTGGAAGCGACCGACCGCTCGCAACCATTCTGAGATTTGATCTCCAAACTGCGCAATAGATGGATTGCGAGACTTGGTGAAAAGCATCCAGAAGAATTGGAACACGGCCATGAAGAATAAAATACCTTCTGCGACGCCAAACAGAGCCATGAATATAATCATGTGCAAAGCCCGCATCCAAATACCCGAAGGATAAATCTCGGGCTCTGGTTCATAACGCCGTTGCTCAGATTGGCGCGGTTCAGACGTTGTTTCTGCTTCGTCTGAAGGTGTTTCTGGAACGTCGTTATCTTTTTCTTTTTCGTTTTCGTTTTGGTCAGTCATCTCAGTCTCCTGATTTTGTTAGGATGAGCAAGAGGCCCTTCGGACTCTGGCAGAGTCCGAGCAATGGGCGCCCTTGATCATAGAATTAGGGGCTGACCCAGATAACTAGTTCAAATACTTCTTAACCCATTGTCTTAGCTGTGATAATTGCACTGACGGGTCACTGTTGTTAAAACGCCACTCACATTCCTTCAAATATAGTCCAAATTGGGCCTTTGGAACACCG
>JAQWQJ010000121.1 GCA_029244725.1 Paracoccaceae bacterium
CGGTGTTCCAAAGGCCCAATTTGGACTATATTTGAAGGAATGTGAGTGGCGTTTTAACAACAGTGACCCGTCAGTGCAATTATCACAGCTAAGACAATGGGTTAAGAAGTATTTGAACTAGTTATCTGGGTCAGCCCCTAACGCTTTAACAATTTTAGGCTCTCGGTGTAGGGGCACCATGATTGACACCGAGGGATTTGCGGGCAAGTCGCTTTCTTCAGGCCTTTCATCGCGGTCAGGAAGGGAATGCGACGCCAGCGCCAAAGATTTCAGTACTGCTGATGACAGCGATAGCGTGATGGCTAAGATTGTCAGTATCACCAGAACCGTACTGGGCCAGAGAATTGCACACGCAAGCAAAGAGATTGCCATTGCCAGACCTAGCAGACTTCTACGTTGAGTATGTTCAGCTAGTCCGCGACAACTTTCTGATTTGGGAATGTCATGCGCGGCGCGATCTGCCAATTGGTCCTTGAATGCATTCTGAATTGCAGCCGCTATTTCGGACGGAGAGCTAATTACCGGAGTGATCAGACCAAATTGGTCTTCTAAGTCGGCGTAGGCATTGTCGAAGTCAGATAGTTGACTGACAGCAAGACGCACAACCCCGTTTGAGACATTTAGCGGGAAGGTTTTATGCCTTAAGCAATTATCTAGCCCAATGCTTTCTAGCAAATCAGGATCAATGATCGATATGTCTCGCTGCCGAGGTGCTTCCCACTGCATCGCAAGATGATCATACAGTGCAGGCTCTAGGACACTTCCCTGAGTTAGAAGTGCTTTGCCAAGAGGTACGCCTAACTGCTTGTGAAGCGACAATCCTTCCAGCAGGTCACCGACGGAAAGTGCACCAGAACCAAGCAGCATCTGCCCCAACGGTACACGATCAGATTTTGGGTCACTTTCACCTAAGCGCCTGAAATGTGAAGCAATCTGATTCATGGTCCCGCCCAAAGTCACTTTGGGTAGGATGATCAATCACAGTTAAAAAACCGATAAAGTTTAAGCGTTTGCAGCCATTGCGTCGGCGAACCGCTCAAACAAGTAAAAGCTGTCCTGTGGACCTGGGCTGGCCTCGGGATGATGCTGGACACTAAACACGGGACGGTCAGTCATGCGAATACCACAGTTTGAGCCATCGAACAGCGACACGTGACTTTCTTCGACGCCGTCGGGCAAGGTTTGTGCATCTACCGCAAAACCGTGGTTCATAGACGTGATCTCAACCTTTCCAGTCGTGTAATCCTTAACTGGGTGGTTCGCACCGTGGTGACCGTGGTTCATTTTGATGGTCTTTGCACCAAGCGCTAATGCGAGCATTTGGTGGCCAAGGCAAATTCCAAAAACGGGCAGGTTGGTGTCGTCCAAGATCGATTTAATCATCGGAACCGCGTATTCACCCGTGGCTGCAGGATCGCCAGGGCCGTTTGAAAGAAATACACCGTCGGGTTTGTGTGCAAGTACGTCCTCAGCCGTTGCGCTTGCTGGCAGGACAGTTACGTCGCATCCAGCGCTGGCAAGGCAACGTAGGATGTTACGCTTTGCGCCATAGTCGACAGCTACAACTTTGAACTTAGGGTTGTCTTGGCGTGGGTAGCCGTCTGGCCAAGCCCAACGCATTTCATTCCAGCGGTAAGACTGGGCGCAAGTTACGTCCTTCGCAAGATCGAGACCTTCTAAACCCGAGAATGCGCGGGCCTCGGCTACCAAGGCTTCAACGTCGAAATTTCCTTCGGGATCGTGAGACAACGCAACATGGGGTGAACCCTGCTGGCGGATCGCACGTGTCAGGCGGCGTGTATCAATACCACCGATTGCAATGCGTTCCCGAGCCGACATCCATTTGTTCAGATTGTCGACTGAGCGCCAGTTAGACGGTTCGGTGGGATCCCACTTAACGACCATGCCTGCGGCGACAGGATCGCCGGTTTCATCGTCTTCCGGTGTCACACCAGTGTTGCCGATATGTGGGAAGGTAAACGTCACAATCTGGCCCGCATAGGACGGGTCTGTCATGATTTCCTGATAACCGGTCATTGCGGTATTAAAGCAAAGCTCAGCGGTTGTGGTGCCGGTTGCCCCGAACCCTCGACCATAAAATACGGTTCCATCTGCAAGGGCGAGGCACGCGGTCGGACGGGCTGAAGTGGAGGTCATGGAATCCTCGTAAAATGGGGCTAAATCGCGCGGAAACTAGGCTCGGGGCATGGGGGTGTCAAGGCCACGCGGACCAGTCATTTCGCCTTTTGCTTGCTCTGACGCCAAACTGCCAGTATGAGAGCGCGCACAGCAAAAGGAGAACGCGATGTCTTTGCGTGGTCAGGTAAGTTCAGAACTTAAAGTGGCGATGAAAAACAAAGCCGTTGCTCGTCTATCGACTTTGCGTTTGATTAATGCGGCGATCAAAGATCGCGACATTGCTGCGCGTGCCGATGGCAACGACGAAGGCGTCGGTGACGACGAAATTCTAAGTATCTTGGGGAAAATGGCGAAGCAGCGCCAAGAAAGCGCGCGTTCCTACGAAGAGGGCGGTCGTCTTGAGTTGGCTGAAAAAGAGCTAGCGGAAATCGTTGTGATTGGGGAATTTCTGCCAGCGCAATTAGACGAAGATGCCGTCAACAAGGCAATTTCAGATGCGATTTCTTCGGTTGGTGCAGAATCAATCCGTGACATGGGCAAAGTCATGGGCGCATTAAAATCCAAATATACTGGCCAGATGGATTTTGGCTCGGTTGGGCCGAAAGTAAAAGCTATGCTTGGCTAATTGACCTTTGCCAATTCGCCGCGCAACTCAGAATAAAGCTTGTTGCGTTCGTCTTTTGATAGGAAAGCGCCTATTTCAACTTCGCGCCCATTGCCCTTTAGCGTTACATAGTCAGGCACCGGACCCTTATCCTGATGCAGATGTGTAGTCGCCCAGTAAACATTGCATGACCAGCTTTGGACGGGCTTTTTGGGCTGATGTCTGGTCAGCGTGATCTCATCCTCTGTGATACTGAGTTCTTCTAGTACCTCGCCATCACGGTAGCTTTTTTGTAGTCCGAACCATAATCCCGCGATGGCGACTGCCATGAATGGCATTAAGCTCCACAAGACAATTGTTCCCAGCAACGCAAATGCAGGCAGGGCAAGTAGAAGCGTGGCTATAGATATAACGATCACGAATCCCAGCTTAGGCAGTGATCTATACGGCCAAATTTCCAGCCGCGTTTCGTTTTGATGGCGAGACCATTCGTAGGGCATGCACGAAAGGTACGTCGGCGGTGATCCGTTGAACACCGCCTTTTTGCGCATCTTAGTATCGCAATATCGAAGGTTTAGCCTTTGCAGGAGTCTGCGAAATGCTCTTCAAACAACATGCTCCAGCTTGAGCCGTAGCCGCTCACCATCATCTCTGCCATGTCGCCGTAACCCTCCCAATTGCTATGGGTCAGCTCTACACGGGTTTCAGTCGCGCTCAGAGGGGTGAAGTGTACGTCAACCTGGCCGGTTTGCTCGGCGGGTAGGCCCATGTGGAAATCAAACTGAACGTGGCTGTGCGGGTTTACAACGCGGAATGTGCCCCAGTGATGTTCTTTATCGTCTGCGGCAAGCTCTAGGATCTTACCGCCAACCTGTGCGTCCGCAGTTAGCGACTTGGCCGGAGCTTTGGCCCACATCAAGGACATTGAGCGTTTTTCGAGCGGCCACCAGCGAGGCATGTCGACAAAGGTTTCAAACGCCCTTTGCTGAGGGCAGGGAACGTCGACGGTTTTGACAACAGGATCAATCATTATAGCTTCCTTTAGTGTTCGCGGTTTTGTTTGTGAATTTCGGCGGCAAAGGCCCCCAGCGCGTCGTTCCAAAATCCGTCTAGATAGGACTTGATGGCCTCTAATCCGACATGGTCGATTTCATAAATGCGCCGAGTTCCAGCAATTTGAACTTTTACCAGTTGTGCTTCTTGCAGCACTTTTAAGTGTTGTGAGATTGCAGGACGGCTGACCGGAAATTGTTGCGCAAGCGATGCAACATTGTTTGGACGCTCCGCAATTTTTTCAAACAGCGAACGTCTTGTTGGATCTGCGAGTGCTGAAATTGCCTTATCGTAAGCCATAACTTACCGTAAGTGAGTGGTTACCATATGTCAACTAAGATTAGTTTGTGCCCAAAAAGGAAAAAGGCCCCGGAAAACCGGAGCCTTTCTATTATCTGCATATCAAACGCTATTAGTGCGCTGGACCTTTGTCCCAGTCTTCCTGCTTTGGAAGAATTTCAAAGGTGTGCTCTGGTGGAGGGCACGGAAGCGTCCATTCAAGCGTATCAGCATATTCGTTCCACGGGTTATTCTCGGTCACACGGCGACCAGCGAGAAGTGTGTAGAACATGATACCGATGAAGAAAATGAACGACGCGAATGATAGGAAAGCACCCCATGAGGAGATGTAGTTCCAATATTCAAATGCCTCAGGATAATCGATGTAACGGCGCGGCATGCCCTGACGACCCAAGAAGTGCTGTGGGAAGAAGGTAATGTTTGCACCGATGAACATAGTCCAGAAGTGAATGTGGCCAGCCCATTCAGGATACATACGGCCCGACATTTTCGGTAGGTAAAAGTAGATACCGGCAAAAATTGCGAACACAGCACCCAGCGACATCACATAGTGGAAGTGAGCAACCACATAGTAAGTGTCATGGTAAGCGCGGTCGATGCCAGCCTGTGAAAGAACCACACCAGTCACACCACCAAGTGTGAACAGAATTAGGAACCCGAGGGCAAACAGCATGGGCGTTTTGAATTCGATTGAACCGCCCCACATCGTTGCGATCCATGAGAAAATCTTGACGCCGGTAGGCACCGCAATAACCATCGTGGCCAGCATGAAGTAAGACTGCTGTGTCAACGACATACCAACGGTGTACATGTGGTGTGCCCAAACGACGAAGCCAAGCGCGCCAATTGCAACCATCGCATAAACCATTGGCAGGTAGCCAAACACAGGTTTGCGCGAGAACGTTGCGATGACGTGGCTGACAATACCGAAGCCAGGAACAATAACGATGTACACTTCTGGGTGTCCGAAGAACCACAGAATGTGCTGATACAGGATCGGATCACCACCGCCAGCTGGATCAAAGAAGGTCGTTCCGAAGTTACGATCTGTCAAAAGCATGGTGATCGCGCCCGCCAGAACTGGCAGCGAAAGAAGGATCAACCAAGCTGTTACGAAGATAGACCATGAGAACAAAGGAACTTTGTGCAGGGTCATGCCTGGCGTACGCATGTTCAGGAATGTCGTGATCATATTGATCGCGCCAAGGATCGATGAAGCACCAGACAAGTGAACCGCGAAAATCGCAAAGTCCATCGACGAGCCTGCTTCGCGTGTTGAAAGTGGCGCATAAAGCACCCAGCCAACGCCCGAACCCATTTGGTCGTTACCGCCAGGTGACAGCATTGAAGCAACACCCAAAGCAACGCCAGCAACATACATCCAGAACGAAAGGTTGTTCATTCTTGGGAATGCCATGTCCGGTGCACCGATTTGCAACGGCATGAAGTAGTTGCCGAAACCGCCGAAGAGGGCCGGAATAACAACGAAGAACATCATTAGAACGCCGTGATATGTAATCATCACGTTCCAGAGGTGTCCGTTAGGGGTACATTCGCCTTCTGCTGCGGCTGATAAGAAGCGCGCGCCTTCAAGACACATGTACTGAACACCCGGCTCCATAAGCTCGAGGCGCATATAAACGGTGAAACTAACCGAAATCAGGCCGACGAATGCCGAAACGAAAAGGTAAAGAATACCGATATCTTTGTGGTTGGTAGACATGAACCAACGGGTAAAGAACCCTCGGTTGTCTTCATGTTCGTGGCTGTGAATGGCCGCGTCTGCCATGTCTTGCCTCCTGCTGATGTGTACGAAAAGCGCAGAAATTTGACTTTCTGCGCCCATGATCAATTCGGGTTTTAGAATGCGGGGCCTTTGGGGGCAATGTTAGACTTTGACGCAGATCAAGAAAAAATGACGCGCCCCCCGTTGATTAAAGACAAAATGGCCTTATTCGACCACCGATTCTAAGTATGCGACGATATCTATTGGGTTCTTAACCCGTTGCTTAGTCATTTTTGAGCGTCCCGATTCGCCAGCGGCAGCTGAAAGGAATCCATTTGGATCAACGATGTAGGCTGCAAACCCTTCGGCATCCCAAATCAAACCTGCTTCACCCGCGGTTTTCATGATCGACGAATAAGTAAATTCGGTTGATCCAGCCGCACGTCCGATCACTGCGTAGAGATTTGGGCCAGTTCGACCACCTTTTAGGATCGCAGTGCCGTCTGGCGCTGTGATTGCATGGCAGGCTTTGCATTTGCGGAACTCTTTTGCGCCCTTTGCCGGATCACCCTCGCCCTCAGCATTGATCGGAGTCGCGAAAACGAAAAAAGCGGCGGCTGTTGTTAATATTTTCTTCATAACGGGTCTCACATTCGATCTTGCGCGTTTGATTACTCTATACTCCTGATGACAGACAAAGCCATGTCATCGGATTGTCGCAGGTATTTTATGGCCGGCCTTCCACCACTCGGTCGAAGGCAGCCATAAGTGCGACATCGACGTCTGTTTGGGTAACTGGCAATCCCAGATCGACCAAAGACGTCACTCCGTGTTCGGTAATGCCACAAGGCACGATCCCTGAAAAATGATCCAAGTCGGGATCGACGTTGATTGAGATACCGTGAAAACTAACCCATTTGCGCAATCTAATGCCTATCGCCGCGATTTTGTCTTCGGCTTTGCCTCCCATTGACGTCAGAGGCTTGTCGTCGCGTTCGACCCACACGCCGACACGACCGTCGCGGATTTTGCCTCTGACGCCAAACTCGGCCAAAGTTTCAATGACCCAGTCCTCAAGTATCTTTACAAACGCTCGCACATCACGTCCGCGCTTGTTAAGGTCCAACATTACATAGACCACCCGCTGGCCTGGCCCGTGGTACGTGTATTGCCCACCACGTTTGGATGTATGAACCGGAAATCTGTCTGGATCGGTTAGGTCTTCAAGCTTGGCACTGGTGCCGGCAGTATAAAGCGGAGGGTGCTCTAACAGCCAAATCAACTCGTCTGCTTCGCCGGCGGTCATCTTGGCGACGTGATCCTCCATAAAGGCCACGGCGTCTTCGTAGGGGACAAGCGTGTCCGAGATTTTCCATTCGACCATGAATTTACTTCGGCAATAGGCCTGCATCCTTGATTGCCGGTATATAGCTGCGGCTGACTGGAATTTCACGCCCATCTGACATTTTAAGAATCGCGCGGTCGCCGGTGCGCTTCGCTGAAGTGACTTGATCCAGCGCTACCCAGTGCGATCGATGTACTTGCATGCCCGCTTCACCACCGCACTCCTTAATCGCGTCAGACAGTCGGATAAGGACAAGTTCTTGCCCATTGGTCGTGGTGACCTCGACATAATGATCCGCGACGGAAAGTGAAATCAAACGCCCGCGCTTTTCAAGCGGTACACGATCAAGCAATTGGACGCTGTCGCTTTTCGGTGCTTCAGGGCTGCTTCCCATATCTGTAAAAAACAGGATAACGGCTATAATTGTCGCCGTTATAAATGTCGTGATCGCCAAAGATCCAAGATAGCCGGGTGTTATAGGAGATAGGCCCAACGCCGCCCAATTGACGCCAACGACAATCATGATGGCAGCAAGGCCAGTACCAACGCTGGTTAGGGCAATTGCAGTCCACTGAGACAAATTCTTGGCACGACCGAAGTCGGCAGAAAGCGCGCCAACAAACGTGCCGGCCGCAAACGTCGTAAAAGAGATAATGATCCAATAAATGATCAAAGGACCGGTCCGCATAAAGGTCGACGTACCAAACGGACCAGATATTCCAAGAATCAAAGCGATTCCCAATATTGCGGCCAGTATCTTTTTTGAGGAATAATGACGTCGCACTTCACGAAGCGCGAATAACGTGTGGCTGTCACTCACGAATTGTCTCCTCCATTCGGCATAGTCACTGTTCCAATCGCTCAGCACGCAGGATTTCATCTTAGTCATCGAATTTCAACAATCCAAATATGGAAATCCTGACTATGGAACATTTTCTTGCGGCACCGCTTTATATCCAAATCCACGCCACGTTTGCACTATACGCCCTGATCGTTGGGCCATTGGCGATTTATCGCAAACGTCGTGATATTTTACACAAAACAATAGGCTACTCATGGATCATATCCATGGTGATCGTTGCTATCAGTTCATTCTGGATTTCAAGCTTTGGCGTCATAGGCCCCTTCAGTCCGATCCATTTGCTATCGTTCTGGACGCTGTTTGTGGTTTTCCGTGCTATAAACTTTGCGCGCATCGGCAAAATCGTCGCCCATGCCGAGATGCTTCGTTGGCTGTACTGGGGTGGTTTGTGGGTCGCCTTCGCGCTTAATTTCCTGCCTGGTCGCATGTCAAACCGCATCGTGTTTGGGCGCGATGAAGCAGAAGTGATGGCCATCGTTGCGATCCTTTTGGTCGCTGGCACCTTCTTGATTGCCTCGCGTTGGAGGGGCATCCAACGCCGTCTTTCACTGGGCTAAGATTTCCACCAATTGGGGCTTCACATCGCCGTATGGCTTCGCTATACGGCGGCTCACCAAGTCAAGACAGTGCGGTCGTGGCGGAATTGGTAGACGCGCAGCGTTGAGGTCGCTGTTCCTTAACCGGAGTGGAAGTTCGAGTCTTCTCGACCGCACCAAATTTTCCCAATTATTGCGAACTAAATCTAGCCCAATATTCCGGGCCAGTTTTTTGTCGCTTTGGCAATGTTTCCAGGCACATCCCTTAACCACAGCTCTCGAGCGCGCAGGCTTGCGTTTAGGTAGAGTTTGCCTTCGTAGATTGTCCACGCTTCCGGCACCGTTGTCGCCAGATAGCCTAGCGAAGCCGCATAAGCGCAATATCCGCCGAAAATGGGGGCGTATTTTGTCGGGTCCGCTTGGAACTGGGTCGCGTTCTCTGCACTATCGAAATGCCATTCGACGCCATGCCATGATGCCGAATGCGAATTGAAAACTGAATCCGGTTTACCGGTCGTGAAATACGCTACTGCGTCGCTACCGTTAATAGCGATACCGTTGGTTTGGAAAATCTCAGACTCTCGTGCGAGCGCAAGACTAGGTTTGAGAAATGCGGTGACGGTTAGTCCGGCCAACATAGTGCGACGATTGAGGTGCATCAGTTCATCCTTTTCGATTTCAATCTTTATTGGTGGAAAATCTCAAATTAGCCAACGGTCGAAACCAAATCACGCAAATCAGTGATAAGCTGTGAGAAAAATAAGCTTTGTCGCAAATTGAGTTGCGGTGTCGCGAAAACGCACCATACGCTTGAGTAAACCTAAGGGAGGCACTCATGTCCGAAGCAATAGACCTGCGCCAACATGCAAACATTGATCATTGGCAAGAACGCGTAGATATGGCGGCTGCCTTTCGCTGGACCGAGCGATTGAATTTTCATGAATCAGTTGCCAATCATTTCAGCCTTGCGGTGAATGAAGAAGGCACGCAATTCTTGATGAACCCCAATCAAGCACATTTCAGTCGAATAAAAGCATCTGATCTGCTGATGCTTGATGCAAACGACCCATCAACGATGGATCGACCCGGTGCGCCGGATCCGTCGGCTTGGGGTTTGCATGGTTCAGTGCATCGGGCATGCCCGCATGCGCGCTGTTTGATGCATGTGCATTCGATCCACGCGACAGTCCTAGCTTCACTGGCGGACAGCAATATGCCGCCAATCGATCAAAACACGGCTACGTTTTTTAATCGCTATGTCATTGATGAAGAATTCGGCGGTCTTGCCTTTGAAAACGAAGGTACGCGGTGTGCTAAAATGCTGACGGATCCTTCGAAGAAAGTCATGATCATGGGCAACCACGGTGTTCTTGTGATCGGGGATAGTGTCGCGGATACTTTTAACCGAATGTATTACTTTGAGCGCGCGGCCGAGACTTATATCCGCGCCCTTCAGACCGGCCAACCGTTGCGTATTTTAAGCGATGAAGTCGCCGAAAAGACTGCAAGAGAGCTGGAAGAATATCCGGATCAAGCAGATCGTCATTTGTCTGAATTGAAGGCGATCCTTGATGATGAAGGATCGAACTACGCGACCTAGTTAACCGCCGGTATGGCTCATGTGGCGGGTCATTTGCCCGCCCAACGCTTGGCGTGAATAATCAAAATCGTGGCCTTTTGGCTTGTGACTGATCGCTTGACGAATGGCATCTTCAAGCGGCTTTTCACTTTCGGCGTTCGCTCGCAATGGAGCGCGCAGATCGGCATTGTCTTCTTGGCCAAGACACATGAACAGCTCACCCGTGCAGGTGACCCGAACACGGTTGCAGCTTTCGCAGAAATTATGTGTGAGGGGTGTGATGAAACCAATTTTCTGACCAGTTTCTTCTAGACGCACGTAGCGCGCTGGGCCGCCGGTACTCTCGGAAAGTTCTGTAACAGTGTATTGCTTGGCCAGTTCTGACTGCAAATCCTTAAGCGACCAATACTGCGTCAGTCGGCTTTCGTTGCCGATGTCACCCATCGGCATGACCTCGATCCATGTTAGATCCATGTCACGCTCAGCACACCACTCCGTCAGAGTGAACAGCTCGCCCTCGTTAAAACCCTTTAGCGCAACTGCATTGATTTTAACGCGAAGGCCCGCTTTCTGGGCTGCGTCGATCCCGCGAAGAACCTGAGGAAGCCGTCCCCAACGTGTGATCTCGGCAAATTTGGTTTCGTCGATGGTATCAAGCGATATGTTCACTCGACGCACGCCGGCAGCAAATAGGTCATCGGCAAATCGCTCAAGTTGCGAGCCATTTGTGGTCAGTGTCAGCTCTTTTAGCGCGCCACTTTCCAGATGTCGGGACATCGCCTGGAAGTACGTCATGATATCGCGGCGCACCAACGGCTCCCCGCCAGTGATGCGCAATTTTTCAACACCCATTCGGATAAAGGTCGAACTTAGCCGATCAAGTTCTTCAAGCGTGAGTAGTTCCTTTTTGGGAAGGAACGTCATGTTTTCGGACATGCAATACACGCAGCGAAAATCGCAACGGTCGGTCACGGATACGCGCAGATAGGAAATGGCGCGCTGGAAGGGATCAATCAATGGTGCAGTCATAGTGATTTAGGTAGGCTTCATTTGTTGGTTCGGCAAGGTGAATGCTGGCATTGTAAGGTCGAAATTCTCACGTTTCGGGGATCGTTAGATATTTTGACGCCTCTTTGCGTGCGAACGGCTTCATTTGTTCCCCATGATGGTCGAGGAATTCAACCACTCGTTCAGGGTCTCGTTTCGACAAATCCCGTAGCCACCATGCGACGGCTTTCTGGATGAACCATTCTTTGTCGTCCACATAGTTCGCGGCCCAGCCCAATACCCGTTCACGCATGGCCAGTTCAGTTTCAGAGGCGTTTCTGTTTTTCGTAAGGGGCAGTGTGGTGACCAACGCGGCGCGTTTCGTCCACATATGTTCTGAGGTCGTCCAAGCCTCGATATCGTCAAGGCGTGCCCAATCAGTAGACAGACGTCGTTGAGCGGCCATGGATGCGTGGTCAGCGATCGCCCAGCTGTCAAAGTCTTTGGTCCAGCTCGTTAGAAGCTTCCAAACTCTGTCGTCAGGCCGAATGCGGGCTTGGGTTAGCAGTTTGCCAGCAATTACACGACACTCGTAGATGTTCGATTCCCAAAGCTGCGAGGCCAACTCGACACGCTCATCTACGCTCAAGCTACGACGCCACACTTTAGCAAGCTCATCTAAAGGCCCATTAGCAATGCCAAGATATTCTCGCTCAATCTTATGGTAGGCCTTCATCTGTTCGGCGCGACCCGGTTCGATATGCGCGCGTATCGCGCCTAAGGCGTCTTCAAATGTCATGATTGCTTTCCTTTATCTTGGGCTCGTTCTATCGCTTCTTAACGGCGACGCAAGAAACGGGTGCATTGTGAAGACAGTTATTTTTGATCTCGATGGCACATTGGCGGATACCAGCGGAGATTTGATCGACGCGGCAAATGCTTGTTTCAACCTGATGGGCGAAGGCGATTTGCTTAAATACGGTCGTGATGCCGCAACAGCGATGCAGGGCGGTAGGGCTATGCTTCGTTTAGGGCTTGGGCGTATGGGCCGTGCAGATGACGAAGCTGAGATTGATCGGCAGTATCCAGTTCTGTTGCAGGCTTATGCCGGGCAACTTGATAAACACAGCTTTATGTTCGATGGGGCTATGGACGCGGTCGAAGTGCTGAAATCTCGGGGTTACCGCGTTGGAATATGCACGAATAAACCCGAAGCCATGGCACAAGAGCTTATGACGCGTTTAGGGGTTCGCCATCAGTTCGGCTCATTGGTGGGGGCAGATACGTATCCTGTACGCAAGCCTAATCCGTTACCTTTTGTTGAGGCCGTTAAGCTGGCTGGAGGTGATCCCAAACAATCGACATTAATTGGGGATACACCAACGGACCGCGAAACCGCGCACGCGGCAGGGGTTCCATCGATCTTGGTAACCTTCGGACCTCTAGGGCATGCGGTAGCGGATCTTGAACCGGAAGGTTTGATCAACGATTATAGCGAGTTACCGACTGTAGTTCAGTTGTTGATTGGTTGAAATAAGTGCTCAGTCAACGTGCTGAGTTTGCTGGCCTCTAAATTGCCGACTGCTGCTTCAATCGATTTTGCGCGATCTTCGCCTAGAACTGGGATTGCTAGCTTTCGAAACTTATCCTTCAACTCGTCTGGTGAAGGTGGGCAGCTTGGATCCCATTTTGGTTGCATCCATCCACTGTCTAACGCTCGGCCATCAGTCAAATGAAGCGTAACCTGCGCAATCCGCGTTCCTGGAAACACTTCATTGGCCTTCTCGTCTTCGGACATCACCATAGCCCGTGATAAACGCAGTACCTCGGGGTCGCTTAATGCATCATCCGCAATATCTGCAGGCGTAACATCACCTTTTACCATAGCCACGGCGCAGGGAAACGACGTTGAGTACTGTGCTTCGTCTGAGGACTTGGGTTCCATCGTCGCAAGACGAACGCTTTCGTGAAAGGTCGAAACTTCGATCTTCGCGACATCCTGCGAGGTGAGATTGTGTTTTTGCTTAAGGCTCAATACGCCTTCAATCGGGGCCTGCGCCCAACGGCATACGGGATAAGGTTTGTAGTACTGTTCTAAAATGTACCAACGATCACCCAAATCCGCCCAGTACTCAGGCGCGTGCTCGATTGTCAGGGCAGGGGCACCCGTAAACCCCTTTGTGGCCAGTTTGACGGCCGATACTGCGCACATTGCTCCCCAGCCTGACCCATCTTTCACCATGGTTGGGTAATCAATGCAGCGCATCATCTGGCTTCTGGGGCCGTGATATTCAGCGATACCAAGCGCATGACGTGTGGTTTCTCGGTCCAATTTCATTAGGTGTGCGATGCCCGCCACTGCAGCCACTGCGCCCCAACTACCCGAAGTATGATAGTCAGGGCAGGTGCCATGCTGCGCCATAGACGTGCGAGCACCTACTTCATAACCGACTACAATGGCCGTTAGAAAATCCTGACCGCTGGCTTCAAGTTGATAAGCAACTGGCAATAAAGCGGATATCAAAGGGCATCCGATATGACCTTTTGCGGGATTAAAGCCATCGTGACCGTCCAAACTGTCAATCATCATGCCCGCTGCTAGCGCAACACCTGAGGCAGACGCGCTTCGATGGTCAAAAAGCATTGGCACAGCGCCGCCAAATTCTTCGCTCGCAACTTCGCGGATAATTTGGCTCGTACGTGTTTGATACCCACCTGCCGCAACACCCAAAGTATCGAGAAGATTAAGCTTACTGGTTTCAACGACGTTGCTGGACAGGTCATCCCAGCCAGTATTGAGAATGAATGCTATCGGGTCGGGCGCGCTCATATTGAATCCTCCTAACGCTATCCTGCTGCCTACATGCAGGACAATCGCCGCTGATACCGACATTTCAGTATGGGTTTTTCGACATTGACCCAGCCGTGAAGCTTCGCCATTTATGCGCCATGAAAACAGTATTCACCGGTAGTTTTACCCAGCAAGAACCCATCCCTGAAAGCGCGATCGAGACTGCCGTCGAGATCATGCGAAGTGGGCGTTTGCATCGTTACAACCTTGTTGGCGAAGATGAGGGCGAAGTCTCGGCGCTTGAGCGAGAGTTCGCAGCTTACACCGGTGCAAAATACTGCCTCGCCGTGGCCTCAGGTGGATATGCGATTGCTACGGCATTAAGGGCGCTGGGGGTTAATGCTGGCGACCGAGTTTTGACCAACGCGTTCACGCTTGCGCCGGTACCGGGGGCAATTGCCAGTCTTGGGGCGGTGCCTGTGTTTGTCGGGGTGACCGAGCAGTTAACGATAGATCTGGAAGATTTACGGGCAAAAGCCAAATTCGCGGATGTCTTGGTATTAAGCCACATGCGCGGGCATTTGTGCGACATGGATGAGTTGATGAAGATTTGTCGCTCGATGGATGTTAAAGTCGTAGAAGATTGTGCGCACACTATGGGCGCGAGTTGGAATGGCATCCCATCTGGTCGTCACGGGGATATGGCGTGCTATTCGACGCAGACTTATAAACACATAAACTCGGGCGAAGGTGGATTGCTGACAGGCGACGATCCGCAAACTATGGCACGTGCTACAATGCTAACGGGTTCATATATGCTCTATGCGCGCCACGGCGCTGCACCCCATCCGGTGGAATTTGAGCAGATAAAGTACACAACACCTAATGTTTCGGGTCGTATGGATCATCTAAGGGCAGCTATTTTGCGGCCCCAGGTTCAGGACCTTGAGACTCAATGTAAGCGGTGGAATGAGCGTTATCAGACTGTTGAAAGCGTTCTGTGGGGCACGCCGGGATTAACCGTTGTCGAACGACCAGAACAAGAAACCTATGTTGGTTCTTCCATTCAGTTTTTGCTGCTCGATTGGAGCGACGAAAAAGTGAATGATGTTATTGCTCAATGTTTAGAACGCGGCGTCGAAATGAAGTGGTTTGGCGGCGCGGAACCTAACGGTTTCACCTCTCGTTATGATAGTTGGCGTTACGCGCCTTCCGAACGCATGCCGGCCTCAGATCGTATCCTGAAAGGCATTGTCGACATGCGACTTCCACTGACGTTCAGCGTCGAAGATTGTGCGGTCATTGCCCAGATTATTCGTGAAGAAGTGTCCACAGTTTTTCAGGCTGCTTGATTCACAACGCTTGATTTCTGCTTGAGCGAGATCCCGTGACGCCACGTGTCGTTTGACCTGAGCGGGTCAGTTGTGCCAATAAATGAACAACTGTTCAATAACTCGTGGATGTAGGCAGAATGTTTAACGCTGTGATGAATTTCGATTTAGGCGAAGACGTGAATGCATTGCGTGAAATGGTGCACAGATGGGCGCAAGATCGCATCAAACCGCAAGCAGCAGAAATCGACCTCAAAAACGAGTTTCCTAGCGAGCTTTGGCGCGAAATGGGAGAACTTGGCCTTCTCGGAGTTACCGTCTCTGAAGCATACGGCGGTGCAGAAATGTCCTATCTTGCGCATGTGGTTGCCGTCGAAGAAATTGCCCGCGCGAGTGCGTCAGTTTCGCTTAGTTATGGGGCGCATTCGAACCTTTGCGTCAATCAGATAAAGTTGAACGGCACCGAAGAGCAAAAGCAGAAATATCTTCCGGGCTTGATCTCTGGCGAACATGTCGGGGCGCTGGCGATGTCAGAAGCGTCAGCTGGTTCTGATGTTGTGTCGATGAAACTGAGCGCTGAAAAGCGCAATGACCACTATCGGCTAAACGGCAACAAATACTGGATTACCAACGGCCCTGATGCAGACACGTTAGTCGTTTACGCTAAAACTAACCCAGAGGCCGAAGCCAAAGGGATAACGGCCTTTATCGTTGAAAAGTCGATGAAGGGTTTCTCGACCTCACCACATTTCGACAAACTGGGGATGCGCGGATCGAATACGGCTGAATTGATCTTTGATGACGTAGAAGTGCCGTTCGAAAATGTCCTCGGGGAAGAGGGCAAAGGTGTTCGTGTTTTGATGTCCGGCCTCGATTATGAGCGCGTTGTGCTTGCAGGTATCGGCACTGGGATAATGGCATCGTGCATGGATGAAATCATGCCCTACATGGCCGAGCGCAAACAGTTTGGACAGCCCATCGGTACCTTCCAATTGATGCAGGGTAAGATTGCCGACATGTACACTGCGATGAACTCGGCGCGTGCCTACGTGTATGAATGTGCAAAAGCATGTGATCGTGGAGAAATAACACGGCAGGATGCTGCAGCGTGCTGTCTCTATGCCTCAGAGCAGGCAATGGTTCAGGCGCATCAGGCTGTGCAGGCTATGGGTGGCGCTGGATACCTAAGCGACAATCCTGTTGGGCGCATTTTCCGCGATGCCAAACTGATGGAGATCGGGGCAGGGACGTCGGAAATTCGTCGGATGCTTATTGGCCGAGAACTCGTTTCGGGGATGATGTAGGCTGCGGTCTACCAGCTAGCCATGCTTCCAAAATCAAAATCATACGCGGACCTAAAAGCCGGATTTTCTTGGGACATTCCTGGGCGTCTGAATATGGCACATCAGGTTTGTGACCTGTGGGCCGAAACCGCACCTTCGCGCACGGCCCTGATTGACGTAACTGGCGACGAACGCCGAGATGTTTCATATTCAGAGCTCCGAACGATTGCTGACGGTTTGGCGCATTATCTGGCAGAACGCGTTCAACCGGGTGATCGCGTGGGAGTGCTGCGTTCTCAATCGGTCTGGACGGCTGCGGCGCATATTGCGATTTGGAAAATTGGTGCGATTTCGATCCCACTGTTTAAGCTGTTTGCACATGATGCTTTGCAGGTCCGTCTAGGAGATGCAGGTGCGCGTTTGGTTATTTGTGACGCCGAGACTGTCCATCAAGTGGAAGAACTTGGCTATCCAACTTGCGTGCCCGAAGACCTCCAGTTTTCGGATCAGCCGTTTGCAACACGGGACACGTCATCTGAAGATCCGGCGGTTCTAATCTATACATCCGGAACAACTGGCAGTCCCAAAGGCGCATTGCACGCGCACCGGGTTTTGGCTGGCCATTTGCCAGGTGTTGAGATCAGTCACAATCTACTTGGTCAAGACGCTGACGTTCTGTGGACGCCCGCTGATTGGGCGTGGATCGGTGGTTTGTTTGACGTCTTAATGCCCGGCCTCGCGCTCGGGGTGCCGGTTGTGGCCAGCCGTTCTGACAAGTTTAGCGCTGAATTTTGCAGGCAAGTTGTCTCACGCGCAGCTGTGCTAAACGTGTTTTTCCCACCAACTGCACTGCGCATGTTGAAAGCTGATAACGTCAGCATCCAAGGGCTTAGAACCATTGCATCCGGCGGTGAACCTTTGGGGCCAGAGATGCTCGAATGGGGGCAAAACGCGTTTGGGCTGACGATCAACGAGTTTTACGGCCAAACGGAATGCAACATGGTCGCATCCTCGGCGTCGGCCTTGTTTGATCCGCAGCTGGGCTGCATCGGTAAGCCTGTGCCTGGGCACGATATTGCGGTTCTGGACGATCTTGGAAACCCAACCCAGATCGAGGGCGACATTGCCGTCAAGAAGGGCTCAGCCAGTATGATGTTGGAATACTGGAATAAACCTAGCGAAACCGCTGCAAAGTACAAAGGTCCGTGGATGCTTACCGGTGATCGGGGTATCTGGCAGGGCGAATACTTGCGGTTTATAGGACGCGAAGATGATGTCATCACCAGTGCTGGCTATCGGATTGGACCTGCCGAGATCGAGGATTGCTTGCTGAAACATCCATCGGTTGCAACGGTGGGTGTGGTTGGAAAACCGGATGAACTTCGGACGGAAATTGTCAAAGCTTATGTAGTATTGAAGCCGGAAGTAGTGGGCTCAGACAATCTGGTCCGTGAGCTGCAAAACTTGGCCAAATCACGAGTGTCCAAGCATTCCTATCCACGCGAAATCACATTTTTGAAAAGCCTGCCGATGACAGTCACCGGCAAAATCATACGCAAAGACCTGAAACGCCGTGCTACGGCTGAAAAGGAACCGAAGTCATGAAACTTCAATCCAAAGTTTTGGCCAATTCTGACGAATTTAAAAAGAACAAGGCATCGCATGAAGACGCTTTGCGCATCGTTCGCGAAGCAGCCACCGCTGCGCAACTGGGCGGTGGAGAACGAAGCCGCGATCGCCATTTAAGCCGTGGCAAAATGTTGCCTCGTGATCGGGTAGGCAATTTGCTGGATGCCGGATCACCATTCTTAGAAATTGGCGCAACGGCTGCACATGGCATGTACGGAGGGGCTGCGCCCGCCGCCGGTGTTGTTGCAGGTATTGGCAAGGTGCACGGCCAAGACGTTATGGTTGTCTGCAATGACGCGACGGTCAAAGGTGGCACCTATTTTCCTCTAACCGTCAAAAAGCACCTTCGCGCGCAGGAAATAGCCGAGGAATGCCGCTTGCCTTGCATATACCTCGTCGATAGCGGCGGGGCGAATTTGCCGAACCAAGATGAAGTGTTTCCAGACCGCGATCACTTTGGCCGTATCTTTTACAATCAGGCGCGCATGTCTGCGCAAGGCATTCCTCAAATCGCTGTTGTGATGGGATCTTGCACAGCTGGCGGCGCTTATGTGCCAGCCATGTCAGACATAACGATCATCGTAAAAGAGCAGGGAACAATTTTCCTTGCGGGACCGCCCCTCGTGAAAGCGGCGACGGGCGAGATCGTCTCGTCAGAAGATCTGGGCGGTGGCGACGTTCACACACGGTTGTCGGGCGTGGCAGATTACTTGGCTGAAGATGATGCCCATGCGCTTGCCCTCGCACGCAGGGCTGTCAGTCATCTGAACATGAGCAAACCAAAAACTGTTGAATGGCAAAGCTCGGAAGAGCCTGCATATGATCCAGACGAGTTGTTCGGAGTTGTTCCTGCTGACCTGCGAACGCCCTATGACATCCGCGAAGTGATTGCACGTACAGTAGACGGGTCGCGTTTTGATGAGTTCAAGCCACGATTTGGCGAGACGCTGGTGACGGGCTTCGCCCATATCAAAGGTTGCCCTGTGGGTATAGTCGCCAACAACGGTGTTCTGTTCAGCGAAGCGGCCCAAAAGGGTGCGCACTTTGTCGAGCTGTGTTCGCAACGCAAAATCCCGCTGGTTTTTCTGCAAAACATCACTGGCTTCATGGTTGGGCGAAAATACGAGAACGAAGGCATTGCACGCCACGGTGCAAAGATGGTGACCGCCGTAGCGTCCACTTCTGTACCCAAAATCACCATGCTGGTCGGTGGATCATTTGGTGCAGGCAACTACGGCATGGCAGGGCGCGCGTATCAGCCCCGCTTTTTGTGGACGTGGCCAAACAGCCGGATATCCGTCATGGGTGGAGAACAAGCTGCTGGTGTTTTAGCGACAGTCAAACGAGACGCAATTGAGCGAGGCGGCGGAAGCTGGAGCGCGGATGAAGAAGCAGAGTTCAAGCGCCCGACGATCGAAATGTTCGAAGAACAGAGCCACCCTCTCTATGCGTCGGCGCGACTTTGGGACGACGGGATCATTGATCCGCGTAAGTCTCGGGAAGTTTTGGCACTAAGCCTTACTGCGGCTTTGAATGCGCCAATTGATGAAACCCGCTTTGGCCTATTCAGAATGTGAGGTTGGATTATGAGTATTTTTGCAAAGATAAAGATGCGACGTAACGATGCCCGCAAGGGTCGGGAAAATTGCTATGTTTGACAAAATCCTAATTGCCAACCGAGGTGAAATTGCCTGTCGGGTCATGGAAACTGCGACTTTGTTGGGTGTGAAAACTGTGGCAGTGTATTCGGATGCAGATGCCACTTCAAAGCATGTCGCGCTTGCGGATGAAGCGGTTCATATCGGGGGCTCTGCCCCTGCTGACAGTTACTTGCGCGGGGAGGTTATCATTGCTGCTGCGCTAAAAACGGGCGCAAAAGCGATCCACCCGGGGTACGGTTTCCTATCCGAGAACCCTGACTTCGTAGATCAGATTGAAGCAGCGGGACTAACTTTCATTGGACCATCGGCCAATGCGATTCGCGCCATGGGTTTGAAGGATGCAGCCAAGGTGCTGATGCAAAACGCCAACGTGCCGGTCGTGCCTGGGTATCACGGTGAAAACCAAGACGACAATCATTTGGCTTTGGAGGCCGGAAAGATCGGCTATCCGGTACTGATTAAAGCCGTTGCTGGTGGCGGTGGTAAAGGGATGCGGTTGGTCGAAGCTGCTGATGGTTTTTTGGATAGGCTGGCCTCGGCAAGGGCAGAGGCCCAGACGGCATTTGGAAATGACGACGTTCTAGTAGAAAAATACATAACCAAGCCAAGGCACATTGAAGTGCAAGTCTTTGGCGATGGTGAAAAAGCCGTTCATTTGTTTGAGCGTGATTGCTCGCTTCAGCGACGCCACCAAAAGGTTATTGAAGAAGCCCCTGCGCCCAGTATGACAGTTGAAATGCGCGAAGCGATGGGAGCAGCGGCTGTGAAAGCTGCCGAAGCGATCAACTACAAGGGCGCTGGGACCATTGAGTTTATCGTAGATGGCTCTGATGGGCTTCGATCGGACGGGTTTTGGTTCATGGAAATGAACACGCGTTTGCAAGTCGAGCATCCGGTAACTGAGGCTATAACAGGCGTAGATCTTGTTGAGTGGCAGCTAAGGGTTGCAGCCGGCGAAGCATTGCCCGCAACCCAAGAAGACTTGTCGATCAATGGGCACAGTTTTGAAGCGAGGCTTTATGCCGAAGATGTTCCGGCTGGTTTTTTGCCTGCAACAGGTACGTTAGAGCATTTGAGCTTTCCCGATTGGGCCCGTTCCGACAGTGGCGTTCGACAGGGGGATGCGATTAGCCCTTTCTATGATCCGATGATCTCAAAGGTCATCGTGCACGGAACCACGCGTTCGATTGCGTTGAAAAAACTTGAGGCAGCTCTGGACCAAACCGAAGTGGGCGGAACGGTTACGAACCTTACGTTTCTGAGTGCTTTAGCGTGCCATGAAGGGTTCGCAAAAGGCGACGTGGATACCGATTTGATCGCACGTGATCTGAATGTTTTAACCGAGGCTGTTGAAGTTACAGCCGAGACGAAAGCACTCGCAGCTTTAAAAGTCAGTGGTTTGATGGATCGATCTTTTGGCTGCTCTGGATTTTCGCTGTGGGAACCCTTGTTGCACGACATTCATTTGCTTTTTGAAAATCAAGCGATTGTCGTTGGCCTGAAATCCTATGGCACGAGCCGCCATCTTCTAACGGTTGATGGTATCGAGGTGGAAGCCAAGTTCGCGCAGGGCTATTGGACGCTTAACGGCGCAAAAGCCGCGTCAACGGTGCTTCATGAAGACCATGTAACGGTCTTTCAGGCAGGTGGCGCGACGTTTAAGATCGTTGATGCATTGGATCGTGCAACCAGTTCTTCAGGCAACGGAAACCTCATTGAGGCTCCTATGCCTGGTGCTGTGCGGGCGGTTTTGGCTGTAGCTGGCGATACTGTCGTAGAGGGTCAAAAACTGGTGGTTCTTGAAGCGATGAAGATGGAACATGCCCTGCTTGCCGCCCGCGATGGAGTCGTGGAAGAGCTTTTGGTTGCTGAGGGCGATCAAGTTGAGGCTGGTGCTGCCCTGATAGTCTTGGCAGAGGCTAAGGCGTGATCCGTCTGCATCATGTCGCTCAATCGAGGTCATTCCGGACGTTGTGGTTGCTAGAAGAAATGGGTCTAGATTATGAACTGCGTCATTGGAGTTTCTTTGATAAATCCATGCGCTCTCCGGAATTTCTGGCGCTTTCGCCTGCGGGCCGCGTGCCAGTGCTTGAGATTGACGGGCGCGTGTTGTTTGAAAGTGGCGCGATCGCTGAATACCTGTGTGAGACGCGCCAAGATTTGGGCTTTGCGCCATTGCCAGGTACTGAAGGGCGGGCAGAGTTCCTTGAGTGGTTGCACTTTGCAGAAACGATGGGAAGCCTGCTGGCGAATTTGACTCAGCACCACGTTGTTTTGCGTGATCCTTCCATGCGATCCGAAACCGTAATGCGGCTAGAAGCCAAACGGTTAGAGAAATGCTTAGGGGCTGTAGAACGTGCCATAGAAGGGCAAGACTACCTGCTGAAAGGCGGGTTCTCGGCGGCTGATGTTGCTGTGTCTTACGGTATGATTATTGGTCAGAAATTTGTTGACCTGAGCGCTTTTCCGACTTTGCTTGCCTATTTTGACCGTCTTTCTGGGCGCCCTGCATTCAAGCGAGCGGCGGCAAAAGATGGACAGGCGACAATCTATAAACACGATTTCTATCCTCAGCCAGAATTGGATTAGGTAGGAAATGGATGAAGGTTCGAAAGTGGAAAGAGCGATATGACTCAGGATTTCGTCGAGATTTTTGAAGTTGGTCCACGCGATGGCCTGCAAAACGAAAAGCGTCAAATTCCGACGGGCGAAAAAATCGCTTTGGTCAACAAACTGAGCGAGGCTGGTTTTCGTCGGATTGAGATTGCAAGTTTCGTGAGCCCGAAGTGGGTGCCTCAAATGGCGGACAGCGCAGATGTTCTTGCGAGGATCTCTCGCGTGCCCAATATCAGCTACGCGGCTTTGACGCCCAATCTAAAGGGGCTCGAACGCGCGATTGACGCCAAAGCCGATGAAGTTGCGATTTTTGGCAGCGCGTCAGAAGGGTTTTCGAAAGCAAATATCAACGCAACGATTGCGGAAAGCCTTGCGCGGTTTGTTCCTGTGGTCGAGGCAGCCAAAACCGCAGGATTGCCTGTGCGGGGCTATGTCTCTTGTGTCGTCGAATGCCCTTATGATGGTTTTGTTGATCCCGAAGGGGTGGCAAAGGTCGTCGCCGCGTTGCGCGATTTGGGATGTTATGAAATTTCTCTAGGCGACACGATTGGGCGGGCAACGCCTGAAAAAACAGACCGAATGCTTTCAGCGGTGTTAAATGAGTTTCCCGCGCAACAGTTGGCTGGTCATTTTCACGACACATCCGGTCGCGCGCTAGAGAATATATCCGTCGCGATTGAGCGGGGTTTGCGCGTGTTCGACGCTGCTATAGGCGGGTTAGGGGGATGCCCTTTCGCACCGGGGGCGGCTGGCAACGTCGCGACAGAGGCAGTTGTACGGCATGTAGAGCAAGCGGGCTACACGACTGGCTTGAATATGGATATTTTAGAGCAAGCATCATCACTGGCAAAAGGAATGCGCCATGACTGAAACTATTCGCGTGGATCGAGACGAGCGCGGTGTCGCTACGATATGGATGATCCGTACAGATAAGCACAATGCGCTTTCAGCACTGATGATGGATGAACTGACCAATGCAGCCGACGAATTGGGCAGTGATCCCGCTGTGCGTTGCGTGGTTCTGGCGGCAGAAGGTAAAAGTTTTTGCGCGGGTGGCGATCTCGAGTGGATGCGCGATCAGTTCGAGGCAGATGCAGAAACGAAAGAGACAGAAGCCCGTCGTCTTGCGAATATGTTGTGGGCTCTCAATTTCATGCCAAAACCACTGATCGGCAGATTGCAGGGCAATGCCTTTGGCGGGGGCGTTGGAATGGCAAGTGTTTGTGATGTTGCCGTTGGCGTGGAAGGGCTGAAGATGGGACTGACTGAGACAAAGCTCGGCCTGATCCCTGCGACCATCGGACCGTATGTGTTGGCAAGAATGGGTGAGGAAAACGCGAGGCGCGTGTTTATGTCAGGGCGTTTATTTGATGCGAGCGAAGCTGTGACCCTTGGATTACTAGCGGCAACTGTCCCTGAGGGCGAACTCGATGAAGCGGTCGAACGGCAAGTCATACCATATTTGAAGTGTGCACCAGGTGCAGTGGCCGAGGCGAAAGCTCTAGCGCAAAGCATTTGCGGCAATGTCACCAAGGATGCTGTTGAAACGTCGATTAAGGCATTGGCACAGCGTTGGGACAGTCCGGAATCAACAGAAGGAATTTCGGCATTCTTTGAAAAACGTCCGGCTAAATGGGTCATTTAGATGGGCAAGAGTAACAATTCTAAAGATTGAATCCTTTTGATTTAGATTGCAGTAGTGTCGTGCGTACTGACAATATGCCGCAATGCAGAGAAAATCTCAGTATACATTGGTATACGAGTTACGTCAGGCATAAAATCATGTTCATGAATGTGTTTAAGTTTGGTTGACCATGACACAGCCCAACGATAAACCACGCGCAATGAGTCATCTGCCATCTCGTGATGCTTTATAATTGCATCTGAAAGGAGCCAGCCGTGGAAGAAATGCTAAGAGAATATCTACCTATTCTCGTGTTTCTCGCGGTAGCAATTGGTCTAGGGTTAGCCTTGATCCTTGCTGCCATCGTTGTAGCCGTTCGCAATCCTGATCCTGAAAAAGTTTCTGCCTACGAATGTGGCTTTAACGCTTTCGATGATGCCCGGATGAAGTTTGATGTTCGATTTTATTTGGTTTCGATTTTGTTCATCATTTTCGATCTCGAAATCGCAATGCTGTTTCCATGGGCGGTTGCGTTCAAAGACATCAGCATGGTCGCATTTTGGTCTATGATGGTGTTCCTTGGCGTCCTGACAATTGGCTTCGCCTATGAATGGAAGAAGGGGGCCCTAGAATGGGAGTGATGACCGGACAAAACACAGCTGGTGTTGACTGCGATGCGTCTACCCGTGCCCTGAACAGTGAACTTCAGGACAAGGGCTTTTTGCTGACCACGACCGAAGATCTGATCAATTGGGCCCGTACAGGTTCGTTGCACTGGATGACGTTTGGTTTGGCTTGTTGCGCTGTTGAAATGATGCACGCGTCTATGCCGCGGTATGACCTTGACCGCTTCGGTGTTGCTCCACGCGCTTCCCCACGTCAGTCTGACGTTATGATTGTTGCTGGCACGCTGACCAATAAAATGGCCCCTGCGCTTCGCAAAGTATACGATCAAATGCCAGAACCTCGCTACGTGATCTCGATGGGTTCATGCGCGAATGGTGGCGGATACTACCACTACAGCTATTCTGTTGTGCGCGGATGTGACCGGGTCGTCCCTGTCGACATTTACGTCCCAGGCTGCCCCCCTACTGCTGAGGCACTGGTTTATGGCATTTTGCAACTTCAACGCAAAATTCGCCGTACCGGCACATTGGTGAGGTAAAAACATGAGCGACGCACAGAAAGAACTAGGCGCACTTGTCGAACTGAAACGCCCTGATTGCGTTCTCGGTTGGGATGTGACCCATGGTGAGTTAAACGTTGACGTTGCCCCAGCCAATATCGCGGGCTTTGTAGACTTTTTGAAAACTGATGCAGGCTGCAGATTCTCGACCCTGATCGACATCACAGCCGTTGATTACCCAGAACGCGCCAAGCGATTTGACGTGGTTTATCATTTCCTTTCGATGTTCCAGAACCACCGCATTCGTTTGCGTGTGTCCGTGCGCGAAGATGAAATGGTTCCCTCGATCGTGGATATCCATCCAAGCGCCAATTGGTTTGAACGTGAAGTGTTTGATATGTTCGGGATCATTTACTCGGGTCATCCTGATTTGCGTCGCATTCTGACCGACTATGGTTTCCGTGGTTTCCCGTTGCGTAAAGATTTCCCAACAACTGGCTATACCGAAGTGCGCTACGACGAAGCTGAAAAGCGGATCGTCTACGAACCCGTAAGCCTTGTTCAGGAATACCGTCAGTTTGATTTCATGAGCCCATGGGAAGGTGCAGAATACATCCTTCCGGGTGATGAGAAAGGCGACGCGAAATAATGCAGCGCGATGGAGGCATATTCCTGTTCGGCTTGGGCGCGCCCAAAGCAGGAACAAGCTGGTTGCACGGTTATTTAGCCGCGCATCCGGACGTCTATGTGCCACCCATGAAAGAACTACATTTCTTCAATTCGGTTGACGGCAATCTTGCCGGCCGTTTGTCTAAGTTGGACGAAAAACGCGCCAAGATCGAAGATCGTATTGAGCGTGGTGTGGAACTGCCGACTAAACTGGATGAATTGCAGGACGTTCGTTCGTTGCTTGAAGACGGTTCTGACGCCGCTTACCGAACCTACATGACTGAGCGCGCAGATGCGCGTGCTGTCATGGCCGACATTACACCAGCCTATGGATTGCTTAGCCTTGAACGTCTGCTTGAAATGCAGGCTATGGGCAAAAGTCGCTTCATCTATCTGATGCGCGATCCCGTTGCGCGTTTGTGGAGCAATGTCCGCATGAATGCGGTGCGCATTGTAAAGAAGTCTGGCGACGATCTTTCAGCAACTTGCAATGCACTTTTGCAAAAGGTTTTGGGCGGCAAATCACCGGCGCTTCAGGCGCGATGCGATTATGCCTCGACGCTGAAAAACATTGCAAACATAGATCCAAAGCGCGTCTTGATCGCGTTTTATGAAGAGCTGTTTACGAACGAAACCGTGACCCGAATTTGCGATTTCCTTGAGATTGCGATGATGCCTGCCAAGTTTGGACAGCGCGTCAATGAAGGCCTTGCCGTCACGATGAGCGAAGCTGATCGGGTAAGTGCAGCACAATATTTGAAACCCCAGTATGCTGCTGTTCAGGCGCATATGGGACGGCTTCCAAATGCTTGGAAGCAGAATGCAGGAGTAGCTTGACATGATGGATGGCTCCAAAGGATTTGATGACGCCCAAACGGGCGAACAGAGAATTCGTAATTTCAACATCAACTTCGGTCCGCAGCACCCTGCGGCCCACGGTGTTTTGCGTCTTGTGCTTGAGCTGGATGGCGAGATCGTAGAACGCTGCGACCCGCATATTGGCCTTTTGCACCGCGGCACCGAAAAGTTGATGGAAAGCCGGACATACCTGCAAAACTTGCCGTATTTTGATCGTCTCGACTATGTGGCGCCGATGAACCAAGAACACACTTGGTGTCTGGCCATTGAAAAGTTGACCGGCACTGTGGTGCCTCGTCGTGGGTCTCTCATTCGGGTTCTTTATTCTGAAATCGGCCGTGTATTGAACCACCTGCTGAACGTTACGACACAGGCGATGGACGTTGGTGCGCTTACGCCTCCGCTTTGGGGCTTTAACGAGCGTGAAAAGCTGATGGATTTCTATGAGCGCGCTTGTGGTGCTCGTCTCCACGCAGCTTATTTCCGTCCAGGCGGCGTTCACCAAGACTTGCCGAATGCTCTGATCGACGACATCGAAGCTTGGGCGCATCAGTTTCCAGCAAAGCTAGACGACATCGACGGATTGTTGACTGAAAACCGGATTTTCAAACAGCGAAACGTGGATATCGGCGTCATCGATGAACAAACCGTGCTGGATTACGGTTTCTCTGGTGTTATGGCGCGTTCGGTCGGCATGGCATGGGATCTGCGTCGCGCAGAGCCTTATGAGTGCTACGACGAGTTTGAATTCCAGATCCCAGTTGGCAAAAACGGCGACTGTTACGACCGCTACCTAATGCGCATGGAAGAAATGCGTCAGTCGACCTCGATCATTTTGCAGGCCATCGAAAAGCTTCGCGCGCCTGAAGGGCAGGGCGATGTATTGGCCCGAGGCAAGATCACGCCTCCTAAGCGTGGCGAGATGAAAACATCGATGGAAAGCTTGATCCACCACTTCAAACTTTACACCGAGGGCTTCCACGTGCCTGCCGGTGAAGTTTACGCCGCCGTAGAAGCGCCTAAGGGCGAGTTCGGCGTGTATCTTGTGGCCGACGGTACCAACAAACCTTACCGCTCGAAAATTCGCGCTCCTGGTTTCCTGCATTTGCAGGCAATGGATCACATGGCAACCGGTCACCAACTGGCAGACGTTGCAGCGATTATCGGCACTATGGACGTCGTATTTGGGGAGATTGACCGCTAATGCTCCGCCGTCTTCATCACGAACAGCCTGAAAGCTTCGCATTCACCGAGGCAAACCAGGCTTGGGCAGAGGCCCAGTTGACTAAATACCCCGAGGGCCGTCAGGCCTCGGCCGTGATCCCACTTTTGTGGCGTGCTCAGGAACAAGAGGGCTGGGTTTCTAAACCCGCGATTGAACACATCGCCGACATGTTGGACATGGCCTACATCCGCGTTCTCGAAGTGACGTCGTTCTACTTTATGTTCCAGATGAAACCTGTTGGTTCTGTCGCTCACATCCAGGTATGCGGCACGCTTAGCTGCATGATCTGTGGCGCAGAAGACCTTATCAAGGTTTGTCAGGATAAGATTGCATCGAAAGCGCATGCGTTGTCGGCTGATGGCAAGTTTTCGTGGGAAGAGGTCGAGTGCCTTGGCTCATGTTCGAATGCGCCAATGGTTCAGATCGGTAAAGACTATTACGAAGATCTTACAACTGAAACTTTTGCGGCGATCCTTGATGATCTAGCTGCAGGCAAGGTTCCAACACCGGGTCCTCAGAATGGTCGCTATGCAGCTGAACCTTTGAGCGGTCTCACCAGCCTTAAAGACCACGAAGCTGGCAAGCATAAGCTTAACGCATCTGCACAGTTGGCTGATGACATTGGCGACACCATCAAGCGAATTGATGGCACCGAAGTGCCATTGTTGACACCATGGCAAGGCGGCGCGGCGTCTAGCGCGAAAGTGCCAGCCGAAACACCGCGCCCGAAATCAGCGGTTCAACAAGCTGAAGCCAAAGCTGACGACCTGACAAAAATTAAGGGTGTTGGCCCGAAAGCCGCGGAAGCGATTGCTGAAGCTGGTATCACAAGCTTCGCCCAAATCGCAGGTTGGAGTGACGAAGATGTCGCTTGGGCTGACGAAAACATCAAAGGCGCCAAAGGCAAAGCAAGCCGCGACGACTGGCGCGCGCAAGCAAAAGCCTTGAGCGAAGGCTGAGAGAGAATATGAGCACCGATCTAGACAAACAATTGTCAAAGCAGGGACGCCGAGTAGGCGTTGTCATTGCTGTGACTATGGTTGTCTGGCTTGTGGCAAATTGGGTGGGGCCACAGTTGGGAATGCCGGGACGTTTCGCATTCCTATTCGACTTCGCCGCAATCGCCGCGCTGATTTGGGCGCTGGTGGTAATTTTTCAAATCCGACGTAAGCGTCGGGAAAACCAAAGGTGATCTTGCAATGCTGAAGGATCAGGACCGGATCTTTACCAACATCTACGGGATGCATGAGCGTTCTCTTGCTGGCGCACGTGCGCTTGGCCATTGGGATGGCACCGGCGACATCATCAAAAAGGGTCGCGAGTGGATCATCGAGCAGATGAAGGCCTCGGGTCTTCGTGGTCGCGGTGGAGCGGGTTTCCCAACTGGGCTTAAATGGTCGTTTATGCCAAAAGAAAGCGACGGTCGTCCTTCCTATCTGGTTGTGAACGCTGATGAATCTGAGCCGGGTACATGTAAAGACCGTGAGATTATGCGCCACGATCCGCACACGCTGATCGAAGGCTGCCTGATTGCGTCTTTCGCAATGAACGCCAACGCTTGTTATATTTACCTTCGCGGCGAATACATCCGCGAGCGTGAAGAACTTCAGAACGCGATCGACGAAGCGTACTCCGCTGGTCTTTTGGGTAAAAATGCTGCTGGATCTGGCTGGGACTTCGATCTCTATCTGCACCACGGTGCTGGTGCCTATATTTGCGGCGAAGAAACTGCACTGCTTGAAAGCCTAGAAGGCAAAAAGGGCATGCCGCGCATGAAGCCGCCATTCCCTGCTGGTGCCGGTCTCTATGGTTGCCCGACCACGGTGAACAACGTTGAATCTATTGCTGTTGTTCCGACAATCTTGCGTCGTGGACCAGAATGGTTCGCAGGCTTTGGTCGTCCTAACAATGCTGGCACTAAGTTGTTCGCGATCTCAGGCCACGTAAACAACCCGTGTGTTGTCGAAGAAGAGATGTCGATCAGCTTTGAAGAACTGATTGAAAAGCACTGTGGTGGAATTCGTGGTGGCTGGGATAATTTGCTTGCAGTTATTCCGGGCGGCTCGTCGGTTCCATGTGTGCGTGGTGAAGACATGCGCGACGCGATTATGGATTTTGACTACTTGCGTGGTGAACTTGGCTCAGGTCTCGGAACCGCGGCTGTTATCGTCATGGATAAGTCCACTGACATCATAAAAGCGATCTGGCGTCTGTCCAAATTCTATAAACATGAAAGCTGTGGTCAGTGCACGCCATGTCGCGAAGGCACGGGTTGGATGATGCGCGTCATGGATCGTTTGGTAAAAGGCGAAGCCTCGGTTGAAGAGATCGACATGCTTTGGGATGTCACCAAACAGGTCGAAGGCCACACCATCTGCGCGCTCGGCGATGCTGCGGCTTGGCCGATCCAAGGTTTGATTAAGAACTTCCGCCCCGAAATCGAAGACCGAATTCGTGGCAAACACGCGGTGGCTGCTGAGTGAGCAATCTCGCGCTCATATCACCCATTTCGGCCCCGCGATATTGCATAGCGGTCGATAGCAACCCGATGTCCGCACGGGAAGGAGGCAGTGTGTCTGCTTTCCTGAACGTAGTGAACAACGGAGTTAATGGTATGAAAACACGTGTATTTTCGGTTTTGGCAGTGGTTGTGACCCTTGCAAACCCAGTTGCGGCACAGGATGTCCGACCTGATTTGAGTGAGAACAAGCCGCTCAACGACACCCTTTTTGCAATTCTGGTCGCAGATGAAATCCGGAACCGGTGTGACAATATTTCGGGTCGTGTCCTTAAAGGTATCGGTATGCTTTGGGGCCTTGTCGGCGACGCAAAGGATCTGGGTTATACTGAAGAAGAAATGAACGCCTATCGCAACAGCGATGAGGCTAAAGCCGCTTTACGCGCCCGTGGCGAAGTATTGATGGCTGAGAAAAACGTCATTTATGACGATCCCGAGACTTTCTGCCGGTGGGGACGCGATGAAATCGCAAAAGACTCCCTTATCGGTTCATTACTGAGAGCGAAGTGAACATGTCTGACCTACGCAAGATCATTATCGACGATCAAGAGATCGAAGTAGACGGTGCAATGACCCTCATTCAGGCGTGCGAATTGGCGCAGACTGAGGTTCCGCGTTTCTGCTACCACGAACGTTTGTCGATCGCCGGTAACTGCCGGATGTGTCTTGTTGAGGTCGTCGGCGGCCCGCCAAAGCCTGCAGCGTCTTGTGCGATGCAGGTGCGCGATTTGCGCCCTGGCCCGAACGGAGAGCCTCCGGTAGTGAAAACCAATTCGCCTATGGTCAAAAAGGCCCGTGAAGGCGTGATGGAGTTTATGCTGATCAACCACCCGCTTGATTGCCCAATTTGCGATCAGGGTGGCGAATGCGATCTTCAGGATCAGGCGATGGCTTACGGCATTTCGGATACCCGCTTTAACGAAGGTAAGCGCGCTGTTGATGACTTGAACCTCGGCCCGCTGGTATCAACGGCGATGACCCGTTGCATTAGCTGTACCCGTTGTGTGCGTTTCACGTCTGAGGTCGCTGGTATCAACCAGATGGGCCAAACCGGTCGCGGTGAAGATGCAGAAATCACAAGCTATTTGAACGAGACACTGGACAGCAACCTACAGGGCAATATCATCGACCTCTGCCCAGTTGGAGCGCTGACATCGAAGCCATATGCGTTTACGGCCCGTCCTTGGGAATTGACCAAGACCGAAAGCATCGACGTCATGGATGCACTTGGATCGAATATACGTGTTGATACGAAGGGCCGTGAAGTTAAGCGCTTTGTGCCACGTAACCACGACGGCGTTAACGAAGAGTGGATTTCAGACAAAACCCGTTTCGTTTGGGACGGCCTGCGTCGTCAGCGTTTGGACACGCCATACATTCGTGAAAATGGTAAACTGCGCAAAGCAACATGGGCTGAGGCCCTGAAGGCTGCTGCAGAAGCAATGAACGGTAAGAAAGTCGCCGGCCTCGTTGGCGATTTGGCACCTGTTGAGGCTGCTTTTGCGCTCAAGCAGATGATCGAAGGGCAGGGCGGGAACGTCGAATGTCGCGTCGATGGTGCGAAACTTCCAGCTGGCAACCGCTCGGCTTATGTTGGTACCACTTCGATTGAAGACATTGATGCCGCAAAGGTCATTTACCTGATCGGTTCAAACCCACGCGACGAAGCACCGGTTCTTAACGCACGTATCCGTAAAGCTTGGATCAACGGCGCAGAGGTTAAGTTGATCGGTGAAGCAGTCGATCTAACATACGATTACGAACTGGTTGGGCCGGGGCGCGCCTCGGTGGAAAAAGCGATCTCGTCCGCGACAAAGACCGAAGGCGCTGTCGTTATTGTTGGCCAAGGTGCTTTGACCGAAGTGGATGGCGAGGCCGTTCTTGGCCAAGCGATGGCTTTGACGACCGCCCTTGGTGGTTCGATGTTGGTTCTGCACACTGCCGCAGGACGCGTTGGTGCGATGGACGTGAATGCAACGACCGACGGTGGCATCGATGCCACGCTGGCAGAAGCCGAGGTCGTCTATAATCTAGGTGCTGATGAAATTGCGATGCCGGAAGGTGCGTTCGTAATTTATCAGGGTAGCCATGGGGACAATGGTGCGCACCGCTCAGATGTGATCTTGCCTGCGGCTGCATATACCGAAGAAAACGGTCTGTTCGTAAACACAGAAGGCCGCCCTCAGTTGGCTCTTCGCGCAGCGTTTCCTCCTGGAGAAGCAAAAGAGAACTGGGCGATCCTTCGGGCATTGTCGGCAAATCTTGGATCGGCGTTGGAATATGACTCGTTGGCGCAATTGCGTCAGGCGTTGGTTGCTACAGTTCCTCATTTGGCGCAAATCGATCAGGTTGTTGCAAACGATTGGCAAGCTTTGCCGGCCACTACACTTGAAAAAGCGAAATTCAAGAATGCGGTCGCGGATTTCTATTTGACCAACCCTATAGCTCGTGCCTCTTCGTTGATGGCAGAGCTTTCGGCGAACGCAAAATCGCGTGGCGCAACTAAGGTGGCTGCTGAATAATGATGATGCGTCCTGCATATCTTCCAGCGATTGGTTTGGCCCTTTTGGGCGGGGCCTGTACGCCTGTAAGTGGGGACGCCCTAAACTTTTCTCGTGCCGAGTTTGATTATCTCGGCTCGGAAACCCGTTTACTGGACGACAATATTGTTCAGTTCAGCGTCAAGATGATTGGCGCGCGGAAAATTGCGGATGTTGCCGAGTACGCAGAATGCGTGGCCGCGCAATATACATTGATCCGTGGATATGGCTTTGCACGCCATGTCAGCACGACCGTCAAACAAAACGATGGTCACTGGCAGGGGGACGCTTTTTATACCGTCTCAGATGCATTGCCCCGCGGTAAGAGGCAGATTGACGCCGAAGTTGTTGTCGCTGCTTGTAACGAAAACGAAGTACCTACGGTGTGAGGACACATGGCTGAATTCTTTACAGACACCAATCTAGGGATATTTCTTGTCATTCTTGGCAAGACGCTATTGCTGATCCTGCCGATTGTCACATCGCTGGCCTTCTTGATGTACGGCGAACGCAAAATCTGGGCGGCTGTACAGCTGCGCAAGGGTCCAAACGTCGTTGGTGCGTTTGGTATCCTGCAAAGTTTTGCGGATTTCATTAAATATATCGTCAAAGAGGTCGTATTCCCTGCTGGCGCTGACCGCGTTGTCTTTCTGCTAGCACCGATGATTTCGGTCGTAATGGCGGTGATCGTTTGGGCCGTAATCCCATTCGGAGACGGTTGGGCGATCGCTGATATCAACGTAGCAATCCTCTATGTTTTCGCCATTTCCTCGCTTGAGGTATACGGCGTGATTATGGGTGGATGGGCGTCAAACTCTAAGTATCCATTCCTTGGATCGCTTCGTTCGGCTGCGCAGATGATTTCTTATGAGGTTTCGATCGGCCTTATCATCATCGGCATCATCATTTCGACTGGGTCAATGAACTTTGGCGACATCGTAAATTCGCAAGCAGGCGATTATGGGCTACTTAGCTGGTATTGGCTGCCGCACTTCCCAATGCTGATTTTGTTCTTCATCTCGGCACTTGCAGAGACCAACCGCCCACCGTTCGACCTGCCTGAAGCGGAATCCGAACTGGTTGCTGGTTATCAGGTTGAATACAGCTCGACCCCGTTCATGCTGTTCTTCCTTGGTGAACTTCTGGCAATGGTACTGATGTGCGCCCTTACGACCTTGCTGTTCTTCGGCGGTTGGCTGTCACCTATTCCTGGTTTGCCTGATGGCTTGCTGTGGATGGTCGGCAAAATGTTCCTCGTGTTCTTTGCCTTCTCAATGATTAAAGCAATTACACCTCGCTACCGTTATGACCAATTGATGCGCATCGGCTGGAAAGTCTTCCTGCCATTGTCGCTGATCTGGGTCGTATTGGTGGCGTTCCTTGCAAAATTTGAAGCTTTCGGCGGCGCATATGCTCGCTGGGCGATTGGAGGCTGATATGACGCAAATTGATTATAAACGCGCCGTTGGATACTTCCTGCTTTCGGATTTTATCAAAGGCTTCAAGCTCGGCTTTAAGTATTTCTTCTCGCCTAAAGCGACGATCAACTACCCGCACGAAAAGGGGCCACTTTCCCCTCGTTTCCGCGGTGAGCATGCATTGCGTCGCTATCCAAACGGTGAAGAACGTTGCATCGCCTGTAAACTGTGCGAAGCGATCTGTCCGGCACAAGCGATAACTATCGACGCTGAACCGCGCGAAGATGGCAGCCGCCGTACCACGCGCTATGACATCGACATGACCAAATGCATCTATTGCGGCTTCTGTCAGGAAGCGTGCCCAGTGGACGCCATTGTCGAAGGCCCGAATTTTGAATTTGCGACCGAGACTCGTGAAGAGCTGTTTTACAACAAAGATCGCCTTCTTGCGAACGGCGAGCGTTGGGAAGCAGAGATCGCCCGCAACCTAGAAATGGATGCACCGTACCGATGACCGATACGAAAACCCCTTTCGAGCACATGATGGCTCAGGCACAGGAAATGGCTAAGTCCTTCAATCCTGCGCTAGAGTCGTTCTCGCCCCGTGGGTTTGAGAACCTTTGGCCCACCATGCCGAAAGAAATGATGGAAATGGCGTTTGGCAAGGGTATCAGTCAAGAAGGGCTTGATGCGAAAACGCGTCTGCTTTTGACGATTGCTGGCCTGACCATGCAAGGCGCACAAGCTGACACTCCATTTCGTATGACTGTTCGTCACGCAATGGAAGCAGGCGCTTCCAAAGACGAGATCGCTGAAACGATCGCCCAAATGTCGATGTTTGCCGGTATTCCGGCCATGACCCGCGCAATGGATCTTGCCAAGGAAGTCATGGAAAACAACAAGGATGATGAGCAATGACCGTTGCAGCCTTTGCCTTTTATGTATTTGCGATCACGACGATCACTGGCGGCTTTTTTACGGTGGTAAGCCGTAACCCAGTTCATTCAGTTTTATGGTTGATCCTTGCTTTCCTTAGTGCGGCCGGTCTGTTTGTCCTTCTGGGCGCAGAGTTCATCGCGATGTTGTTGATTATCGTTTACGTCGGCGCGGTGGCGGTCTTGTTCCTATTCGTCGTTATGATGCTCGACGTAGACTTCGCCGAACTTAAAGCTGAGATGGCGCGTTATATGCCGCTTGCTTTGCTGATTGGTGTGGTTCTGTTGATGCAGCTTGGTATGGCTTTTGGCGCTTGGACCGAAGCGGATCAGGCACAAGCCCTTCGCGGAGCTGTGACGCCGACCGATACGCAAAACACCGCAGCGCTTGGTTTGCTGATTTACGACAAATACTTCCTTCTTTTCCAACTCTCTGGACTGATCCTTTTGGTCGCGATGATCGGGGCGATTGTTCTGACACTGCGCCATCGTACAGACATCAAGCGTCAGGACATCCTGGCACAAATGTATCGTGATCCGGCCAAGTCGATGGAACTGAAAGACGTAAAACCGGGGCAGGGACTTTAACTTATGACAAGTGTCTGGAGCGTAATTTTCTCGCCGATGGGTGTCGGCATTTACGCACTGTTTTGGATTTTGAAATTGACGGTTGGGGCATGGGTCGTTCGTAAGACCTTTGGCAGCCTAACAAATGCAGCGCAGGTAATACTGCGCACTCTAGTTAACTTCCGCACGACGACATCGTCGACCTTGTCGGAACAAAGACACGAAGTGAGGACGGTATGATCGGAATTGAGCATTACCTGACAGTGGCGGCGACGTTGTTCGTCATCGGGATTTTCGGGTTATTCCTGAACCGTAAGAACGTGATCGTTCTGCTGATGTCGATCGAATTGATGTTGCTGTCGGTAAACATCAACCTTGTCGCCTTCTCTAGCTTCTTGGGTGATCTGGCGGGTCAGGTCTTCACACTCTTCGTTCTCACGGTCGCGGCGGCAGAAGCTGCCATCGGCCTTGCAATCCTCGTCTGCTTCTTCCGTAACCGCGGCACTATCGCGGTGGAAGACATCAACGTGATGAAAGGCTGATTTGATGGAATCGGTAATCCTATTTGCCCCGCTGGTGGGCGCCATTATCGCAGGGTTCGGTCATCGGATCATTGGCGACAAAGGCGCGCAATACGTCACCACTGGCCTGTTGTTTTTGGCCGCGCTTCTAAGCTGGATAGTATTCCTTGGCTTCGATGGTCATACCAAGCACATCGAGATAATGACTTGGATCCAGTCCGGTACACTTGACACAAGTTGGGGTATTCGTCTCGACCGTCTGACCGCGATCATGTTGGTCGTCGTTAACACGGTATCTGCACTCGTGCACATGTACTCAATGGGCTACATGGCGCATGACAGTCAGTTTTCTGAAGACGAGAGCTACCGCCCTCGTTTCTTTGCCTATCTGTCATTTTTCACTTTCTCGATGCTTATGTTGGTCACGTCTGACAACCTTGTTCAGATGTTCTTTGGCTGGGAGGGCGTGGGCGTTGCATCATATCTGTTGATCGGTTTCTACTTCCGCAAAGAAAGTGCAAACGCGGCTTCGATCAAAGCGTTCGTCGTGAACCGAGTTGGCGACTTTGGCTTTGCTCTTGGTATCTTTGGTCTGTTCATGTTGACCGGTTCGATCCAATTCAACGATGTTTTCGCAGCCGCACCTGCGCTAGCGGACACAACATTGACATTCCTTTGGCGTGACTGGAACGCAGCCAACGTTTTGGCGGTCCTTCTGTTCATTGGTGCGATGGGAAAGTCTGCCCAGTTGTTCCTGCACACTTGGCTGCCAGACGCGATGGAAGGCCCGACACCTGTGTCTGCCCTTATCCACGCGGCGACCATGGTTACTGCAGGTGTCTTCCTTGTTTGCCGTATGTCGCCATTGTTCGAGTATGCGCCAGAAGCAACGGCGTTCATCACCTTCCTAGGCGCCACAACGGCATTCGTTGCAGCTACCATCGGCTTAGTTCAAAACGACATCAAACGCGTTATCGCTTACTCAACGATGTCTCAGCTTGGCTATATGTTCGTAGCTGCGGGCGTGGGCGTTTACTCGGTCGCTATGTTCCACCTGTTCACACACGCCTTCTTCAAGGCGATGCTCTTCCTTGGCGCCGGTTCGGTGATCCACGGCATGCACCACGAACAGGACATGCGGAACTATGGTGGTCTGCGTAAGAAACTGCCGTACACATTCTTAGCCATGATGGTCGGTACGCTGGCAATTACCGGTGTTGGTATCCCGCTAACCCATTACGGTTTCGCCGGCTTCTTGTCGAAAGACGCGGTGATCGAAAGCGCTTGGGCTGGTACTGCAGGTGGCTACGCTTTCTGGATGCTTGTCATCGCAGCACTGTTCACGTCGTTCTATTCGTGGCGCCTGATGTTCATGACTTTCTATGGCAAAGCACGCGGCGATAAGCACACGCACGACCACGCGCATGAAAGCCCGATGGTTATGTTGGTCCCATTAGGAGTATTGGCCGTAGGTTCAATCACTGCTGGTATGATTTGGTACGGTTCGTTCTTTGGCGACCACTCGCAGGTTAATAAGTTCTTCGGTATTCCGGATCACCATGTTGAAGCAGATGCTGGGCACGGCGACGCGGCCGAGGATCACGCAGCCGCTTCAGATGATCATGCAGCTATGGTTGAAGAGCATCATGGCTCAGAAGAAGCGCACGATATGGCCGAGGCTGATCCTGCCCACGCAGTTGTTGCTGCGGTTCACCACGGCAAAGCACCAGAAGGTGCGATCTTCCATCATCCTGATAATCACGTCATGGACGACGCGCACCACGCCCCGACGTGGGTTAAGATTAGCCCGTTCGTTGCGATGATTATCGGTTTCATCACTGCATTCTGGTTCTACATCATCAACCCATCGATCCCTGCACGTTTGGCTGCAAGCCAACGTCCGCTGTATTTGTTCTTGCTGAACAAATGGTACTTCGACGAGATTTACGACGCAGTATTTGTGAAACCCGCCAGCGCCATCGGCCGCTTCCTTTGGAAGCGTGGCGACGGCAACGTCATCGACGGCACGCTGAACGGTATTGCAATGGGGATTATTCCTTTCTTCACGCGCCTCGCTGGTAAAGCCCAGTCTGGTTACGTGTTCACCTATGCGCTCGCGATGGTGCTTGGCATCGTTGCGTTGATCACCTGGATGTCGCTCAGCGGAGGAGCGCACTAATGGCTAACTTACTTTCCATTGTTACGTTTATCCCCGCTGTTGCAGCGCTGATCCTCGCGATCTTCCTGCGCGGAGACGACGAGGCGGCCAATAGTCGGGCAAAAATGCTCGCCTTGGTGGCGACGGCTGTGACGTTTCTTGTATCACTATTTATTCTGGCCGAGTTCGACGCATCAAACCCTGGCATGCAATATGTCGAAGAACGCGACTGGCTGATGGGCCTCACCTATAAGATGGGTGTGGACGGCATCAGTGTTCTGTTCGTGATGCTGACAACATTTATGATGCCGCTGGTTATTCTGGCCAGCTGGGGCGTCAGCTCACGTGTTAAAGAATACATGATCGCGTTCCTATTGCTGGAAACACTGATGCTCGGCGTGTTTATGGCGCTCGATATGGTGTTGTTCTACCTTTTCTTTGAAGCAGGCTTGATCCCGATGTTCTTGATCATCGGTATTTGGGGCGGAGCGAACCGCATTTATGCATCGTTCAAGTTTTTCCTTTATACGTTCCTCGGATCGGTGCTGATGCTAGTGGCTATGGTCATGATGTATGTGGACGCTGGTACGACGGATATGGTCGCGCTTGCCGCACATGATTTCGCATCTGACAACTTCTCGATACTGGGCATCACCGTTGTTGGTGGTTTGCAGACGATGATGTTCTTAGCGTTCTTCGCCAGCTTTGCTGTGAAAATGCCGATGTGGCCGGTTCATACTTGGCTTCCAGACGCACACGTTCAGGCGCCGACTGCTGGTTCGGTCGTTCTGGCGGCAATCCTGTTAAAGATGGGCGGCTATGGCTTTCTACGATTCAGCTTGCCGATGTTCCCTGTGGGCGCTGACGTTATGACTGACTTTGTGCTCTGGCTTTCTGTGATCGCGATTGTCTACACATCGCTTGTGGCGCTGGTGCAGGAAGACATGAAAAAGCTGATCGCTTATTCATCCGTTGCGCACATGGGTTACGTAACTGCCGGTATCTTTGTTGCAAACCAGCAAGGTGTTGACGGTGCAATCTTTCAGATGATCTCACACGGGTTTATCTCTGGCGCGCTGTTCCTAAGTGTTGGCGTGATCTACGACCGGATGCACACACGCGAGATTTCGGCCTATGGTGGTCTGGTAAACCGGATGCCTGCCTACGCGCTGATCTTTATGTTCTTCACGATGGCGAACGTTGGTTTGCCGGGCACATCGGGTTTCGTCGGCGAATTTCTGACGCTGATGGGCATGTTCCAGTACAACACGTGGATTGCAGCAATCGCGACTTCGGGCGTGATCTTCTCAGCGGCTTATGCGCTGTGGCTCTATCGTCGCGTTGTCTTTGGCGATCTGATCAAAGAAGCACTTAAAACGATTGAAGATATGACCTCGCGCGAGAAATGGATAATGGCTCCTTTGATCGTCATGACGCTGCTCTTGGGTGTGTATCCAGCTTTGGTGTTGGATATCATCGGACCATCGGTCGAGAACCTGCTTCACAATTACCATTCGGCCCTTGCCCAGACTGCAGATCACGCAGCTGTGGCACCAGCGGCTACCCATTGAGGATTTGAACGATGCTTCAGGCTGATCTGAATATTATCCTGCCGGAAATCATCCTATCCGTCTTCGCCATGCTGGCGTTGGTTGGGGCTGTCTACACGAGCAAAGACAAAATGGCGCCTATGCTTATGTGGATTACAGCCAGCTTGTTTGTTGTATTGGCTGCTTGGATTGGAATGAACGGGTCTGGCGACAATGCTGCCTTTGGCGGCATGTATAGCGATGACGCGTTTAGCCGTTTTGCAAAAGTGGTCATCCTTTTGTCGGCTGCTGCCGTCATCGTGATGAGCCAAGAGTACGCTCAACGTCGTGGAATGCTAAAGTTTGAGTATCCTATCCTGATTACGCTGGCTGTTGTCGGAATGATGGTGATGGTGTCCGCTGGCGATCTGATGACGCTTTATATGGGCCTCGAACTGCAATCACTGGCACTTTACGTGATCGCGTCGATCCGTCGTGACAGTTTGAAGTCCACCGAGGCTGGGCTGAAGTATTTTGTCCTAGGGGCGCTAAGCTCTGGTTTGCTGCTTTATGGTTCATCATTGGTCTACGGTTTTTCAGGCACAACTTTGTTCAGTGGCATCGCACAAGCTGCCCAAGGCGATCACCTGCCGTTGGGAATGCTTTTCGGCTTGGTCTTTATGGCGTCAGGCTTTGCCTTCAAGGTGTCGGCAGTTCCTTTCCACATGTGGACGCCCGACGTCTATGAGGGCGCTCCGACCCCGGTTACCGCATTCTTTGCAACAGCACCAAAGGTCGCTGCGATGGGTCTGTTTGCCCGCGTCATGCATGATGCCTTTGGTGGAATGGTTGGCGACTGGCAGCAAATTATCGCTCTGCTTTCCGTATTGTCGATGTTCCTTGGCGCAATCGCGGCGATCGGCCAGCGTGATATCAAACGACTGATGGCCTATTCTTCGATTGCCCATATGGGGTACGCGCTGATTGGTCTGGCAACTGGTACTGAGGCTGGAATTTCCGCGATGCTGATTTATATGGCGATCTACGTCACCATGAACATTGGTACTTTCGCCTTTATCCTCTCGATGGAGCGTGACGGTCAGCCCGTGACTAGTATCGACAGCCTTCGCCTATATGCACGTTCTGAGCCGGGTAAGGCCATGGCGGTGCTTATCTTGATGTTCTCACTCGCTGGTGTGCCTCCGATGTTGGGCTTTTTTGCGAAGCTGGGCGTTTGGCAGGCGGCGATCCAAGCTGATATGGTTTGGTTGGTCGTTGCATCAGCCGTCGCATCCGCAATAGGTGCATTCTACTATCTACGTATTGTGTTCTTCATGTACTTCGGTGAAGAGGCTGACGGGCTGAATGGCGGCAAGTCTGCGATGCTATCAGGCGTTCTTGTGGCCTCGGCTGCGATCATGCTGATCGGGATCGTGAACCTGTTTGGCATTGAAGGCCCCGCGATGGCAGCGGCTGCGACACTTGTCCATTAGCGTGCGATCTGCACGCCAATTTAATTCAATTGTGACGCGCCAAGGCGCGTCGCTTTTGTTTTTCGATATAGGTATTTGGAGCAAGATAAAGTGATTGCGGGCTGGCCAGAAAGCTATGGAAAACGTGTTTTGGCAGAGGTGGACAGTACCAATGCTGAAGCGGCCCGAATTGCTCCGATGCTTTCTGGACCCGAATGGATACTTGGTTTGAAACAGACCGCCGGTCGTGGTCGTAGAGGCCGTGACTGGAAAGCAACGGCAGGTAATTTCACGGCAACGCTTGTGATGCGTCCCTCTGAAACGCCAGATCAAGTTGCGCTGCGAAGCTTCGTGGCGGCCCTCGCTCTTTTTGATGCTCTCGATGCCGCTACGGGACGCACCGATTGGCTATCCCTGAAGTGGCCGAATGACGTTCTTCTTAAAGGTGGCAAGGTTGCGGGTATATTGTTAGAGAGCGCGGGACTTGGCCAAGGCGTCGGGCATATCGCAATCGGGATCGGTGTAAACCTTGTCGAAGCCCCGCCGCGAGCCAAGCTTGAGTCGACGGCTATGCAGCCTGTGTCGGTGTTGGCAGAAACGGGTGTTCGAATTAGGCCAGAGGATTTCCTAGAGCTTTTAGCGGCAGCTTATGCGAGACATGAAGATACGTTTCAAACACTTGGCTTTGGTCCACTTCGAAACTTGTGGCTATCGAGAGCGGCGAAAATTGGTGAGGTCATTACCGCCAGAACGATGCGTGATGAGGTCACAGGAACATTTGAGACGGTCGATGCGCAGGGCAATCTTGTGTTAAAGACCGCGAAAGCCCGCGAGACGATTCCCGCGGCCGACATTTTTTTCTAAGGATTGCATATGCTTCTGGCGATTGATTGCGGAAATACAAACACGGTCTTCTCAATTTGGGACGGCACGAAATTTCTGTGCACGATGCGTACCTCAACCCATCACGGTCGTACGGCGGATGCCTATTTCACATGGTTTTCGACGCTGGTTCAGCACTACAAGCTTGAGCTCGATATTACTGATGTCATCATTTCATCGACAGTCCCGCGCGTTGTTTTCAATCTAAGGGTTTTTTCTGATCGCTTCTTTGATTGTCGCCCGCTTGTCGTGGGCAAGGCAGAATGTGCGCTACCGACTGATCCCCGCGTCGATTTCGGAACGCAAATCGGGCCTGATCGTCTGGTCAACACGGCAGGCGCCTTTGATCGTCATGGGGGCGATTTGATCGTTGTAGACTTTGGAACGGCAACGACCTTTGACGTCGTAGCCAGTGACGGCGCTTATGTGGGCGGCGTAATTGCACCGGGCGTGAACTTGTCTTTGGAGGCGCTCCATATGGCTGCTGCTGCATTGCCGCATGTCGACATAGCGAAACCGCAAAATGTTGTGGGCACCAATACAGTCGCCTGTATTCAATCCGGTGTATTCTGGGGGTATATCGGTATGGTTCGCGAGATTTGCGCGCGCATAAAGGCAGAACGTGAACGCCCAATGAAGATAATTGCAACCGGCGGTTTGGCCCAATTGTTTGACCAAACCGAAACCTTGTTCGACGTCTTTGAAGATGACCTAACGATGCACGGCCTGACGGTCATTCATTCCTACAATAAGGGACTACAAGCTTGAGCAACGAGCGTTTGATTTATCTGCCATTGGGCGGAGCTGGTGAAATCGGCATGAATGCCTATGTCTACGGGTATGGCAGGCCGGGCAAGGAGCGCCTTATCCTTGTCGATCTAGGGGTTACATTCCCTGATATGGACACTACGCCAGGTGTCGATCTGATCTTGCCAGATATCAGCTGGCTGAAAGAACGGCAGGATCAGCTGGAAGCGATCTTTATCACCCATGGACACGAAGACCATGTTGGCGCGGTTGGTCATCTTTATTCGCAATTGGAGGCGCCGATTTATGCGCGAGCATTCACGGCAAACCTTGCCCGTGGAAAACTAGAGCAACAAGGGCAGCCGGAAGATGTGGTGCTGACGGCTTCGGCATGGCCAGAGACCGTTTCTGTTGGTCCGTTTCAGGTAGGGTTTGCGCCGATTTCGCATTCGATCCCCGAAAGTTCAGGTCTAGTTATAGACACGCCTGCTGGACGCATAGTGCATACAGGTGACTTTAAGATTGATGAGACACCGCTTGTTGGTGAACCATTCGACACAGAGATGTGGGGAGATATTGCAAAAGGCGGCGTGAAAGCGTTGGTTTGCGATTCAACGAACGTATTTTCTAGAAATGAAGGGCGTTCAGAATCGACAATTGGCAAACCGATTGAAGAGCTGATTGCTTCGTCCACAGGGTTGGTTGCAGCCACAACATTTGCTTCCAACGTCGCACGGGTTCGCACCTTGGCCGAGGCCGGCACGAGGGCAGGGCGTTCAGTCGTGTTGTTGGGGCGTGCAATGCGCCGCATGGTCGAGGCCGCGACGACGACAGGTGTTCTGACGGACTTTCCCAAGATCACCAGCCCCGAAGATGCGCAGAAAATTCCACGTCAAAATTTGATGTTGATTACCACGGGGTCTCAAGGTGAACGCCGTGCGGCCACTGCTCAGCTTTCGCGCGGTAAGTTCCTTGGTCTTCAGTTGAAAGAGGGCGACACGTTTCTATTCTCTTCCAAGACGATCCCCGGAAACGAGCGTGGCGTGATCCGTATCATGAATGCGTTTTCTGAAATTGGTGTGGATGTCGTGGATGACAATGACGGAAAATACCATGTTTCGGGCCACGCCAATCGGCCTGACTTGGAAAAGATGCACGACATTATCCACCCTGAGATGATGATCCCTATGCATGGGGAACATCGCCATTTGCGTGAACATTCAAAGATTGCCGACGCCAAAGGCATTCCATCTGCAATTGCCGTAAACGGTATGATGTTGAACCTTTCCGGCGCACTGCCAGAGGTTTGTGGATATGTGGATACTGGCCGTCAGTACCTAGACGGGTCGGTCAAAATTGGCGCTTTGGATGGCATTGTGCGGGATCGTATTCGTATGGCGCTAAACGGCCACGTTGTTGTGACCTTGATCGTTGATGATCGTAACGATCCCTTGGGCGAGCCTTGGTGTGAGCTTATGGGTCTGCCAGAAATCGGTAAATCGAATGCGCCTTTGGTCGAAGTGCTTGAGGAGGACCTCAGTCAGTTCCTTGGACGGGCAAGCGGTAAAACAATGTCAGACGACGATAAACTGGAAGCTGAAATTAAGCGGATAGTCCGAAAATCGTCCAATGACGAAATAGGCAAAAAGCCCGAAGTCACAATCATCATTAGCCGGTTGGCATAAAAAAAGGCGGTCAGTGACCGCCTTTCGCCTAACTCGCCATGCGCTCTTCAAAACTGAGCGCAATGAAACTTGGCATGTGATCGCCCATCCCGATTACTGAGGGTCCACCGTCATCACGACGTCCTTTGCCACGACGTTGCTGCTGTTGGCGGCCACGGGGTTTCTCTTGACGTTGTGGAGCGGGCTTTTCCGCGATCAATTCAACGACCTCCGCTTTGGCTTGCTCAACTGGTGCGACAGCTTCAACTTTCGTAGCTTCTACCTTTTTAGGCTCGGCTTTCGGCTTAGGTTCAGATTTTTTCAACGGATTTTCGATCCGGTGGATATCTTTCTGAATCAACGCTTCAATAGCGGCCAACCCTTTTTGATCGCGTGGCTCACAAATCGTAATAGCGCGACCTTCCCGTCCAGCACGGCCTGTTCGACCGATACGGTGAACATAATCTTCTGCATGGCCCGGAACGTCAAAGTTAAACACATGGCTGACCGACGGCACATCAAGTCCGCGCGCAGCAACGTCTGAAGCTACTAGAATGCGCAGTGATCCTTCGCGAAAGCCATTTAGTGTTTTCATGCGTTGGGATTGATCCAAGTCGCCATGGATCGGTGCGGCATCATACTTGTATTTTTTCAGTGACTTAGCAACGATATCAACGTCAACTTTGCGATTGCAGAAGATAATTGCGTTTGTGCATTTATCGCCCTCTGCGTCGATCAAAGCCCGTAAGACGTTTCGCTTTTCGGTCGCTGAACGATCCTTGCGGCTGCCTTTGAATTCGACAACTGATTGCTCAATCGTTTCCGAAGCCGTTGCTTGGCGCGCCACCTCGACTTTGGCAGGGGCGGATAGGAATGTATTTGTAATACGCTCAATTTCCGGTGCCATCGTTGCAGAAAAGAACAGCGTCTGGCGTGTAAATGGCGTTAAGCTGAAGATGCGCTCGATGTCTGGGATGAAACCCATGTCCAACATACGGTCAGCTTCGTCAACGACCATAATTTGAACGCCTGTGAGCAACAGTTTGCCGCGTTCGAAATGATCCAATAGACGGCCAGGCGTTGCGATCAGAACGTCCACACCTTTGTCTATCAGAGTGTCTTGTTCTTTAAAGGACACGCCACCAATTAGCAGGGCCTTAGTCAGTTTTAGATACTTGGAATAGGTATCGAAGTTCTCCGCAACCTGTGCAGCCAATTCGCGCGTTGGACAAAGCACTAACGATCGCGGCATCCTTGCTCGTGCACGGCCACGCGCAAGAAGCGAAAGCATCGGCAACGTAAAGCCAGCAGTCTTGCCAGTACCCGTTTGGGCGATGCCCAAAACATCCTGTCCTGCAAGGGCAGGGGGAATGGCGCCAGCTTGAATGGGGGTGGGTTGTTCATAGCCGGCGTCGTTGACGGCTTTCAACACTTTGGGGTTCAGATTCAGATCCGAAAATTTTGTCATACGTATCCACGTTTATGCGGACACACATAGCCCGCCGTCACAGCCAATCAGGTATTTTCAGAGCGATCTGTTCGGCCGCTCGACCTGCGGGGTTCGTTTAACTGAATTCGTAAATTTTATCAATGAGTTGTCTAGCCCGTGCAGTATTCCCAATGTTTAAAGGGGTTCAGGTCTCTTTTTTGCAACGCATTATAGATTGAACTGACGCTTCCTCGCACCCGTGAAGTCAGTTTTGTAGCTACGAAGGTGATCGAAGGCGCGTAGCCTTTGCAAAAGTTCAGGTGTGGCGACACAGACCTCGTTAAAGAATTGCAGGAGGCCTGAATCGCCATCGGCCTCTTCCAGTGCAGAAAACAACCGATGCAAGTTTGGGGCATCAGGGTCTATCTCTCGCACACCTGGCGGTTGGATCGGTGGCGCTAGTTCCTTACGGTAGCTACCCTTGTTTTTGCGATACTGAAACGTGGCCAACCAATCGTCCCAGCTTTTGGCATGCATGTGCAATAACTCGGTATCCTCAAGCAACACTTCCCCAGGATTGTTACCTTTAGATGTTTCGAGATTGTGTATTTTGAACTTGATGTCCCGCAGTCCTGATCGAACGAACAATTTTCCAGCGACGTGGGAAAGAAAGCCGCCGTTCAGATAGGACCCAAACTCTGGGTATATCTTTGGGGTTTCATCCAAGCGCTGCAACCAGTTTTCCGAACACGCTTTGAAGTGCGTCTCTTCGCCTTCGCCTGAAAGGGCTTCGATTGGGCGAATACGGGCACAGAGGCAGTCTGGCGGTAATTTGTTTAGTTGGGCCTTGATCTCTGTCTTAGGCCATAGGAATTCATCCACATCAATATGCGCCAACCAATCTACGGAAGTGTGCATATAGGCCCATTTTGCGTTCGCGAACTGACGGCCTTGATGCATTGGCGGACGTTGGTGTGTTTCCTTGGGCCGGCGCATTTTCCAGTACTTGTCATTACACAGGATTACGTTGACCTTCGGATGGGTGGCCAAAATTTCCTCGGCCTCATTTGGCGTATCAAGATAAATGTTCACCTCGTCTGCGCCAAGCTCAAGATGATGGGCGGCAAATTCAAGGATGGTATCCCGATCTGCCTTTACGGTGGCGACAATCCCCCAAGTAGTCATAATTTCTCCTTGGGTTTCATGCGGCGTCGCATTGCCGCCATCCTTGCAAAAACCGTGTCGCCGCTGTCGATAAGCGATTGAAGAAGATCGGTGGCCAGCGGCCCAGCAACAGTGTCGCGTTGAGCGTCTTCCCAAATGGGTCCCAAAAGGTTCACGTCCAACCCGCCGTTTCGAATAGAAAAGGTCTCCATTTCAAGCGGCAAGGGCGCATCCTTGCGATTGCCGCGTCTATGAGGTTGAGAAGGAGGTAAACCGGTGAATAATCGCTCGGGTTCATACAGCTTCATCAGGCCAAATAGGGTCGAGAGCGATTGCCCCAAACGCCGTTGGCTTTCGGTCTGTCCGTGGTTTGAAAAGGTTGTGATTGACGACACTTTCCAGCGCATATCCAACGCATTCAGCAAGTGATCTGAATGCTCGGCCCATAGTCGTGTGAACAGAGCGGGTGCGCGCTCTGGCCATTCTCTTTTGCGCAAGGTCGCGATTAAGCAGCCGTTCAGTAGGCAAAGTTGTGATTTTCCGATGAACTCAGCGGCTATCTGGCGACGTTTGAAGCGATAGCCCTGACCGCCGCGTGGCTGTTCAATGACGAACTGGGTAACCAATGATGTAAGGTCGCAATCAAACGCCGGAAGTAGTTCATCAGCACCGATCAAAGGATCCCGTCTGCTGTCACAATTCTCTTGGACGGTTTCAAAACCGTGTTCATAGGGTGCCTCACTCATACGTAAAGAGTGGCGCAACTATTGAGGTTCAACAACCTAATATTCATGACGCACACGGTAATTCTAGAACCGCACCGCTGAACGACGTGCGCGTCGATTTTTTGCACGACGTACTCTTGGCGATATGAAAATGAAGATCCCGCTGGCAGAAAAGATCATTAGGGCAATCGCCGTCATGTCAGCAAGCCAACGACCAAGGGATTCCCCTACAAACCCGCGTTCATGTATCGAGCTGAAGATACGCCCCCAACGCAGTTCAGACCCAAGTCGGTTTCCTTGGTGGTCGAAGGCGGTGATTTTGTAGCGCTTCAAATGCCAATAGCCGCCGCTATTTTTGTCCACGTATATCGTGTTATGAGACCCCTCTTTGAACCGAAAAATTGAAGTTCCGCGATACCTTTTTGTGTCGTTGGGCGCGTATTTCATACCAAAATCATGGTCAGAAGCTATTTTCTGTGCGTCTGACTGGCTTACTGGTCTAGCACCTCTGGCTGACAGAAAAGCGTCACTTGAAGTCGTTGTTTTTTCTGGGAAGAAGGACAGCACGAATTTTTCGTGGTTCATATAGTAGCCCGTCATTCCTGCCATGAATATCCACGGCAAAATCAGAGCCCCTAGCCATCCATGAAGAGTTCGAAGGGTTCGTTCTATACTGAAACTATTAGACATCGCACTACTCGACTGTTTTTGAGGCAAAGTAGCATTCCGCCGCAAAAATTCAATCTATTGCTGAGTGGCTAACGTGGGTAGCTAGATCATCATTTCTTTGGTCGACGTCAAACTGACGTCGGGATAATCACGCTCAATTCGGTCTATGTCCCATTGAAGTCGCGTCAGATAAACAATGTCACCATCGTTGTCGTGGCTGATGTGCTGTTTGTTTGCGGCGACGAACTTTTCGACGGCTTGCTTGTCGCCATTAACCCATCGGGCCGACGTGAACTGGCTTTGTTCAAATCGAACCGGCAGTCCGTATTCCATTTCAATCCGGCTCGCTAGAACTTCGAATTGGAGTGCGCCGACTACGCCAACGATGAAACCAGAGCCAAATGCAGGTTTGAAAACCTTGGCGGCGCCTTCCTCGGCGAACTGCATTAGCGCCTTTTCTAGGTGCTTGGCCTTCATCGGATCGCCTGCGCGACAGTTTTGCAGCAATTCTGGTGCGAATGACGGGATACCCGAAACACGCACAGCCTCGCCCTCGGTCAATGTGTCGCCGATGCGCAATTGTCCGTGGTTTGGGATGCCAATGATGTCGCCCGCCCAAGCCTCGTCTGCTAATTCTCGGTCTGAGGCAAGAAACAAAACGGGGTTCGATACAGCCATAGGCTTTTTCGTCCGTACATGCGTCAGCTTCATGCCACGCTTGAAATGACCCGAAGCCATGCGGACAAACGCCACGCGATCACGGTGTTTGGGGTCCATGTTTGCCTGAACTTTGAAGACATAGCCCATGACTTTTTTCTCTTCCGGCGCGATTGAGCGGGGAGAGGCCGTTTGTGGCTGAGGTTCCGGCCCATAGGTGCCAATGCCGTCCATCAGCTCCTTTACACCGAACGAGTTGATCGCAGAGCCGAACCAAATCGGGGTCATATGACCCTCGAGGACCGATTGTGGGTCAAGGGTTGGCAGTAATTCCTTGGCCATTTCCACCTCTTCCACCAGCTTTTCAAGAAGGTGGGCAGGGATGTGTTCGGCAAGGGACGGGTCGTCTAATCCATTAATCTCAACGGTCTCGGCGACGCGGTTTCGGTCAGCGCGATCCATTAATTCCAGACGGTCGTTGAGCATGTCGTAACAGCCCATGAACTCATGTCCGACGCCTATCGGCCAGCTGGCTGGGGAAACGTCGATCGCCAAGTTTTCCTGAATTTCGTCGATAATATCGAACGTATCGCGGCTTTCACGGTCCATCTTGTTACAAAATGTCAGGATCGGTAGGTCACGAAGACGGCAAACTTCAAACAGCTTACGTGTTTGGCTTTCGATACCTTTCGCACCATCGATCACCATCACTGCGGCATCCACGGCCGTTAGCGTACGGTAGGTGTCTTCGGAAAAATCAGAGTGACCGGGTGTGTCCACTAGATTGAAGCGGAACTCTTTAAAATCAAACGACATGGCAGAAGCCGAAACTGAAATGCCGCGGTCTTTTTCCATCTGCATAAAGTCAGAACGGGTTCTTCGTGCCTCACCCTTTGCGCGCACTTGACCGGCCATTTGGATCGCCCCACCAAACAACAAGAATTTTTCGGTCAACGTCGTCTTACCAGCGTCGGGATGCGAGATAATCGCAAAGGTCCGGCGGCGGGCAATTTCGGGCGGTAAAACGGGGCGGTTTGAGGTCGTGTCCAACATGAGGCGCGTATAGTGGGGCTGGGGATATGGTGCAAGAAGGCAAAGAAAAAGGGGCCCCGAAAGGCCCCTTCGAATTCAATTCAACGCGATTACTACTCGCGGTTGCCGAATAGTTGTAGCAAGAACATGAACATGTTGATGAAATCGAGATAGAGGCTCAAAGCGCCCATGATAGCTGATTTAGCCAGCCACTCGTCGTCACCGTGGTGTGCCATCTGGACGTAAGTTGTTTTGATTTTCTGCGTATCATAAGCCGTTAGGCCAGCAAAAATTAGAACACCTAGAACCGAGATTGCGAATGTGATCATCGAAGACGCAAGGAAAATGTTCACAACCGATGCGACTATGAGGCCAATGACACCCATAATCAGGAACGCACCCATACCCGAGATGTCGCGCTTGGTTGTGTAACCGTAGAGCGACAGGCCAGCGAATGCGATCGATGTGATCAGGAAGACCTGAATGATCGACATGCCGGTGTACGAGATAAAGATCCAGCTGATGGACAGGCCCATCGCCAAAGCAAATGCATAGAACACAAGTTGCGCGGACGCCGATGACATGCGGTTTATAGCTGCGCTCAATCCGAAGACAAAGCCAAGCGGAGCAAGCATAATAACCCACTTAAGCGGTGTAGTGTAAATCAGTGCTCCAAGTCCGGTCAGCATGACGCCGTTAGAAAGTTGGCCAGTGGCCAAAGATGGGTCAGTTGTGACCGCCAGACCAGATATTGCCCAAGCTGCAGCAAATGTGATCAGCATGCCGACCGACATCGTACCGTAGACTTTGTTCATGTGGGCGCGCAGGCCCTCGTCAATCTGGGCTGCGGTGCGAGCACCTAAAGTCCGGATTGTGCTTTGTTCAGACATTTCGTCCCTCCAAGAGTAAAACCAACGGCCCCCAAATCACTTTAGGGGCGCTCCTACCAGATATTGGCAGGAAACGCCGATTTTTCAAGAGGAAGAGCGATCACTTATGCCAGTAATCTGGTGCATCCCACACAGGACGAGAAGCTTCGACCTGAGCATCGCGCTTTGTAAGGCCGATGTCGGTTAGTGCGTCAGCATCCAATAAAGCCAAAAGACGGCGCTCTTTGTGAAGCTGGACCATATTAGTGACGGCCTTCAAAATACCAAATGGACGCGCGGAAACGGCGCCTAAAGAGAGATTTGTGTTGTTTGCGGTTTCTGTAAACATAGCGAGTTTCCTTTCCAGTTTGTGATAACCGAGAGCGTGTTATCAATATGCTTGATCGTATGGCAGGTTATGATTAATAAAGAAAACGAATGTTTGTTGGGTGTATCATCAAGGATTGTGATATGAGTCGAAATCTGGATTTAAATTCGCTACGCTCATTTGTGGCCGTCGCAGACGCCGGCGGAGTCACTCGTGCTGCCGGTCGGTTGAACCTTACCCAGTCTGCGGTAAGTATGCAGCTTAAACGGCTGGAAGAGTCCTTAGGTATCAGTCTCTTAGATCGATCTACACGCAGCGTTAGACCGACAGCAGCAGGGGACCGATTGTTGTCATATGCCCGCAGAATGCTGAATTTGAACGACGAGGCAGTCGCGCATATCTCAGACTCTGCTGACGTCGGAGTTGTTGTTTTGGGAGTTCCGGTGGACATCGTTGATCCCGCAATCCCGCAAGTTCTGCGTCAATTCAGGTCCGAGTTCCCTCGAATTCGTGTGCAATTGATGGCCGAACATACAATCGGATTGAAACAAGCGTTCCAACACGGCGATTGTCATATGATTCTAACAACCGAGAAAGGCTGCGACCAAAACGGTAAAACCATCGCCGAACTTCCACTCATGTGGATTGGGCCAATTGATGGTCAGGCATGGGAAGAAACACCCGTTCCACTCGCCCTTGGAAAAACGTGTGTTTTCCGTGGGCATGCCCTGCGCGCGCTGGAACGTGAAGGCGTTGAATGGGAAGTGGTCTTAGAGGCGGCGGCACATCGAGCGATCGAAGCCGCGGTCTCGGCTGATCTTGCCGTTGAATTGTTGCTAAAAGGGACACAACCGTCGCATTTTGAGCTGATTGATCACGGAGGTAAGTTGCCGGATCTCGATACTTGGCAAATAAACGTCTACCGCGTTCAAGATCAGTCAAAGCGTGTTTTGGATCGACTTGAAGATATGCTTAAGCACGCATTTCAGGAAATGCAAAAATCAAGTGCTTGATACTTTGACAACAATTTTCCCTGTTGAGCGACGTTCACGTAACATCGTCAAAGCTTCCTCAGTTTGGTTAAAATCAACAATCTGATTGATGGCCGGGGACAGTTTACCTTCGGCGTACCACTGCATAAGCTGAGACATGCTATCTAGCAGTATTTCTGGTGCGAATTTCAGATATCCGCCCCAATAAAACCCAATCAGAGTGATATTTTTTACCAACATATGGTTCAATTTTACATCTGGAATTTTGCCAGATGCAAAGCCAATTGCCAAAATACGTGCGTCAGGATTGCACGCGCGAAAGACTTCGCCGAATGCGTCGCCCCCAACGGCGTCGTAGACCACGTCGGCGCCGCCCAAATCTTTGATGGCTGATCTGAGATCAACGGTGTCTGTGTCCAACAGGTGATCCGCGCCCGCGGCCTTTGCTACGGCCAATTTATCAGCACCCCGCGCGCATGCTATGACCGTCGCGCCCATCAATTTACCGATTTCGACGGCTGTTAAGCCAACACCACCGGCAGCCCCCATAACGACGAGTGTTTCGCCAGATTTCAATTTTGCGCGATGTTCGAGGGCAAGATGGCTAGTCCCGTACGCAACTTGGAAGCCCGCGGCGGTCTCAAATGACATTTCAGTCGGTATCGGCGCAACGCGATCAACTAGGAAGATGCCATATTCGGCCAATCCTCCGCTCCCTCCAAAAATAGCGACAGGTGTATCAATTTCTGGTCCGTTGGTATTTGGACCTAACGCCACGACTACGCCAGAAACTTCCAATCCAGGTGTAAAGGGAAGGGCAGGTGTTTCTTGATATTTGCCTGTTAGCATCAACAAGTCTGCGAAGTTCAATCCGCAAGCTTTGATTCGCACTAAAACTTCGCCCTGACTGGGAATTGGGCGATCAATGTCTTGAAATGAAGGCTTTTGTTCAAAATCGTTAACACGAAATGCTTTCATTTGGGCTACTCCTGGAGATAATTAGTTTCAATTTGATAAATACGAAGAGCTAAATGCAAGATTTCATTAACTTTTAGTTAAAGGGGCTGACCCAGATAACTAGTTCAAATACTTCTTAACCCATTGTCTTAGCTGTGATAATTGCACTGACGGGTCACTGTTGTTAAAACGCCACTCACATTCCTTCAAATATAGTCCAAATTGGGCCTTTGGAACAC
>JAQWQJ010000122.1 GCA_029244725.1 Paracoccaceae bacterium
CGGTGTTCCAAAGGCCCAATTTGGACTATATTTGAAGGAATGTGAGTGGCGTTTTAACAACAGTGACCCGTCAGTGCAATTATCACAGCTAAGACAATGGGTTAAGAAGTATTTGAACTAGTTATCTGGGTCAGCCCCAACACTAATTATGCCTCAATAATTCGGGATCGGGAAATTTTTGTTTCGAGTCCGTTTAAGTCAGCAACCCACCATCAGCATCATCGCCAGATTCGTCAATGAGGCGATTAAAGTCGGGCACCGAAACGTGGCGCTTTCCTTGTAGCTCAATAACTCCATCACGCTTTAAAGCGCTGATTTGTCGGCTGACCGTTTCCAGGGTCAAACCAAGGTAATCTGCCATCGCTTCACGTGTGAGCGGAAGATCAAATTCCATAGAACTTTTGGCAACGGTCATATTGAGCGCAGCATTACGGCGTCCCAAAATCATCAACAGGGATGCTATCTTTTCGCGGGCAGTTTTACGCCCCAGAACCAACATCCACTCGCGCGCGGCGTCCAATTCATCAAGTGTCATTTCAAGCAAACGTTGCCCAACATGAGGCGTTTTAATCATCAGCTCTTCAAACGGTTTGCGACGAAAACAACACATCAACATGTCATTAACTGCGACAACATCATAAGGCGCGATTGATCGACCCGGACGGCCAACAAAATCGGACGGTAGCATAAGGCCAACCATCTGCGTTCTGCCGTCCTCCATTGTCTGGCTAAGGGTCGCAATTCCAGACACGACAGAGGCAACAAAATCCATTTCATCGCCCGACCAAATGATCGTCTGGCCAGCCTGAAAGCTGCGATAATACTTGATCTTGTCGAGCGATATCAGCTCTTCGTTATTGCACCGCGCACAGACGGCGTTGTGACGGATCGGACAATCACCGCATTCTAATGGCAATTTAACAGTCGGAGCGTTCTGCATCGTTTCCTTCACACCCTTGATCTAGGTCAATGCCAATTTGGGCGGTTGTCCCCAGTAGTACCAACATGAACAAGCAACAACAACTAGCTTCGCTGGGCCTTTTCGACGCAAAGGTACCCAGATATACCAGTTACCCTACGGCACCTCATTTCTCGAATGATGTGGACCCGAATAAATTTGGTCAGTGGATCAAAGCGATTCCGCAAGGAAGCGAGATTTCTCTATACCTTCACGTTCCATTTTGTCGTCGGCTTTGCTGGTTTTGTGCATGTAGAACACAAGGAACAACAAGCGTTGAGCCTGTAAAAGCCTATCTAGAGACGCTCAAGCAAGAATTGCGCATTCTGAGAAATAAGTTGCCAGCTGATGTCAGCCTGTCGCGACTTCATTGGGGCGGCGGCACGCCTACCTTGATGTCTGCAGACATGATGACCGAGCTTGCAAATGCGGTGCTTGAAGTTGCACCACTTTCGGAAAACGCTGAGTTTTCCGTTGAAATTGACCCAAATGAAATTGATGATTCTAGACTGGATGCACTGGCCGCTGCCGGTATGAACCGCGCGTCGGTCGGCATCCAAGACTTTAACGAGGAAATTCAGGCCACGATTGGCCGAATGCAAAGTTATGAGATCACACGGAGCGCGATCGAAAAAATTCGAGCTCGCGGCATCCATAGTTTGAACGCTGATATCCTCTATGGGTTACCCAATCAAACAAATGAGCGGATCACCGAAAGCGTTCAAAAGCTGCTGTCGCTGTCTCCAGATCGCGTTGCGCTGTACGGATACGCTCATGTGCCTTGGATGGCGCGTCGTCAAAACATGATACCGTCAGACCAATTACCAACACCACAAGAACGCCTGCAACTGTTTGAAACCGCGCGTAAGCTTTTCACATGGGATGGATACTCGGAAATTGGGATCGATCATTTCGCCCTCAAAGGGGACGGGTTAGAAACTGCCCAGACCGCAGGAAAATTGCGTCGCAATTTTCAAGGTTACACCGACGACCAAGCGAATGTGCTGATCGGCGTTGGTGCCTCTTCAATCTCAAGGTTTCCGCAAGGATTTGCGCAAAACGATGCGTCGACCTCAAAACACACAGGCGCGATCCGAAACGGGCAGTTTTCAACGACCCGCGGTCATAGCTTTAGTAAGGACGATCGTCTGCGCGGTAGGATTATCGAAGCATTAATGTGTGATTTCAAAGTGTCTGCTTCTGAAATTGTCCGGGATTTCGATATCACGTCAACCAAACTTCGGGCGTATTTCGACGACGTTAATCGAGCCTTCGATGGCCTGTTGAAAGTGTCCGACGAAATGCTGTTTATTCCCGAAGCCGTCAGACCGTTGACCCGCATCATCGCCAGACATTTCGATGCCTATGACATGGCATGGGCAAAGCACAGTTCGGCGATTTAGAATATCTCTATAGCCAAGAAAAAAGCCACCCGCCCAATAGGCGGATGGCCTTTTAAGTTCTTAAGCGTGGCGCTGACTTAGCTGCCAAGACCTTGAAGGTATGCAATCACGTTCACGCGGTCAGCATCTTTTCCAAGACCGTTGAAGCCCATTGATGTGCCAGGTGCGAAAGCCTTTGGATTCTTCAAGAACCCGTCGAGCATCTCAGGCGTCCATGTCTCTACTACGGCGTTCAACGCTCCTGAGTAGCCAAAGCCGTCTGCTGCACCAACTGCGCGGCCTACAACGCCGTTCAGATACGGACCAGTGCCGTTTGCGCCGTCGACTTTGTGGCAAGCTTTACACTTGTTGAAAACTTTTGCGCCTTTGTCAGCGTTTGCTTCTGCAAAGCGCTCTTCAAAGCTTGGGCCTTCTTCGACCACAACAGCTGCGTGATCGTCACCAGTGTCGATCATATAGCCTTGTACAGCGTGATCGCCGTGGCCGGATGGTCCAACGTGATAGATTTCTTCGGCAACCCATTTGCCAAGCAGGAAAATCAGGAAGGCACCGCAGAGCCCGCCGACCACCTTCGTCATTGTCATGGTATCGAACATGTTTATCGTGTCCACTTATTAGCGTTCGCGGCTGTGTATCCGCTTCCCCTAGGCTGGCGCAAGGTGTAGTTACCGCGACCAAACGCCCATATGCACTTTTTTAGCTTCGAAAGGCACCGTCATGAACCGTCGCATCGCATTTCAGGGGGAACCTGGCGCCTATTCACATGAAGCCTGTCGTGATTCCCGACCAGACTACGAAGCCCTGCCCTGCGGCACCTTTGAAGACGTGATCGAGGCGATGAAATCCGGCGATGCTGAGCTGGCCATGCTGCCTGTCGAAAACTCGACATATGGGCGCGTTGCCGACATTCACCGTCTACTGCCAGAATCCGGTCTGCACATAATCGACGAAGCTTTTACGCGTGTGAAGATCAGCCTAATGGCGTTGCCCGGCGTCAAGCTTGCAGACATCAAAACAGCACGTGCACATTTGGTTTTGTTGCCCCAAGCGCGGGCATATCTGGCCCAACACGGTATTCGCGCAGAGGCCGCCGCTGACAGTGCCGGTGCTGCACAGGAATTGGCTGCTACGGGTGATCGTATAATTGGCGTTCTCGCCAGTGACTTGGCTGCCGATATTTACGGACTAGACGTTCTTGCCCGCAATATTGAGGATCACGGCCACAACACAACTCGTTTCCTGATAATGTCGCGTGAGGCCAATATGGCGAAACGCGGTGATCACGGCATGATTACCAGCTTCGTGTTTCGCGTGCGCAACATTCCCGCCGCGCTTTACAAAGGTATGGGTGGCTTTGCGACAAACAACGTGAACATGACCAAGCTTGAAAGCTATATGGTAGGCGGCAAGTTCACTGCCACTCAGTTCTATGCGGATATCGAAGGCCACCCAGAGGATCCGAATGTCAAACTTGCTTTCGAGGAACTGGATTTCTTCACCGATTACATAAAAATCCTAGGCACTTACCCTGCTGCGAAAAAACACCACGGATAGCAGGCCGACGCTTAGGCGTTTCTAAGGCGCTCTTCGGTACCACGCGCGAATTCGTAAAGCTTGGTGTTAACACGGCCTGCAATACTGGATTTAGCCAGCTTCAAAGATTGCAGCAGTAAACGACCTGTCAGGTTGTTTGCCTGCATTTCAAGCTTGATGCTCATCCGCGTGCTGGAACGCGACATGGCAATCAAGTCAACGTGCATTACACCATCAACACCAGTTGTACTTGTGTGAAATCGCATGCCGTTCGGCGGATCATACTGCGCCATCTCAAGGCGAAATTCACGACGTTTTCCGCGCAATTGGAACTTAAGGTCCCATTTCATCCCTGGACCTGGGCCCGTGAGCGTATCTAAACGCTTAACCTCAGCCCCACGCCTAAGCGCAGACCTTTCAAAGCCAGCAAAATCGGCAATATAGGGAAATACCTGCTCAATCGGCGCGTTAATGTCTTCTTTGGTCTCGAAAATCATTTTGGTTCCTATTCGCCGGTAGTCGCTAATTTCGCTCTATTCAATCTTATCTGCAAGCCAGAGTTGCAACAGAAAATGTGCGATTGAGCCATTTCGTGCCGGTTTAATCTTCGGATGTTCGCCCGTAAAGGACAATGCGATCTCTTCTCGACTAACCCATAACGCATCTTCAATCTCGATAGGGTCAATTACAATTTGGTCGCTAAGCGCTTCCCCTCGGCAGCCGATCATCAACGAATTAGGGAACGGCCAGGGTTGGCATGCGATATAGTTCACATCACCAACGCGCACGCCGGACTCTTCTTGAACTTCTCTTCGAACAGCAGCTTCAATCGTTTCGCCCGGCTCAACAAATCCGGCAAGTAGCGAATACATACCGTCGGGCCAATAGTGGCTGCGACCCACCAAAACATTGTTACCGTGCGTAATCAGCATAATCACCACGGGATCGGTGCGCGGAAAATGCTTGGCGTCACAAGCAGGGCATTGGCGTTCCCATCCACCCATTGCCAGCTCGCTTTTTGTTCCACATTTTGAGCAAAACCGATGCGAGCGGTGCCACTCAAGGATTGCCTTCGCAGTCGCGATCAATTCTGCATCCCGCGCCGAAAGCATTGTCATATTTTGACGCAATTCCCCAAACGCAGCGCGATCGGGTAATCCCGGGTGGCGCTGAAGCGAGGGATCAACGAATTGTCCAACCTCATCGCTTAAATCATCCGGCTGCCATTTGGAAATATCCGCCGCAAATAGGTGCACGCCGTCTTCGTGACCAAGATAAATGGGTTTGTCATCTGCGATCTGCAGCACTGGGTGCGTGGCTGATACAAACTCAACACCATCCGCGTTTAGCAAGGGTTTCCCTTGCCAGAACACTAGTACTTTGACCTCACCGCTAGCCCAAAGCGTGTCCGATTGTCCCCGCAGCTCTGCTGCGCGTTCTAGACCTGATCCTGCAAATGCTAGCATATCCGTCCCCCAATTGCTCACATGTGCCATGCGACCGCGTGAGCGTAAACCAATTTGCATGCAGGACGTTCAAAATACGACGCCTCTAAATGATAAGGGGGCTGACCCAGATAACTAGTTCAAATACTTCTTAACCCATTGTCTTAGCTGTGATAATTGCACTGACGGGTCACTGTTGTTAAAACGCCACTCACATTCCTTCAAATATAGTCCAAATTGGGCCTTTGGAACACCG
>JAQWQJ010000123.1 GCA_029244725.1 Paracoccaceae bacterium
CGGTGTTCCAAAGGCCCAATTTGGACTATATTTGAAGGAATGTGAGTGGCGTTTTAACAACAGTGACCCGTCAGTGCAATTATCACAGCTAAGACAATGGGTTAAGAAGTATTTGAACTAGTTATCTGGGTCAGCCCCCTAATTTATATTTACAATTCATTAATCTCCAGATTATTAATAATGTAATAATTATTAATAAATGGGAAACATATTAATGAACTTTGATTTAAACTCCATGTCTAAAGACGAACTTGTTGCCCTGCGCAGCGATGTCGACAAAGCACTCAAATCTATCGACGGGCGTCGCAAGGCCGATGCCCTGAAAGCCGCGCAAGAAGCGGCCAAAGAACATGGCTTCACCCTTGCTGAGCTTACCGATGGTGCCAAGCCGACCAAGAAGGTCGCTGCAAAATTTGTAAACCCTGACAATGCAGCACAAACATGGTCCGGTCGGGGCCGCCAACCTATCTGGTTCCGCGATGCATTGGCCAATGGCGCATCCGAGGATGATCTGGCCATTTAGGGTCTTTTCGATCTACTCTGGCTGGAGAAAATCAGTTTCGTCAGCCGGAGACCCCAATGACCCCACATATCAACGCCGCCAAAGGTGACATCGCAGAAACCGTCCTGATGCCCGGCGATCCCTATCGCGCTAAATGGGCGGCTGAAACGTATCTCGACAGCCCGCGTCTCGTGAACGAAGTCCGTGGCATGTTGGGTTTTACGGGCACTTACAAGGGCAACCCCGTCACGATCCATGGGTCTGGCATGGGGATGCCTTCGATCTCAATCTACGCGAATGAACTGATCACTCAATACGGTGCTAAAACACTGATCCGCATCGGATCCTGTGGGGCCATGCAGCATCATGTAAAAGTCCGCGACGTCGTCATCGCCATGACCGCGACAACACTTTCTACGCCATCTAGCGGCATCCTCAAGGAACTCAGCTTTGCACCATGCGCCGATTGGGGATTGCTCAAAGCGGCTGTCGCAAAAGCCGAAACCATGGATACCGGCACCCATATCGGCAACATCTATTCATCAAACACTTTTTACGACGAACGCCCCGATCTCAATGAACTGATGATCCGCCACGGTATCCTTGGCGTCGAAATGGAGGCCGCAGAACTTTACACCGTCGCCGCCCGCCATGGCGCACGCGCTTTGGGTGTAATGACCGTAAGCGATCACCTTTTAACGCATGAGGCTCTACCTCCAGAGGACCGTGAGCGCAGTTTTGGCGACATGGTTGAGATCGCGCTTGAGGCAGCTTTCGCCTAAGCCTCAGGCTTTCTTTTGTCCCAAAATATACCTTGGGGGTAAATTGCCCGAATGGGCAAGTGGGGGCAGACAGCCCCCATTCTCCAAACAAAAAAGAGGCGTGTCCAAACCGGACACGCCCCAATTTATTAAGTCAAAAACGGTGTTAGACGACTCGTTCAACCATCATTTTTTTGATCTCTGCAATCGCCTTGGCTGGGTTTAAACCCTTAGGGCAAGTCTTGGTGCAGTTCATGATCGTGTGACAACGATAAAGTTTAAACGGATCTTCAAGCTCATCCAAACGCTCACCTGTTGCTTCATCACGGCTGTCGATTATCCAACGATAGGCATGTAACAACGCTGCTGGTCCCAAGTAGCGATCACCATTCCACCAATAGCTTGGGCAAGAAGTCGAGCATGACGCGCACATCACGCACTCATAGAGGCCATCAAGCTTTTTGCGGTCATCAATTGACTGCCTCCACTCCTTCGCGGGGCGGTTTGTCTTGGTTTCAAGCCACGGCATAATCGAGGCATGCTGCGCGTAGAAATGGGTCAGGTCAGGAATCAAGTCCTTGACCACGGGCATATGTGGAAGAGGGTATATTTTCACGTCCCCTTTCACTTCGTCCAAGCCATAAATACAGGCCAACGTGTTAATCCCGTCGATGTTCATCGCGCAAGATCCGCAAATACCTTCTCGACAAGAGCGGCGGAAAGTCAGCGTGGGGTCAATCTCGTTCTTGATCTTGATCAGCGCGTCCAAAATCATTGGGCCACACGAATCCATATCAAGGAAATATGTGTCTACCCGTGGGTTTTCCCCGTCATTTGGGTTCCAGCGATAGATCTTGAACGCACGGACGTTGCTAGCACCATCTGGCTTAGGCCAGGTTTTGCCAGTGCGGACACGACTGTTTTTCGGGAGTCTAAACTCTACCATTTGTTACCTTCCTACGCCGTCTATTAGGGAAATTTCGTTTCCGTTGCAGCGTCCAGCGCCACTTGAATTAAATTCTATTTTGGTCGATCTGCCGGTCATTCAAACATCTCGGAGTTTTGCATGACCATTTGTCGAATCTTGCGCACACTTGCATTGGACAAATCAGACCGGTTGATTTGCAACATAAACTTCAACGCAGCAGGAGAAAGACTTTCGTTCTTGCGGCTAGACTCTGGCAATTGCTCTAAAAAGCCACAGTCGATGTTGCAAAGCGCCATCAAGCCAGAACCAAGTGGCAGATCACTGTCGATATCTTCAGCCATATCGTGGAAAATGACGTCAGACTTCACTGTCGCCTGCAATGCAGCCTTTTGCGCATCCCAGTTCATCTCAAACGGGACATTGGCGCGATAGGTTTCAAAATCGTCCACCAACCGCAACATCTTCACTGTTTGATTATGGGCACTCTCAAGCCACTTGTCGAAATCGCGGGTGTAAAACACAAACACTGACTTCGCAGGATAGGCTGCCTCTTCCAACAGCGGTATTGTTCGCTGAGCGGCTTCAAAGATATCACCACGATGGCTGTATGCCTCAAACTCAACAACATTCTCATCTGAGAAAATCGCGAACTCCACACCGCTTTCAACAGCTGCGTCCCGAACGTCTTGAACAGCTTGAACGACGGCTGCACGCTTTTCTTTGGTCGGTTTTTGGCGCCATTTCCTGCAAGCCACCCGTACATGCACGGCTTCGTCTTGGCGTCGGAAGGCAGTTACAGTTGGCGGCATCAAATGACGCCCCTTGCGTAGCATCTGCTGAATCGCTGTCGTTCCCGTTTTGATGAAGCCCAAATGCCAGACGATCGTCACGCTGTCACCACGCGCGGGATTAACCGGCGTTGGTGCTTCAAGCGTTTGAGTTCGATTATCTGGCATAGTTTCGCCGGCCCTCTTAGAACGTCCGCGCCTTGGGCGCGATTGTCTTGAGGCTAATGCCGCCTTCGTCTTCTGTCGTCAGTGGTTCAACACCAACAGCACGGTGGCTAAGTTCAACCTTGTTACCGTCAACGCGGCTGATCGTGTGAACACGCCAGTTTTCGTCGTCGCGAGTCGAATAATCCTCATGCGCGTGTGCGCCTCGGCTTTCCTTGCGTGCCTCCGCACCAACGATGGTCGCCAATGCATTGGGCATCAAGTTCGTGAGCTCAAGCGTCTCCATCAAGTCGCTATTCCAAACCAACGAGCGGTCGGTCACTTCAAGATCATCGATTTTGGCAGCAATCGCCGTCATCTTGTCTACACCCTGCGCTAGCGATTCCGAGGCACGGAACACCGCAGCATCAGACTGCATCGTTTTTTGCATCTCAAGTCGTAGGTCAGCCGTTGGGATACCGCCCTTTGCATTGCGAAGATTGTCAAAGCGATCAAACGCAGCATCAACCGAAGCTTGGTTTAGCACTGGGTTCGGTGCGTCTTTGTCGACAACCTTACCTGCACGGATTGAGGCCGCACGACCAAACACCACAAGGTCAATCAATGAGTTCGATCCAAGACGGTTGGCACCATGAACCGACGCACACCCAGCCTCACCAGCTGCCATTAGGCCTGGAACGATCGCATTCGGATCGTCATCTGTTGGGTTAATAACTTCACCCCAATAGTTGGTTGGAATACCGCCCATGTTATAGTGAACCGTCGGTAAAACCGGAATTGGTTCCTTGGTCACATCGACACCCGCAAAGATTTTCGCGCTTTCCGAAATTCCCGGTAGACGCTCGGCCAACGCTTCTGGCGGCAAGTGTGACAAGTTCAGGTGAATGTGATCCGCCCCACTGCCAACGCCGCGCCCTTCGCGAATTTCCATGGTCATCGACCGCGAGACATAATCCCTAGGCGCGAGGTCCTTATAGTTCGGCGCATAACGCTCCATAAAGCGCTCGCCTTCTGAGTTAGTCAGATAACCGCCCTCGCCACGCGCGCCTTCGGTGATCAGACAGCCAGACCCATAAATTCCGGTTGGGTGGAACTGAACGAATTCCATATCCTGCAGTGCAAGGCCCGCACGGGCGACCATGCCGCCACCGTCACCAGTGCAAGTGTGGGCAGATGTCGCCGAGAAATACGCACGGCCGTATCCGCCGGTCGCCAGCACAACCATCTTCGCATTGAAGACATGCATCGTACCGTCGTCTAGCTTCCAACAAACAACTCCCTGACACTGACCGTCGTCCGACATGATCAAATCAATGGCGAAGTATTCAATGTAAAACTCGGCGTTGTTCTTCAGCGATTGGCCATAAAGCGTATGGAGGATCGCGTGTCCTGTCCGATCCGCAGCCGCACATGTCCGCTGGACTGGGGGGCCTTCACCGAATTCAGTGGTGTGGCCACCAAAGGGGCGCTGGTAAATTTTACCTTCTTCAGTACGAGAGAAAGGAACACCGTAATGCTCAAGCTCGTAAACCGCTTTTGGCGCCTCACGCGTCAAATATTCCATCGCGTCCGTATCGCCCAACCAGTCAGAACCCTTAACAGTGTCATACATATGCCACTGCCAGTTATCCGGCCCCATATTACTAAGCGAAGCAGCGATACCGCCCTGCGCAGCAACTGTGTGTGATCGGGTTGGGAAAACCTTAGTTACACAAGCCGTCCTAAGACCCTGCTCTGCCATGCCAAGCGTTGCACGCAGTCCAGCGCCACCGGCACCAACAACAACCACGTCATATTCATGCGTTTCGTATTCGTATGCAGCCATGTCGAGTAAGTCCTTAAAGCGCCATTTTCAGAATGGCGAAAACGCCGGTTGCGGCAGTGGCATATGAGAGCGCCACCATAATAATAATCCAAAGCTCGCGGGCAAAGCCGTGCATATAGTCTTCGATCACAGCGCGAACGCCGTTCTTAAAGTGCATCATACCCACCCAAATGGTCAGCGCTGTAACGATCGCAGGAAATGGTTTTGCGAAATGGGCGGTTACGTCTTCATAGCCCGCGCCCAGCATAGGGCCAAAAGCGATCAGAAAGAGGGGCACCAGTATCAACAGCCCATAAGACGAGACCGTCATGCTCCAATGATGGTCCGTACCTTGACGGGCCGCTCCATTGCCAATCGCGCGCTTGCGGTCAGTTAGATAACGCATGTGTCTCTCCTTAAACCAAAGCGACTGTGATGCAGGTCAGAACAACCGACCCGATCAATGCAGTCCAACCAAGCTTTTGCGCGGTTTCTATTTCCAGCATTACGGCCTGGTCCCAGATCAAGTGCCGCACACCCCCGAGCAGGTGATACCAAAGCCCAAGCACCGAAAGGGTCATCACTACGTCGCCGGGTAAGCTTGTGATCACGCGGTTGGCGAATGCGAAGTATTCAGGTGACGTTGCTGCTGCCAATAACCACCAAACCACCAAAAGCGTCGACACAAGTAACGCGACACCTGTGATGCGGATCAGGATCGACGTGATCATCGTCATTTGGCGGCGGTAAATTCCCAGATGCGGTGAAAGCGGGCGATTGCCCCGGTTCACATCAGCCATAGTTCATCCTTTCGGTATCCCATTGGGAAACTCATAACCGTTTTTTGTCCTTCTGTCACACTGTCAGAGGCCATTCTGTCTAGGAAAAAATGAGCATTTTGACGCAATACGCACCTATGTGATCACAGTAATCATAATCGTGATCACAAAAATAGGCTGCCTCCCTCGCGCACCCTATGTTGCGAGTCACCAAGGTGCGTTTTCTGCAATGTCGTCTGCGAATTCAGTGCACATAGTAATTTCACGCACTTCCGGATCATACCAAGCGTTCGCTTCTCCACAGGATTCAACATTGACCTTCAAAGTCGAAGGCAGCTTAAACTCTTCGTTCAGCGCTTGAACTTCTTCACTGATCAAATTTGCTGTGACCTGCGCGCCATCGGTATCGGTTTCAACGCGACCCATCTTTATCGTGTTACCACCGCTTTCCACGGTGATATCATCCAAAGCGGCACCCCAACTTCCTGCAGCCTGATCATATTCTGTGTCACACCATTCCGCGCGCTCTTCTGGCAGGCCAAGCTCTTCTGCAACATCTTCGCGTTCATCAATATTTGCGCCGTAGAAAACACAAATCAGATTGTAATACCGCTGAAGATCTGGTCCATGCGTGTCCCAGAAAACCGGCTCATAAGCGTCCGCCTCGGCCTGAAAACCAAATGCAGAATCATAAGCAATCTGCACTGCGCTCTCTTCTTCCCAGAAAGCATCGATCAAAAACACAGATAAAACATCGGCGGCATCTTCTTCTTGCCCAAAAATCGGCAAGCCCTGGATGTCGATCAACGCGTGACCAAGCTCATGATAAAACACGGATAAAAGGTTGCTTTCCACGTAACCCTGCATGTCTTCGTCACCGAATGAGAACTCGGCAGCAGCAGGTAAAGCAGTAGAAAGGGCGATAGCGGAGGCAAAGAGATACTGTTTCATATCCAATTATGCGCTCAACTCACCCCATTTAGGCAAGAAAAAACCAAAATGCTTTATCTTGCACGAAATACCTTTGGGGGAGTGTGAGGGGGCAAACAGCCCCCTAACTGTATTCATTACAGTGGCATCAACGCCCAGTAATCTAGGTCCAACATCACCTCAGGCAAATATTTTCCGTCCTCGCCCTTCAGGGCAAACGGCTCACCACCTTTGGTCGCGACAAGGCGCAGTCGGATTGCACCAACACCTGGCGCGCTCGTCTCAGCTTTGTCCAAAACTTCGCTCCATGCGCGAATTGTCGTGCCCGAGAAACATGGGTTCGCATGGGCACCACCATTCAAGCCAACGATCATCTGTGCATTGGCCAATCCATTAAAGGACAGCGTGCGCGCCATCGAAATTACGTGGCCGCCATAGATCAATCGACGACCGTCATCGCGGTTCGTCGCATCGAAATGCACCTTCGAGGTATTCTGCCAAAGACGCGTTGCCATCATGTGCTCAGCTTCTTCAACCGTAACACCATCTACGTGGTCAATACGCTCACCAACTTGATAATCGCCCCAGCGGTATTCCTCGCCTGCCAACGTGAAATCGTAATCCGTGAAATCCAAGCCATCAGGAACAACCAAATCCGCAGGATCGACGACCTTGGGTAAATCTGGGATCACCGTTTCTGGGGCAGGCGCGTCGAGATCACGTTTGCGAACCATCACCCAGCGAACATATTCGATGACAACCTCGTCGCGCTGATTCCATCCGCGCGTACGCACGTAAACCACACCCGACTTCCCGTTAGAGTTTTGCTTGACCCCGATAACTTCAGATGTCGATCGCAAAGTATCTCCGGCATAAACCGGCTTTAACCAACGTCCTTGGGCATACCCCAGATTGGCCACGGCATTCAAAGACACATCCGGGACAGTCTTGCCGAATACGACATGAAACGCCGCCAAATCATCAAGAGGGCTTTCCGGCAAACCACTCGCCCGGGCAAATTCATCCGAGGAATAAAGCGCATGTCGCGCAGGATAGAGCGCGTGATACAAAGCCCTCTCACCATTTGTGACAGTCCTTGGCACGGCGTGGTCGATGACCTGCCCGACTGCATATTCCTCAAAAAAACGCCCAGCGTTGGTTTTGACCATCACTGCTCTCCTAGTTTCGTTTCTGGTGAATATTCGCCGTCTTTGTCTTTCACGACGGCTTGTCCGCAACGCATTACGCCGTTGGCGGCATCAAATGCGTAAGTAGGATCACCATGAAGCGCCCAACCCTTGTTCAAGGCTTTCGTGACCTTGTGACAAAAGTCTGACGTGTCATCAGAAGTTAAAAAACGATACAATTTCATAATGTTATCCAAACACCGCAAGACCAAAGATCACGTGAATAGCGACAATCGCAGTGTAAACGACAAGCGCCGCTACAACCCCGATGACTTCTTTCTTCAGCGGCTTTGCATCTGGCTTTACCCAGTTTTTCTCGGCTCGATTAATCAAGAGCATCGAAACTTTCGCCCACACCAACATGCCACCGAATAGAATGAACGACTCTAAATCACCATTCACCAACAAATGAGCAACTGCCCAAACGACGACACCAATAAGCATCGGGTGACGGATCGTCCGCGTGATCCGCAACTTCATGCCAGCAGCTGCGAACAGGTAAACCGCTATCAGCATCAAAAGGTTGTTGATGCCGGTCAGCATAGGCGAGCCGCCCCAATAGACTGGGCCATCTGCCATACGGTATCCGACGACCATAAGGATCAACGCAATTAAGCTAGCAAGCGCCACAAGACCTTTGCCTTTGTCGCCCAACTTTTCACGAGCTGAAGGTAGAACACGTTTGAGGAGGTGGGCGTCAATCCACAGAAAAACGCCAATAATAAGAGTGGTCATAGCTGAGAATCCTTATGCAAGAGCAGCGATTGCCTCTGCTTTTGCCAGAATTTGCTGCGCCGTGACAATGTGAAGATTTTCCACGATCTTTCCGTCAACGACTGCAACGCCGCCTCCGGCAGTTTCGATCTCGTCAAAAGCTTCGATTTGGCGCTTGGCCAAATCAATTTCTGAAGCTGAAGGTGCAAAGGCTGTGTTAGTGATTTCGACCTGTGCTGGATGGATCAGCGTCTTGCCGTCAAAGCCCATGTCCCGCCCCTGCTCACACTCAGCTTGCAGGCCTTCGCCATCTTTGAATGCGTTATAAACACCGTCAACAATAACCAGGCCCTCAGCCCGAGCCGCCAATAGGCACAAAGAAAGCGAGGCGATCATGGGCAATCGATCAGCGCGAAACCGGCTCTGCAGCTCTTTGGCCAAGTCATTGGTCCCCATCACAAAACCAGCCAAACGCGGGTGTGCGGCGATCTCAGCTGCGTTCAGCATCCCGCGCGGGGTTTCCATCATGGCCCAAATTGGAAGATCGCCAGGGATCAAAGCTGCAAGCGCCTCAACATCCGCTGCGCTATCTACTTTGGGCAGAAGAACCGCATCCGCATCCATCCCAGCAACGGCGCGCGCGTCATCTGCACCCCAAACCGTGCCGAGAGCATTGATCCGAACAATCTTAACCCTTGATCCATAACCACCTTGATCCAACGCCGCTTTTAACGTGCCACGAGCATTCTCTTTCTCGTCGATCGCAACCGCGTCTTCGAGATCAAAGATAATCGCATCGATCGGCAGATTTCGCGCTTTATCCAAAGCCCGGTCTTTTGAACCGGGGATATACAAAACGGACCGATATGGGCGGGTATCTTGAGCCATGGAATCTCTCTCGCAATAAAGTTGCGCGATAAAGACCAAACTTGAATGAAAAATTCAACCGTTTTTTCCGCATTGCAGCGTAGTGACGCTGCGAGCGCATAATCAGGTAAGTGAATCCCAGATCAATTTGCTGCCTGTCAGTACCAACAGAACATACGTCAGTCGAAAAAATGCTTTCTCAGGGATCATGTAATGCGCCCGAACGCCTATCCAAACGCCGATCAAAGCAAACGGCGCAAGGTATAAATCTGCAAGCAATGTCTGCTTCGAAAAAATCACAAGGTATGTATACGGCACTGCCTTGGTTAGGTTTATCACCGCGAAAATCAACACCGTCGACGCTTGATAGCTTGTTTTGCTAACCGGATGACTAAGCAGGTATACCGCCACAGGTGGCCCGCCTGCGTGGCTAATAAAGCTGGTAAAGCCGCCGGTCGCGCCGGCAATCATCCCACCAACGCGGCCAATAGGTCTGGACCGCTTTGTTATCCAACCAAGCTCATTCCCGATCTGCCATGCGACAAATGCCAAAGATATGACGCCAATAAGAAAACGAAAGACGTCGGGGTCGGTTGCCTTGTACAACAAGGACGCAAGCACGACGCCAGGCAAACACCCAATCAGCACGTATTTTGATAGCTGCCAATCCCACTTGCGCCAATAGGGACGAAGAGACCCCACATCCATAAGCATCAAAAGCGGAAGCATCACACCAATTGCAATCGCAGGAGGGAACACCAAAGCGAGAATCGATGCCGAAGCAAATGCCGCGCCCGATCCAAAACCGCCTTTAGAAATCCCTGCAAAGATCACCGCAGGAATTGCTAACGCGAAAAAAGTAAAATCGAAAATCACGCTAAAAACCGTTCGAAATCCTGAGTTCAACCGTGTTCTAGCGCCATCAAAGTAAAGACTAAACCCAATTCGCGATAATGCCGCGCCGCAGCACTCTTGCTTTGACGAAACAAAATCGCTAGCCATAGCCCCGATTTTAACGCATCGGAGACCTTTTCCATGGCCAGACCTAAGATAGCGCTGATTGGCGCTGGCAACATCGGCGGAACACTCGCACATCTCGCAGCCATCAAAGAACTCGGCGACGTCGTTCTTTTTGACATTGCTGACGGTCTGCCTCAGGGCAAGGCACTCGACATCGCCGAATCCGGCCCGGTCGAAAAAATCGACGCCAACATGTCAGGAACCAGCGACTATGCTGGCATTGCAGGGGCAGACGTCTGCATCGTAACAGCAGGTGTTGCACGCAAACCAGGCATGAGCCGTGACGACCTTTTGGGCATCAACCTTAAAGTGATGAAGTCGGTTGGCGAAGGCATCGCTGCCCACGCTCCGAACGCTTTCGTTATCTGCATTACCAACCCGCTCGACGCGATGGTTTGGGCGCTGCAGAAATTCTCGGGCCTTCCGACCAACATGATTTGCGGCATGGCCGGGGTTTTGGACTCAGCTCGCTTCCGTCATTTCCTAGCCGAAGAATTCAACGTTTCCATGCGTGATGTGACCGCGTTCGTTCTGGGCGGCCACGGCGATACAATGGTGCCGTCCGTACGTTATTCAACTGTTGGCGGCATTCCTCTGCCTGACCTGATCGACATGGGTTGGACAACCCAAGAAAAACTGGACGAAATGGTTCAGCGCACCCGTGATGGCGGCGCAGAGATCGTTGGTCTTTTGAAAACTGGCTCGGCGTATTATGCGCCTGCTGCTTCAGGCATCGAAATGGCCGAAGCGTATCTAAAAGACCAAAAGCGCGTGCTTCCATGTGCTGCCTATTGTGACGGCGATCTTGGTGTAAACGACATGTATGTTGGCGTTCCAACGGTGATCGGCGCTGGCGGTGTTGAGAAGGTTATCAACATCAAGCTCAACAAAGCTGAGCAGGAAGGCTTCGACACATCTGTTAAAGCCGTTCAAGGTCTGATGGACGCTTGCAAAAGCATCGATAATTCACTGGCATAAGCCATTGAATAGAAGATTTGGGGCTGACCCAGATAACGCGAAAAAGGTGTTATCATGGGAAGCATGCGGAAGAGTCGCTTAAGTAAGTATAAACAGGGTCGCCTGGTCGAGCATTTTGTTGCCGGAACCACGGCTCGAACTGCGGCCAGTTTATG
>JAQWQJ010000125.1 GCA_029244725.1 Paracoccaceae bacterium
CGGTGTTCCAAAGGCCCAATTTGGACTATATTTGAAGGAATGTGAGTGGCGTTTTAACAACAGTGACCCGTCAGTGCAATTATCACAGCTAAGACAATGGGTTAAGAAGTATTTGAACTAGTTATCTGGGTCAGCCCCCAATCTTAATAGGTCGTCTTTGTTTAATGGAAGGTAGCTTTGAGCCTTTTTGCCGTACTCAGCTAGTCTAAATTCGTGCATGGGATGGCTCGGTAAAAGAGGACTTCCGTTTGGACCTCTGACCGTTTCGGCATGATCAAAGACTTGCTTGGTATATGAGACATAGTTTTTTATTGTGGCATTTCCCTTGCCTTCTTCATCCATGAAGCGAGCCATCTCAATCATGTGCAGTTTGTCATATTCACCAATTGGCTTATCACCATTCACCTTGATGAACATGGCGGCAGAGTTTCTTCTTTTGCCCTGAACGTCTTTGCTATCCTTGTTCTTCTTCTTTTCAATTAGCTCCTCGGCTAAACTAGAATATAGTTGATCGCCGCAACCATCCCCCAGACTCAAAACAGGAGACGGGTCCACTACAAAATGGAGTGCTTTCTGAACCTCGGGGTCTAGCACGTCGTGTCCTTTAAGTAGTACGGTAATTGCTTCTGGGCTGGCGGTCTGATGCTGCGAAAGTTCATGCAGTCTCTTAGCGTCATCCCCATTTAAAAGCTCAACAACTGACTTGGGTATAGCGAAACCAAGCTGGCTGATCAGATAGCAAAGACCAATATAATCCTTGGCATGATCTGTGACATCATACTTTTTTGCGTACTTGGCAGGAATGAATCCCGAAGGTCTAATGGCAAACGTAATCCGCCTTTCCTGATACCACTCGCTGACGGCAAAGCCCTTAGACTCCAGAATATCCCTCAAGCCTTCAACCACAGGATCAAGACGGTCGAAAAGGATATCAATGCGTCGGTGAATCTCGGGAACGGAAGTGTCTCGGGCAACCAATTCAGCATGACGAAGGTCACATTCACCCGTCGAAATCCGTATCCGTGGTTCAGAGTGCAGATGTCGAACTGCGTCTGGAAGCTGCACGCAAGCGTAATACTTGCCTTTCTTCTTCTGCAATGTGTGGATTGGATAAGCCACTATGGGGGTCCTTTTGGGGTCCATTTGGCGGGTAGTAGTGGGGTCTTATGTGTAAATAGTCAATAAAAATAGGAATATATTGGTATTATGCGAGATCGGGGCTGTGTGGCGGAGAGACAGGGATTCGAACCCTGGGAACCCGTGAAGGCTCAACGGTTTTCGAGACCGCCCCGTTCGACCACTCCGGCACCTCTCCGCGGGGGTCTGGTGTGGCGCGTTTAATCGTAGATGAACGGTCGTGCAACCGGTTTTCTTTGCAATTCCTATGCCGATAGTATTTGTAGGAAACATCGATCCCTAGTTAAAGATTGCGACCCATGAAACGCTTTTTACTCTGTCTGATTTTGTTACCTTCCCAGCTTTTTGCAGGGCAAACGGAAGACGAATACCTTCTCTCACTTGTGCGCCTAGACGAAATGATTGAAGTCGTTCGGGCAGAAGGTTTGTCGGACAATCAAAATATTCCAATGGAGTTTTTCGGCAGCAGCTTTGGGGGCGCTTGGACCGATACTCTGGATGAAATATTCGATGAAACCGTGCTAAGCAGCCAAATTGAAGAAGAATTTCTGAGTTCGTTTGGCGACGCGCCCAGAGATGAGATTCTTGAGTTCCTTGAAAGCGATGCTTGGCAAATTGCAGTTGGCTACGAACTTAAGGGTCGTGTTGCGATGCTGGACCCAAAAGTTGAAGCGGCAGCCATCGAAACCTATTGGCAGACCTTTGAAAAGAACAACCGACGCATGCAGGATTTGACCGCTCTGATCGAGGCTGGTGATCTGATCAACACCAACGTCGTTGGCGCCATGAATAGCATGTATGAGTTCAACTTGGGCATTGTCTCAGAAGGGTTTGACCTTGGAATGAGCGAAGAGGACATTCTGGTTCAAATTTGGTCTGAGGAAGACAATTTGCGGTACGAGATTTCTGAGTGGATATATTCGTTCCTTTTGTTGGCCTACGATCCGCTTGATACCGATCTTTTGCAGGCGCAGATTGCATTTTTTGAAACGCCAGAAGGTAAACGCTTTAATCGTGCATTGATCGAGAGTTTTGATCGCGTCTATGGCGGTATCTCGTTTAACCTTGGGGCGGCCATTGCAATTCTTGCGCATGAACAGGTGCTCTAACCTTTATCGCTTGACTTATCACCGACGCAAAGCGATACACCGCGAACCCGACAGGAATCCCTGTATCGGGCGTTTTTAATATCGTCTAATCGACGCGCTGTTCCCGGTGGCTTAAGGCCGAAAACACCCGAAAGGGGACCTCAGAACGCGGTAGAGTAAAGGAAGAACGCATGTTCGCGGTTCTAAAAACCGGCGGCAAGCAGTACAAAGTTCAATCGGGCGACGTGCTCCGTGTTGAAAAGCTAGCTGCAGACGCAGGTGAAACAATTCAATTCAACGACATTCTGATGCTTGGTGGCGATACCGCTACTGTTGGCGCTCCGTTTGTCGCAGACGCTGCTGTACAAGCGGAAGTGATCGACCAGATCAAAGGCGAAAAGACGATTAAATTCGTTAAACGCCGCCGTAAGCACGGCTCTAAGCGTACACGTGGCCATCGCCAGCAACTGACACTCGTTCGCATCACAGACATTCTGTCTGCTGGCGCTGACAAGTCAGGCGTAAAAGCTGCAATCGGTGGAGCGTTGGCGCCCGCTGCTGAACCAGCTGCCGCACCAAAGAAAGCCAAAGCTGCTCCGAAAAAAGCAGAAGCTGCCGCACCGGTCGCTGAAGCTGCTGCAGACGATCTGGCAACACTGAATGGTGTTGGTCCAGCTGCTGTTAAAAAGCTGAACGCTGCAGGCATCACCACTTTCGCACAACTCGCAGCCGTTGACGGCGACGTAGAAGGCTTGAAAGTTAAACCGGAATGGATTGAGCAAGCTAAAGAGCTGGCTCAGTAACCAAGGCTTAGGAGATACCTAATGGCACATAAAAAAGCAGGCGGTTCATCCCGTAACGGTCGCGACTCAGCTGGTCGTCGTCTTGGCGTGAAACTGTATGGCGGTCAGGCCGCAATTCCAGGCAACATCATTGCGCGCCAGCGCGGCAACAAATGGTGGCCGGGTGAAGGCGTAGGCCAAGGCAAAGATCACACTATCTTCGCAACAGTCGAAGGCGCAGTGACTTTCCGCAAAGGCTTTAAAGGCCGCACCTATATTTCGGTTCTCCCAGTGGCGGAGGCCGCTGAGTAAGCCGACCTTAAGGTTTCGATAAGAAAAATAAGGGATCGGCGTAGCCGGTCCCTTTTCTCGTTGGCGCACTTCTGCATGTTGCCCAACTCAGAGCACATTTAGGTGAGATACAGTGTGCTTGGGTTGAAGCGAGAAATAGGAACACACATCTGAATTTTTACAGATGAGCATATCAACAGGTCTTTTCGGAGGAGGAGAAGACATGAAAATGGAAGCGATCGCACAGCAGCAGGTTATTGAAGCCGAGCGCTGCGTTTTGCGCCCCTTGGCCTATTCGGACAAGGGAATGATCGAAATGTACAGCGGAGATGAGCGCGTTGCGCGTATGACCCGTTCAGTGCCTCATCCAATGCCGCCAGGTGCGGCAGATGCGTATATAGAACGCGCTTTTGCTCAGGATCGGGTTGAGGATATCTGGGTCATGGATGGCACCAGTTCCGGTGGCGCAGAAGTCATGGGGATCGTTTCCCTACAGCGCATGGATCGTAATCAAACCGAAATTCGCTATTGGGTTGCACCGGCTTATTGGAACACGGGCCTTGCGTCGTCAACTATTCCGGCTTTGCTTGCGGCAAACCCCAATGAGAACGAGACGATTTTTGCAGAGGTGTTTCAAGACAACCCCGCGTCGGCTCGTGTCTTGACCAATTGCGGCTTTCAATACCTTGGCGACGCCGAAACCTTCAGTGTCGCCCGCAATGCGAATGTCCCGACATGGACCTACTCAAAGCGACTGAAATCGTAATATTCTTGCGCCCGTGGTAGCCCCATAGGGCGCCACGGACGGAGAATGCACATGAACATCACTCTCAGAATATTCCGCGAGAACGACTTTGACGCATTTAGTGCGATCGTTTCGGATTTCGATGTGGTCAAGATGACGTCTAGCTGGCCGTTTCCAGCCGACGAAGAATTCACCCGCATGCGTATGAATACGCCAGAAGCCAAAGCCGGCATTGTGAAAGTCATAGAAGTCGATGGCGACTTTGCGGGTGTGATTGGTGTTGTTGAAAATGATATTGGATACATGATTGATCGTTCGTTTTGGGGCAAAGGCATAATGACCCAAGCGCTTAATATGCGGATCAAAGATGAGTTTGAAAATCCGGTCATCGATAGCTTGAAAGCCTGTGTTTGGCACGACAACCCAGCCTCGGCCCGCGTGCTTGAGAAGGTGGGTTTTAAACGTGTGAAGGTCTGCAGCGACTTTTGCAAAGCCCGTAATTCTGAAATCGAGTCGATCCATTTCACGCTTAGCCGTGACGACTGGGCGGCGAAGGCAGAAATGAAATGACGCCGATTATAAGAACTGAACGGCTTACACTTCGCCCATTATTGAAGGCCGATGTGCCTGCACAAGTGCGTTGTCTTGCTGAATGGTCTGTAATGCGGTGGCTGTCAGCTCCGCCTTGGCCATATACGGCGTCGGATGCAGAAGAATTTATTTCCGGGGTCGAAGGTTCGAACTGGGCGATAGATGACGGGACTGGCCTAATCGGAACAATCTCAGGTGGGGCGGATCTTGGGTATTGGCTTGCCAAGCACAAACACGGCGCGGGCTTGATGACCGAAGCAGTTTGTGCTGTCGTCAGTGATCACTTTTCAGAAAGTTCGGAAACGATAATTTCCGGCCATATGCCAGGAAACGATGCCTCACGCGCTGTTCTTCTTAAGCACGGTTTCGTCGATACCCACGTTGAGCCGCTTCTTTCACGTCCTTTGGGACGAGAAACCGATATTCAGCGCATGGAATTGACCGCTGAGCGTTGGCATAGCTTGAGAACCGCGACGCAATAGCGTAATCGCTGCGACAACCAAATTGAAAGCAGACCAATGAAATTTCTCGATCTCGCCAAAGTTTACATCCGCTCAGGTGCGGGTGGCTCCGGATGCGTTAGTTTCCGACGCGAGAAATACATCGAATACGGTGGACCCGATGGCGGCGACGGCGGCAACGGCGGCTCGGTTATCATCGAGGCTGTTGAGGGTTTAAACACCCTGATCGATTTTCGCTATCAGCAGCACTTTTTTGCCGGAAACGGCATTCCTGGAATGGGCAACCAACGCACAGGACACAGCGGCGACGACATCATATTACGCGTCCCAGCCGGCACCGAGGTTCTAGACGAAGACGAGGAAACGGTGATTGCCGATATGGTGAACATCGGAGACCGAGTTGTTCTCGCCAAAGGCGGCAATGGTGGTTTTGGCAACCTGCACTTTAAATCTTCGACCAACCAAGCACCACGTCGTGCCAATCCCGGGCAAGAGTGCATTGATCGCACAATCTGGCTGCGCTTGAAATTGATTGCAGACGTTGGTCTGCTGGGTCTACCAAATGCAGGTAAATCCACTTTCTTGTCCGTGACCTCAAACGCGCGCCCAAAAATCGCGGACTATCCGTTCACGACCCTGCACCCAAACCTAGGTGTCGTAGGCGTTGATGGGACAGAATTCGTTGTAGCCGATATTCCGGGCCTAATTGAAGGCGCCTCCGAGGGTCGTGGCCTCGGTGATTTGTTCCTAGGACACGTTGAACGCTGCTCGGTCCTATTGCACCTCGTTGATGGGTCGTCTGATGATATCGTTGGCGATTACAAAACCATTGTAAATGAGCTTGATGCCTACGGTGGTTTCCTTGCCGATAAGCCTCGGATCACCGTTCTGAACAAAGTCGACACATTGCCGGAAGAGTTCCAAGACGAATACGTTAAAGAGCTTGAAAAAGCGTCGGGTGGACCTGTTATTGCGATGTCCGGTGTGTCCCAAATAGGGGTGACCGATGTTCTGCGTGCCCTGCGTAGTCAAATTGATGTCGACAAGCTGCGCATCAAACAAGAAAACGAGGAGCCCGAAGCGTGGCATCCATAGGTGATGCCAAACGCGTTGTTGTCAAAATTGGCTCTGCGCTTTTGGTCGACAAAGAAACGGGTTCACTTCGCAAGGATTGGCTGACGGCCCTTGCAGAAGACGTCGTGGCATTGCGAAATCGGGGGGCTGATGTCGTTTTGGTTTCTTCCGGTTCCATTGCCTTGGGCCGAGAAGTATTGGGACTTCCCCGTAGTGAATTGCGCCTTGAGCAGTCACAAGCATCCGCTGCCGTTGGTCAAATTCGCCTTGCTAGGGCCTATGAAGAAGCTCTTGCACCGCACGGGATCAAAACCGCTCAGGTCCTTGTGACGCTCGAGGACAGCACAAATAGACGCCGCTATCTAAACACGCGTGCGACGTTGGCCACACTATTAGATCTTGGCACGGTTCCGATCGTAAACGAAAACGACACCGTCGCGACCGATGAAATTAGATTTGGCGACAACGACCGACTGGCGGCCCAAATAGCAGTTACCATCGAGGCCGATCTTCTAGTTTTACTGTCGGACGTGGATGGTCTTTATACTGCGAACCCGCAAACGGACAAAGCCGCAAAGCGCCTGAGCGAAATCCAAACGATTACCCCCGAAATTGAAGCTATGGCAGGTGATGCGGGATCGGGTCTTTCCAAAGGTGGCATGAAAACCAAAGTGATGGCAGCAAAGACGGCGACGTCATCAGGTTGCGCGATGATCATCACCGAAGGGTCGGTTTTACGACCTCTACACGCTTTGGAAAACGGATCGAATGCGACAACATTTGTGGCTCAAGGCGATCCTTATACCGCGCGTAAACGTTGGATTGGCACCATGAAACCTAAAGGTGATATAACCGTTGATACAGGTGCGGCAAAAGCGTTGTCACAAGGCAAAAGTTTGCTGTCCGCCGGTATTACTGATGTTTCCGGTAAGTTTGGACGAGGTGATCCAGTCACACTTCGCGATCCCAACGGCTTGCATCTTGGGCAAGGATTGATCCGCTACACGTCTTCGGAAACCGAGGCCATAAAGGGCCAACGGTCAGATGCGATTGAATCCATATTAGGCTATCCAGCACGAACCGCGCTGATCCACCGTGATGATTTGGCTATTTGACATCTATTGACTAAGAATATTCCCGCTCGATGTTGAATTCTCAGCTTGGCGGTAGAAAGGCACAACATGACTGACACGCATAACATTGACGCCATCATGAACGATCTTGGCCAGCGGGCAAAATCTGCCGCGGCCGAACTTGCCTTCGCGCCGGCACAAGCAAAGAAAGCTGCACTGCAATCGGCCGCAAGTCATGTCTGGGCAAATAGAGCGGCCATCATTGAAGCGAACAAAAAAGATTTAGAGTTTGGTCGCGATAAGGGTCTGTCGCCAGCAATGATGGATCGTCTTATGCTCGATGAAGACCGTATTCAGGGGATCGTCAATGGGTTGAATGCAGTCGCAGCGCAGGATGATCCGGTCGGAGAAAAGATTGAAGAGTGGGATCAACCTTCGGGTCTAAATATTAAACGCGTGCGAACCCCTCTTGGCGTAATCGGCGTAATTTACGAAAGTCGTCCAAACGTGACGGCCGACGCCGGAGCGTTGTGTCTTAAGTCTGGCAACGCTGTAATTTTACGTGGCGGGTCAGAAAGCTTTCACAGCTCGGGTGCAATTCACGCTTGTCTTGTGAAGGGATTGATTGACGCTGGATTGCCTGAAGACGCGATTCAACTTATCCCAACAAGAGACCGCGCCGCTGTTCAAAAACTTCTGACAATGACGGATCATGTCGACGTAATTGTACCGCGTGGTGGTAAAGGACTGGTTGGTCTGGTCCAACGCGAGGCTCGAGTGCCCGTTTTTGCGCATCTTGAGGGAATTGTTCATATCTATATCGACAAATCGGCAGATCCTGAGAAGGCGTTGAAGGTCGTTATGAACGCAAAAACGCGGCGAACTGGGATTTGTGGCGCGGCTGAATGCTTGTTGATACACGAAGATATAGTCTCAACCATTGGCCAAGGTGTCGTTCGGGCGTTGATTGATGCCGGGGTAGAAGTTCACGCTGGTCCAAAACTCTCAGATATCGAAGGCACAATTGCTGCAAGTGATGAAGATTGGGGCAAAGAATTCCTCGACATGGTGATTGCGGCAAAAGCTGTTAGCGACGTCGACGATGCAATCGCACATATCCGACAATATGGTTCAAATCATACGGATTGCATAATTGCTGAAAGTGATACTGCGGCAGAGCGTTTTTTTGAGCGGCTAGACAGCGCAATCTTGATGCGTAATGCATCTACGCAGTTTGCAGATGGTGGTGAGTTTGGCATGGGCGCCGAGATAGGCATTGCTACAGGCAAAATGCATGCACGGGGACCAGTCGGTGCCAAGCAATTGACAAGTTTTAAGTACCTTGTCGTTGGGGACGGGACGGTTCGCGGTTGAGTTGCAGGCCGGTCATCACTGGTTCTATTGTCAACGTCAAAACCTGATCCTGTTGTTTACTACGCAACTGCAAACCACTCGTGTTTAGCGCCTCACGCGCAAGTGCGAAATGTACGTCAGATGCTGCCAAATCCGCTGGCCAATCTGTGTTCTTTAGTAGCGCAGTCCAAAGGTTTTGGCGTTGAGTGTTGAGCGTACCTTGGCATTCAATGTTTCCTGCACCCCTGACTGAAACTGTACCTCGCTGGGACAGCAGCGTTTCGCAGCACAAAAGTAACAGCAGGGTCATTTGTGCGTTTAATCGTGACATTTCGTTCGGTACATCCATCTGAACCCTAAAAGAGTCGGTGGAGAAATGCCGAGTGGCGATATCTGTCATTTCCAAACCAGAAATCCATTGATCCGGACCCACCTGTCCAAATGCCAGTCGGAAATACTTAAGGCGTGCGCAAGCGTTTTGCGCACTTTCATCAATCAGCTCAGCCTCTGGGCCGCTTAGATCGCCAGAGAGGTGGAGCAGTTCCATTCCGTTACTAATCGCGCTGACCGGGCTAATAAGATCATGGCAGATGCGTGCCCCTAGCAAGGCTGGTAGGTTCGGTTTATCGTTTCTCAAAATTCTTACTCGTTTTGCAAGGGTGGTTTGCCAAATATGAACAGTATGCTTGAACCGGGAATGTTGGTGCGCCATCCCGACCAACCGGATTGGGGATTGGGACAAGTGCAATCCAATATAAACGGTTGGATAACCGTTAATTTCCGCGAGCAAGGCAAAGTGGTTATTGCAGGCGATAGAATATTACTGACTCCTGTTTTTTCAGAAGAACCGTAAGCCCTAAAGAGTTAATACAATCTTAAGGCGATCACGGAAAACCCCACTGTTGTCAATCACTTCCGACCTGCCTAGAACATAATCCCAACAATGAGGCTTAGTTTCGAATGCAGTCGCAGCTCTCGACTTTTGTGACAAGACTGGCGTCATCGCCAGAAGATTTACGCGCAGCCCAACGGCTTCGCTATGATGTGTTTGTTGCCGAACTTGGGTCAGATGGACCTGACGTCGATCACGAAAATCGACTTGAGACTGACAAATTCGACCGCCATTTCGATCATCTATTGCTGATAGACACCGCCGCTGGCCCAGACGTATTGAACGGCGTCGTCGGGGTGTATCGATTGCTGCGTCAGGATCGAGCAAAGATTATCGGACAGTTTTATTCGGAAGATGAGTACGACCTAAGTGTCCTCAAGGATTCTGGCCGCAAGTTGCTTGAACTTGGGCGCTCGTGTCTGCGCTCTGAATACCGTGGTAGCGCCGCTATGTACCATCTTTGGAATGGGCTGGCGGACTACGTATTGCTACACGAGATTGAGGTTCTTTTCGGCGTCGCGAGCTTTCACGGCATCGACCCAGAGCAGTTTTCTGGCCCTCTATCATTGCTCCACCATAGGCATTTGGCGCCGGAAGACCTGCGTGTTCGTGCACGTAGTGAGGCCTTTCAACCCATGGACCTTATTGCCAAAGCCGATCTAGATGCGAAATCGGCCATGCTTGCAACGCCGGCATTGATAAAAGCGTACCTAAGGCTTGGTGGATTTGTCGGCGAGGGCGCATTTGTAGACCACGCATTTAACACAACGGACGTTTGCCTGATTATGGACACCAAACGAATGAATGCCCGTCAGCGCCAAATATATGAAAAGTCGGGTCGAGCATGACTTCCACTTGGGCAGATGAACCAGAGCTGAAGCCGGATCCAATAGGGATTTTGGGATGGCTGCGCGTTATATTGCGCGGCGTCCCGTTGGTCTTTGTCCTAGCGCTCGGCCTGTGTTTCCACAGCATTGTCCGATTGATTGAACGACCCTTTTTTGGGGAACATCGACCATTAACTCAGCGGATCACTCAGGTGGTTTGTCGCATTGCTCTTCTTATTCTTGGCCTAAATATCCGTTTCCACGGTAAAGCTATGGAGCATCCCGGCGCAGTCGTCGCCAATCACTCTAGCTGGCTGGACATCTTTGTTCTGAATGCACGAAAGAGGATCTACTTTGTCGCAAAGTCAGAAGTAAAAAGTTGGGCGGGGATCGGACGGTTGGCACGTGCAACAGGGACCGTGTTTATCAAACGGGACCGTCGCGATGCACAAAAGCACATCCAAGTGTTTAAAGGCCGCTTAAAACTTGGTCACCGATTGCTATTTTTTCCAGAAGGCACTTCATCAGATGGTCAAAGGGTTTTATCTTTTAAAACAACTCTATTTGCACCATTCTTAACGGAAGAATTGCGACAAAATGCATTTATCCAGCCCATCTCGGTGATCTATCACTCTCCTACAGGTAAAGATCCACGGTACTATGGATGGTGGGGGGATATGGATTTTGGGCCGCATGTTCTTCAAGTGCTTGGCGCGCGTTGGAACGGCTCTGTCGACGTCGTTTACAGTCCTGCCCTTGATATGCGGAACTGGAGTGACCGGAAAAAACTCGCGTTTGAATTGGAAAGTACAGTTAGACGCGAATTTACGCGCTTTAGAGAGATGAGTTAATTGCCTGAACTATTTCGTTCAACCGCGCGGAAGGGTCTTCAGAAGACCAAATTTCATCACCAATACCAAAAAAGTCGGTAATTGTTGCCAGCTTACGCACGTCATCGTCAGTGAGGTTGCCTTCGGCAATAACAGGCACTTCAACCACTTCCGACCACCATTTAAACAAGTCAGTCTCAACCTGCTCTCCGTCGCCGAGAGAGGACGCGCCCACAGGGCCAAAGCTAACGTAATCCGCGCTTGCTTCGCCTGCATTTAAACCCTCGTGCCGTGATTGACCGCAATAGGCGCCAACAATTGCGTCTGCGCCAAGTTCATCGCGTGCTTTACGGACAGAGCGTGCGCCATCGGTCAAGTGCACGCCGTCGAGTCCCAAACGTTCAACCATCATAATGTGACTGTCGATCACAAGCGCGACTTCGTGAGCGTGGGTCACTTCGCGAATGGCATCTGCAGCCCGCAAAATACGATCTTCATCACGTGTCGACATTGCAAGGCGAAGGCATGCGACCTCGGTCGTATCTAGAACCTTCGACAGGTGTGGCGTGAAAATCGACAATTCGAATTCAGAGGGGGTAATCAAATAAATCTGCGGCTGCTCAGCATCGGCCATAGGTAAGGCACTCCAAATTCAGAACTTTCGGCGTTTATAGTCGGTTGATGGGCGATGTCCATTGGTGGCTTCGTCCAACGACTACCAAAAAGCTTGATCTGGCGCATAGTTCATGGGTACATTTCTTTGGTAAACTAATCAAAACGATTAGAGAGGAACGCCATATGACTATGAAATTCAAAGCTCACATAATTGGATTAACCTTTGCCGGTTTGCTGTTTACTCAACAAGCCGTCGCAGGACCAACATCAGTATCAGCGGCCTATCCAGACTCGATCATAACTGCATTGCAAGACCTAGGTTATAAAGCAGAGCTGACAACCGACAGTTACGGCGACCCTATGATCCGCAGCGCGGCCAACGGTGTCGGTTTTGCTTTGAATTTTTACGGCTGTGAAAATGGTGAATTGTGCACTGATCTGCAGTTTTCAGTGGCTTTCGACGACCCAGAGGGCATGAGTTTTATTTCAATGAACTCTTGGAACGTCGAAAAAGTTATGGGAACTGCATTCTTGGATGACAAAAACGATCCGGTTTTGCAGCATTTTGTTAGTCAGGTCGATGGCATGTCCCGTAGCAATTTCGATGCCACTTTCAACGCCTGGGTCGAAGCACTCGGCCAATTTACAGACTATATTGATTGGTAGGTAACTAGGGTGCCGATATTGGCACCCGTGGTTATTTCCACTTAATCGAACAGCCCATGCTAGGTGTTTGAATTTCTGGGCCGCGCCCGGTTGCAACTACCTGCTTCATCGCGACAAAAAGCTCGCGCCTATTAACGGATGACTTGGGGTTCTTACCTGCATCATCCAGACGACCGCGGTATTGAAGTCCGCCATTTGCGTCAAAGCCAAAAAAGTCTGGGGTGCATATTGCATCATACGCTTTGGCTACCGTTTGTGTTTCGTCATAAAGGTAGGGAAAACTAAACGCTTCACGAACGGCCACTAGACCCATATTTTCAAAGCTATCCGCAGGGTAATCGTTGGCATCGTTCGCGCTGATTGCGGCAACGCCGATCCCCATGTCCTGCAATGCAGCCATTTCAGACTGCAAGCGATCAAGAATTCCAACCACATAGGGGCAGTGATTGCAGATAAACATGATCAATGTGCCGTTTTCGCCCTTAACATCCTCAAACGTATAGGTTTTACCATCCGTAGATGGCAGAGAAAACGCGGGCGCCTTCCAACCAAAGTCGCATATTGGGGTGTGTTCAAGCGCCATGGATTTTTCCTAAATGCACGATTTTCTGATAGCTTCCATGTTCGCACCATACACTTCTGGCGTGTCAACTGAACCACCTTTGAAAACAGCGGAACCGGCGACCAAAACATCTGCACCAGCAGCGGTGACCAAGGGCGCTGATGTCGGATCTACACCGCCGTCGATTTCAATGTGGATTTCACGATCGCCAATCATCTCACGTAATTTGCGAACCTTCGAAGTCATGTCGATGAACTTTTGTCCACCAAAACCGGGGTTCACAGTCATCACGCAGATCAGATCGGTCAAGTCGAGCAAATGCTCAACGGCCTCGGCGGGTGTCCCGGGGTTCAATGCCACGCCAGCTTTCATTCCAGCGCCACGAATTGCTTGCATGGTTCTGTGCGTGTGCGCGCCTGCTTCAACATGAGCCGTCAATACATCAGCACCTGCATCAGCATAAGCGTCAATATAGGCATCAACGGGTGAGATCATCAGATGCACATCCATGACTGTTTTCACATGCGGACGAAACGCCTTAACCGCAGGTGGGCCGAACGTTAGATTTGGGACGAAATGACCATCCATCACGTCGATATGCACCCAATCAGCGCCTTGGTCTTCAATAGCTCTAATTTCCTGCCCGAAGTTAGCAAAATCCGCTGACAGGATTGAGGGGGCAATTTTTACAGTTCGATCAAAGCTCATATCCGGCCTCATTTAAAGTTTGATGACAGGTTCTGAACCTGCGTTGAGTATTGTTCTTGTCGCATTAAATGAAGCGACCGTATTTTCCTTGGCTGAATAGCAAGCCATCGCCGTCATTTTGCGAAAATCGAAGCACGCGACCAATGACGATCGCATGATCTCCACCATCGTAGACAGCGTAAGTTTCACATTCAAACGCCGCCAAACAGTCAGCAATCACGCGAATTCCCTCAGCGTTTTCAGCATAAGATACATTTTCAAACGCCAGTGCATCTTTGGCAAAACCGGTTGCTATTGCATCTTGTGTTTGCGCCATCACGTGAATGACAAATGGGCCTTCATTTGCAAAACTGTCGTGGCGCTTTGATGCCTTTGCGACCGAGAACATTACAAGTGCGGGCTCCATCGAGATCGACGAAAAGCTGTTCACAGTGATCCCGACATGACCGATTGAACCAGTGGTGGTCACCACGGTCACGCCAGTTGCAAATGTACCCGAAGCATTCCTAAACGCGCGCGCATAGTCGGCACCTGGAATGATCTTGTCTGTCATCAGGCCAACTCGCCCTCAGCCGTCACGCGGGTTTTGCCACCTAAGTAGCTGTGCAAGACTGCAGGCAGTTCAACCGATCCGTCAGCCTGTTGACCGTTCTCAAGCACGGCAATCAACGCGCGGCCAACTGCAAGACCAGAGCCGTTTAGTGTATGTACGAACTGTGGCTTGCTGCCATCGGCTGGCTTAAACCGACCATTCATGCGGCGCGCTTGAAAGTCTCCGCAGGTTGAAATCGAGCTGATTTCACGAAAATTTTTCTGACCGGGAACCCAAACCTCAATGTCATGCGTGCGACGAGCGCCGAAGCCAGTGTCGCCAGTGCATAGAACTACAGTCCTATAAGGCAGTTCCAACTTCTCAAGAATAGCCTCGGCGCAGCGTGTCATACGGGCGTGTTCTGCTTCAGACTCGTCAGGGTGCACGATTGAGACCATTTCAACCTTCTCAAACTGGTGCTGGCGCAAGATACCCGCGGTATCACGACCAGCCGAGCCTGCCTCTGACCGGAAACATTGGGTGTGGGCCACATAACGGTGCGGCAGCGAAACCTCATCCACCACTTCTCCATTCACCGTGTTCGTCAGCGGAACCTCGGCGGTTGGAACCAACCACCAGCCGTTGGTCGTTTGATAGCTGTCTTCACCAAATTTTGGCAACTGGCCAGTGCCAACCATCATTTCCTCGCGCACGAGGACAGGTGTCCAAGCTTCGGTCAGACCGTGCTCGTCAACATGAGTGTCGATCATGAACTGTGCAAGTGCACGATGAACGCGGGTAACAGCACCTTTCAGCACCATGAAGCGCGAACCTGACAGCTTAGCAGCCATCTCAAAGTCCATGCCGGGCTTGATACCTTCGATGTCGAAATGCTCTTTTGCTTCAAAGTTAAGCTTACGCGGCTCGCCCCATGTGCGAATTTCGACGTTGTCGTCTTCGTCGGCACCATCTGGAATGTCTGCATAGGGCAAGTTGGGCAAACCCATCAGAAGCTCGTTCAAAGCCTCATCCTTGGCTTTCGCCTCGGCCTGCATTGCGCCAACTTCGTCTTTCTTGGCCGAAACTAATGCGCGCAGACGTTCAAATTCCGCTTCATCGCCACGACCCTTGGCCGCACCAACTTCTTTGGCTGCTTTCTTCTGATCTGACTGCGCTGTTTCAGCTGCTAGTATTGCGGACCGGCGTGCCTCATCCAGAGACAGAACCTCGGACGAAACCCCGCTTAAATTCCGCCGCGCCATGGCAGCATCAAACGCATCAGGGTTTTCGCGGATCGCTCGGATATCGTGCATCGTTTTGGTCCTTCATAGTGCTACGATTCAGTTGCACGCCTTATGCACCAAGTTTTGGGCCGAGGGTAGGGATACTGTAGATTGCACAAAATGTTTTGAACGCACCTCAGTTTCGATCTCTTGAGGGCACAGATCTATCACCCTCGATGCCGTGCAAACTAACGGTCGCAACAAAAGGCATTTGCCGAAAAGAAAACGGGGCGTTGATTAAACGCCCCGTTGAAATCTTAGCTTGGTTTTTTCGACATCCGCTTGCGTTCATGCGGGTCGAGATAGCGTTTGCGCAACCGGATTGAGTTCGGCGTCACCTCAACCAATTCGTCGTCGTTGATATAGGCGATGGCCTCTTCCAGCGACAGTTTCATAGGCGTTGTCAGGCGAACAGCTTCGTCTGTTCCAGAGGCACGAACGTTGGTAAGTTTCTTACCTTTCAAGGGGTTAACCTCAAGGTCGTTGTTACGGCTATGCTGACCGATGATCATGCCAGTGTAAACTTGCTCTTGTGCGCCGATCATCATCTTGCCGCGATCTTCAAGGTTCCAAAGCGCAAAAGCGACCGAGGTGCCGTTCTCCATTGAGATTAGAACACCAGCACGACGACCGGGGATCGGTCCGCGATAAGGTGACCAGCTGTGGAACACTCGGTTCAAAACACCGGTTCCGCGAGTATCTGTCAGGAATTCGCCGTGATATCCGATCAATCCACGTGAAGGTACTTGGGCCACAATGCGTGTCTTGCCAGAGGCTTGACGCATATCGGTCATTTCACCCTTACGCGGACCTGTAAGTTTTTCAATTACTGCGCCCGAGTATTCGTCGTCCACGTCTACCGTGACTTCTTCAATAGGCTCGATCGTTTGGCCGTCTTGTTCTTTCATGATGACCTGCGGACGAGAAATCGAAAGCTCGAAACCCTCGCGACGCATGTTCTCAATCAGAACACCCATCTGAAGTTCGCCACGACCAGAGACTTCGAACGCGTCACCACCGGGGGTGTCTGCAATCTTAATCGCTACGTTTGACTCGGCTTCTTTGTGTAGGCGATCACGGATGACACGGCTTTGAACTTTTTTGCCATCACGTCCAGCAAGCGGGCTGTCGTTAATGCCAAACGTCACAGTAATCGTCGGCGGATCAATGGGTTGTGCATCAAGCGGGTCTTCAACAGCAAGTGCGCAGATTGTGTCGGCAACGGTGGCTTTGGACATGCCTGCGATCGAAACGATATCGCCTGCCATGGCTTCTTCAATGTCTTGTTGGGCAAGGCCACGGAACGCTTGAATACGAGTTACGCGGAACTGCTCAATCTTTTGACCGATGCGGCTAAGCGCTTGAACGGTTGCACCAACCTTAAGTTTTCCGGTTTCAACACGCCCTGTCAGCAAACGACCAACAAACGGGTCAGAACCCAACGTTGTGGCTAGCATCGAAAAGTCTTCGTCTTGATGTGCCAACTGCTTTGGTTTTGGCACGTGATTCACGATTAGATTGAACAAGGCATCCAAATCTTTGCGAGGACCGTCTAATTCCGCGTCACACCAGCCGTTGCGACCAGAGGCGTACATGTGAGGAAAGTCTAGCTGATCATCGTCAGCATCAAGCGACGCGAACAAATCAAAGCATTCATCAAGCGCGCGATCAGGTTCCGCATCCGGCTTGTCGACTTTATTGAGTACAACAATCGGACGCAGGCCGAGGGCCAAAGCTTTCGAAGTTACGAATTTCGTCTGGGGCATCGGGCCTTCAGCGGCGTCGACCAGCAGCACAACGCCATCAACCATAGAAAGGATACGCTCTACTTCGCCACCAAAGTCAGCGTGGCCGGGGGTGTCTACGATGTTGATACGAGAGTTTTTCCACTCGACAGAAGTCGGCTTGGCAAAGATGGTAATCCCGCGCTCGCGCTCAAGATCGTCGCTATCCATGGCACGTTCTGCTACGGCTTGGTTGGCGCGAAACGCACCTGACTGCTTCAGAAGCTCATCCACCAAGGTGGTTTTGCCGTGGTCAACGTGAGCGATGATAGCGATATTGCGGAGGTCCATAAGACGTGCCTTTCCTGTTCGCCGCCCGCCTATACCCCGCCCACGCAAAAGGCCAGAGACAAAACGTCTCTGTTGCATTGAGGTTTAGTAAAGCGGGGCAGGTTGCCCCGGTCACTGCCTATAAATGGATTTTAAACCTAGATCGTAAATTGAGATCAAGAACTGCATCAAACCGCGCAGGTGAGGGTTGCGATAAGATATCCTCTTTTCGCGCCGTTGCTTTGGTCAATAGATCTGGCTTGTCATTTTCAGCCCATTCTTTTGGCGACGTTCGATCGCCCAAATTTGGATAAACGTGATCTGCTTGCATACGCGATAAGGTTTGGCTGGTGCCAAGATAGTGTCCGGGTCCGCCCATGCAGACTTCTTTCATTTGATCTAGCGCTAAAGTTTCGTCGTTCACTTCGATGCCACGCACACAACGCAGCGATTGACCGATAATATCATCCCCAAGGATCAAGCTTTCGTGGCAAAACCCAAGCAGTGAAGCATGCATGCCAGCAGCCTCATAGACCATATTCACACCAGACAATCCCGCAGTCACGCTTGAGCACATCTGCTCCCAGCCTGCTTGCATGTCGGGCATCTTTGAATCCGATGCCCCAGCCGCTGCGCCACCGGGCAAATCGTAGAACTGATGCATTTGTCCGCATCCGGCGGTTAGCAGCGCTTGCTCGCCTGATCCGATGCTCATCGCACCGGTTCGTAGATCCAAGCCAAAGGGCCAAGTGCCAAAAATGGCCGGTGCGCCGGGTTTAACTGCATTCACATACACTAGACCGCCAAGGCATTCGGCAACCGCTTGCGTTATCGCGCCCGCAATCGTTGACGGAGCAGTGGCACCCGCCATGCCTGCGGACAAAAGTAACACCGGCATGCCACCTAGAATGCACTTCTCCATGACTTCGCAGCTTTCGGTCGCGAATTTCATTGGGGGGACGACAAAACAATTCGAATTTGAAACGAACGGACGCTCGCGGAATTTATCTTCGCCGCCAGCAATCATATAAAGCATTTCCAACGCGTCATCGACAAAGTCCGGCTCGGTGAAGGATGTACCAATGTGTTTGGTCGTTCCCGAACAGCAAGCGTAGATAGTATTCAGATCCATTTCTTTGTTGTCGGTGATGTCGCGCGCCACCATCGGGCGTTGAAGAAAATGGATATTGTCGAGTTGTTGGGTAATGCGCGCAGCGTCGTGAACGTCTTGAATAAGGCTTTCACGATAATTTTTGCCATGCACATCAACCATATGCACGGCGGCGCCGGCTGTTCCGTAATGAACGCGGCTACCCGATAAATCGAGGTCGTATCGTGGATCACGTCCCGGCAATGTGATGGATCGGTTGGCTTTGGCAATTGTGTCTTCGACAAGGGCGCGGGGAAATCTAAGCCGTCCATCGTCACCCAATATAGCGCCCGCTTTGGTTAAGTACTCAACGCCACTGGGTGGCGCGTCAGCAAGGCCAACGGTTTCAAGTGCTGTAAGGGCTGCTTCATGTATTTTCAGTACATCGGCGTCTGACAAAGGCTTGAAGGTACCTCCAGATAGGCCTGGGCGAATAGGCTTTAGTTCATCAGGTAATGCTGAAGAGCGTGCGGCACGCCGCGCATTTCTACCGCCAGAGCGTGCAGGGGCTGTTTTCGTATCGTTCATGTTGGGAATCCGGGATTTGGGCTAAACACAGGGTGGAAAATTAATCCCCACAAGGCCGCCCACGTGCCGCACGTCCGCGCTCCGCACCGATAGTGCGGGTGATCAGCTCTAATTTGCTAAGATCGTTTTGCATCGTTTATCCACAAGAATTCACGATAGTTTGGCGTATTGGATAAGACCGTCTTTCCGATTTGCGACACGAGGTTCAAAAGCGACACGTTATTTTATGTTTGCCTCTGCAAAATCGACCAATGTTTGAAGAGCGGTTTCCAGTCTCGCGTCGTCAACTGTTAGGGCAACACGTACATGCCCCTTTGCAGCATCGCCAAATCCTTCGCCGGGCAACAACGCTATGTGGTGCTGCGTTAACAACCTATCGGCAAATTCATCACCACTTAGACCAGTCGCGCGAATGTCCAACATAACGTACATAGCGCCTCGGCTGGGGATGAGGTTGATCACGTTGGACTTCTCGATGATTGAAATCGCGAGGTCTCGTCGTCTACGGAATGGCTCTGCGATTGATGCCTCGAACGCGTCCCCTAACTTTAGCGCAAAAAGAGCGGCCTGTTGTATAAAGCCCGCGACGCCGTAAGTTGTATGTGTCGAGAGATTTTCGAGATGAGAGATCGCGGCCTCCGGACCTATCAACCAGCCAATCCGACTACCTGTCATTGCGTGACTTTTGGACATAGAACCGACGACCAACGTACGCTCCTCCATTCCCGCAAGGCTTCTTGGCGAAAGATGCGAGCCCTCCCAAATTTGCGTGTCGTAGACTTCGTCTGAGATTAGCCAAAGGTCCTCATCGACGCTTATTTTGGCGATATCCGTAAGCGTTTCGCGTGAATAGACCACTCCCGTAGGATTATTGGGTGAGTTTATCAGTAGCGATTTTGCATTGCCGGCTGAGGCAGCAATGTCCTGGGCGCTCGGTTGGAAATTGTTTTCAGCTTTGGCCTTTATCGACTTGGGAATAGCAGAAGCAGCGCGGATCGTTCCCGGATATGTGACGTAATACGGGTCAATAAATAACGCAGTGTCACCCGGATTGCAGGACGCCATATGCGCCGCAAAAAGCGCGGACTGCCCACCGGGAGTGATCAATACGTTCCCCACGTTCGTTTTCACGCCCGTATTTTTTGTCACGCGTCGCGCAACCTCCGCTCTTAGATCATGGATGCCTGGAATGGCTGCGTAACCAGTGTGGCCAGCACGCGCCGCTTGATCCATTGCATTTAGGATGATTGGGTCGGTTGTTATGTCATGCTCGCCAATAGAAAGCTCAGTGACGTCAATACCATCGCGTATCATCCGGCGGGCTTTGTAAAATGCGCCCCAACCGTCGGAACCTTTGCCGAGGATGTTTTCTATACGATTTGATATTTGCATGCTGACCTCAGAAATTTATGCGCACGATCCATTTTGCAACGATCTTGTCAATTGCTTTCCAACAGGTGCCGCGGCCCGGGCCCAGATTTAGCAACAGCGTCGTCTTTGTTGTAAAGGGAACATGTTTTCAGACTTAGACAACCGCATCCGATGCAACCATCTAGCTTTTCTCGCAGTCGCTGCATTTTGGCGATACGTTCATCAAGTTCAGCCCCAAATCGGCGGGATATTTTTGTCCAGTCTGCCTTGGTCGGTGCACGGTCGGTGGGCAGGCGATCCATGGCCTTACGAATTTCAGAGATACTAAAACCCAACGACTGAGAAATCATGACAAAGGAAAGACGACGAATATCTGCAGAAGCAAATCTCCGCTGTCCCGCGTCATTACGAAACGGAAACACAAGACCCATGTCTTCGTAATAGCGAATGGCTGATGTCGCCAAACCGGTTCTCTCAGCGACATTTCCGATAGTTAGACCTTGCCGACTTCGCATAGAACCCTCCAGTATTTTGTGCTTGAATTCAAGTATACTTGAAGAGTTAAGCTTTGATTCGTTGAGGAATTCAAGAGAAAGACAAGACATGCCCTTAGAACACGTAAATTACACAGTAAGCGATCCAGATGGCACAGCAAAGATTTTGTGTGAACTGTTTGGCTGGAAAATCCGCTGGCAAGGCGCCGCAATCAGTGGAGGTCACACAGTCCATGTCGGCGAGGAGGAAAGCTATTTGGCGCTATACACACCTCCCGGAACGCTTTCAGACCCAACGGACAATTACACGCAACTTGGCGGAATGAACCACGTAGGGGTCGTTGTCGATAACATTGCAGCGATTGAGCAGAAGGTGAAAGACGCCGGTTTTGAGCCCCACAATCACGGCGACTATGAACCCGGTTTACGGTTCTATTTTGATGGTCCTGACGGAATTGAATTTGAAGTCGTCAGTTATACCTAACCAACTCTGGGGGGCAGCGCGGCCTGAGCTTTTTTGGTAAGTTTGCCCCTTAAAATGTCGTAGGATGCTGTGATCCTGAAGAGTAGTTCAGCGGGGTCACAGTCCAAAGGCAACCTTATCCAGCTTCGATGAAGATATGGCGGCTTATCACCGACGCCAGCATCAATCAGCATCTGGGCGGTTTCAATGTCTGCAGTCTTAACCGATACGCCATTCTGCGCTGTGCCGATCACTGCAAACATTTTGCCTCCTATTTTCCATGCATCATGACCGCCACCCCAAGGGTCTGAATGTTCAGCGCCCGGTAGGGCGCGGCAAATAGAGTTGATGTGTTCGCGGCTCATGGGATTAAAGATGGTTGAGCGGCTTCAAAGCGTCAAGTCACTTGACGGGTATAGTGTAGACCTCGTAAGGCTAGGCCCATGAACATGAATGCGATCATTATTAGCTGCTGCATTACCTGCTGAAATATTTCGCGGGCCGTTCTTCTATTCCAAACATTAGACTAAGTTGATAAGCCCGCGCTAACTGCGTGTGAGGAACTTATGACCACGATCAAACTGCACAATACGAAGACCCGCAAGAAAGAGGTTTTTGAACCGCTCGATCCAAAAAACGTGCGGATGTATGTCTGTGGGCCGACGGTTTATGACCGCGCACACTTGGGCAATGCACGTCCGGTTGTGGTTTTCGATGTGCTCTATCGGTTGTTGCGGCATGTCTACGGCGACGATCATGTGACCTACGCGCGAAATTTCACCGATGTGGATGACAAAATCAACGCTACGGCAGCAGCCCGAAAAGCAGCGGGTGCAGCAGGAACGCTTGAGGATTTGATCCAAGAACGCACGGATGAAACCATCGGTTGGTATCTTGCCGATATGGGCGCGCTTGGCGCCTTTGAGCCTAACGAGGCCCCACGTGCGACGCGCTTCATCCCTGAGATGATCGAGATGACGCAAGAACTGATCGACACAGGCCACGCTTATGAGGCGGAGGGCCACGTGCTATTCGATGTGAAATCCTATGAAAACTACGGCTCGCTTTCGGGGCGTTCGGTGGATGACATGATCGCAGGCGCGCGGGTTGAAGTTGCTCCTTACAAGCGAAACCCAATGGACTTTGTTCTATGGAAACCGTCATCGGATGATTTACCGGGGTGGGACAGCCCATTTGGTCGTGGTCGTCCTGGCTGGCATATCGAGTGTTCTGCAATGACCAAGGCGTTGTTTGGCGACAAGTTCGACATCCACGGCGGCGGCCTTGATCTGACCTTCCCACATCACGAAAACGAAAAGGCACAAAGCTGCTGCGAGGCGGGTGAAGATTCATTCGCCCGTTACTGGATGCACAACGAAATGTTGCAGGTCGAGGGCAAGAAGATGTCCAAATCCTTGGGCAATTTCTTCACAGTACGAGACTTGCTGGAACAAGGCGTTCCGGGCGAGGTGATCCGCTTTGTGTTCTTGCAAACGCACTATCGCAAGCCGATGGATTGGACGCAGAAGAAGGCGAAAGAGGCTAAAGTCACTTTGGAACGCTGGTTAAAAATAACTTCTTTGGCCACACCAACACCAGATAATGAGGCGATTTTAGACTCAGAATTTCTTGCTGCATTAGGTGATGATCTAAATACACACCTTGCTTTGACTTACCTGCGCGGTCTTCATCGAGAACCTCAAAAGCTTTTAGATCATGCTAGGTTTTTAGGGTTTCTAAAGGACGACGAGCGCGACGAGTACGCAAAGTTTGAGAGGGTATTTTCCCACGGTACTGGTCCATCTTTGGAGCTAGCGAACTTTGGTCGAGAACTGCACGAGTTACGCAATCTGGCAATGGAAACAAAAGATTTTTCAGAAGTTGACCGCTTGAAAAATGCACTCGTCAGTGCCGGAGTGAAGGTTCAAATGTCGCACGAAGGCGTGAATCTTTCGCCTGATGACAACTTCGATCCGTCGAAACTGGAGGCCCTCAAATGACTTTCCAAACCCATGGACTGCATGGGCCTGCGGAGGGACGTTTGTGCGCTGCCCCATGGGGGCGGCTCGGTGCTATTTGGGTCGCAAGCGACCCAGAAAAGGAAGTTCAAACCGATGTCTAAAGAACGTCTCTATATCTACGATACGACCCTTCGTGACGGGCAGCAAACCCAAGGTGTGCAGTTCTCGACCGCTGAAAAGCAGCAAATTGCCCAAATGCTCGACCAGCTTGGCGTTGACTACATCGAAGGCGGCTGGCCGGGTGCGAACCCGACGGACTCAGAGTTCTTTGACAAGGCGCCTAAAACCTCGGCCACAATGACGGCCTTTGGCATGACCAAACGTACCGGTCGAAGTGCCGAAAACGATGAAGTTTTGTCTGGTGTTTTAAATGCCCGAACGCCAGCGGTGTGTTTGGTCGGCAAGACACATGATTTCCATGTCGAAACCGCGCTTGGCATCACGTTGGATGAGAACCTCGAAAACATCCGCGCGTCGGTTGCGCATCTGGTCGCACAGGGACGTGAGGCGTTGTTTGACGCCGAGCATTTCTTTGACGGCTACAAGGCCAATGCACCTTACGCGTTGCAGTCTGTTATGGCTGCCTTCAAGGCTGGTGCGCGTTGGATTGTTCTATGCGACACCAACGGCGGCACGCTTCCCGCAGAAGTGCATGACATCACGCGCGCAGTAATCGAGGCGGGAATACCCGGGGATCACCTTGGAATTCACACCCACAACGATACAGAAAACGCCGTGGCGAATTCATTGGCCGCGATTGAGGCAGGTGCGCGACAGGTGCAAGGAACGTTGAACGGTTTGGGTGAGCGATGCGGCAATGCCAATCTGACGACGCTTATACCGACCCTGCTGTTGAAAGAACCTTATGCCGGTGGTTTTGAAATTGGTGTCAGCCGCGAAACGCTCAAGGATTTAACTCGCGTCAGCAGCAAACTGGACGACATCCTCAATCGAGTGCCCCAAAAGCAAGCGGCTTTTGTCGGCGCGTCGGCATTTGCCCACAAAGCGGGTCTCCATGCCAGTGCGATCTTAAAAGACCCATCGACCTATGAACATATCGACCCGAGTGACGTCGGCAATACGCGCATCATTCCGATGTCCAATCAGGCGGGTCAGTCGAACCTGATCGGACGATTGGCCGAAGCCGGAATTAGAGCTGAGAAGGGCGACCCGGCTTTGGCTCGTATCCTCGATGTAATCAAAACCCGCGAGTCCGAGGGTTATTCCTACGACACCGCACCAGCCAGCTTTGAGTTACTGGCCCGTCGCGAGCTAGGGTTGCTGCCAGAGTTTTTTGAGGTCAAACGCTACAAAGTCACGGTCGAGCGTCGAAAGAACAAGTACAACAAGATGATCTCACTGTCTGAGGCTGTTGTAGTCGTTAAAATCAACGGCGAGAAGAAGCTTTCGGTCAGTGAATCGCTGGACGAAACTGGCAATGATCGCGGTCCGGTGAACGCTTTGTCTAAGGCTTTGGCCAAGGATCTGGGGCCCTATCAGGCCGCGATTGACGATATGCGTCTGGTCGATTTCAAGGTGCGCATCACTCAAGGCGGCACAGAGGCCGTAACCCGCGTTATCATCGACAGTGAAGACGGGCAGGGGCGTCGTTGGGCCACTGTAGGGGTTTCTGCAAACATCGTTGATGCGTCGTTTGAGGCGTTACTTGATGCGATAAACTGGAAACTGGTGCGCGACAGTGTCTGATATTCAGGCCTGCGCTGAGATCGTCCAAAAGTCTGATCCTGACCGATTTGCCGCCGTCATGGCGGCGCCCGTTTGGATGCGTGAAAAGTTGTTCCCGCTTCATGCGTTCGCGATCGAGGTCGCGCGGGCACCTTGGGCGACCCAAGAGCCGATGATTGCAGAAATGCGGGTTCAATGGTGGCGTGATGCTTTGGCCGAGATTGCCGAGGGCAAGAGCGCTCGTCGCCACGAGGTTGTTTCGCCATTGGCTGAGGTTCTTAACCCTGATGTCGCCAAGATGTTGGATGGGTTTGTCGAAGTTAGACGATGGGACATCTACAAAGAACCGTTTGACGACGAGGCACACCTTCAGGATTATTTGAAACAAAGCAGCGGTTTTTTGTATCGCGCAATCTGTCTAAGCTTGGATGTTGATGATTCTGCTTCGGTAGAATTTGGCTATGCGGTTGGGCTGGCAAACTTTCTGATCGCAGTTCCGGAACTAGAAGCACGTGGCAGAATTCCACTATTGGACGGTCGCTCCGAGGGTATCAAAGCTCTCGCTAAAACTGGGTTGGATGCTTTGCAATTGGTTAAGCAACAGTCCCTGCCAAAGACCGTTCGTTCTGCGTTTTTGCCAGGCTGGCAAGCGGAAAGCATTTTGAAAAAAGCGGTTGCCCAGCCCGAATTGGTTGCTCTGGGTGCGCTAAACGACAGTGAGGCCGCCAAAAAAATGCGCCTTATCTGGAAGACGTTTAGCGGAAGAATTTAGGCCGCTTCCTTTTTCGCGTTAAACATAAGCCAGATCAAAGCCCCACCTGCAAGCATCAAGAACGGTCCCATGGCCAGATTTACCGCTGTCCAACCAGCTTGCGGTGTTCCGCCAGAACAGTTCATTAAACCTCCTGAAGCTAGGGAAGCGACCGTTACGCCTCCGAAGACAAGGAAGTCATTGAGACCTTGCATTTTGCCACGATCATGGGGGTCGTGTGATGCGGTGAGCAAGTAGGTCGCACCGATGAAACCGAAGTTCCATCCAAAGCCTAGCAAGATAAGCGCAACGTAAAAGTTGCCAAGCTCAATGCCTTGCAACGCGACAAATCCGGCAGCTGATAGGATTACCAAACCAATAGCCATTATTTTTTCAACGCCAAAGCGCGCGATTAAATGACCGGTGATAAAGGACGGCGCAAACATTGCCAGCACGTGGCCGGAAACTACGTTCGCTGCATCAGACTGTTCAAAACCACACCCAACAACCGCGAGTGGCGTTGAGGTCATCACAAGGTTCATCAACGCATAGCTAACCATGCCGACAATGACAGCAACCGCAATTCGGGGTGTCTTGATAAGTTCCCAACGAGAGCGGCCCTTGGGTGCATCGGCTGCCGGCGTTTCTGGCTTTGGAATGTCGAGAAACAAAAAAAGTATTGAACCAAAAACATTGATCGCGATGACAGCAATATATGCCCCAAGGAACGGTATAACCATTGCGTCCGAAGTAACTTTAACCAACTGAGGGCCGACCACCGCCGACAACAGCCCGCCTGCCATCACGTAGGATATAGCTTTAGGGCGAAACCCTTCTGAGGCCGTGTCAGTGGCTGCGAAGCGATAAAAGCCCTGGACGGTCATATAGCTGCCGGTAACAAAACTTCCTGCAAGAAACATCGCGAAACTGCTGGAATATAGTCCATATGCCGCGATTGCACCGCCAATGGCACCGCCAGCAGCACCTAAGAAAAATCCAGCGCGTCGCCCGTATTTTTGCATAAACGCAGAAATTGGGTTTGCGAATGTCATCGATCCCAAAACAATCGACGAAATCGGCAACGTCGCAAAACAAAGGTTTGAGGCCAAAGATTGCCCAGCCAAACCACCAATCGTAAATATTAGCGGCATCTGTGCCCCAAGTATGGCCTGAGCCAATACCAAAATAAACACGTTACGCTTTGCGCGAGAGTCGTCGATCACATATGTCATATTCAAATTGGTAGTCGTGATACTTGGAGGGGTCCATAGCAAAACCATTGCTTGGCGATCACTTCTTAGTTGGTAGGATTAACGTATGATTGGACGAATTATTGAAACGCATGACTGTGTCGCTGAAGGCGCGGCATGGTTGGCCGTCGCGGAACCCAAATTTGCGGAAGCTTTGGACTTGACGGGACCGTTGCCGCTAAGGCTTCGCAAGGACGGGTTTGAAGCTGTGCTCAGCGCGATCGTTAGCCAACAGGTTAGTGTTGCAGCGGCCAATGCAATCTGGAAGCGGCTAAAGGTTGCAGGTCTGACAGGGCCGCGAAAAGTCATGTGGGCAACCGATGAAGAACTGCGTGCTTGTGGTTTAAGCAGGCAGAAAATCCGCTATGCCAAAGCGCTAGCAGATGCAAAAATACACTTTCCTTCGCTTCGGACAGAAACAACTGACCAAGTCATCTCAACTTTGGTTGAGGTTCCAGGTATCGGAATCTGGACAGCGGAAATTTATGCAATGTTCTCGCTAGGGCGTGCAGATGTTTTCGCGCCCGGCGATTTGGCGTTGCAGGAAGCGGCTAGAATTTTGTTTCAATTGGACGAACGGCCTAAAGAAAAGGCGATGCGTCAAATGGCCGAAGACTGGAGCCCATGGAGAAGCGTTGCAGCCAGAGTGTTATGGGCCTACTACAAAGTCGCGAAAGACAGGGAAGGTATCCGATGACACGCGTATTGCAGGCAGGCCGCAAAGAATCTCTCTCAGGAGAAACCCGTTCAGCGATTGTATTCCTACATGGTTATGGCGCGAATGGTGCCGACTTGCTGGGCTTGGCTGATCCCTTGTCAGAGCATTTGCCGGATACTCTGTTTGTTTCGCCCGATGCACCGGAAAATTGCGCTGGTGCGCCTATGGGATATCAGTGGTTCCCAATTCCGTGGATCGATGGTTCGTCGGAAGAAGAATCCAAACGCGGTATGAACGCTGCGGTTGAAGACTTGAATGCATTTCTTGATGCCTTGATGGTGGACGAAGACCTGCTGCCCGAGCAAGTCGTGTTGTTCGGATTCTCGCAGGGTACCATGATGGCGCTTCACGTTGCACCACGGCGCGAAGACGAATTTGCGGGCATCGTTGCCTTCTCTGGACGCTTGCTAGAACCTGAATTGTTGGCTGATGAAATTATTTCGCGACCTCCGGTCTTGTTGGTTCACGGTGATGCTGACGACGTTGTTACGGTAGACTCGCTGCCTCAGGCTGCCGAAGCATTGCAGGGTGCAGGATGGACTGACGTTTATGCGCACATCATGAAAGGTACGGGTCACGGAATTGCCCCTGACGGACTAAGCGTTGCGTTGGCCTTTATGCGCGACAAGCTGGGTCTCTGACTCCAAAAACATACATAAATCGCTCAACATCACGGGGGTTGTCACAAAGTCGACGCCATATATAGTGGTGCTCAAATGGGGCGGGCTGTCCCGCCGATGCCAGCAGTTTAGCCGCAAGGGCAGGAGAGCACGACTATGGACGGAGACTTTAGAACGGAATTCGTTCGTGAGCCCGGAAAACTAAAGCAACATCCAGCATTGGTCTTAAACGCAGATTTTCGACCTTTGTCGTATTATCCGCTTTCTTTATGGCCTTGGCAGGAAGCGATAAAGGCCGCTTGGCTTGAGCGGGTAGATATTGTCGCCGAGTATGACGAATACGTACATTCGCCTTCGGTGATGCTGAAAATACCTTCCGTTGTTGTACTGAAAGACTATGTAAAACCTCAAAAGCGCGTGGCCTTCACGCGCTTTAATTTATTTCTGAGGGATGAATTTCGCTGTCAGTATTGCGGTACCAAAGGCGATCTAACGTTTGATCACGTATTACCCCGCGCCAAGGGCGGTATTACATCGTGGGGCAACGTTGTGGCGGCTTGTTCGCCATGTAACCTTAAAAAGGGATCACGTTTATTGCACAATACAAATATGCAATTGCGTAAATCACCTGGTCGACCAGGGGCCGAACAGTTGCGCAACAAGGGTCGTAAGTTTCCACCTAACTTTCTGCACGAAAGCTGGATGGACTTTTTATATTGGGATGCAGAACTTGACGCTTAGTGGCTTGAGGCCGAGCTGAACAGGTGAATGACACCAATACCAACCAAAATAAGAATCATTCCGGCAACGGCGGCAAAATCCAGCTTTTGACCAAATACCAAAACTCCGATGACTGAAATAAATACGATGCCAAGACCTGACCAAAGCGCGTAGGCAATTCCAACAGGTATGTATTTAAGACATAACGCCAAAAAGAAAAACGCAGCGCCATATGCGATTACCACAATCACAGACGGCCAAAGCTTAGAAAACTGCGCACTGGCTTGAAGGGCCGAAGTCCCGATTGTTTCTAGGATCACGGCAACGACAAGATAAAAATAAGCGACGGGCATTTCATAATCCTGAGGTTAGCATTTTTTTGCAATTTGGCAGAAAACGTAAATATGTCCACGGAAATTACGTTTGTTCGCGATACCAGTTCTGAATGACTGGCCGTAGCCATTGCCAAAGCTCGGGCGCGCCACGCTCGATCGGTATGCCAACACGCTTATCGAGGTGATCCAGAGTTACATCATACTCCGTCCATGACCCGCCACCGTTTGCGATATTGGCCAATGGAGAGGGCATGCGATCAAGCGCTTTTGCGAATTTAGCGTCCGGTGTTTGGATAGCCTCGAACTCATCCCAAAGATTGCGAAGTTCCTTGGCTTGATCTTGCGGCAGCAATCCAAACAACCTATCGGCCGCCGCAAGTTCTTTTTTATGCATTTCGTCGGCGTCAAAATCCCCGTGGATAGGGGCGTCGCCGGCATCAATCTCAACAATATCGTGGATCAGCAACATGCGAATGACACGGGTTATGTCACACCCTAGCGGGGCGTATTCCGATAAGATCAACGCGTAGAGAGCAATGTGCCAACTATGCTCGGCCGAGTTTTCAAAACGACTGTTGTTGTGAAGTCGTGTGGCCCGATAGATGGATTTCAACCGATCAGCTTCGATCAAAAAGTCCAATTGCTGACCCATGCGCGTTTCTGGCCGATCGCAACCGTCTAAAAGTGACGTCACCTGAGAATATGCTTCTGGCCAAACATCAGGAAAATTCTTGGCCCGACCCGAACGCAGGTTTTCGCGAACCACGTCTGTTTGATCAGGACGTGCATTTGACGGGGCCGAGGCTTGGATCATCGGTTGGAAATAGTCGATCAGTTTGGCGGTCTTAGCGACTTCGGTTTCGGCGTTTTCAAATGATGACCAACTTGCTCTCATCAATTTTGACTGGGTATCGGGCAAAAGGCCAAACAGGCGATCAGCCGCCTCACTTTCCGCCTCAGCAATCGCGGCGTGATTGTGCTCTAAATGAATCGGATGATCACCGGCGTCTATTTCTACCAAATCGTGAATTAGAATTAGTGATATGATTTCATCACGTTGCGCGTCACTTTTGACAGTGGGGTAATCAAGTATCAACGCAAACAAGGCCGCATGCCAGCTATGTTCAGCGCTGTTTTCCGGTCTCGAGTGATCTTGAAGAACGTTCTGGCGATCGATCGATTTAAGGCAATCGGCCTCGCAGAGGAATGCCATTTGTGCGTTCAAGCGTTGTGTCATTTAATGTAAACGCTCAGGGTCAAGACTATTACTTCGACGCATCTGCGACGGCTTCTCGCAATCGCGTTTTTAGAAAATCACGTGCCCGTTTTTCCGCAAGTCGGACACGCATTGCAGTCATATAAGCTTCTTCCATCGTGGTGGAGGTCGCGCCGAGTTCTTTTGCGACTTTCGCCGAAAAATCCTCGTCATCGATCTTTTCCATAGCCGCGATGGTATCGCGGGCAAGGGCGTCAGCAAGATCTTCTGTTACACCCATGCCAGCCTCTTAGCGTGTGTTCTCGGTCAGACGACGTTTCACGTAGTCAGTGGTCGAGCCAATCAACGTATCCATGTGAGGTTCGTCAAAAAAATGTCCGGCACCTTCAACTTCCTGATGGGTAATCGTGATGCCTTTTTGCTCGTGCAGTTTGTTGACCAGAGTGGTCGTATCTGCGGGCGGGGCAACACGGTCGTTCGCTCCATTGATAACCAAACCCGAAGACGGGCAGGGCGCAAGGAAGCTAAAGTCATACATGTTGGCAGGTGGCGATACCGAAATGAAACCTGTTATTTCGGGGCGACGCATCAATAGCTGCATCCCAATCCAAGCGCCAAAGCTAAAGCCAGCAACCCAGCAATGCTTTGAGTTGTTGTTCATCGACTGAAGATAATCCAACGCTGAAGCTGCATCACTTAGCTCACCAATGCCTTGATCATATTCGCCTTGCGAACGACCAACACCACGGAAATTGAACCGCAGAACGGTAAAACCCATGTTATAAAACGCATAGTGGAGATTATAGACCACTTTGTTGTTCATCGTGCCGCCAAATTGCGGATGTGGATGCAGAACGATTGCAATCGGCGCATCACGCTCTTTTTGCGGGTGGTAGCGGCCCTCTAGGCGGCCTTCTGGTCCTGGAAAAATCACCTCTGGCATGGGGTGTCGTGTCTCCTGTTTGGGCCGCTTGAGCTATTCTTGACAGAATTTATCAAGCACCTTAGAAAGATTCTAAAGACTTGCCGTTATGTGTGTCGTTAAAGGCAATTAATCATTGCTGAGTTCGGCGTCAATCAATTCAAGGATATAACGAGAAATGAAGCTCTCAACCAAAGGTCGATATGCCATGGTTGCTTTGGCGGATCTGGCTCTTCAGTCAGACGGTAATCTCGTGACCTTGGGTGATATTTCCAAACGCCAAGACATCTCGCTTCCTTATCTTGAACAGCTATTCGTCAAGCTTAGGCGCGCAGGTTTGGTCGAATCAGTGCGCGGACCCGGCGGTGGGTATCGTTTAGCCAAGCACACGTCTGACATTCGCGTGGTTGAGGTTCTAGCAGCCGTAGATGAAACTGTCAGTGCTTTGCACACAGGTGCAGGGGCGACCGGTGCGTCATCAGGTTCGCGTGCTCAATCGATGACCAACCGTTTGTGGGAAGGGTTATCTGCCCACGTTTATGTTTTTTTGCATCAGACGCGTCTGTCAGATGTTATTCGCAATGAGCTTGCGCCCTGTCGCGCAATTCCAACTTTGTTCGCTGTGGTGGATGAAGAATGAAGCCGCGCGTCTATCTTGATTGGAATGCAACAACGCCACTGCACTCTAGTGCAAAGGCGGCGATGATTGGTGCAATGGAATTCGCAGGAAACCCTTCGTCGGTGCATGCCGAAGGTCGCAAAGCCAAAGCCCTCGTTGAAAAGGCTCGGGCACAAGTTGCATCGGCTTTAGGTGCTGATGGTGCGGACGTCATTTTTACATCCGGTGCAACAGAAGCAGCGTCCTTAGCGTTTGCAAACAAAGACTTGATCGGTGCCGACATCGAGCATGACGCCGTTTCGAGTTGGATTGAAAGTGCTTGTGACACCGATAGCAACGGTCTGGTTGCTGTTGACGATCCCGCAAATACGGTATTGCAGCTAGCAAACTCAGAAACTGGGGTTATTCAGGAATTGCCGTCTGGGTTAGCAGGGTCAGATGTCACTCAGGCTTTTGGGAAAATACCGTTTTCCTTCAATTGGTTGGGATGCACGTGTGCGTTGGTAGCTGCCCATAAATTGGGCGGACCAAAGGGCGTAGGCGCCCTTGTCGTGCGTCGAGGGACTGACATTGCTTCGCAGTTAAAAGGCGGCGGTCAGGAAATGGGCCGGCGCGCAGGTACTGAGAATATCGTAGGTATAGCTGGGTTTGGCGCAGCTGCGGAATCCGCTGCGCTAAATTTGGCAAACGGCGAGTGGGACAATGTGATCCAATTACGCGATTTCTTTGAAAGCTATATTGCAGATGCAGCTAATGACGTTATTTTCCCCGGACAGTCTGTAAAACGTCTACCGAATACGTCTTGCCTTGCAGTTCCAAGCTGGAAAGGTGAAACGCAGGTCATGCAGATGGATTTGGCGGGATACGCAATCTCTGCAGGGTCCGCGTGCTCAAGCGGCAAAGTTCGAGCGAGCAAAGTTTTGAAGGCCTATGGCTATGACGATGAAATTGCGGCCTCGGCCATTCGTGTCAGTCTTGGGCTGGAAACGACTAAAGATGAATTGATTGGGTTCGCAGATGCGTGGCTTACCCAAAAGGCAAAACACCGCGCTCGCGCGGCGTGAAGTAAAAAGGCGATGACCCGATGACGGCGATGGATACAAATGTCAAAGATGGTGTGGATCAGGAAACCGTAGATGCGGTTCGTGATGTTAGCACGTATAAATACGGGTGGGACACTGATATTGAAATGGAGTACGCCCCAAAGGGTGTAAACGCCGATATCGTTCGCCTGATTAGCGAAAAAAACGAAGAACCTGAGTGGATGTTGGAATGGCGTTTGCAAGCGCTTGAGCGTTGGCAAAAAATGGACGAGCCCGATTGGGCGATGGTCAGCTATCCGAAAATCGACTTTCAGGACCAGTATTATTATGCGCGCCCCAAAAGCATGATCGAAAAGCCAAAGTCCTTGGATGAGGTTGATCCAAAGCTTCTTGCGACTTACGAAAAGCTTGGCATCCCTTTGAAAGAACAGCTTATTTTGGCAGGCGTAGAAGGCGCAGAAGAAGCCGAGACCGAGGGCCGTAAGGTCGCTGTGGATGCAGTATTTGACTCAGTTTCTGTAGGCACGACGTTCAAGAAAGAATTGGCGCAAGCTGGCGTGATCTTTTGTTCAATCTCTGAAGCAATTCGCGAACATCCTGAATTGGTTAAGAAATATCTGGGCACTGTGGTCCCACAGACAGACAACTACTATGCGACATTGAACAGTGCGGTCTTTTCTGACGGGTCTTTCGTTTACATTCCACCAGGTGTTCGTTGCCCAATGGAATTGTCGACGTATTTTCGCATCAACGCGGAAAACACAGGGCAGTTCGAGCGTACGTTGATCATTGCCGACAAGGGTAGCTATGTATCGTATCTGGAAGGATGCACTGCCCCACAACGTGACACGGCACAACTTCACGCAGCGGTCGTAGAAATTGTTCTCGAAGAAGACGCCGAAGTTAAATATTCGACCGTTCAAAATTGGTATCCTGGCGATGAAGAAGGCAAAGGCGGCATTTACAACTTTGTCACTAAGCGCGCTGATTGCCGTGGTGACCGCGCCAAAGTGATGTGGACCCAAGTTGAAACCGGATCTGCCGTAACTTGGAAGTACCCGTCATGTATTCTGCGTGGTGATGACAGTCAGGGTGAATTCTACTCGATCGCTATTACGAACAATTATCAGCAGGCCGATACCGGCACAAAAATGGTGCATTTGGGTAAGAACTCAAAGTCGCGCATCGTGTCCAAAGGTATCTCGGCGGGCAAAGCACAAAACACATATCGCGGTTTGGTGTCGATGCACCCAAAGGCTAAGAATTCTCGTAACTACACTCAATGTGACTCGCTTTTGATTGGCGATCAGTGTGGCGCGCACACTGTCCCGTATATTGAGGTCAAAAATAACTCGAGCCGCGTTGAGCACGAAGCGACGACCTCAAAAGTTGATGAAGACCAACTTTTCTATTGCCGTCAGCGCGGGATGGACGAAGAGGCCGCTGTTGCGTTGATCGTTAATGGTTTCGCCAAAGAAGTTCTGCAGGCACTGCCGATGGAATTTGCAATGGAAGCCCAGCAGCTAGTTGCTATTTCGCTTGAGGGGTCTGTCGGCTAATGAGCCTTCAGTTTGACCAACCACGCGTTACTGCTTTGATCGGCCTTCTGGATCCGGAAAGGCTGACGCGGATTGTTGATATTGGTGCAAATCCAATAAACGCAAGCCCATACGATGGGTTGCTAAGCATGGGCGGTTGTGAGGTCGTAGGATTTGAACCGCAGGAGGACGCTCTTGAAAAACTTTTGGCGACTAAGGGAGTAAATGAAACTTATTTGCCTTATGCAGTTGGATCTGGAGAGATTGGCCGCCTAAATATAACGAAGCAATCTGGTTTCACTTCGCTTTTGAAGCCAAATCCTAAAACAGTAAGCTTCCTCGGTCACTTTGCCAGAGGGACAAAAGTCATCGAGCAGTTAGATATTCCGACAGTGCGTCTTGATGATATCGAAGAGCTACCAGAATTTGACCTGCTGAAAATTGATATCCAAGGCGGTGAACGCGATGTATTTCGTAGTGGTGTCAATAAGTTACGCAGTGCACTTGCGGTAATAACTGAAGTCGCCGCTATTCCCCTCTATGAGGATCAGCCGTTAATCGACGGTCAAATGGCATCACTTGGATCGCTTGGATATCAACTGCACAAGTTCATGTTTCTTGAGCAATTGCGAATTAATACTTCTGTCAGTATGGCGCTGCCTGCGCGTCGATTCAAAAGTCAACTTGTGGATGGTGATGCTATTTTTGTCCGAAATCTTGTTGCATTCAAAAAAATGGAAGATGAACAACTAAAGCACTTGGCCATTCTTGCAGATGCTGTGTTTTCTAGTTTTGATTTGGCTGCAGCATGTCTTTCAGTGCTTCTAGATCGTAAATTAGTGAAACAAACGTTGGTCGATGCTTACATTAACCTCATTTTGGATTCTAAATCTGCTGAAAGTCCAAAATGAACGCCAGTCCCGCATATCAAGTTGAGCGTCCAGAGCTCACGTTTCCATCGGCTGAGGCCGAGTGGTTGCGCGACGCGTACTCACGTGCGTCTTCAATATTGGAATACGGCTCAGGTGGATCAACCGTCATGGCGTCCGAGATGCCAGGCAAGACGGTGGTTTCGGTCGAAAGCGACGCTGAATGGATTGGCATGATGAACGCTTGGTTCAACGATCATCCAGCGCATTCTACACCTGTAATGCACCACGCTGACATCGGTAAAACTGGCGAGTGGGGTATGCCTGATGGCGACAAACGTTGGCGGGCTTTTCCAAAGTATCCGCTTGAGGTTTGGGACCTTGACGATTTTGTCGCGCCAGACGTTGTTCTTGTAGACGGACGGTTTAGGGTAGGGTGCCTGTTGGCCAGCCTTTTTCGAACTCAGAAACCGATGGAACTTTACTTTGACGACTATGCAGGGCGCGAACCTTATCACGTTGTCGAGACCTTTGTTAAACCCACCGAAATTCGCGGGCGTATGGCCCGATTTGATCTTAATCCAACTTCCCTGCCGTCAAATCGGCTGTTGGAAGTCATTCAACTTATGACGCGTCCGCGCTAAGCGTACGCAAACGAAAAGAGGCAAAGATGCTGGAAATCAAAAACCTTCAGGTCAAGCTGGAAGAAGAAGACAAGCAAATCCTTAAAGGCGTCGACCTAACAGTCGAACCCGGAACAGTTCATGCGATTATGGGGCCCAACGGCTCCGGTAAGTCGACGCTGTCATATGTTCTTTCGGGGCGTGATGGCTATGAAGTCACCGGCGGTTCAGCCTCATTGGAAGGCGAAGACGTACTGGAGCTTGAGCCAGAAGAACGCGCAGCGGCGGGTCTTTTTCTGGCGTTCCAATATCCGGTTGAAATTCCCGGCGTAGGCAACATGACGTTCTTGCGCACCGCACTTAATTCACAACGCAAAGCCCGCGGTGAAGACGAAATGAGTGCGACTGACTTTCTTAAGTTGGTACGCGAAAAGGCCAAATCGCTTAAAATTGATGCCGATATGCTGAAGCGTCCAGTGAACGTAGGTTTTTCGGGTGGCGAAAAGAAGCGTAACGAAGTTCTGCAGATGGCGCTGCTTGAGCCAAAGATGTGTATCCTTGACGAAACAGACTCGGGTCTTGACGTTGACGCGATGAAACTTGTGTCAGAGGGCGTAAACGCGCTTCGTAGCGAAGGCCGTTCGTTCCTTGTTATTACCCACTATCAGCGCCTTCTAGATCACATTAAGCCCGATGTTGTGCATATCATGTACGACGGTCGGATTATCAAATCTGGCGGTCCAGAGCTCGCTTTGGAAGTTGAGAACAATGGATACGCAGACCTGCTTGAGGAGGCCGTTTAATGGCGCTTCCCCAACAAAAAGTTGATGCAACTGAAGCTCGGCTGTCGTCAATGTCGCTTCCGTCGTCGAAAGGTTGGCTAGGCAAGGCGCGCGAAGACGCATTGTCACGAGTCCGACTGATGGGATTGCCGTCTCGTCGCGATGAGTACTGGAAATACACCCGTCCTGATACCCTCGTTCAGGCGGATGCCCCAAAAGCCGCATTGTTCAACATAGGCGAGGCTCCCGTATTTTCGGGCATTGATCGCCTTCATTTGATCTTCGTGGATGGCGTTTTTGATCCGGAAGCTTCGGATGACTTGGAGCTGTCTGGTGTTTCAGTCGAGTTGTTAAGCCAAGTTGGCGACAAGGATATCCACTGGGCGACTGGCCTCTATGGTTCCTTGGAACAAGACGGGCAATCACCGGTTCAGCGGCCCTTGGCTGCTTTGAATTCGGCATATGCAACAGAAGGCGTTCTGATCCACGTGACAGGGGCAGCGGCTAAACCGATTAACATCAGTTACCTCCAACGCGATGAAACTTCGGACGCGTGTCTTCATCATGTTATTAAACTTGACGAAGGCGCAAAGCTGACTCTCTTAGAGAACGGACCCGCTGCAGCGCGCCTTAACAAAGTGCTTGAAGTTGATATTGCCGACAGCGCCGAGTTTCGCCACGTCCGCACGCAAGGACGCGCCCACGAGCGCCGCGCAGCCACACACATTTTCGGACGATTAGGCGAAAGATCTGTTTTTAAATCGTTCACGCTGACTGCAAATGGCGTACTGACCCGCAATGAGTGCGTACTTGAACTTACTGGCGATAGCGCCGTAGCTCATGTTGCAGGTGCGTGTGTGGGTGATGGTGATTTTCATCACGATGACACAGTATTTATCACGCATGATGCTGTTGATTGTGAAAGCCGTCAGGTGTTCAAAAAGGTGCTTCGCAACGGGGCCACCGGTGTTTTTCAGGGTAAGATTCTCGTCAATCAAGTCGCCCAAAAGACTGATGGTTATCAAATCAGCCAATCACTTCTCTTGGATGGTGACAGCCAGTTTTTGGCAAAGCCTGAGCTTGAAATTTATGCTGATGACGTCGTTTGCTCTCATGGTTCAACCAGCGGTGCTATTGATGAAGAGAGCTTGTTCTACCTCAAGTCTCGTGGAGTGCCGCACGCACAGGCGATGAATTTGTTGGTTTTGGCATTTCTCGCCGAAGCCGTGGCAGAGATTGACGAAGAAGAAATTGCGGATGAGATCATTGGCCGCCTAACAAATTGGCTGGAAAGGCGCATGAGTTAATGTCCGTCACAAACGACATTGTTGCCGCATACCGCCGACCAGGCAAAGTCATGGCACGCCACATTCAGTCAGGCGCTGGCGAAGATCGCGCTTTGATCTTTATTATGGCGTCTTGCGTTGTGGTGTTCATTTCAAATCTGCCTGTGATTTCTCGCACGTCGTACCTTGAACAGGTTGATATGGGACCGCTTCTTGGCGCATCCGGATTGGCTTGGCTGTTTGTTGCGCCGCTCATTTTTTATATTCTGGCTTTCGTTCTGGGCGTTCTTTTGCGGATTCTTCAGTGTAAAGCCAGTTGGTTCCACATTCGTTTGGCTTTGTTTTGGACCATGATGGCCACTACACCGTTGATTTTGCTCAATGGTTTGGTCGGGGGTATGATCGGGCCTGGTCCACAGCAGAACATTGTCGGTGCATGTTGGTTTGCCGCATTTCTTTGGATACTGTTTGGCAGTATCAAGACGGCATGTAAGGCAGATTAATGGCACTTTATCGAGACGACATGGCAAATTTGATCAAGCGGACGTTGCTTGATCCACGGGGCGCTGCACGCCAAATTATTGACTTGCGGCTGCCACAGCCGGTTCTTTGGAACGCGCTTTTGCTTGTCATAATAATGAGTGTTCTTCTGACTTACGGGACCGTTATTCTTGCTGGTCAAGAAGCTCTGATTATTCAAATGGCTGGATCACCGCTTGTTTTTGCGCTGTTTATGGCAGGTCAGATGGTGCTGCTTATATTTGCGTTATTGTGGACCGGTAAAATCATCGGTGGCAAAGGCACACTTGAGGCATTTGCCGCGTTGATTGCGTGGCTGCAAACGCTCTGGCTGCTCGCGCAAATCATCCAAACCGTCATAATGGTTTTTGCCCCTGCTGCGTCTGCGATGATTGGCATTGTGTCGGTGGTTTACGGGCTTTGGGTCCTTATCCAGTTCATCGCAGAAGCTCATGAGTTTCCTAACTGGATCAAAGGCGTTGGTGTCATGGCGATGTCCATCCTGGGCGTCGTTGCAGGGGTTAGCCTGCTTTTAAGTATCATCGGAATAAGCACGATCGGGCTTGCTGGAAATGTATAACGTTCAAGAAATTCGTGCTGATTTTCCAATTCTATCTCGGAAAATCAACGGTAAGCCTTTGGTTTATTTGGATAATGGGGCTTCAGCGCAAAAGCCTCAGGTTGTCATTGACGCCGTAAATCGTGCATACGCTGAGGAATATTCAAACGTACATCGCGGTCTTCACACGCTGTCCAACATCTCAACCGAGAAGTATGAGGGCGTCCGATCCACAATCGCTCGCTTCCTGAATGCGGGTAGTGAAGACCATATTGTCATGAATTCCGGCACGACCGAAGGGATCAACATGGTCGCTTATAGCTGGGCCATGCCACGATTTGAAAAGGGCGATGAGATTGTCCTGTCTGCGATGGAACACCATGCAAACATCGTGCCTTGGCACTTTTTGCGGGAACGTCAGGGTGCGGTGTTGAAATGGGTCGACATTGCTGACGATGGCTCGCTTGATGCGCAATCTGTCATTGATGCCATAGGGCCCAAGACCAAACTTGTCGCAATTACACAGACCTCTAACGTTTTAGGTACAGTCGTTGATGTAAAGGCCATCTGTCGCGCCGCACATGAAAAAGGCGTGCCGGTTTTGGTGGATGGGTCACAAGGATCGGTTCATATGCCGGTCGACTTGCAGGACATCGATTGCGATTTTTACGCAATTACGGGACACAAATTGTATGGTCCATCAGGCTCAGGCGCGATCTATATCAAGCCTGAACGGATGGCGGAAATGCGCCCGTTCTTGGGTGGCGGCGACATGATCAAAGAAGTCCACCGAGATCAAATCATTTACAATGACCCACCGATGAAGTTCGAGGCCGGCACACCCGGGATTGTGCAGCAGATCGGGCTTGGTGTTGCTTTGGAATATTTGATGGATATCGGAATGGACCAAATTGCAGCGCATGAAGCATCGCTTCGCGACTACGCCCGCCAGAAGTTTGAAGGGCTTAATTGGCTTCAAGTTCAGGGAATGTCCGAAGATAAGGCTGCAATTTTTAGCTTTACACTCGCGGGTGCTGCACACCCCCACGACATCTCTACAATCCTTGATAAAAAGGGTATTGCCGTTCGCGCGGGACATCACTGTGCTGGACCGTTGATGGATCACCTAGGGGTCACGGCGACCTGTCGCGCATCCTTCGGTATGTATAATACCTTAGAAGAGGTCGACAAATTGGTGGATGGGCTAGAGCTTTGTCGTGATCTTCTTGGTTAAATCAAATTGGGATTGAACCCAGTTTCTCTTTCGCCTAGACCGAGATTTAGGCACCCATAGCTCAGCTGGATAGAGCGCTGCCCTCCGAAGGCAGAGGCCGCAGGTTCGAATCCTGCTGGGTGCGCCATTTTCTTTTCGTTCAGTTTTGTTTGTCGTTTCGTTGAAACATTTTGCAACAAACAAAAAAGGACCGCCATGTAGGCAGTCCTTTGAAAACAGGTAAAACCCCACACTTTAGATATCCATAGTGTTATCTTTTTCCCATTTTGAGAAGTGGGACGTGAATGCGTTCCATTCTTGCATTTTCATTTTGAGGTATGCGGCTGAGAATTCTTCGCCCATTGCTGTTTTGAGTGTTTTGTCTTTG
>JAQWQJ010000126.1 GCA_029244725.1 Paracoccaceae bacterium
TGTTCCAAAGGCCCAATTTGGACTATATTTGAAGGAATGTGAGTGGCGTTTTAACAACAGTGACCCGTCAGTGCAATTATCACAGCTAAGACAATGGGTTAAGAAGTATTTGAACTAGTTATCTGGGTCAGCCCCTTAAAACCTTCTTCGTCACTCATCGACTCATCTCCGATTCTAGCCCCACTATTTTTATGAATTAACTTCTTGGCGCACAACCTCGAAGCACCCCGCACAACCACGCCGCCTTCGGGTGTCTCCGTTTGCTTTGATAGCAGTCGAACCAGCCTCAACTGCGGCGCAATCCATTTGTGGCAAGCACCTGAAAAAGCAATCCTTTTTGAATGCGTCTCGATTTGGGTGAAGGGCGGGTGGGAAGAGACGTGGGGCGTTCGGAGACCGATTTCGGGTCAACGACCAGTCTCCAAAAGTCGGGTGGCTACGCTAAACCCCTTTGAACCAAAAAGAAAAAAGGCCCCGTGAGGAACCTCGTCTCGGGTTCGCGAATGGTTTGTGGCGGAGGGAGCCAACCTGGCACCCAACTCTCTCTCGGGGACTAACCTGAATTTTGTGCGCTGACGTGGTAACTGCTCGAAGAGGAGACCCACGTATGAGCATTGATTAAGACATTTTGGACCGATTGATGGAAGGCCGTGCGCCTGGTGATTTGTTTGGCAAAGACGGCATTTTGTCAGAGCTGACAAAGGCGCTGGCGGAGCGGGCGTTGAGCACGGAGATGGATGTCCATCAATTCTGAAGGCCAATTCCGCTTACCATCCGCCCGCCGCGGCAACCTTGCCAGAAACTCGCTTGTAGCTCCCATCGAGAAACTCCCTTCAAACCAAAGAAAGCTCTGAATCGCAGATCACGCGCTAATACCCCCAACTCAGGCCATTATGTGCGGCGCGGTCCTGAGACAATCAGCAGCAAGAGACCCAGAATGGGTGTCAAAGCGAGCGAAGCAAAGAAATACCCCCAAAAGCCCATGCGCTTGTTAACGCCGAACATAGCAATCAACAAACAAACGCCGAGGTAGATAAGAGCTGCGAAATGCATGTGTGCCTCCTAGTTATTTGTGGCAGGGGAAGAGTCGGGAAAAATATCGGTCAGCGCCCGGATGTCGACCTTGGGATCAAGAAGGCTCCCACGCGGAGAGAAATCGATTGTTTGGCCCGCAAAAGCCCAATTCGGCAGCGCCCGCAGTTCGGTCGCGGCTTCATGCGGCACCAGCGTAGCTGCGCGTTTCCACATGTCAGCCATGAGGATCACGGAGTCGTAGGCGTAGTTGCTCACTAACGCCTCTCGGAATGATCCGTCCGCTTGATCTGCCCGGATCAGAGAGTCGTTCAGATCCACCACATGGATCAGCTCTTTTTGCGCGTCATCGATGCTGTCTAGAACTGACTGCGGGATCGATGGGTAGAAACTGGCGATTTGAGGCAGGATGACCACCGGTAGGTCCAAGCGACGCCTCATGATCTCCAAAAGAAGGTCAACAGCGCCTGGGTCTTCATCGAAGATCAATACGAAATCAGGCCTTTGCTCGGATACCGTCGTGACAAGTTCGCGATAAACAAGCGAAGAACCCTCGTAGGTCAAATAGGTCGCGAGCGGAACGAAATCTGGGTCCTCAATTCGGTCGGCTTCGTACTTTTGATCATTGCCCAGGACTTTGATGGCCAAGGCGTTCTGGAAGTAGGCATAAAGCTGGTGCGTGTATTCATCGCGGGCCGCAACAACGGCTACCTTTTTGTAGCCGTTCGAAAAGATGAAATCCGCGATCGCGTCGACTATAAAATAGTCATCGGCGATCAACTGAAAAGTACTCTTGAATGGGTTCTCGGTCAGAGATGTCTGCCGCACCGAGGGCACGAATAGCACAAGATCCGAGGCGTGATAGCTCGCGCTGCCACGTATGGCGCTAACCGCATCAGCGTGACCGACAACGCCCAAAACTTGTGTATCCTTGATGACGTCACGCCCTATTGTCGGGCCACTGGTCGCGTCATAGGAAAAGTTCTCGATTTCAACCGTAAAGTTGACCACTTCGCCGTCGTTAGACAGAAAGCTGGGTTCGCTGGCGTTAATCTCTTGAGCTGCACGCTGGGCACCGGCAAAAAAGCCTGGGTCATCGTCGGGCCAAACCGCCGCGATCTTAATCGGTGCATCGGGGGCTGCGGCGAACTCGGCCCGCGCATCACCCAAAGCATCTGGCTGGCGCTCGCGCACGTAAAAGTAGACCGCGACCAACCCCGAAAGAAAGACCACCATTAAGCCCAACGCCCGCAGCTGCACTGGTCGCTCCATGGTGTAGGACCAGAGCGCGCGCAGGATCAGGACCAGCGTTGTCGTGGTCAGAAATAAGTAGAGAAGATAGACGATCTTATCCACGTCAGCCGCCTTCGCTATTCAGCATTCAGGATCACAGGCAGACCATCGCTGCCGTTGCCCATGATAATGATCTTGCTGTTGTCAGACGTTGCGATTTCTTTGGTTGCGCGCACCCCTTCCCATTGCAGCAGCTCTGGGGTCAGGGTCTCTTCAATTGTCCTGTTATACGCCGCAAAACCACCTGCCTCGATGGCGAGACGTCGGGCTTCTTGCTCTGTTGCCAAGATGCGGTATTGATAGCTTTCCGCCAACTGCTGCTGGCGGACTTTTTCTTCTACGGCCTCTTGAAAGCCGCGTGGCAGCGTGACGGATCGAATAACCACATCATCAATGGTGACAAAGCTCTGGCTTGCCTCTTCGACAGCCTCGATCACTGCGGTGCGTATGATCTCACGACTGCGCGTATATATCTCTTCTGTGCGCAGCGACCCAACGGCCCGACGCATCGCGCTCTCCACCTCGGGTATCACAATGACCTGCTCGTAGTCGGGGCCAAGCTTTTGGTGCAACTCACCCAAAAGGTTGCGATCTGGGTGATATCTGATGGCCAGCGCGATCTGGGCTGTGAGCCCTTCTTCCGTCAGGATGTCGAGCTCGCGCTGTACCATCTGTTTGCGCGTGTCGTAGATGTACAGCTCGTCCCAAGGGAAGATCACGCGGAGCCCTTCACCGTAGACTTTGTCGGTCTGTGTACCGCCAAAGAAGCGCTGCCATAGGACGGCCTTCTCGCCTGGGCGAATGCTCACAAAAGTCTCGGGGATGAAGTAAATGAATACCGTCAACCCCAAGAGGAAGCCAAGCATCAGCCTGGGTCGAAACTGTCCCATAAAAGCTATCTCTCCTTAGCTCACGTTTTTCATTCGCTCAAACCGGCGGGTCGATTATTTGCCGGAGGCTTTGTTCTTGAGCGTTTTTGCGGCTTCTTTGCCTTGCTCGACCAAGTCAGTGAACCGCTCGCGCGCGGATTTGACATCCAGGTCGTCCATGCCGCCACCATTTGCAAAATGACGCTCCATGATCTTGCCAACCGCGTATGTCGAGGCACCAGCAAGGATAACAGTTGAGCTCAGCGCAAGGCTCCAACCGATCACGGGGATGGCCTGTGCCAACGAGGCAAACGGCAATGCGCCAAACAATGGTAGCGCGCCGCCAACGAGCGAAATGATGATCGAGCGGGCCCGTTTTTCGGAATACTCGACGCCGTGCGTCTCTGCGAGGCGGCGGATCATGTTCAACTGCACCGCGCCAATACCAAGCACGTCAACCAGCGGGATCGGCACGAGGCCCACGCCCATTGCTGACAGGATATGACGGTCAATAATCGCTGAGGATTGGCTGTCGGCCAGTGCCTCAACCGAGACTTCCAACACTTCTGCTGTAGCTTCACTCATGGAATTTGTCCTTTCTAAATTCGGGGCTTAGCCTGTGGCTCAACCCACTATATATGGTAGTTAGGTTTCGGTTTTTTTGCAACTTTATTCAGTGTCTTTGCTGATCCTCCCGTAATCAAGTTTTATGATGCGATCCGCCTGATCGAAGTAGGCGTCGTCATGCGTAATCGCGATTATCGTTTTGCCGTCGGCCTTCAATTCGGGCAGGATTTCGGTGTAAAAGACCGACCGGAAATGCGGGTCCTGTTCGGCAGCCCATTCGTCAAAGACATAGATGGCGCTGTCCTCAACCAGGGCTGCGACCATCGCGAGGCGCTTCTTCTGGCCTGTGGATAGGGCCTTGGTGGTAAAGGCACCGTCTGCAAAACTTACTTTGTCGGTCAGCTGCATTCTCTCAATAAGCTTCGCAACAAGCTCTTGATCGGCGTCCTCGTAACCATACAGGCGGCTAAAGAGGTGGAAATCCCCGGTGATCAGAGAGAAATTCTGGCGAAACGATGTTAGATCACCACTGGCCATAGGCTCACCGTTCAAAAGCAATTCGCCTGCCGCCACCGGATAGAGGCCAGTGAGCACCTTGATGAGCGTGGATTTTCCGCTGCCATTGCCCCCAACGACATAGAGCACCTCGCCCTTTTTGACCCGCAGATCAATCGGTCCAAGCTGGAAGCCCCTGCTCTCGTCAGGATCAAAGTAGGTGAATTGAACATCGCGCAACTCGAGCGCCTCAAACGCGTCGCCATCCACCGGATTGAGCGAAAGGACCTCCATCTGGGCGTCGAGTTTCTCTTCCAACTCTTCCAGGTCGCGCAGGGCGTTGTTGGTCCGCGACAACACCGGGAAGATGTCCAGAAAGCCTGCCAGATACCCGATGAGAAAAAGCACGATCGCCGTGATTTCGAGCACTTCAAGCGCGTACATGTCCGTCATCTTTGGGATCACAAAAACAACGACAGCGATGACCAAGAAGAAAACCGACTGGATGATCAGGCGCATCTTCACGATTTCTTCGGTCGCGCGCAGGCTCAGTATTGATGATAGATCCACGAGGCGCGCATAATCCGCGCGCAGGGCCGAGCGACGCTTGGCATTGATCTTTACTTCCTTGAACCCGGCTAGGGACTCGGCCACCAAGTTCGACAGCTCTTTGTCATTCTCCGAGAAGGCCACCATTTGCTTCTTGCTTTCGCCCTGTTGGGAATGGCGGTAGAGCGCTGCGAAAACAAGCGCCCCTGCCACTGCGAGAAACGCCGCGAAAGACACAAAGGCAAGGTAAGCCGCACAGAAGAACAACATGAACATCGACTGCAGGCCGTAAACGATGGTGTCTGATGCCTGGACGACCTGACCGATGCTGCGCGCGCTCGTCGAAATGACGTCCGAGCGGCGCATCTGTTCGAGCGCGTCCAATCGCAGTGCAAGCAGCTTGTCCATCAGGCGCTCGCGCTGGCGCGTCATCGCATCGTCAAATAGCCGCTTGCCGGCCGTTTCTGCTCGCATCTTGGCCACTGCAAAGACCACCAGACACGCGAGGAACATTGCAAAGGCCCAAGTCGTGTCTTCGCCGCGATACACAGCGTCCGCGCCGTAGTTGATAAAGCCCACCAGCGCTGCATTGGCCGCACCAGAGATCACCGTCAGGACGACGATGTTGCGAACCGTTTGAGGCGACTCCTGGCGAAGAACGTTTAGAAGTTGCACAGTATTTCTCCTAAGATGTTAGTCGTGAGGGTCACGCAACGGGATCTTTCCAAAATGCGTTTTCAGCGGCAAGCGTATCAACACGTCTAAGCAGATCGAGATCAATTTTACTAGAGTCGGCACAGATAAACGGTAGATCGGCGTCTTCCATGCCCTGACGCTGGAAGCCCCAATCCGTGGACGCAGGCACCCCAATGAAACAGGCACCGATCTGACGTGCATGGGTGGCGACGAAGTTCACATCATCGATAAACAACACTTGATGCGCGGGCAGCTTGTAGTGGTCCTCGACAATTTCACCCACGCCAGGGCGGAAATCGTTGGTGCAAATATATTGCTCAAAGATGTCCGCCGACGCGCCGAGCTCTCGCCGCATGTATTTCTCGTCCAGCCCGCCATAGCAGACAAGCTTGACCCCGAGACTAGGCAGCAGTTCCATCAGGGCCTCGGCGCCTTCGGCCAGTTTGATCGGGTTTTCTTTGAGGTAGTTCTGGCGGAACTCGAAATATGACTGCTCCATTTCTTCCGACGTTTTGCCTTTCAAATCCTCAGGCACCTCTTTGAACTGCGACCGGAAATAGGCCGTCGCCTCTGCCCGATTGCGTGAGAACATGTTGTCTTCCATCTCCTTGGTGTAGTCGAGGCCGTAGAACTCGCAGCTCAGCTTTAAGAGCGGTGCGAAACTATCCGTGAGCAAGGGGCCGTCGATATCCACGGCGATAAGCTTGAGTGTCTTCATTGGCTATCCTCTTCGGCGTGGCGCGGCGCGCGTTGGCCTTCCCAAGCGTCTTTTAGTTGCTGCGGTATGGTCGCGGCAGAGGTGGAGAATTCTCCAATCTTGCGCCCCGAAACCGCCTCGAGTATCTGGCCGGACACGATCAGCACCACCGCACCACCCACTGTAATGGAATCGTCGGCTGAGGCTTTGAACGCTACCGTTTCGCTGGTGTAGACAGGCCGGTCGAGCCGAACAGACACATCCCGCAAGAAGGTGACCCCGTCAGAGCGCGCCACCTTGCCAGCGCTGCGTGTCGCATAGCTGCGCATCAACTGCCGTACCGCCTCTAGTAGGACAATGCTGTCCCACAATGGCCCATTGAAGTCGTTGTAAAACCCTGCGGCCTTGGCAACGCTCAGAAGCGCGGTCGCGGCCATCCCGTCATATTTGAGGTTCGACAAAAGCACGTTTTCGGCCAGATGTTTGTTCACCCGCTGACGCGCGACGCGACGCCCTTTGGGTGCGGGCTTTGGCGGAGTAAACCCGGATGGGATCTCTCCAACCGACAAACGTCCGCACGCAACCGTTTTGCCATTTTGCACCGCCTCGCCGCGATAGTCATAGCCTGTCGTTGTACTCAGCCGATGCGCCGAGATCTGCGTCGCGGCCTTTTGGCAAAAATTCGGAAACTCGAACTTCATCCGCCGTAAAAAGACCGGATCGCGCGGGTCCGCGCCGTCGCGGCAAAGGACATCGGCGCGCACCAACTGGCTGATCGCTTCTGATAGGTGCAGGCCCGAGACGTGGTCCAGCGGGTGGTCAAAGAACAGCGGGTGACCTTCGTCGATGATCAATCCGGCTGCGGCCCGCGCTGACTTCCCCGGCCCCACAGAGGGGCGCGAAATCAGCAGATTCATCGGGTCGGATTTCTGGCTGCTTGCGTAGAGATCTAGATGCACACGGTGCGCTTGGTCGACATCTGCGGCCACCTCGCTTGGTTCTATAATCTCGTCCACCTGCTTTTGCAGGGCATCAAGCGTGCGGACCTGCAACATACGCTCGCCCAGACCCGCAACCGATTTCAGAGCAGGCAGTTGCGCCTGCAGACGGCTGACGATGGTCATCAACCCTATGCTGTCGATCCCCAAATCACCCAGCCCGGCCCCGCTGTCGATCTCGTCGCTTGGAATGCCAAGGAAGGCCGCTGTTATGGCTAAGACAGGGCTATCAGCGGGGCTAGCTGCCAGCTGTGGTTCAGGCGCCTTGGCGGGCTTCGCCGCAGCTCCTGGCGCGCTGACCCAATAGCGGTCCCGCGCAAAGGGATAACTCGGTAACGCGATCCGGCGTGGCGGGTCGGTTCGGAACCGGGGCCAATCAACGGGCAACCCATTCAACCACGCATCACATGCCGCCGAGATATCCATTTCGGCCACCCAGCGGTCCTGTAGCAGCGCCACATCAGAATCCGAAAGGCCGCTGGTTTGGGTGACATGCACGCTGCGAGCGGTCCCAGAGCAAAGTGTCTGGGCCATATCTTCGACGGAGCACGCCACAAAGGCCAAACGATGCGGCATCGCCTCGCGCCCCACCTGCAGCGTATGAGCAACCCGTGCCAACAGGCCGGGGGCATCTTGCAGCGCCTCAACATGGCTGGCCAAAGCCTTGGCCTGTGACGCGAGCGCGTCGGCACTGCGCGCCGACAGCACTATGATCTCTTGCGAGGTATCAGGTTGCGCGCAGTCACCATTGGGCCACGACATGTCCCCTTCCTCGAGGAGGACGCTAGCATTCACGCCGCCAAATCCAAACGAACTGACACCTGTCATCAACCGCTTGCCCGGCGCTGGTTGCCACTCGCGTGTCTCAAGCGCCAGATCAAATGCACTGCCTTCGACCTTTACGGCAGGGTTCAGCGTCTCGAAGTTCAGGTTACCCGCAATCCGCCGGTGCCGCATCTGAAGCACAGCTTTGATCAGCCCAGCTACGCCTGCAGCGACCTCAAGATGGCCGATATGGGACTTGGCCGTGCCGACGACACATGTGCCGCCGCCCTCAGCACCGTGGGATTTAAAGGCCGACTTCAGCCCCTCGATCTCAATCGGATCACCCAATGCTGTGCCGGTGCCATGCGCCTCCCAGCAGGTGATGTCGCGGGCATCCACTCCCGCACGACCGATAACCTCGGCGATTAGGCTGGCCTGCGACGCGGGGTTCGGGGCAGTCAGCGATGCAGCGCGCCCAGCATGGGCCACGCCAGAGGCTTTGACAACAGCGAGCACCTCATCACCGTCACGCCGCGCATCGGCCAAACGTTTGAGAACGACAATGCCCACACCCTCGCCACGCACATAGCCATTGGCAGACGCGTCAAACGTCCTGCAGCGCCCATCGGGCGACAGCATACCAGCTGACGCAAAGGCCACGTGCATGTCCGCATTGGGTATCACGTTCACGCCGCCCGCAAGCGCCATGTCAGTATACCCCGCCTTAAGATCTTCGACCGCGCGATGCAGCGCCACAAGGCTTGAGGAACACGCCGTCTCAAAAGGTTCGCTGGGGCCCTGCAGGTTGAGCATATGGCTGATCCGGCTCGGCCCGATCGAGGCCACGTTGCCCGTCACCCATCGGGGATCGCAGGTGTCGCCGCGCGCCTCGATGTTACGACAGTAGCTCGAATTCGAGGTACCAATATAGAGCCCTGTCTTGGTGCCAGCGAGGCTTGCCGGTGCGTAACCTGCATTTTCAATCGCAGCCCAAGAATGGGTCATCATCACGCGCTGCTGAGGGTCGGTCAACTCGGCCTCGGTCGGCGACATACCGAACATTTCGGGGTCAAACTCGGCGACGCTGTCGGTAAACCCACCCCAATGCACGTTGGTTTTCCCCTGCTCAGTCCGAGGGTCCCCATCAACCGCGCGCCAATCCCAACGCCATTCGGGTGGACGCGTGATGACATCACGCCCAGCCATGAGGTTGGCCCAGAACGTTTCGATACTGTCTGCGCCAGGGAATGCGCCGCTCATGCCGATGATTGCAATGTCCGTGCTGTTTTGCTCGGGCGCCGGAGGTGTGATAACTGCGGGGGCCTTTAACGCTGGTTGTGCGGTGGGCTCGGTCACAGCAAGCAATGGGGCTGGGACAGGCTGCAGCTCTGGATGCGGCGCCTTGGACGCGCCCACACCGTAATCCGCCACCAAAGCCGCACAAAGATCGCGCACAGTGTCCGTCCCGTAGAACAATACAGGCGTGACCTCGACGGCAAACCGCGAGGTCAAGCGGCTGCCAAGCTCTGCATAAAGCAGGCTGTCAAAGCCAAACTCCGCCATGCTGATATCGGCGTCCAACTCGTCCCGCGGGATTTGAATGAGCGCCGAGATATCCTCCAGCACTTCTGACAAAACCCCTTGTACCGGCGCGCGCTCCAAACGGTTGGCGGGTTCAGGCGTATGATTCGCGACAGGCTCGGGGCGCGGCATTTGAGCCTCTGGCGCAGGCTTGAGCCGGGCAGCAAGCCCGTCAACGCTCGGGCTTTCGTAGAATAGCGTCGGCGCGATCTCTGCACCTATCAACGTCTCAAGCCTTGCGCCCATCTCGGCAAAATTGATCGAGGTGAGCCCGAATTCAGAGAACTCAGCATCGCTCGCGATGTCGTCCGGGCTGACATGCGCCATTTCTGCAATCATTGTCTTGAGCGTTTGGACTAGATCCAAGCTCGCCTGTGACGGCTGTTGCACAGATGTGCGATCCCGCGTCTTGTCCGGGCGGCTCGGCACAGGCGCGGTCTTTAGCCCAGCCAAATCGACCAGCACGGCCCCACTCGGAGCTTTGATCTGAATGTCAGTTCGCGAACCACCACGCTGCTCTGCCACTGCGATATCAACTTGGCGTGGCAAAGGACCCAGGACACGGACACAGTCTAGGTAGACCGGAACGCTGGTGGGCAGGGTCTTCTGCCCCAACACTAGGCCAAGCGTGGTCTGTAACGCCGCATCGAGCATGTTTGGCGGCAAAGCCAGCTGTGCCTCAAACGCGGGTTCAGGGAGCACCTGCGCCAGTCTTGCCTCTACCTGCCCCGTCGCCAACTCAGCGCTTTGGATAAGGCGGAAGGCCGGGCCATAATCGATGCCCATTTGTTGGAACGCTTCGTAAAACCTCGCACCCTCAGAAGTCACAGCAACCGAAGGGATTGAAGGAAGTGCGACAACATATGTCTCGGTACAGGCTCCAAGCTTGCCTGTAGCAAAAACCTTGCCCTGCGCATCCTCCAGACCAAAGTCCCAGCGGGGACCGTCGCCACGCACGGCGAGAGACAGCCCACGGGTGACATCTTCCGCCGTTACCATAGAGCGGAACGTCAGGCCGGTAATCTCGACTGCATCTGCGCCCGTAATTTCAACCGCTGCTGCGCGGGCGATCTCGATATAGGCGGTAGCAGGGAGGATTTGTCTCCCCTGCACGACATGATCTGTAAGAAAGCTCGCGTCCGGTCTAAAACTCAGGTCAAAACGCCACCCTTCGGACGTGCGGGTTCCCTCACCGATTAGGCGCGGCGGCGTCTGTGCGGGCGTGTCCGCATCCTTGTACCAACAGCGCCGCATATCCATCGCGGTCGGAGGCAGGCGCAATCGTTGCGGCAGACCACGGCCAGTCGCAAGGCGCCAATCACGCCAATTCATAGGTTGTCCTGCAACAAAGGTTTGCGCCATGTCCGCGGGCGCTACGTCCATAGCAGACACTCCGCCGGTTTTTCCGGCCCGAACAGCCCCTGTGAGGACCTGAGACACGCGCCCAGACAGCCAAGCCCGCAGTTCACCTTCAAGTTCCGGCAAGCTCGCTGCTACGACGCCCAAACGGTGGCGCAACGGAGCGCGACCCAGTTGCACCGTCGCGCATAGTGCGTCGATGCTGACCTCTGGATTGCCGCCAATGAAATTGAGAAGGCTCTGCGCGGTAGCCTTTAAGGCCTTTTCAGATTGCGCTGACAGTATGAAGACCTCCGGTCCCGCCTGCGGACTCACTGGCTTTGGCTCCGGTGCATTCTCGACCACGACATGCGCATTCACGCCGCCAAATCCGAATGAGCTAACCCCCGCAACACGCCGGGATTGCGCGGACCAAGCGCGCATCTCATCCACCAGTTCGAAGGGCGTTCCATCTAGCTTAATTGCCGGGTTTACCGCCTGCCTATGCCGGTCCGGGATCAATGTACCGTGCCGCATTTGCAGGAGCATCTTGATCAAACCGACAAGCCCAGCCGCCACTTCTGCATGGCCAACATGGGATTTGACGCTCGACAGGGCGATGCTACCCGAGGGCGAGACAAAGCTCTCAACTGCCTTCGCAATCCCGGCAAATTCAATGGGGTCCCCCACTGCAGTGCCGGTCCCATGCAGTTCGATCGCGCCCACGTCCTGTGGCGTTACGCCTGCCTCGTGCCAAACCTGTTCGATCAACGCCTGCTGCGCCTGGGCGTTTGGTGCGAACAAGGAACTGGACTTGCCCGAGTGGTTCACGCCCGATCCACGGATTACGCCATAGATCAGCAGCCCCTCTGCCTGCGCAATGCTTAGTGGTTTCAGAACCAGGCTGCAGACCGCTTCGGACCGGACATAGCCGTTCGCATTGGCGTCGAACGTCCGGCACTGCCCTTCGGGGCTAAGCATTGCAGACCGCGCAAAACTGACATGCGCGTAGGGCATCATCATTGTGTTGATTGCGCCCACGATGGCGCCGTCGCAACCATTGTGGATAGCCTCAACCGCGCGGTGAAGCGCGACAAGGCCGCTGGAACAAGCCGTCTCCACCGGTTCGGAGGGTCCATGCAGGTCCAGATAGGCCGAGATCCGATTAGGTGAGATCGAGCCGACCATGCTTGACGGCGACATCTGCTGCAGAACCAGCCCATCCTCACGTGCCATATCTGCGTAATCACTGGGCGAGGTCGCCATGAACACCGCCATCGAAGATCCGGCAAGAGCCGTTGGCGCAATGCCGGCATCCTCTAGCGCGCGCCAAACATGGGTCAGCAAAAGGCGCTGGTGCGGGTCCATCAAAGCCGCCTCGCGTGGCGAGATCCCAAAAAACAGCGGATCGAATTGGCTCAGGTCCTCGAGGAAGCCACCGAATTTGATGTCGCTCTTGCCTGGTTCGGACTTCGGGTCCCCCCAAATGGCGCGCCAATCCCATCGATCCCCAGGAATCTCGGAAATGACTTCGGAGGCGGCCTGCAGGTTTTGCCAGAACTGATCAATCGAATTGGCGCCCGGGAAGGCCCCACTCATCCCAACAATGGCGATTGGTTCCGGGGTCCGCGTTGGCTCTGTGCGCCGGATTGCGGGGGCCGCTACATCCGGTTGGTTCAAGGCAAGTTCTTCCGTGATCGCCGTGCTGACCTCGGCCAGAGTGGTGTTCGAGTAAAAGAGGCTAGGATCAATCTGCACCCCGAGCGTCTGGGTGCACTGCGCCGCAAGTTCCGTAAACGCGATACTGTCGAACCCAAGATCGGCGAGCGCTTCATGAACATCGAGGTCTTCTGGCGCGACACGAACGATCTCGGCCACCGTGGCCCGCAATTGCGCGAGCACGTCCTGTACGCGTTGCGGGAGTTTTTGCGGAGAAGGTTCTGGCTTCGCACGCGGTGCACACGCGCTGCCGTCGTCCAAGGTCTCTATGATCTTTTCTGGCCGTCCATATCCCACCACGAATTGGCCGTCCCCTTGATGCAGGGCTGCGTTCAATGCGTACATACCGGCATCTGTCGGCATCGCCTCCACCCCAAAGCGGTTGGACATCGCATGCGCAGCCGCCTCTGGCACCGTCATCCCGCCCTCGGCCCAAAGAGGCCAATTGATCGAGACGCTACGCCCGCTCCCCTGCCCTTGGGCCACCTTCACGGCTCGTTCGCTCACGAAACCGTCTTGCCATCCATTGGCAAAAGCATAGCTGCTCTGACCCATATTGCCGCTTAGCCCGGCCAGGGAAGAGCACAGGACAAACGCCTCAAGCCGATCCCCTCGCGTGGCCCGGTCAAGGGCGAGTGTACCGGCGATTTTGGGTGCGGCCACGGTGGCCGCGTCTTGTGGCGTAGTTGCCATCAAGAGCCCATCGCGCAGCACGCCAGCCGCATTAATGACAGCCGAAATCTCAGTGCCCGCCGCGCGAATGTCCTGTAGACAGCGCGCCAGCGCGTCTTCGTCTGCGATGTCGAGCGCGTGGTAGCTCGGTACCGCACCTAGATCTTTCAGTTCGTTCAAGACAGCGTTGATGCGTGCGTCGGCGGCCCCGCGCCCCAATAGCACCAGCCGCGCGCCCGCGTTTTGCTTGCTCAGATGCCGCGCGAAATGCAGCCCGATGCCGCCTGCGCCTCCGGCAATGATTACAGCGCCCTGAGGTGCGAACGCGGGTACGGAGGCCGAGGTTTGCGAAACCAGCGCCCTGACGAGGCGTTGTCCGCCATTGTAACGGATAAAGCGGTCCTCGCTGCGCGCGTCTTCTGCCAAGACAGCAACATCGCCGGCGATCTGGATCACCTGTCCGTGCAAACCGGTCCGCTCGGACCGGAGACTGCCGACAAACCCACAGACGGCATGCACGAGTGACAATGGCGCATCGTTCGGCAGAACCAGCTGCAACCCACCTGGAACCCTCGCGCTTCCAAAGATCGGTGCCAGCTTAGCAACCAAGGCCTCTAAGAGAGTGCCAGGTTGTGTGTCTGGGCTCAGGTCGATGACCTCGGCATCCTTTACCCCTGCCAAGCGCGATCCAGTCAGATTGACGACCAAACGACGTTCGGGGGCCGCGCGTGTTGCTGTCACAGCGGCCGGTTTCCAATCTACGGTGAAGCAGGCAAGGCCCTCTACGGGATCCGTCTGCAAAGAAGCTTCGGGCGTAGCAACCAATTTGCGTGACACGCCCCAATATCGGTGCTTGGCGAAAGGATACCCCGGCAGTGTCACCCTTTGTGGCTGCCATGTCTCGCTCCTTGGCCAATCCACGGACAGCCCATCCAACCAAGCCTGCACGGCCTCTTGCCAGCCGGCAGGCATTGCAAGAGGTGTCGGATTGTGTCCGGGCGCAACGCGCCGTAAATCCCGGATTGCATCAGCCAAGTTGTCTGCAGCAACTACATAACGATGTTTGAGATCGCGGCGTCCAGTTTGCAGCGTAAAGGCAACCCCCGCTAGGCTGGGCTGATGCTTCTCTAGGTGATCCGAAAGGTTCTGCGCCATAACTGCAAGCTGATCCGCTGAAGCGGCCGAAAGCGGCAAAACACACAGGCCGGTTTCTTGGTTGGCCTGATCCAGCTCCACATAATCGCCGATCACCAGATGCGCATTACTGCCGCCGGCCCCAAAAGAGCTCAGCCCCGCGATGCGTGGCCCTTCGCCCGGCGGCCAGGGCATCGACGTGAGAGGGATGTCAAAACCAGGTCCTTGAAGGCCCAAATCAGGGTTCTGGGTCTGCGCATGGATATTTGGCGCAATCTCAGCGTGCCGGAGCTGCAACAAGAGTTTTGTGAGGCCTGCAATCCCGGCCGCGCTTTCGCAATGGCCGATATTCGCTTTGACCGAGCCCAGCGACAGCGCAGTATCGCCATACGCGCGACGTAGGCCGGCAATCTCAATCGGATCACCAAGCGAGGTGCCCGTGCCGTGACATTCAACAAAACTCACCTCATCCGGCGTGACCCCAGAGCGCGCCAATGCGTCCGCGATCGCATCACCTTGCGCCACCGGATCAGGCACTGTGTAGCCATTGGCACGACCACCATGGTTGACCGCCGATCCCTTGATCACGGCCAAAATTGGATCGCCGTCGCGTTCTGCTGCATCAACTGGCTTCAAGACTACCGCGCCAACACCTTCGGACGGGACATAGCCATCACCGCCCGCACCGAACGCCCGGCACCGACCATCGCTCGCCTCGAACCCGCCATGGGCCATCATCAGGTATTTGTTGGGGTGCAATGTCAGGTTCACGCCGCCAGCAACCGCCGCCTCGCACTCGCCGTTTTGCACCGCCTGCACTGCCAGATGGATCGCGCTGAGCGAAGATGAGCACATCGTATCCACGGCCATGCTCGGGCCCGTCAGATCCAACGCATAGGATACCCGGTTCGCAATCGACGCGGGACTTCCGGACAGGGCAGTCGGCGTTCCGGCTAGGGTCTGTTCAACGCCCAATAGCTGGTACTCTTCGTACATGACGCCAACAAAGACACCCACACGCTGACCAAGCGTTTCCGGTCTATGCCCGGCGCTTTCAATCGCGTGATAGCTCGTCTCAAGGAAGAGCCGCTCTTGCGGGTCGGCAAGCTCTGCATCTTTTGGAAGCATCCCAAAGAATGGCGCGTCGAATGCGTCGACATCGGTCAGGAAGCCGCCCCATTTGCTGCGGGTCTTGCCCTTGACTTTGTCCGAACTGAAATAGGGTGTATGATCCCAGCGGTCTCGCGGGATCTCGGTGATGCTGTCGCGACCAGCGCGCAGGTTATCCCAGAATTGGTCCAGTGTGTCGGCGCCAGGATAGCGCCCTGCCACGCCTATAATTGCAATGTCGGACGCGTTTTCGAGCGACCTAGCAGGGGTCTGAGCCGCCTTGCGGTCATATGTGCCATCCAAATGTTGGGCCAGACTTCGAAGCGTGCGGTACTCAAAGAAGAGCGTCTTTGGCAGTTCACCGAAATGCGCCTCAAGCTGCTCGGTCAGGTGAATAACCATGATCGAGTCCAGCCCGTACCCTTCGAGCAGCGCATCGGCGTCGATGCTCGCGGGCGGCAGCTTCAGCAGAGTGGCGATTTCAGCCCGCAGAACATCGATCAGGTCTTTGCCGCTGGGACTTGGAGGTGCAACTTCGAGTGCCGTGGAGTTTGGCGTTTCCTCTGATGGCGCATCGATCCAATAGCTGTCTTGCGCGAACGGATAGAGAGGCAGTGCAACAGGTGCCAAGCGATCCTCGGTAAACAGGGCGTCCCAATCAATGTCATGACCAGTCGTCCAAAGGTCAGCAATCGCCGCAAGATCTCTCGCGGCCCAAAGAGCTTGTGCCGCCGACTTGGACAACAGTTTCGGTGCAGCAACTGTACCCGACTTGGCAGTCGTCGGCGCGCCACTTAGCCAAGCGCGCAAGTTCTGTTGCCACTCGTCCCAGTCGCTCGCGACAACCGCAAGGCGCGTCACATGTTGGTCTCGGCCCAACTGCAGTGTCCGCGCTGTCGCGGCAAAGTCAGGACACGAGTCCAGAGACGCAAAATGCTCTGCCAATTGGCGTAACTGATCCTGCGTCCGCGCCGACAGAACGCATAGCTGAGGACCAGCCAGAGGTCGCGGCGCGCGCGCATCAGGTGCCTCCGACAGTATCAAGTGCCCGTTTGCGCCCCCTGCCCCGAAAGAGCTCAGACCCGCATGCCTTGGTCCGTCGGCTGGCCATTCTCGCAGTCGAGCCGGGATGCTAAAACCTGCGCTGTCTAGGTCGATTTCCGTGTTAAGCGGCTCGGCCCCGAGGCTTGGCACGATTTGCCGGTGTTGCATTTGTAAAATCAGTTTGAAGAGCCCTGCGAACCCGGCCGCGCTTTCGCAATGGCCAATATTGGGCTTTACGGTGCTGATCACCGCCCGGCTGCCGGTCAAGGCGCGCGAAAGACCGGCGACCTCGACAGGATCACCTAGGCGCGTGCCCGTGCCGTGGGCCTCGACCAGTGATACCTCGTGAGGGGACACGCCCGCATCTGCAAGTGCCTGGCTGACAACCTCTGCTTGGGCCTTCGGGCTAGGCGCGGTAAAACTAGAGGTGCGTCCACCGCTATTAATCGCGATCCCCTTGATCACCGCCTCGATCCGGTCGCCATCCGCGCGCGCATGATCGAGCCGCTTAAGTACCACAGCACCGACACCTTCGCCCGAAACAATACCATCCGCATCAGCCCCAAAGGCGTTGATCTGCCCCGAAGGCGAGACGATCCCTATTTGGTCCAGGGTTTCGATATGGCGTGGATGCGCGATAACGTTCACACCGCCGCAAATTGCCGTTCTACAACGCCCCAATCGCAAGCTATCCACTGCCATGGACAACGCCGTCAACGACGCCGAGCAGGCGGTGTCCGTGGCTAAACTTGGCCCCGTGAAATCAAAGAGGAACGACAACCTGTTTGCCAGCGACCAGAAGGCAGCGCGCGTCGGGTAATGCGCATTCATCGCCGCTGCGAAAACGCCCACTGGACCTTGGCGCGACAAGCTTTGCGGCGCATAGCCTGCATTCTCCATCGCGTGATAAGCGGCCATGAGGAAGAGCCGCTCTTGTGGGTCCATGCGCTCGGCCTCTGCAGGAGAAACCGAGAAATGTAGCGGATCGAACCGGTCCGCCCCGTCGAGATAACCTGCCGATTGACCGGATTTTGCGGCCCAAGAGCGGCCATCGCTGGGCGCATCGGTGATCGCGGAGCGCCCCTCGGACAGAAGGTTCCAATAGGTCGCAAGATCGGGAGCCCCAGCGAATTGACCCGCCATGCCAATGATTGCGACCGCGCGCTCGGGCGCGGCTGATTTTTGCGTCTCGCGGTGCACAACTGGTGCTGGCTGGGCAAAGGTGGAGTCCGCGGCAGGTGCGACGACCGCAGGGTCAACACCCACAAATGCAGCCACATCACCGGGACAATTTTCTGCCAAATGATCAGCCAAAGCCGCGACAGTGTCCGCCTCAAACAGAAGCGTTGACGTCACTGACGGGAAGTCGGCCCGCAAAGCGCTGACCACTTGCAAAATCAGGATTGAGTCCACGCCATACCGTTCAAATCGCGTATTCTGATCGACCTGCGCGCTGGGGATCTCAATGGCTTGGGCAATTTTCTCGGCCAGACCGGCCTGCAAGACGTCCATGTTTACGTCAGCCATAGGCACCTCAGGTATGGGGGCGGAGGTTACTGCTACCGGTGCGGAAGCGACCATTGCCGCAACCAATTCGGGTTTGGCATCTGCGACCGCGTCCACCCCGCTGTGACGCGCAACAACACCATCGCTCTCACCCACAAAGACTTGCTGGCCGAGCACTTCGGCCTCGGGGTTCAGACGCCGCTGCGCTTGGAACCCGCACACCGTCAGCACCGTGTTCCAGGCCGCGCTGTCCAAGGCTGGTGTGCCCTGCATCCGAAGCGGCGCGTCATCATAGGCCCACCACCCTTCGAGCAAGCCAAAGGTCAGGTGGCTGAACAACGAGGGTTGGATCAGTTCGTTGATCATGATCACGCCGCCACGTTTGAGGAACGCTTTGGCATTTCTCACGCTTTGTAGGATGTCTGCCGTGGCGTGCAGTACGTTGGTGGCGATGACGATGTCATAGCTACCTTCCTCCAAGCCCTGTTCGCCGGGCAAGGACGACGCGTTGAAAATCGCTGTGTCGAGATACGGCGCGTCCGCGCTGAAAGACTGACGAGCGTTGATCAAGAACGCCTTAGACAGATCCGTGAAGAGATAGGTTTCGATATGCTCGGCATAGGGCGCGAGCCGCGCAAAGACTTTGCGCGCGGTGCCGCCCGTGCCAGCGCCAACCTCTGCGATGCGCAAACGCTGGCCGGGCTTGGCAGCAATGTGCGCCTTGATCGTCGCTTCCAGCGCGTCGCACATGATGTCGTTAAAGTAGTCGGCGACGATGCTGCCATCGTAGACACCGCTCACGAGATCGAACCGGCCTTCGGGGAAAATCACATCCGTGGCCGGAGTGTCGCCTGCGAGGATCTGTGGCAAAGCCCGCAACGTGGCATCCACCAACGCAATGTGATCCTTTAGATCCGGATGATGCCGGTCTTTGACAACAGCGGCGTCCCAAGCAGCAAGCGCTTCGGCAAAGGTCAATTGTGTCGCGACGCTGCGATCCAGAACGCGGTGAGATTCATTGAGCCATTTGGTCAAAAACGTGGGCATCGAAGCCTCGGCGACACTGGGATCGCCACCAAGAAGGCCGACTTCCTGCATCGCTGCGCGCAGAACCAAGGCCATCTGCGGGTCATACCGGTCCATCTGCGGACCCACGCGGCCATAGATGTCTTGCACACGGGGATCAGGGAGCTGGCTTTGCGCAGGAGGATAGAAGTCGCCGTCAGGGCCAGCGTTTTCCGTCAGGCAGAGATTTGGATCCTCAAGACTGATAGTCGCGCCGGGACTAAGCTCAGCAATCGCCAGCTGCGGAACCTGCGTTAAGATGGCCCAATCCAAAGCTGCCATCGCGCGCGCTTGCGTCAGACCAAGTTGCCCAAACCGTGCCTGACGATCCTTGTGATCCTGAGTGGCGACAATGCCTTCATCCGCCCAATAGCCCCAGTTGACCACGGTCACGGGACGGCCTTGGGCGCGCTCCACCTGTGCTGCCGAATCCGCAAACGTCGACCCTGCCGCATAGTTTCCCTGCCCTGCCATGCGAGAGAAGCTTTGTAGGGACGAGAAAACCAAACCGAAGGCGGACATATGATCGACAAAGATGTCAAACGCCGCCTCGGTCACATCAAGCTTTGCCGTCAGCGCTGTATCGAGCTGCTGCGCGTTCATCCGCGCAATCGACGCATCCGACAATCCAATCGCCGACAGCACCACCCCGTCGATGCGGCCATATCGTTGCAGTATCACGTCCCGCGCAGTTGCCAGTGCCGCCGCATCTCGTGCATCGGCTTGGATATAAACTGGTTCGGCACCAGAGGTGGCACAGCTCCGCAAATGTCCCCTGATCCTATCATCAAGAGGGCTTCGCCCGAGCCAAATCACCTGGGCGTTCGCAGTCCTAAGCACATGCCTTGTCCAAATGCGCCCGACCCCGCCTGCGCCGCCAATCACGACATAGACATGCTCGGGTTTGTAAGGTGAATCGGCTTGCGGCAATGCCTGCAACCGCCCGAGCGCAAGGCGAAACGGCTGTCCCGACCGCAACGCGATGTTGGGCGCGCCACTGATTTTGTGGGCATGCGTCAGTGCATCGTCGGTGTCGACGCATGTGACCGACCAATGTGGGTATTCCTTGGCCAACGCACCAAAGAGCCCATGCAGGCTCGCGCCTTGGCCAATCTCTGACGTAGGTGCACATGGCACTGCACGGGACGTGACCAGCCGGATGCTCAAGTCCTGTGCCTCTGTGCCCGCTTTCAGAAGCTCTTGCAGCAACCCAAGCAGCTTGTGGCACAAGAGGCGCTCGTGACTGGCCCCCGAAAATTTTGCGTCACAAATTAGCGTAAAGCCCTGATTTGCAACGATTATCTCTGCAAGATCCGGAGTGTTACACAAATCCTCTGGGGTGATCTCCAGTCCTCGAGCGGCCGCTTCGGTCCATGGGAGCGGCTGCCAGACCGGCAAGAACGCATGGGTCGTGCCCGTGGGTATCGCGGTGCGCGCAGTGACACCACGCAGAGCCACACAGGTTGTGCCGTTAGCATCTCGCAGGTCAATGTTCAGCCCCGTTTTGGTCCCATCTGAGAGCGTTTTGGGCGCAGTGAGAACTGCGGTGCATTCCGCCGGCAGAGTCCGAAGGAACGTGATTGCATCAACACTGTAAGGAACCGTGGGCCTGGTCGTTTCGGTGTCAAACCCCACGGCGGCCTGAACAGCAGCATCCAGCAAGGTCGGCTCCAGCGCTGCCGGGTTATCCGCGCCCGAGCAAAGGGTGGCAAGGATACGGTCAGTACCAACTGACAGAGCTTTGAGCGCTTGGAAATGTGGTCCGTGGGCAATGCTTTGCGACGTCAGAGCCCGGTAAATCTCTGTCGGTGCGAGGTCTCGCACAACTTCGCCTGCGGCCTCCGTAATTTCATCCACAGGGCCCGCAGCCGTCACGGTTGCCCTTGCCACGGTGTCTGAACCAGCGGTCACTATAACGTCCGCGCCTTGAAGGGTTATCGTCAGGTCAGCCGCCAATTCGGCCGTAATTGGGCGCAAGAAAGTTAGGTCCTGCAAAGCGAATGATCCTTTGCCGTCCAGAGCAGTTCTGATAATCTCTGGAAGACTAAATCCAGGCAGAGTTGGTTGCCCCCCGACCACATGATCCATCAAAAGCGGGCTGATGGCCGGGACGCAAACGCGAACGGCACCTTCATCCGGTGTGCAGGTGAAACGCAGTGCTGGCTCTGCGGCCTTTGGCGCTTCACCCACCCAATAAGCTGCCCGGTCAAGCGGTGTCACAGGAAGGGCGATCCGGCGAGGTGTGTCACCTGCAAACACATCGCTCAGCGTCGGGCTCCGCCCTGCAAGGAATCCTCGCGCGAAACTGCAGTCGTCTACATCAGGCTGGTCTTGGCAGGCCAACCAAGACTCGAGGCCATCCACAAGATCGCCAATATCCCCTGCCACGAACGCGATCCGTTTTTCAAAATGACCTCGCCCCACCAAAAGCGTGTAAGCTACATCGCCCAGAACGGCATCCGGGGTCGAGTGTGCCCAATCGCGCAGCGCCGTCGCCAACCCGCGAAGGCTCCCTTCGGACCGGGCCGATAGACAAACTGGGTAGGTGGCCTTTGTGTAACTCGGCTCTGCCGCGTCTGGCGCCTCGGCAAGGATCACATGGGCGTTTGTACCGCTTGCCCCGAAAGAGCTCACGCCACCAACGCGGCGCGGTTTCGCAGGCCAAGGCTGTGTCGCGGTTGGAACCGCGAAACCCTGCCCCTCAAGATCCACGCGAGGATTGACTTGGTCAAAGAATAAGTTCGGAGGGATCTGCCCCGCCTTAAGGCTGAGCGCCAGTTTCTGAAGCCCAGCAACCCCCGCCGCGAACTGTGTGTGACCAATGGCGGGCTTCACCGAAGTGAGCCAGATCGGGTCTGCGCCTTGCCCACGCGCGAGCGCCTGCGCCAGAGCATCGAACTCAATCGGGTCACCGAGGGCTGTGCCGGTTCCATGGGTCTCGATCATGCCAAGCTCGGTTGGATCAACCCCGGCCCGCGCGTAGAGATCTTCCAGCAAAGCTGCCTGCGCCTGACCACTTGGCGCGGTTATGCCGTTGGTCTTGCCGTTTTGGTTGATCTGCGAGCCTAGGATCACCGCATCAATCGGATCTCGATCGCGCAACGCATCAGCAAGCCGCTTGAGCAGCACGACACCGGCGCCCTCGCCCGGCACAAAGCCGTCGGCGCGTTTGTCAAAGCTATAGCTCTGTCCAGTGGGTGAAAGCATCCCCGCCTTGTCTGCGGAAAGATAGAGCTTGGAAGTTGCCTGCACGAAGACGCCACCGGCAAGGGCCATGTCCAACTCGCCCGCGCGCAACTGCGTGCAGGCGTTATGGATCGCCACAAGCGAGCTGGAGCAAGCCGTGTCGATGGCAATCGCGGGACCTTGCAGGTCAAGATAGTAAGCGATGCGGGCTGGGATCACCGAGGCCATGTTTCCCCAGAGTGACTGAGCCGAGGGACTGTCTAGGAAAAGCTCTTGGTAATCGCCGCTGCAGCAGCCGACAAAAATCCCGCAGCGGGTACTTTGGGCAGCATCTCCCGCATAACCGGCGCGTTCCAGGGCGTGCCAGCATTCCTCAAGGAAGATCCGCTGTTGCGGATCCATATAGCGCGCCTCTGCGCCCGAAATATTAAAGAATGTTGGATCGAATTGATCGATTTCATCCAGAAAGCCGCCGTTGCGACAAGCAACAGTTTCTGGGAGAGCCCAGCGTGCAACCGGCCCCACACCGGGGCGCGCGTTGGCTATCGTGTCCCAATAGGCAGAAAGATCTGTCGCCCCTGCATAACGCCCGCTCATACCAATGATGGCGATGGCATCATCGGTACCTCGCGTGGTGTCAGGTGCTTTGACTTGGGCTGGCGTTGGGGCTAGCGGGCCAATATGCGCCTCAAGCGCCGCTAGGGTCGGATGCTCGAAGATCGCGGTGCTCTTGAGCGTGGTTCCGTATTCGGCGTTGATCGCATCGACAAAACGGATGCCCAAAATGGAATCCAAACCGTAATCGGCAAAGGAAACACAGGGCGAAATCTCGGCTTCTTCCATGTCCATCGTCAGTGCCAAAATGGCGCTTAGCGGCTTGGCCAGCATTTGCGGGACAGGCGTTCGTGCCGCCGGGGCGCTGGCAGGAAGTGTTGGCAATGCTTGGCCATCGGACGCACGATGCAGATCGCCTGCCCATATCCGTCGTCCTGAAAACGGATAGCCCGGCAGGTCAAGCGGTGCTGGGCGCGAAGGCTCGGCCTGCCAAAGTGTTGCCCAATCGGGAGTGATGCCCTTACACCAGAGTGCTTGCAGTCGCGCCAGATCGCCTGCGGACCATGCCGCAGCAAGCGCGGCTTGAATATCGGCACGCGCGCTCAGCGCTTTGGCTTGGGACAGGTCGTCTTTGTTCAGCACAGCGGCATGGCTGCTTTCGGAGGTAAAATCTTCCAGCCCAGCGATCAGCTCGGACGTATCGTGCGCGACAAAGCCGATGCGACATGCCATTGCGACGCGCCCTGTCTGCAATGTGTAGGCAAGCGCATCAATATCCACCTGCGGCGCAGGGGCTTGAGCCAGATCGGCAAGGGTGGCGTCAGGCGTCAAATCCCGCGCCCCTAGCGCCTCGGCCAGATGGCGCATATCTGCCGCCCCCAGTCCCAGGTCGCGTAGGGACACATCGATTGGGATTTCGCTTGGATCGATGCCCAGCGTCTGCGCAATGAGTTCACGCACAGGCCATGCAACCTGTGACGGCTTGTTAGTAAGGACCCAATCGAGCAAGGCCTTGGCCTGGTCGCGCAAGCCATCCTCGGTCGTTGCAGATAACAGGATCACCTGCGCGCCCGGCGCGGGCTGCGACGCTGCTGGCCTTTGGGACTCCAAGATCAAGCAGGCGTTTGAACCACCTGCCCCGAACGAGCTGACGAGACTACGCTTTGGTTGATTGCCGGGCCAATCCGTCGTCCGGCTCACCAGGTCGAACGGCGTGTCTTGCAACTGCAACGCAGGGTTCACTGTCTCGGCATGTAGGCTCGCAAACAGCTTACCGCGCCGCACCTGCCCAATGGCCTTGATCACCCCACTGACGCCTGCTGCGGCTTCTAGGTGACCAATGTTGGACTTCACCGAACCAAGCCAGCTGGCCCCGCCGCCACCAGTGTTTGCAAAGGCGGTTGTCAGACCCTCAATCTCGATCGGGTCCCCCAGCGCCGTACCCGTGCCATGCGCTTCGACATAGTCGATGTCGCGCGATGACAGGCCCGCACCAGTGATGGTCGCTTCTATCAACGCACGCTGCGCAGCCGGGTTCGGCACGGTATAACCGCTCGCTGCTCCGCCATGATTGATGGCCGTCGATAGTATCTTGGCCTCGACGCGCAGACCTTGCGCCTTGGCCAGCTCTGCTGTCGTCAGCACCAGAACACCAACACCCTCGCCCGGGCCAAAGCCCGCACCGCCCTCGCCAAAGCTGCGGCAACGGCCGTCGGTGGACAGCATGCCGGATTGGCACAGCTCTACAAAGCTGCTCGAGTCTTGATAGAGGTTCACACCGCCCACCAACGCCATCGTGCAATCGCCAGCTTGCAGCGCGCGCCTCGCCTGATGGATCGCAGTCAGCGAGGCAGAACACATCGTGTCCACAGGTTGGCTGGGGCCGCTCAGGCCCAGGTGATAAGACACCCGGTTGGCGAGTGAGCTGAACGAAGCGCGCGGATGAAACAGGCTGCCATCAGCGTGGCGGCGTGGACCGAGGCGGCTGTGATCGGATTTCGTGACGCCCGCGAAAACACCCACGGCGCCTGTACGCTCTTCGACCTCCAGAGGAGGCAAACCCGCGCTTTCCAAAGCGTGCCAGCACGCCATGAGGAAAAGGCGTTCTTGCGGGTCGATCTCAAGAGCCTTGCGAGGCGTCAAGCCAAAGAACGCTGGATCAAAGGCTGCAAAGTCTTCCAGAAATGCGCCCTTGTTTGCGTAACTGCGGCCCTGAGCAGAAGCACTAGGGTCAGGATCATAGACAATGCCGTGGTCCCAACGGTCCTCTGGGACAGGACCAATTGCATCCACCCCCAGTTCAAGCGCGTCCCAAAGTTGCGCAACAGAATCTGCCTTGGGGAACCGCCCAGCGAGGCCAACAATCACGATCTCGGCTGTCTCTGTTCGGGCTACCTTGGCCATGGCCTTGGGCGGTACGGCGGTTTTAGTGGGCTGCGCGCTGCCTGTCCACCGTGCCGCCTGCTCTGGCCAGCCCTCCGCAAGCGCCCCTGCCAGATCAACAAGCGTCGCATGTTCGAATATAAGTGAACGTGGGAGTGTGCCAAAATGGGGCTCGAGATCGCCAAGGATGCGAATGATCAAGAGACTATCGATCCCATAAGAGGAAAAAGGTTCGTCTGGTAGGAACTGCTCGGCAGGCCGTTTTGTCGCGCGGGCAACAAGATCAGTGAGTTTTTCCAACAGCGAGGCGGAGGCCGTCGCAGTGTTTGCCATGTGGTACGCCTCTTTTTTGCGGGCGGGCTGTTGGGTAAGGCGAGCCGTCAGCTTGGCAACGTCGCCGGCTGCGGCAGCACATTGCGTTACTCCCGTCCCGAGCGCGCGTTGGAGCGCGTCTATCGCCGCGACGTCGGTCATAGGCGCGACGCCGTCCCGGCTGCGCAGCTGTGCCTCGGTGGCGGTGTCGATGCGCATGCCGCCCGACTGCCAGTATCCCCAGTTGACCGATAGGCTTACGCCACAGCGCCCTTGGTCACGGCGCTGTGCTATCAGCCCATCGAGTGCCCCATTGGCAAGCGCGTAGCCCGCCTGCCCCTCATTGCCGACCACCGAAGCAAGCGAAGAAAAGCCCACGAAATAGCGCAAAGGCTGCGCCGCTGAAGCCATATCAAGAGCGCGCGTAAGATTCAGTTTCGCAGCGAGTGCATCGCTTGGGTCAATCGGGGCTGGGTTCGCCAGCAGCCTGTCGCAGGTGACGCCCGCGCAGTGAAGGATGCCTTTGAGCGGCCCTTGGGTTTGACAGGCGTCATCGATGGCATCGCCAATCGCATCCAGAGAAGTCGGGTTCAGCCAGAGCACACGCGCGCCTCGCGAGGTCAGGTTCTGCATCCCTGCACGCGCCGTGTCGTTCGGTTCAGACCGAGCGAGCAATGTGATTAAAACATTTTGGGTTTGGGACGTGATATGCGCCGCAAGCGATTGAGCAATCGCGCCATTGCCGCCAGTTATCAGAATATGGTCGCCCGGATGCGCCAGTGGGACACCCGGAACGTTGGGGACGGTCTCGAAATCGCGGAACTCTGGTCCGGTCGTACCCCAGCGGACAATCCCTCCGAGAGGACATGCCGCCAGCGCCTCAGAGAGGTTCGCCCCTGCGTCCAAAAGCAAGACGCCAGCCCGAGTGCCTTGTTGTTCAATCTCAAGCGTTCGACACAGCCCGCCCAGCGCAAAAGCGGTGACGCTGTCCGTCGTGACAAAGCGCAAAGGTTCGGTAGTTCCGCGCGCGGCACCTTGCGCCTCGACCAGGGCTGCCTCGGTGCCCCAACCAGATGCGCCCGGGACAAGACGACGTCCGGTCCAAGTTATTGGGCAATCGGGCAATAGCAGCACCCGTTGCGACCCGACGCTTTGGTCGGAAGAAACGCTGCGCCAAGTCTCGGCAAACAGATGCACAGCCCCCGTCATTGTAACGGTCCCTTCGCGCCCTGATCCAACACGCCCGCAACCTGTGCCAGAGAAATTCGGTCGCTGATCAAGTCATCGAATACGGCGTTTGCGTCCGCGTGGCTGGGCGGCACCGGTGCGGAGGCAAGTAATGGTTGCTCAGTGGCGGTGAACCAATGATGCGCGCCCTCGAAAGGATATACTGGCAAATGCAGGCGCAGGGCGTTCTCGTCGTCGCCAGCCAGGTTGACATCATGGCCGCTGCACCACGCTTCTGCCGCTGCTTCTAAAGTCGAACAGTCGCGCGATGTGTTTGGTGCTTCTGACTGAGGGATCGCGCTAGCTCCCGGCAGGGTCGCACTCCAAAGCCCGGCGTGGTTCCCACGAGCAACCTTTTGCAAAGCCGCCTGAGCCTCTCTTTGGGTGGTGGCGACAAAGGCGATGCGCTCTCGCATCGGCTGGCGACCAAAGCGCAAGCTTCGCGCCAGCGCCGCAGGATCAACCTGTGACGCTTCCATATGTTCCGAGAGCCGCGCGGCCAACTGCGCAAGGGCCGAACTGGTCTGGGCGCTCAGCACAAAAAGATGTGGGCGCTTGGCAGTATCATGGACCTGCTTCACGCTTTGGCGCTGCAGGACCACATGGGCCCCAACCCCGCCAAAGCCAAAGCTACTGACACCGGCAAGCGGTCGCGCCTGAGGCCAAGGCGCAAGCGCATCAGCGATCCGCAGTGGCCCTTGAGCCAGATTGAGATGCGGGTTCAGCGCGCCGTCCATTGCGTGGGGCGGCAGAGTGCCGGCCTTCATTGACAAGACCACTTTGATCAAACCAGCAAGCCCCGCTGCGGCCTCGAGATGACCAATATTGGACTTGGCAGAGCTGATAGCGATCTGGGCCGGAGCCAGTCCAAAGTCCGAAAACGCGCGGTTGAGCCCGTCAACCTCGACAGGGTCGCCCAGGGGCGTGCCCGTTCCATGGGCTTCGACCATTGCAACCTTTGCAGGATCAAGGCCAGACATCGCCTCGGAAACCAGATCTGCTTGAGCCTGCGTGCGTGGTGCTGTGAGCGAAGCTGAGCGCCCGCAATGGTTCTCGGCGCTGCCGACGATAAGCGCATGGACCGGATCACCGTTTGCACGCGCATCCTCCGCGCGTTTCAGGATGACAGCGGCCACGCCTTCGCCCCGGACATAGCCATCCGCATCCGCGCCGAAAGTGCTACACCGCCCGTGCCGGCTCAGCATCCCTGCGTCAAGCGGCCCCGCAAACCCCTCGAGCGCCAGCGTGACGTTTACGCCTGCCACAATGGCTGCGTCACACTCGCCCAATTTCAACGCGCGCACGGCCCGGTGCACCGCGACAAGCGAGCTAGAGCACGCCGTATCGATCGTTTGGCTAGGGCCTTGAAGGTCAAAAAGGTGCGATATCCGGTTGGACAGCATCGCCAAAGAGTTGCCCGTCGCAGCATAACCCGTTGCCGCGGCACCCTCGGCTCGCATCAGGCTCGCGTAATCGAGGCTGGAAGCGCCAACATAAACACCGGTCTTGGGCGGCAAGGCATCAGGGCGCAGGGCCGCATCCTCTAGCGCGTGCCAAACAGCCTCAAGAACCAGCCGTTGCTGGGGATCCATCACCTCGGCCTCGAGCGGTGAAATCTGGAAGAAATCCGCGTCAAAGCGCGCGATATCACTCAGGTATCCCCCCTTGGGAGGCAGACCGGCAGCAGCAAATTGAGCTTGTGTGTGCGGCGCAAAACGCCCCAGTGGCAAGGACCCAAGGCCAGAGCGTTTCTGCGCGATAAGGTCCCAATAGGCCGTCGGCGTATCCGCCCCGGGCACACGCGCTGCCATCCCAAGAAGCGCAACGTCATCATCGCCCGCTGGTGTTTGCACCAAGGCTGCGCCATTTCGCAGTGGCTGAGGCCTTGCCTCCACGGATGCGGGGCCTGCCTTCGGTTCTGGAAGCTGCGGCAGAAGCTGTTCAATATTGGCAACATCATAGAATAGTGCGGGCGTCAGCTTTGTTCCGAAGCGCGTGTTCAGCCGACCCGTCAGGCTCGACAACGAAATGGAGTCGAACCCCATGTCGTGGAACCGCGTATACGGATCGATCTCACTCTCTTGGAAGCTCAGCAGACCGGCCACGATACCGCGCACGGTTTCCAGCTTGCTTTGCGTAACAACGGCGGCCCCAAGGTGTGGGTCGGTTTGGGCAACGGCCATTGCACCGGATAAGGTGACACCCCTCGCCTCACCGACAACCTGCCCGGTTGAATCCAACAACAAGATGTCGAGCGTGTAGGCCCCGTTTGAAACCTTGACCTCGCCCGCGAGGCGCGTCGCGGTTTGGCTCGCATCGCCGAGCTCGAGCACAGCAAGCTGCGCGACATGTGCGCGATGCCAATCCTGAGCGCCAGCCGCTTTAGCCGCAATCCGACAAAGGTCACCGAGAGCAATCAGCATCGCGGGTGAAAGCCGAGAGTTCTTGGTATCGTGGTCTTGGCGATAGTCGCAGGTGTAGATCTCGGCCTCAATACGCCCCGATTGGAACGTGAAAGCCGACAGGCCTTGGGCATAAGGACCGCGCTGGATACCAGCCTCTTGAAACGCCTCGTCAATCTCCTTTTGCGTCCAAGCCGCACAGGATAGCGGGACAGGCGCTGGAGTGGACGTGCCGCGCGTCGCAGCGATAGCGGAAAGCCACACGCCGTTTGACGCGCGCGCCTCAACCGCGGCGCCATCTTGGGTCGCGAATTTCAAATCAGCCCCTTCGGTCAGGGCCTCTGCATCTAATGTCACATTCGCCAGACTGGCCGTACTGCGCCCAGCGAGATCAAGCGTTGCAAAGGCCGCATCCAGCGCAAGCCACGGGGTTATGGTTTGGGTGCCGCCCGCGACAGTCACGTAGTCAAGGAGATCATCCGTCCTCAAAGTCGTTTCAAAAGACGCACCGGATAGGTCCGACGTGTTGTCCGCCAATAGCGGATGCAGGCGCCGCTGAAATGTCAGAGGGTTCAGGACACTGGGCGCGTCATCGAAAACCTCGTACCAGCAGCTGACACGCTCGAACGGATAAGTCGGCAACTCAATCCGCTGCGGAGCGACACCCCCCCAAAGCGCATGCCAGTTGATCGACTGCCCGTTGGCCCACGCGCGTGCCACAGCCTCGGGCGCTGTGCCTCGGTCCTGGGGCGCGGCGGGACTTGCGAGCACATCTTCACACAGGTGAAACCTGTGCGGCTGGCCTGCCAGATAGGCCTCGATTTGATCCGCAAAGCTCTCAAGGTCCTCTGCCACAATGGCCGCGCGGGACCGTAAATTGGTCCGGCCTACCTGCAGCGTGTAGGCCACTCGGGCGGGATCAGCCCCGAGGTTCGTGGCAAGCCAAGCCTGCATCCGCTTCATCATCGCGGAAAGGCGCGACACTGATGCCGCCGAAAACACCATCACGCGGGGGCCGTCCGACGAGGCTTGATGCGGTTGCGCAAGGCGTTCTTCAACAATCATATGATTATTCATGCCCCCAGCCCCAATCGAGGTTAGCCCGCCACGCCGTGGCCCCGTTGCGCGCCACTCGGTTAGAGTCTGATTGACCGTGAAAGGCGTGTCATCAAAGGGGATCGCTGGGTTCAACGCCTCTGAATGCAAGGACGGAGCGATTTGCCCATGTTTAAGCTGCAGCACCAGCTTCGTCAGACCGGCCACGCCTGCCGCTGCCAAGAGATGCGCAATGTTTGATTTCACCGACCCAATCGGGATTTCGCCGTCTCGACCGAACACCGACTTCAGCGCCGCGATCTCGATGGGGTCGCCCAGCTTCGTACCCGAGCCATGGGTTTCGATATAGCTTATATCGTCCGGCCTCAGCCCGGCATCGGCAAGCGCATCTGTGACCGCCTTGGTCTGCATCGCAGGGTTAGGCACGGTAAAGCCATTACGCGGCCCCGCATTAGCCATTGCCGTGCCCTTGATCACCGCTTGGATGTTATCGCCGTCGCGCTCTGCGTCGGCCAGCGGCTTCAATAGCACCAGCCCCGCACCCTCGCCCAAGATGGTACCATCGGCCCCCAGACCAAAGCTGCGGATCACCTCGGCCCTGTTGGAGGTGAAATGCTCTTGCGATGACGAGATCAGGTTTAACGGGTGCAACAGCAGGTTAATCCCACCCGCCAGGACCATCCGGCATTGCCCTTCGCGCAAAAGCCGTACACCCAAATCCACCGCCGTCAGCGACTGCGAGCACATCGTATCCACAAAGATCGACGGCCCTGTGAGGTGGTAGAAATAAGAGATCATGTTGGGGATCGTGCCGGTGTAGCTACCCGAAGCGCGTGCGCCTCGCGTCAACATGTTTTGGACACCATAGAGATTGTAGTGATTGCTCATCGTGCCGACGAGTACACCTACATCGCCCTGCATCTGATCGGCTAAGGTTTCACGCCCGTAGCCAGCGTTCTCAAATGTCTCCACCGCGCATTCGAGCAAGAGGCGCACCTCGGGCGACATGCATTCGGCGTCTGATTGAGAGATCCCGAAATAGCGCGGGTCGAATTTGTCTATATCCTCGAGGAACCCGCCAGTTTGGATGGTGGATTTGCCTGCCACGCTGCGTTCGGGGAAATATATCTGTTCATGCGGCCAGCGGTGTTCGGGAATGGGCGTGAAGTCGTGACGGCCCGCTTTGAGGTTTTCCCAGAATTGCCCGAGATCGCGCGCACCGGGATAGCGACCGCCCATGCCGATGATGGCGATATCACGGTTATTGTCGGCTGGCGTTCTTTGGATGCGTGGTGCTGGCGAATTCACTGGGACTGGTTCTGTCACTGGTTCCGGCACTGTAGAGGCCGCATCCGTTGCAGTGAGCCGCGACAAAGTCTCTGGAATGTCTGCGATCAGTTTGTCAGCTACACCGTTAAGGTCCAGCGCCTCGAAGAATAGCGTGGTTGAGACAGTTTCAGCCGTCCATGCCTCGATCCTTTCGACCATCTCGACGGCCAAGAGACTGTCAAACCCGTATGCGTCAAAGTTCAGCGAGGGGTCGATACGGGTGGGGTCAATTGCAAGCGTGTCAGCAAGCATCTGGCCCAGTTCGGCAAGAATTGGCGCGCGGTCGAGAGACGTCGCTCTGACACTGTCAGGTTTGGGCGTCTCTGACAGGATATCTGAACGTGTATTCAAGAACGCAGAAAACCGGTCGGCGTCACCGTAGCCCACGACGGCATGGGTGGGTAAATCGCCCGTCATCGCAGCCTCTAGCACCCGCAAAGCGGACTGTGTTGGGATCGGCCTTGTACCCATCCGGTCGGCCATGCCTTGTGCCACACGCTCTGGCACTTGCATCCCGCCCCCTGCCCAGAGCGTCCAGCCGAGCGAGGTCACAGGGAACGCAACGTTTTGCGCCAACTCTGTCGTCATTTGGTTCAGCCGCGCATTAGCGGCCGCATAGTCGGCCTGGCCCATCGCCCCATGCACCGCTGCGACCGAGCTTAGCGAGATCAGGAAATCGAGCGGCTCCTTCCGTACAAACGAAACCAGATTGGTCATAGTCTCGACTTTGGCATCAAACACTTGGTCGAAGCTGCTGCGCGACTTGTTCCTAGCTAGGGCATCTTCCACCAGCCCTGCGCCGTGGATGACGCCGTTGATCTGACCATATTCGTTAGTGATTTTTGCCCAAGTAGCCTGCAGATCCGCCTGATCTGTGCCATCACAGGCCAACACCTCGAACCCCAGGATATCGCGGGCGGTGCGGCCCGAAAGGATCACGGCGCGTGCGCCCTTCGATTTTAGGTGCTGCGCCATGATCAGGCCAATGCCACCAGTGCCACCCAATATCCAAAACACCCCGCCTTTGATGATGGCGTTTGCATTTGGTTTGGGCGCTTCAGCAATCCTAAATGACGGCGGATCAAGCGGCGCGGCGCTGTCCGAGCCGAAATGGGCCAGCTGGCAGGACGCGCGTTCTAGCACCAGGGCGTTTACCATCGGGTGGAGCACCTGCCGAAGCCCTGAATGGGTATCCGGGATACGCAAAGCCAGCAGCCCGGTTTGTTGGGAGACGATGTCACGCGCGGCTTCAAATACTTCCCAGGCAATATCTTTGGGGTCCGCCCCATCGGGCACTGTGACTTCGCGCTGGTCGCCTGCATTGTTGCAGAGTGCGATGGTGTCGGGATCGGCTTGGTCGAGGGTTGTGCGAATACCAGCAGGTGTCCGTTGATCAGCGATCTCCCAAGACGTCCCTTGAGGCAAGGCAATCAGGCAGGGCTTTGTGTTTAGGCCGTCCCTGGCGGCAGATCGGACCACGGGCCGCGTCACAAGACCGGTGATCTGGGCGACAGACGCGCCGTCCTGAAAGAGCGCGACGTCGAAAGCGCCCTTTCCCGTCGCTAGAGCCTCGCAGGTCATTTTGCCATCACCAAGCGTATCAGCAAAATCAATCCGCTCTGCCGCGAATGGAGCGCCTGGGGCACCGTTTGGCAACGAGAGCCGCGAGGCCACCTGAATCACCGCATCCAAATGGATCGGATGCACGGGCTCTGCACTTAGGAACGCCCCCCGGATTGGCGCCAATACGCCAGTCGCTCGGTCTTCGTTTTGGTGCCATGTATCGACCACCTGAAAGGCCGGACCATGGGCGATACCAGCGGTCACAAGGTCGGCATATAGCAGAGCGGGCGGTTCGCTGGGTCCCCGATCAGGGCGCGCCTGAGCTGACAATGCTGGCGAGTCGTCAGGAAGGATCGCGCGAAAGACCTCCTGACCGTCGGCATCTCGCACGGACACTTTGCCGCCTGCATCGAAGGAAATATCCAGTACTACGCCCTTCTCATCTGCAACGGCGGGGCGCAGCCAGCGCAGTTTGGTCAGAACGTCAGGCCTTTGCCGGACGAGCGCTGCAGAGGCGCGCACAAGGCTGACCGTGGCGGTCCCGGGCAAAACCGGTCGTCCGTCGATCACATGATCGGCCAGAATTGCGTGGCCTGCAGGCACATGACAGCGCACTATGTCGCCCTGCCGAGCTATTGTGATCAGGCTACGATCCTCAAACCAATACGGCTGACGCTCAAACCGGTAGGCGGGTAGATGTAGCCGCTCCCTGCCTGTCGCAGCCTTTGACCATTTCGCCGCGCCGCCATGCAGCCAAGCTGCGATGCGCGCCTTTGGACCAAGCGCCTGAGCGGTGAAAAGATCAGGATGCGCCTTGCCCCTTGCATATGCCTTGAGCGCCTTGATCAGCTTGCGGGCTTTGCGAGCGCGCACCACAAGGCGGGTACCCATATCCTCCCGCCCGGTTTGCAGGGTGTAGGCCAAATCGGTGGTATCTAGCTGTGAATTTGATTTCAGATGGGCCGCTAGGTCAGCCGCACGGGCGCGCAATGCGGCTTCAGACCTCGCAGATAAGGGGAATATCAGCTTTTTTTTGGAGGTCTTGTGATTGTCCTGCGTCGTTGGCACCGCTTCAAGCAGCGCATGGGCATTGGTGCCGCCAAATCCGAAAGAACTCACCCCCGCGCGACGCGGGGCCGCCTCCGGCGACTCAGGCCACGGTTCAAGGTTTGAAGCAACTCGCAAGGGTGACTCATCGAGCTTGATCAGCGGGTTCAGCTTCTCGAAGGTGGCGTTTGGCGGGATCGCCTCCGCCTTCATCGCTGCAATAACCTTAAGAGCGCCAGCGATCCCCGCCGCGCCCTCGAGATGTCCAATGTTGGTCTTGACGGAACCTATCGCCGTGCGCCCGGGCTCTGGTGTGTCCCCCGCCTCGTCATAAAGCTGCGCGAGCGCACCTTTTAACCCGCGGACCTCAATCGGGTCACCCACAGGCGTGCCAGTGCCATGCGCTTCAACATAATCCAGCGTCGCTGGATGCACGCCACAGCCCCGCATGACCTGTGCAATCAAATCCGCCTGCGCCTCTGGGTTGGTGACCGTCAGGCCTGCACTGTGGCCGCCGTGGTTTGATTTCACGTCGCGGATTAGGGCGTGGACTGGGTCTCCATTCGCACGTGCAGCACTTAGCGTTTTCAAGACGAATACCGCACCGCCTTCGCCGCGCACATAACCGTTGGCTTTGGCGTCGAAGGCGCGTGACGAGCCGGTCTTGGACAGCATCCCGTTCTTGGAAAAGACCCGAAAATGGTCTGGCGACCAGATCAAGTTCACCCCGCCCGCCAACGCCGCTCCGCATTGCCCAGCACGCAAAGCGGTCGCAGCTTGCTCGATCGCGACCAGAGCGCTGGCACACGCGCTGTCGTTGGTCACGCTGGGGCCACGCAAGTCGAGCTGGTAAGAGATCCGATTTGAAGCGATTGAAGGCGCAACACCGGTCGCGCGATGCGCTTCAACCGGGATATCGGCCCGTGACAACATCTCAAGATAGTCCCAGTGGCAGATACCCATGAAGACGCCAGTGTCAGATTTCGCCAGTGAAGACGGCCGGATGCCTGCATCCTCGAGCGCGTTCCATGCCAGCTCGAGCCCAAAGCGCTGCTGCGGGTCCATACTGCCCGCCTCACGCGGTGAAATTCCAAAGAACTCGGGATCAAAGGCGTCGGCATCTTGGACGAAGGCACCAAAGTAATCCTCGTCCGCGCGGAAACCTGCGCTGCGCCGCTCGTGCGGCAGCGCGCCAATCATTGAACGTCCGTTTGAGAGAATGTCCCACAACGCATCTAGGCTTTCGGCCCCCGGCACCCTCAGGGCCAGCCCTACAATGGCAATGGGCTCTGGCGTCTGTGTCATGCCGCCTCCAGAGTGTCGAGCTGAGTGGTCAAGCGCGCATCGAGCCCTGCTCGGTCCGCAACCGGCGTCGCGCGGCGGGTCACGAATTGCTCTTGCAGCATCTGGAAGGAGATTAGGTAAACGAAGGCCTGGTTCTCGCGCACGCTGATACGTTCGGGCGGCGAGGTCATGATCTTGCGCACCAGCCGCTCGGCAAAACTGACGTTGATCAGACCTGAGCGCGCCAGTTCTCCTGATGACAGAACCAGCTCTAGATAATCAGGTTGCTCTGCCACGAAAGAGGCGCTGTCAGGCGCGCGATAAGGGTGTTTGTGGCGGGCCCGTATCTCGTCAGGCAGTTCTGGGAAGGCCTGCTTTAGCACTGCTTTTTCTTGCCAAATTCCATCGAACTGTCGATTGACCGCGCCGGACATGGCCACGACGTTGGGGTCAAGGAACGGACAGCGGTTTTCAACACCATGCGCCATGCCCATCCGGTCGCCCTGCGTGGATAAAAGGTACCCGCAAAGTAGTGTCTTATATTCCAACCATTGCGCGCGCTGCACAGGATCGGAACCGGCAAAGACCTCGTCATTTTCCGCATAGGCGCTGAGGGTTTCGAATGCCTGCGCCCCAAGCTCGGCATCCGCCAGCAGTCGCTGGGCAAATTTGCCATTCTGGTAGCGGATCTCGTGACTGAAGAGTCCCGACATCTTCTCGGACTGGTAATTCTCGTAGAGCCCAAGAAGCGCTCCATGCCTCTGGTCACTGTAATGCCCGAGATAAGGATTGAGCCGCTCTACCCTGGCCTTGCGTTCGGCCAAGTCCAGATTAGCCCATTCGCGGCGCATATAGGTCTCGCGAAAGAGATCATACCCAAGGAAGGCTTCATCTGCGCCCTCGCCCGAGAACACCGTCTTGGTGCCATCATCGCTCACGTGACGGGACAAAAGGAACATGGGCACAAAGGCAGTTCGGAAAACCGGAATCTCGGCATGGTAGACTGCATTCGGGAAGGCCGCGCAGATATCACGTGCGGTAACCGGTAAGCTGGTGTGCGAGGCCCCAAAACGCTCTGCAACGATCTGCTGATACGGCGCCTCGTCCAGATGTGCCTCTTCAAAGCTGACCGAGTAGGACCGGACCCCTTGCGGTAGCATATCCGACAAAAGCGCTGCGATGATCGAGCTGTCGAGCCCCCCGCTGAGGTAAAGTCCAACTGGAACGTCACTGCGTAGGCGCAGGCGCGTGGCTTCGGTGATAGCATCGCGTGTGCGCGCGGCGGCACCCTGATGCGAGGCTATTAGCTCCGGCTCTGCAAAACGCAGTGGTGCGAAGGGCTGTGGAGTGTCTGGGCCGTCTTCCGTGATGGAAACTGAGTGGCCCGGTGGCAGGATTTCGATCCCACGCCAGCAGCTTTGATGCGGCAGCGGTGTCCAACTGCCCAAGACGGTTGCGAGATGAGCTGGGTCGGTCTCGAAGGACACGCCTTCGATATCCAAGAAACCCTTCGCCTCGGACGCGAAATAGAGCTGCCCTTGCGCCTGTGTGTAATAGACCGGGCGCTTGCCATAACGATCGCGGGCGAGGACAACGCTTCTCTCCTTGCGGTCATAGATCGCAAAGGCGAAGGCGCCGTTCAACTGCGCGAGACTTGCGGCACCCCACTTGGCCCATGCCCTTAGTACCACCTCTGTGTCCGTGGTCGTGACAAAGCGGTCACCCTGCTCGGTCAGGCGCTCGCGCAGTTCAACGTAATTATAGATCTCGCCGTTGAAGACGATCACATAGCGTCCGTCCTCGGTCTGGATTGGCTGATCGCCGCCCGCTACGTCCAAGATGCTCAGCCGCACCGATCCAAGCGCTGCGTGACGGTCACGCATATAGCCTGCGGCATCCGGTCCGCGATGGCCGATGCGCGCCATCATTGCGATCAAATTGTCCGTAACCGGGGGGCGTCCACCCTCGCTCAAGCTGAGTATTCCAGCGATGCCACACATACCGTCGGCGCTCCCTTAGCTGGCCTGGGCCAGTTGCATCTGGGCCTCAACAGCCTCGGTCATCCGGGCCAAGCTCACCATCACATTGGTCAAGATATCATCATCGCTGAACGCGATACTGAACGTATCCTGCAGGAAGCCGACAAGCTGCACATAGCCAAAGCTATCCATGATCCCCGCCTCAAAGAGGTTGGTGTCATCGGTAAAATCCTCGCCATAGGTGACCAGCATTTCCTCTTCGATCTGGGCTTTGATCATGCCGTGAGTAGAGTTCATGTCAGGTCTCCTTGCCAAACGTTGTTAGTCTTGAGGAAAGTGTTGCGGCGGTGCCGTCCAACAGATGCCGGGTCACATCGGCGACAGAACGCGCCTGCCAATCTGCCAGTGGCGTATCTGCCACCCATTGGTTGAAGGCGCCCATTGAGGGGCCGCAATGGATCTGAAAGTCGACCTTGCGGCTCGCGTCGCCTTGTAATGCGAGTCGCCCGGACAATCCGAAATACCAGCGGAACACGTAAGCCATCTTATGTTTCGGCACGCGGAGGGCGTGGTCGATTGCCTCTTGCGGCCAATAGGCCTCGCAGTCGCGCCAGACCTCATCGAATGACTTGCGCAGGATCTTGCCTTCAACCTGCGCGCGGTCTTTGGGGCTGATTGCCTCTAGGCTGTCGTGATGCGCATACAGGTCAAAGAGCTTGTTGGCGCGGGCTGGAAAGAACACACCGCGCCGAAGGACCTGCACTTGGGCGCCGATCTCGAACATATCGCCAGCTGGCGCATAGGCGGTGTCCTGCACTTCGGCAGCCGCCAGCATTTCTTTGACTAAGTCCGAGGTGCCAGCTTCAGTCGTGCATTGGTTGATTGAGCCTGAGAGCGTGTATTCCGCCCCCAGCATTAGCGCGGCAACCGCGGCGTCTGGCGTGCCAATGCCACCGCCTGTGCCAACGCGGACATGGTGGCTATGGCCGATCTCTGCGCGCACACGATCCCTAAGGCGGCAGATCGCAGGCAAGAGCACAACGGCGTTGCCCTTGTCGGTATGGCCACCTGAATCCGCTTCGACCGAAATATCATCGGCCATGGGGATGAGGCGCGCGAGCTCTGCCTGCTCGGCAGTCACTTGGCCGGACGCAAGAAGCTTTTGAACCAACTCCTCTGGCGCCGGGCGCAGAAACTCGAGTGCCACCTCGGGCCGCGATAACTTGGCCATTATGCGGTTCCCAGCCCACACATGGAGACCATCACGGCTGAGCCCCGCAAGCCGGTAACGAACAAGATCCGGCGTGACCTTGATGAAAGCGGACGCCTCGATCCGGTCGATGTCATGGGCAAGATACAGGTCAATCAGGGCCGCCTCGTGCGACCCGTTGAGCAGGTTGAACCCAAATGGTGCCCCATTTGGGAGGCTGGACTTAATCGTCTCAATCGCCTGCAGGACGCGCTCTGGAGACAGACCGCCGGTCCCAAAATAGGATAAAATGCCCGCTTTCGCTGCTGCGATCACCCAATCTTCGCTGGCGATGCCATGCACCATCGCACCGCAGACATGCGCTAATTTGGTGCCATGGAAATCACGGAAGGACTGGCTGCCGAGGGTCTCGGCAGCGATCTCCGGTTTCGGCTGTGTAATGGCCACCGGGGCCTCAATGGATACCCTGCCCGGCTCTTTGATGTGCAGGGGGTCTGGCCGCGGCTCAGGCGTCAGAACGGGGTCTATAGCGGGGGCCTGCTTTGGCGGCACCCAGCTTTTGCGGATATCTTTGATCATCGCCGTGAGAACCGGCTTGGGGCCGAGTTCGACAAAGTCTTTGACCCCGAGATCCAGCATATGCCACACACAGCCGCGCCAATTCACAGGACGCGACAGCAGGCGCGCTATTTGGCCGGCTATATCATCGGGTTGGTACGCTTCGGCGCTGGTATTGGCGAACACCGGCACGGCCGGCGCTCGGAAAGTAAAGCTCTGCAGGAATGCCGCAAACGCCTTTTCCGCTCCTTGCATTAACCGCGAATGAAAGGCCCCGCTAACCGGAAGCGAGATCACAGCCTTGGCACCTGCGGCCTCAAGAGGCTGCGCGGCTTGCACCACCTGCGCCCGATCCCCGCTAATCACGATCTGCGCATCGGTGTTCAGGTTGGCAAGATCGACCTCGGTCAGTTTTGCTGTCGTCAAAACGTCCCGGATCGCAGCCTCATCCATCCCAATCACAGCGCTCATCGCGCCCTCGGGCGCCTCAGCCATCAATTCAGCACGTTTTTTCACGATGCGTAGCCCGTCTTCAAAGCTCATCACACCAGCGGCCAAGAGCGCGTTCATTTCGCCAAGCGAGTGACCAGCGACACAGTCCGGCGCCGCGTGCTCGTGCTGCCACGCCTCGTAGGCCAAAGCGTTCACGACAAAAATCAGCGGCTGGGTGAACCGCGTATCTTTGAGACAGTCATTGGGGTTAGTCAGGCAATATTCGGCGACTGAATATCCCAAGATTGCGTCCGCCTGCGACACCATCTCGGGGAATTGTTCAAAAAGATCCTTGCCCATGCCAGTGACTTGCGACCCCTGCCCCGCAAAGACGACAGCAGAGTGCAACTCGACGTTTGGGACAGTGCACTGTCCCCCAGAATTTGTTTGGACGGAATCTTTGATCGGAGCCTCCAAAATTGTGTTCAGCCGCGCAAGTTGCGTCGCATCATCCGAGAAGGGCGACAGGATCGGGCAGGTTTGCCAATGCGCACCAGTCTTGAGCGATTGAGCAACAGCCGTGGCCAGCCCGCCGCTTGGGCCGACATCAACTAGCCGCATCGGGGCAAATTCTGCCTCAAGTACATCGACCGCGGCGTCAAAGCGGATCGCGTCCCGCCCAATGCCGGCATAATGAGCCGCACATGGCTGGCTCAGGCGCCCGCCCAGCCGCGACGACAAGAGCGGGAAGCTAGGCGGTTGATACGTCCGGCCTTGAAAGATGCCGGAGATCTCTTTGCGCGCGAGATCCATATCAGCCGTATGAAAAGCGCGCGTCACAGGCGGCGAAGCACACAAGATCCCATTGGCCTCAAGATCGCGCTTTGCTTCTTCTATGGCGTCCGGCGCCCCTCCTAGGATCACCGTGCGCGCGCCTTGGGTTCCGACCAACGTGACTCCGCTTAAATGGCTGACGTCTTTCTCATCTGCCATCACCGTCAGCAGTGCACCCGGCGGACACAGTGCATAAACTGCCTGCGCCGAACGCGCGATGCAGTCCAGGAACTCGACAGGCGGCAATACACCAGCAACAGCCGAGGCTGCATATTCGCCGAGCGACACAGCCAGCGCGACCTCAGGGACCACGCCCCCTTGTATCAGCCTCTGCGCTACCGCGATTTCCATCATTAAGAGCGCCGGGTGGGTAAGACGCACATCATCACAGGGCGTTGCCTTGGTCAGGTTTGGTTTAAACAACTGATCCACAACCGACGGATGGCCCAAACTCTTGAGTCCAGCGTCTAACTCTTCCAAAATCTCGGTAAAGGCTTCGTCCTTTTGGAACAAAGCCTCACCCATGCGGAAATACTGCGCCCCTTGTCCAGGGAACACCAAAGCCGTTGATGGCCCTAAAACCGCGCGTAAATCTCGCCGGTCAGGCTTCACCGTGCCACCACGTTGGATTGCACGGATAATAGGAACTTATCCGTGCCAAAAAGACGAAGCGGATCCCCACAAATCGGCTTTGCTAAGAAGCATAAAATAGCCACTTCAATTACCTCGGCAGTTTTAGTTTCTGATACTAAAGTTTTAGTTTCTGATACTAAAACGCTTAATAGGCGCACTCCACCCGACTTTCCCCAAAGTGGCACCCTAGCCAACATTAGCATAGCCTGATCAGACCTGCGGATCAAGGTTTCTTTTGCCTCAGAGGGTGTCGAAAGTTGTGGACGCTACTGAAGGCGGGTGCCTCATGCTGCGATAACGTGAGTGATTACGCAATGGCCAAGAATTTCAGCGCTTTGGACAAACCTGTTTAGCCGCTTTCGTTTGGTTTGGGCTCAGATCGCTGTCAGGCGCATATTGGAGGGGTCCGCAGCCTGCGGATCGCGGTTAGGATGGCACAGACCATCGGACCGGTCACCGCAACCTCGGCGAGTTGGAAGGTGATGGCGCGGGCGTGACGCACCACACGGGCGCCGATTTTGATCAGCTTCAGCTGGAGGCTGGTCAGTGACCAGTCAGCCATTGCCTCTGGCAGCTTGATGCAGCGCAGGAAGGCGGCGAGGTTGTAGGCCAGCGCATGAAGTTGCAGCCGCGCCGGGACTATCCTGAATTTTGTGCGCTGACGTGGTAACTGCTCACAGAGGAGACCCACGTATGAGCATCGATAAAAATATTTTGGACCGCCTGATGGAAGGCCGTTCGCCTGGTGATTTATTTGGCAAGACCGGCATCTTGGCAGAACTGACCAAGGCACTTGCGGAACGTGCGCTGAGCACTGAAATGGACGTCCATCTCGATGAAGAGCGCGCCGAGGAGGCACCTGAGGACCACAACCAGCCCCTCAATCGGCGCAATGGCAGCAGCCAGAAGACGGTGACCACCGACAGCGGCAGGGTGGTTCTGGACATCCCCCGTGACCGTAACGGCACGTTTGATCCGATGCTGATCGCCAAGTATCAGCGGCGCTTTCCTGAGTTCGATCGCAAGATCATCAGCATGTATGCACGCGGCATGACGACCCGCGAGATCCAGGGTCATATCGAGGAAATCTATGGGGTCGAAGCCTCGCCCAGCCTGATTTCTGCAATCACCGACGCGGTCATGGAGGAGGTCACCGCCTGGCAGAACCGCCCTCTGGAACCCTGCTATCCGATCGTCTTCATGGACGCGATCCGGGTCAATATCCGCAGCGATGGGGCGGTCTCGAACAAGGCGGTCTTCGTGGCCCTTGCGGTGCTGCCAGATGGCACGCGGGACGTTCTGGGCCTGTGGTTTCAGGCCAATGAGGGCGCAAAGTTCTGGGCCAAGGTTCTCAGCGATCTGCGCAACCGGGGCGTCCAGGACATCCTCATCGCCGTCGTGGACGGGCTGAAGGGCTTCCCCCAGGCTATCGAGGCTGCCTTTCCCCAGACGCGGGTTCAGACCTGTATCGTCCACCTCCTGCGCCATTCCATGAACTTCGCCAGCTACAAAGACCGCAAAGCCGTCGCGGCGGCCCTCAAGGCGATCTACACGGCCGTGGATGCCGATGCTGCAGAACTGGCTCTGGCTGAGTTCGAGGAAAGCGACCTGGCCAGGCGGTATCCGGCGATCGCGCCCAGCTGGCGCCGGGCCTGGAACGAGGTGATCCCGTTCCTCGACTACCCGCCTGAGGTCCGCAGGCTGATCTACACCACGAATGCCATCGAGGCCTTGAACGCGAAGATCCGGCGCGCCGTCCGCACCCGGGGCCACTTCCCCAGCGACGACGCAGCGGCGAAATTGATCTATCTGGCACTCAATGCTACATCGTCCGAGTGGAAGCGTTCGGTGCGCGAATGGCACGCTGTCAGAAGCCAGCTCGCCATCATGTTCGAAGAACGCTTTCCAATGACGTAAGAAAACGCGTCACGCACAAAATTACGCACAGTCTCCGCCATCACAAGTCGTGGTGTTTGTGTGCTGCAACTCCGCAGGAGTTGTGTATGCATGGACCAACGGATTGCCAAAAAAAACATGGTTATGAGCCGCCCCCGGCTGACCGGGAAAAACAAGAGGGTCGTCGTTACTTATATGAGACTCAAGACAATGAGTGCGGAAAGCTCCGCTACCATCTTCGCGCTCGTCAACAATATCACTCGCCAGCACCAGACCGATCTGGATGGGCTCTGCTAAAATTTCTGTTGGGCTTAACAAGGCGCATAACGCTGTAGTTCCTGCCAAAGTCAAAGATACACGGCTGTCCTTTACTGCCAGCATGCACCACTCTCCTTTTCAGCTATTCACTACGTCAATGGAGAATCGACATGTCATTACCCAAGACTCAAATCCATACTCCGACATTCCCCAAGTCGCTTCCCAACAGTCGCGAACATGTCCTGATCAGGCCTTCGGATCAAAGTATCCTTTGCCTCAGAGGGTGTCGAAAGTTGTGGATGCGCCTGACAGCGATCTGAGCCCAAACCAAACGAAAGCGGCAGGACAGGTCTGTCCGCTCCGCTGAAAAAAATCACCGTCGAGCCAGAACACGGCGGCTTCGCGGTCTAATCCGCTCTGTTCCAGCGGTCGCCAGGACCGCAGGCGACGCTCAGGACGGAAAAGGCTTGTCCAGCAACCAGATTCAGGCGATCCTTCCCCCGCCCTAGAGTTTTTTGAGACACCGCTTAAGACATGATCCAAGGGGATGATTGAGGTGTTTTATGATGGAACAAAAGAAGGTTGAGCGCGCCGGAGCCGGAGCTGCGGAGACTTCACATATCGCAGCAGATCCGGCTCCGGCCCGGCGACGTAGACTGACGGCAGCCCGAAAGCAGGAGGCCGTGCTGCGCGTCCTGCGGGGCGAAAATGTGGAATTGGTCGCGCGACCACTTGAGGCGACAGCGGCGGATGTGAGCAGCTGGCGCGATGCGTTTCTTGAGGCAGGTGCCAGTGGTTTGAAGCAGCGTCCGCGCGACGCCCGGGACGAGGAGATCGACAGGCTGCGGGCCAAGGTGGGCGAGATCACCATGGATAACGAGCTTCTTTATGAGAAGATCGCCAAGATGGAGGCAGGCCACCCTTTTGCGCGCCGGAGGTCGAAGCGATGAGCGCGGTCATCTCGATCTCCACGGGCAAGAGCTACGGCGTCTCTCGTGTCTGCCGGGTCTGGGGCCTGAGCCGTGCCAGCGTGTACCGTGACTTGCAACCGGCCTCGCCTGAACCACCAGTGCGTCGCCGCCCTGGGCCACAAGGGCCGATGCCGGATGCGGAGCTTGTCGAAGAGATCAGGCAAGTCATCACCGACAGCCCGTTCTATGGTGAAGGGCATCGCAAGCTCTGGGCACGCCTGCGTTACAGGGGCATCCGTACCTCGAAAGCCCGGGTGCTAAGGCTGATGCGCGAGAACGGTCTCTGCGCCAAACTCTGCTTTGGTGCGGCCCATGGACCGCGCGCCCACGACGGGACCATCATCCCGGACAGCATTGATGAGATGTGGGGAACGGACATGACAGCCACTCTCCTGAGCACGGGACAACAGATGGCGGTCTTTATCGCCGCCGACCATTGTTCGGCCAGCTGTGTGGGCATCCACGCGGCCGTGCGGGGCACACGCTTCGAAGCGCTTCAGCCCATACGTCAGGGGGTGCGAGAATGCTTCGGGGCCATCGGCAAGGATGTCGCCGCTGGCCTGACCATCCGCCATGACAACGGCTCGCAGTACATCAGCCATGACTTCCAGAACGAGATTGCCTGGCTGGGCGCGAAATCCTCACCGTCTTTTGTCCGCGCCCCAGAAGGCAACGGATGCGCAGAGCGCTTCATACGGACGCTGAAGGAAAACCTGCTCTGGGTCAGAACCTTCGATACCCTCGAGGAGCTGCAGGCCGCCCTCCAGACCTTCAAGGAGGAGTACAACGAGCATTGGCTGATCCAGCGACATGGCCACCGCTCACCAAACCAGTTCAGACGCGACACAATGGACAAAATACCAGCCGCCGCGTAAACTTCAACAGTGTCTCAATAACCCTAGGGCGATACATCCTCACGTTAGGCGCAACGCAACTTGGGGAATGTCGGGTTATATATATTTGAACATTTGCCCTAAACAGTCGCAGCGCCCCAATGGATTTCGCAATTTGAGATCGCGCATAACGCCTCGGCAACTTGAGACGTGGTTGTCAGACACTACTACTTTTGAATAAGTCCGCGACAAGGTGCGACCAAAGCCGCCAACCATGTCGACCGGAGCCACTGCACAGCGTTGTTTGCTCCAGAAAACCACTGTCCAGCGCGACATAATTCAGGCCCATCTCAGAACGCGCCAAAACACGTTCGACACTGCCCGAAAATTTTCGCCTTTTGAGACATCAAATAAATGACAGAATTGCGCCAACTGCACATTTTTTGTGCAAAACATGTTGATACATGGCAACCCGACCGCCCAAAACACAGCCAGATCAAGTCCTCGGTTAGTCTTTTCGCGGCGAAAAGCATACCCTCATTACACGTCACGATGTGCCAAGACGGACATGCGCGCCGGAAAAATTACAAACATCGTGCAAATCAGACCTAATTGCGCCTAAGGTGGAGTTCTGGTGTCAATACTATCCAAGCAGGGACCTTCATGCCCCCAAGCTACATTTCAAGCGAACACGTTTCGAGTTTTGACTGGTTGGATTTGTTGGCTGCGTTAGAGGCCGGTTATGCCAAGCCAAAGGGAGCCTCGGATGGCTCGTTTATCAGCCAAAGCGGGAAAGCTCTTTTGACACGCAGCGCGTGGATCGACGAGATTGGCGCGTTTGTGAAAACTATCACCTACTGCCCTAGCAACCTTGAACAGGGGCTCCACCCGGTACAAGGGACCGCGAGCCTGTTCCACGCCGATACCGGCCAGCTCGCAGCGCATTTCGATCCAGACTTTTTGACCCAATGGAAAACTGCTGGGGATAGCGTGCTGGCGGCCCGGCGGCTCGCCCGTGCAGACAGCAAAAACATCTTGATCATTGGAGCTGGACAGATCGCGCGGGGACTGGTCATGGCCTACCGCGCGGCCTATCCGGGCGCCGAAATCCACATCTGGAACCGCACGGCAGAGCGCGCGCAACACGTCGCTTCCGAGTTATCAGTTAGGCACGCCCATAACCTGAAAGAGGCGATTGAGGCCGCGGATATCGTGTCGAGCGCGACAGGGTCCAAGGCGCCCCTAATTCGCGGCGCAGATCTCAAGCCGGGGCAACATATCGATCTGGTAGGGTCGTTCTTTCCCGATGCGCGCGAGGTCGATGATGAGGCGTTTCAGAACGCCAAGCTATTTGTAAATTGCAAAGACGCGGCCCTAGGTGGGATTGGGGAGATTGCGCTCCCTCTCGAAAGCGGAGCGATTACTGAAGCCGACTTATTGTCTGATCATTACGCGCCTGAGGGTATGAGCCGAACAACCACGCAGGATATTACCATGTTCAAAAATTGTGGTAGCACGCACGCCAATCTGATCGCTGCCGCCTATATGGCCAATGCGATTCAGAGCTGAACCGCGCCTGCACGGACCGTGATATCTAGCGCCTGCCCCCGCGCCTCCACAGCCAAAGCCCCGCGAAAGGCGTACGCTGGATCGAAATCCACCAAATCCCAGTCCGCCGCAGCGCCATAGGTTGGGTCGATGCGCAAAATCCTGGCTTGAGGCTCGGCCGAGACATCGAATCTGTCCAACGGCATCGACAAACCAAAACCGAGTGCCTTGATGATCGCCTCTTTCCGGGTCCAAACGCGGAAGAACGCATTCTCTAGGTCTTTCCCCGTGAGGCCGGACAGAGCGCGCTGTTCGCGTTCGGAAAAGAACCGCGTGACTATGCCGGGATCAAATGGCCGGTGCCGTTCAATATCGACACCGATTGGGCGATCCGGGCAAACCGCAAGCGCGACCATGTCGCCCGAATGGCTGAGGTTGAACTGGGGGCCGTGCGCAATGCCTGGCTTGCCATACGCACCAGTCTCAAACACGAGTTCTTGCGCCATGATGCCGCAAAAGGGGGCGAGCGCCTGCCGTATCCGCGCATGGGCAAAGATATAACGCGCAGCATGTTGTGGGTTGATAAATTTTGCGGCCCTATCGCGTTCCTGCTGTGACAAGAGATCCGCCAACACGCCAGTGTCGCTCGGCTCGTAGTGCCATAACCAAAGATCGACTTTGACAGAGCCTGTGCCCCCTGCAGTGCTACTGTCCATACGCATCCGGGTCCGGCAATTTTGCGAACATGGTTTTTTCTCGTAGCACGATCAGACTTTGCATGAGCCACTTTTAGCCCACCAAGACGTCCAAGCGCACCAAGCTTCGCCGCGAACATGGACAAACGCAAAAAAATAGCCTGGTTCGTCCTCTCCAACGTGCGATCTTTTCGCGCGTTCTCCATCTATTCGGAATGGGAAGTGGCGGACAGGAAGAGCCCCACGGCGGTTTTCTGGACATGTCACGCTTTTGTTCCGCTCCTGTTACTCATTTACGCAGCCTTTGCTTCGAAGGCCAAGGGACTTTTCCAGCCTAGGTTCCAGACTCATAACCAGAATATGACGGTTGCGGCGAGTGCGATAGCCGAAAGGAAGACCTTAGGGCAGCGATACCGCAAGATTTTGCGGCAGGACCGTTTTAGGTCCATCGCCACTACCAGAGGGCTTGGGCGCATTATTATCTGTTTGACGTTGCATAAATTCATATATCGACTGCCCTTCCCCTTTTGCCAAGCCATTCAAACAAACGGCGCAAGAGGTAGCTTCTGGCCAAAGACACCCCGACAAACGCAAATCCGATCGCCAAGTGTTCGCCAAACGCTGCCTCAATTCCGAACCACGGAAACACAATGATTTGCGTGACGACAGCAAGGCCATATCCGATGATCACGTTGGTCATGGCCTCAACCAAAGACATCGAGCGCGACTGGTTCATGCGGCCGCGCGCTCGGTTTTCAGCGCATCGAAGGCCTGATCGCTGCCCTCAAGTATGGCCTGGTTCCCCGTGAACTGCTGCCACCGCGCGACGGCCACATCAACATAGGCCGGGTTCAGCTCGATACCGTAACAGACCCGCCCCGTGGTCTCGGCAGCGATCAGCGTGGTGCCAGACCCCATGAAGAGTTCATAGACCGCCTGCCCTGGGCTGGAGTTGTTGAGGATAGGGCGGCGCATGGACTTAGGTTCCTTTATACTCCAAATTGGCAACAAATAAACAAAATAAGCGATTTTGCTTGAGTGGCGGAGAGACAGCGTGTTCATCTCTTATTATATCCGCTACTTATCAGCTAATACTCTGTATTCATTACATATAGTATAACCTAGTTCACCACAATACGGCGCATAATGGTCAGTAATATGGTCAGTAATGCCTTGGATAGAGTTATACCCCAAGAGATCATCTCCTGTGTTATGCTTATGAGTATAAGCCTCCCCGTAGTTCAGGAGGGTTTAACTCTTCCTATGTCCAGGATGATAGTAGAGTTACACCCCCCCTTATGAGGGCCATGTGGGGTATATGCGGTGTATTTATATGGTGAGTTACACAGATAGGGTTAGTCGCCTAACCAATAGTCCCCAATTTGAGTAACAATAGTAGTTGATGAAACATCAGCGCCAGCATCTTCACGAGCCTTTTTAACATCGTCTCTCAATCCAAATGTTTGCATAAACTCTGGGTTTGGGACATCCATCATTAAATACACAGAAGTTTCATCAGGACTTGCTCCAGCCCAAATAACTTTTGCGCCTTCTGCTCCAGCCTCATCTTCCAAAGATTTTGCCATATCTGACCATGTCTCAAAACCTTTGGATATGTTAACGGTGACTAATAAACGAGGCATATAAATATTCCTTTTATAAAATTTATGGGGCTGACCCAGATAACTAGTTCAAATACTTCTTAACCCATTGTCTTAGCTGTGATAATTGCACTGACGGGTCACTGTTGTTAAAACGCCACTCACATTCCTTCAAATATAGTCCAAATTGGGCCTTTGGAACACCG
>JAQWQJ010000127.1 GCA_029244725.1 Paracoccaceae bacterium
CGGTGTTCCAAAGGCCCAATTTGGACTATATTTGAAGGAATGTGAGTGGCGTTTTAACAACAGTGACCCGTCAGTGCAATTATCACAGCTAAGACAATGGGTTAAGAAGTATTTGAACTAGTTATCTGGGTCAGCCCCAAGTTTTCTTTCGGAACGGTCGTGTCAGCATGAATAACGACAGGGCAATCGTTGGCTGCCCAGTGACGGGCGACCTGCTCAGCGCGACCTAGCGCGGTGTGTACCAACATGACAATGCCGACAGTCAATGCATTGTCCCCTCTAAGCCCAGTTACCTTTGGACATCAGTCCCAAGATTTCTAACTGACGCCAATTGATGTACTTTTCAGACCACTTGCACCAAAGGTCCGGATTACTCTGTAATGCCTCGGCATAAACGCGGTATTCAGACGAGCCAGCGTAGTGCTGCTTGCGCGCCATCTCTTCGGCGGTTTTGGTCGATAGCGTGTTCAAGAACTTTGCATGTAGCAATATACCTGACGCTTTTTCGCCGCCCCATTCATCGTAAACGAGGTTCAATCCACGCGGTAAAATCATATGGGTAGAGCTGACGTAGGCGTAGCTTTTGTCCCACTTAACCAAAGGCACTTTGTTCAGTGCCGGGGCCTTGTCAGGTTCGTCCGCAAAGAACATGCGTGCACGTGGTCCACCTTGAACCCAGAGGTTGCCGTATTCGTCGTTGCGATCCATCATATAGTTGCCGGAATCAAACCAACACGCGATATCCATTGGATCTTGGCCCGCAACATAAGAATGGTCCTGAACGCCACCCTTAGGATACATGTCTAAAAGCATCGCGCCAAAACTACGAATGCCCGAATTATCCAGCCAATCCGTCAACGCACGCACCGATCGGGTGTCACAAAACGGAAAGACAAAAAACTCATCCGGATCGACGACCAAAGTCCAATGATCATGTGCGTATTTGTGCTGAAGATAATTCATCCAATCAACGCCGTAGGACGCCGATTTATAGCTACCCTTCGTATACCAAAGCGAGACATCTTGCTGCCCCAGTAAATGGTCACGCGAATTATCGGTGCTGCCATTGTCTACGAATAGGAAATGATTCACGCCCAGCTCTCGGTAGTATTTTAAAAAATACGGAAGCCTGACGGATTCATTTCGCATCGTGGACACCAATAGGATGTCACCAGCATTGATGCGATCGGTATGGTCTTGGACGGTTTTTAGCTCGCGGGATTTGCGCAAAGAACGCAGGATTTTCCGACGTCGCCGAAGGCGCATTTTGTAGGAATCCCAAATACTCACTGTCTGCCCTGCTACATTTAGTAGTTATTGTTAACCTCAACTACGATTACGAAGGTAACTTTTCCAACATTTTCAGCATCAATTTAATGTTACGTTGAGGTTAACGTAGGGTAAAGACCTCAAACCAGCTAATTTAACGCTTGTTTTGAACTGATCAGTTCAAGTTTTACGAGCTTTTCGGTGCCCTCATAGCGTTCAGACGCCTCGCTATACATATTCGGTTGTATGGCTATCTGATCGTAATATTCCGCGAATTTGTCAGGGTCTGTGAAATGCTGAGCACGTGCGCGTTCTGTTTCTGATTTGGAAACAATACTGGGCAGGAATTTCGTGTGGAGAAGAGCTCCGCAAGGGCGCGTTTCCCCTGGACCATCATAAGATCGGTTTAGAGTTGGTGGCAGCAAAGAATGCGTAGAATTAACATAACAATAGCGTCGGTTCCATTTCACAAATGGCAGCTTATTCAGCGTCGGCGATCGCTCGGGAGTGGCCGCGAAAAAGACTCTCTCTCGGGCGCCCCCTTGGACCCACAAATTTCCGAGCGGCTCTTGTCGCCTCGCTCGATATGGACCTTTGTCGAAATGGGTCAACGTGCCGAACGGATCTTCATTTTCGACGGATGGCTGCGCGCCCAATTCACCGTCAGGATAAAGGTCAAGCATCAACGCACCAAAAGCTGTTAGCCCCATGGCATCCAACCGTTTGGATAACTCGGGCAGACGAATATCGTCGCTTCCCGCATAGTCCAATAACTCGTCCGCATCGACCGTCACGCACCAATGCCCATGTCCGAATTTGATCTGAAGCCAGGTCACCCAGTCCAGCCCAAACCGCGCCTCCTTGTAACTCGCTTGGGTCGACCACAGAGAAACGTCTGACTGCTGCGCTAGAATTTCTCGTGTGCCGTCGTCACTATCGTTGTCGACGATCAGAAAATGCGACACGCCAAGCGCTCGATAATGTTTGAGGAAATAATCCAGACGCTCACTTTCGTTGCGCATCGTCGCAAACAGTAAAATGTCAAATGGATTGATTGATTGCGTACGATCCGCGACCGCCCTCATCCGCCAACGGGATCGAAAAGACCGCCAAAGTAACCTTCGTCGCTTCCAGCGCAGCTTATATGCTGTCCAATTCGAGACCTTCTGCGAAGCGGTCATGCCATCCTTATCGATCGAAATGCCCATTCTGGTGCCATCGCCAAGCGTCAGCGATCATGGTCGCCATATCTGAGCGCGTTGGTGCCCAGCCTAGCTCGGTAACAGCGCGAGAGGAACCAGAAACCAAGCGGGTACAGTCGCCCGGCCGACGCTCACCCTCAACAATGGGGACGTCACGATTGGTCACGCTGCGCGAGTTGTCGACAACTTCGCGCACAGAAAATCCGTTGCCGGTGCCAAGGTTAAAAACTCGGCTGCCCTTGTTGTCTTCTAACCATTTTATTCCAAGAACATGTGCGTCGACCAAATCGCATACGTGGACGTAGTCGCGAATGCAGGTTCCATCCGGCGTATCGTAGTCAGTGCCAAAGATTGTGAGCGCAGCGCGTTTTCCGTCAATCGCATCAAGCATCAAAGGGATCAAATGCGTCTCGGGTTGGTGAAACTCGCCCACTTGGGCGTCCGGATCCGCGCCGGCGACGTTAAAGTAACGAAAAATAACGCTTTTCACGCCGTGAGAGGCTTCAAAATTCTCCAGAATATCCTCAATCGCCCGCTTTGATGCCCCATACGAGTTCACCGGATACTGAGCACTGTTTTCATCAAGCACGACGTTGTCTTGGTCGCCATATGTGGCGCAGGTTGATGAGAATACGATATTCAAACACCCCGCAGCAGCAGCGGCTTCGATCAGGTTAAGCGACCCCGAAACGTTGTTGCGCCAGTATTTTCCAGGATCAATCATGCTTTCCCCAACCTGAGAAAGAGCAGCAAAGTGCATAACAGCTACAGGCTGGTGCTTTTTGAACACCTCATCAAGTCGCGGCCTATCGAGCAGATCTCCCTGCTCAAATGGTCCGAACTGAACAGCGTCCTGCCAACCTGTGCAAAGGTTGTCGAAAGTTACAGGGGTATAACCGGCTGCGGCCAAAGCCTTGCAAGCGTGCGACCCGATATAGCCCGCTCCGCCTGTTACCAATATTTTTGTCATCTAAATTCTCACGTATTAAATTCGCGTGGAACTTACTCTGCTGCCTGCTCCATGGCCATACGTTCGTGCAAGAATAAGCGCAGTTCATCGCGTAGATCAGCGCGCTCAAGAGCAAACGCGACTGTGGCCTGCAAGAAACCAGCCTTAGAACCGCAATCAAAGCGCTCACCTTGGAAGCGGTAGCCATAAACTCCGCGCCCCTCAACAATTTCGCGCGCGATCGCGTCGGTCAGTTGTATTTCACCGCCTGAACCTTCTTCGGTCTTCTCAAGGTTCTTCAAAACCTCAGGAGTAAGAATATAACGACCAATAACGGCGAGATTTGATGGGGCTTTCTCGGCAGCTGGCTTTTCAACCATACCTTTGACCGAAACCAGCGATCCCATATCCTCATTCACGTCAAGAATACCGTATGAGGAGGTTTCCTTAGACGGAACTTCCATCGCAGCAACCATTGAGCCGCCAATTTCCTGATGCGCATCGACCATCTGCTTTAGGCAGGAAGTTTCGGCAGAAATAACGTCGTCCGGCAAAATGACCGCAAAGCTTTCGTCTGGGCTAATCAAACGACGCGCACACCAAACGGCGTGACCTAATCCGCGGGCTTGATGCTGGCGAATATAAGCGATTTGGCCACTTGGCATATTGGTTTCTTTGAGAGCCTCAAGTGCGTCCAGCTTGCCTTTGGCCTTCAACGACGCCTCAAGAATAGGAGATTCGTCGAAATAATCTTCCAGCGCGCTCTTTCCGCGTGATGTGACGAAAATGAATTCCTCAATCCCGGCTTCTCGCGCTTCTTCAATTGCGTATTGGATCAAAGGCCGGTCGACCAATGTCATGATTTCTTTGGGAACCGATTTGGTTGCTGGCAAAAATCGCGTTCCAAGCCCCGCGACGGGAAACACTGCCTTGGTAATTCTCTTCGGTTCAGTCATTTTTACTCTCACAATACATTAGACCAACAATTCGGTGACTTTCGTCGAGCCGTACACAATCATTCGTCTGACTTAGGATTGTGACATATTTCGGGTCAGTTAGTGACAAAATAATTAATGCCGCCGCCTAAGTCATGGTCTCTTATGTATACAATTCTACACAAGGTGAATAGGCGATGAAGTAGGGATTTGCATACCCAGCCTTCCCATATCGCAAGTCAGTGTGGTCATCAAACCTTACAACTTTACCACCAGCGCCAGTCAAAACGGCATGGCCCGCAGCTGTGTCCCACTCCATTGTGCGGCCTAAACGGGGGTAGATATCCGCTTCTCCGGTCGCAATCAGACAGAACTTCAGCGACGATCCAGCGCTTTTCATATCGGCGACATTGTATTTAGAAATGTAATCATCCGTCGCTTGATCGCGGTGCGACTTTGAGGCAACGACCATCAATTTATCATTATTCGCATCGGAAACAGCAATCGCCTTGGTTTCCCCGATTTCTGTTTTAAGCAAAGGACCAGTCTCTTCAACGGTCGTGCCATCTGCTAACGTAAAGAACATCCGGCCCTTAGCTGGCGCGTAAACAACGCCGCGTGTCGGGGTGCCGTCTTCAACATACGCGATGTTGACGGTGAAATCGCCGCGGCGGTGTATGAACTCTTTTGTACCGTCCAGCGGGTCAACGATAAGAAATGTATCGCCAGTCAACGCATGGGAATCCGATTGTTCTTCGGTGATCAACAGCTCATCCGGGAACTCAGCAGTCAATCCAGCCGAGATCAGCGCGTCTGCGGCTTCATCCGCTTCAGTAACGGGGCTGTCGTCTGATTTTGTTTTGACCTCAAAGTCAGGCGAATTGTAGATTTCCATTATCTTGTCGCCTGCTTCTAGCGCCAAACGGCGCATGACCACTGTAAGTTTTTCGTAATCCAATAAATTGTCCTCAAAATTGTGCTGCAGCCATTCAGTTGCCACAAAGAATTTCCTCACTTATGCTCTGGTAGAAAGGGATCATCAAGAATTCCCTGTTATATCCAGGCAAAATTTGAGCTTCTTTTATGTTTCAGCAAACACGCAGAAAAACCCAGTTTCAGGCTTTCGTCTCAATGGCGGAGTTGCTTTATCATGCAACGGTAAGAAATGTGCGCTCAAGCCATGGAAATGCTGTCATTGGTTTGATTTTGCAAATCCTACAAGCCGTGATCATGCTGGGCGCGTTTTACTTTATGTTTATGGTCCTTGGCTTGCGGGGTGCAGCAATACGGGGCGACTTCCTGCTTTACTTGATGAGCGGGATTTTTCTTTTCCTCACGCATAACAAAGGTATGTCGGCTGTGCTTGGGGCCGAGGGTCCTACATCGGCTATGATGAAGCATGCGCCGATGAACACTGCAGTCGCAATTGGGGCGTCCGCGCTTGGTGGGCTCTATACCAGCATTCTAGCCATGTTTACGATGATGTTCATCTATCACATCGTGGTCACTCCTATCTGGATGCCGCATCCGATGGCGGCACTTGGAATGCTATTCCTTGCATGGGCGTCGGGATGTGCAATCGGAATGATATTCCTTGCCATAAAACCGTGGTTTCCTGGTTTTGTGCGTGTCGTTTCAACATTCTATCAACGCGCAAACATGATCTCGTCGGGTAAAATGTTTTTGGCGAACACGCTGCCATCTAGCATGTTGGCGATGTTCGACTGGAATCCGTTATTTCACTGCATCGATCAAGCGCGCGGCTTTGCTTTCGTCAATTACTTTCCCCACAACAGCAGTATTTCCTATCCGCTCAAGGTCACGGTTGTATTGCTAATGATTGGCTTGATGGGCGAGTTTTTGGCACGCAAACAAATGTCTCTTAGCTGGAACGCCCGCACTTAAGTGACAACTCGAAGGGTTAGGTTCAGTCTTCCCCCGTCTTTAAGCAACCTAGAGCTGCCAAACCTGGTTCGTTCAATACCGTGATACGCCATTCGCGCGTTTCCGTCCAAGATCGCGACATCACCTGAACGTAACCAGACTGACGCTGTTTTATCGCTTCGTTTACGACCGCCCACTCGAAAAAGCGCTTCGTCCCCTAAGGACAGCGATAAAACGGGTTGCGTAAAATCGTCCTCATCTTTGTCCTGATGCATCCCCATTTTCGTGCTTTCGCCGTAATAATTTATCAAACAGCTTTGAGGCTTCCTAATCGTCGACGCCAGTTCATCCCACATATCCAACAAGCGCGTTGGAATCGGCGGCCAATTAGATCCATCGCTTTGCTTTGCATCGTAGCGGTATCCGCGCGCATCACTGGACCATCCGAAGTGTCCGGCAGCGGTCGTTCTGACCGACATTTGCTTGCCGCTGGGTGTTTTTAGCCGTCGGAAAGGGGCAATTCGGGCCAATTCGCGCAATTCTTCAACCAAAGATTCTTGTTCAGGACGGCTTAGATAATCCGGCAAAATGCGTGCGCCATTGATGTTTAGCCATTCAGACATTGTTAACCTTTGCCAAAACATTCACTTTTTACAAGATTCTACGCATTTGCACCCTTCCATACGCTTGCAGCGCGAATTTCGCATCCTTATATACCCCCAGAAGCGCGGTAGATCTTTGCAATAGACTGCCGCTCCGTGATCGGGATTGAGTGCCAAATCTGGGTTCAGTCCTTAATTATCGCCTAAGTAAGAGGGATCTTAATCATGGCCAAAGTAATTGGTATCGACCTTGGTACGACAAACAGCTGTATTTCCATCATGGATGGTTCACAGCCTAAAGTAATCGAAAACGCAGAAGGCGCGCGTACAACGCCGTCTATCGTTGCGTTCACCGACGACGAACGCCTCGTCGGTCAGCCTGCAAAGCGTCAGGCAGTGACCAACCCAGAGGCAACCGTGTTCGCGGTTAAGCGTCTGATCGGCCGTCGGGTAACTGACGCAGAAGTCACAAAAGACAAAGACATCGTGCCATTCGAAATCGTCGATGGCGGCAACGGTGATGCATGGGTTGAAGCGCGTGGCGAAAAATACAGCCCTTCGCAAATTTCAGCTTTCATCCTTGGAAAAATGAAAGAAACCGCCGAGAGCTATCTTGGCGAAGAAGTAACCCAAGCAGTTATCACTGTTCCAGCTTATTTCAACGACGCACAGCGTCAGGCAACTAAAGACGCCGGCAAAATCGCTGGTCTCGAAGTTCTGCGTATCATCAACGAGCCGACAGCGGCTGCGTTGGCCTATGGTCTCGACAAAGAAGAAACCAAAACCATCGCGGTCTATGACCTTGGTGGCGGTACATTCGACGTTACGGTTCTGGAAATCGACGACGGCCTGTTTGAAGTTAAATCGACCAACGGCGACACGTTCCTTGGTGGTGAAGACTTTGACATGCGCATCGTCAACTACCTTGCCGACCAGTTCAAAAAAGAGAACGGCGTTGATCTGACCAAAGACAAAATGGCCCTCCAGCGTCTGAAAGAAGCTGCCGAGAAAGCCAAGATCGAACTGTCGTCTTCTAGCCAGACTGAAATCAACCAGCCGTTCATCTCGATGGACCCAAAATCTGGTACGCCGTTGCACATGGTCATGAAGCTGACCCGCGCAAAGCTGGAATCACTGGTTAGCGATCTGATCAAAGCATCAATCAAGCCATGTCAGGCTGCTCTGAAAGACGCTGGTCTTTCAACTTCTGATATCGACGAAGTCGTTTTGGTTGGTGGTATGACACGTATGCCGCGCGTCATCGAAGAAGTTACTAAGTTCTTCGGTAAAGAGCCGCACAAAGGTGTGAACCCTGACGAAGTTGTTGCTTCGGGCGCTGCTATTCAGGCCGGTGTTTTACAGGGCGACGTCAAAGACGTTGTTCTTCTCGACGTGACGCCTCTGTCGCTTGGTATTGAAACACTTGGTGGTGTGTTCACGCGTCTTATCGACCGTAACACAACAATCCCAACCAAGAAGTCTCAGGTCTTTTCAACTGCAGAAGACAACCAGAACGCCGTGACTTTGCGGGTGTTCCAAGGTGAGCGTGAAATGGCTGCGGACAACAAGGTCCTTGGTCAGTTTAACCTTGAGGACATTCCACCGGCACCACGCGGTCTGCCACAGATCGAAGTGACCTTTGACATCGACGCCAACGGCATCGTGTCAGTTGCTGCCAAAGACAAAGGCACCGGCAAAGAGCAGTCGATCACCATTCAAGCATCGGGTGGTCTCTCTGATGAAGACATCGATCAAATGGTGAAAGACGCTGAAGCAAACGCCGAGGCTGACAAAGAGCGCAAGGAGATGGTCGAATCTCGTAACCAGGCTGAAAGCCTCATCCACTCGACTGAAAAGTCTATGGAAGAGCACGCAGACAAGGTTGATCCGACCACAATCGAAGCAATCGAGTTGGCAATTGCCGCACTTAAGGACGACCTTGAGGATGAAAGCGTAACTGCTGACAAACTTAAGTCTGGCATCCAGAACGTGACCGAAGCGGCGATGAAGCTTGGCGAAGCGATCTACAAATCTCAAGCTGCTGAATCAGGCGATGAGCCTTCTGCAGCTGACGAAGGCGGCGACGATGATATCGTTGACGCAGACTTTGAAGATCTCGACGGCGACAAGCGATAATCGCGTCTAACGGACTCATAGCAGGGCCGGTCCGCACAACGGGGCCGGCCTTGTTAGTTCCGAAAGGGGACACAGATCATGTCAAAACGTGACTATTATGAGGTACTAGGTATCTCAAAAGGTGCCTCGGCGGACGAGATCAAAAAGGGCTATCGCAAGAAAGCGAAAGAACTTCACCCTGACCGTAACGCTGACAATCCAAACGCTGAAAACCAGTTCAAAGAAGCAAACGAAGCGCACGACGTCCTAAAGGATCCGGAAAAGAAAGCCGCGTACGACCGCTTTGGTCACGCTGCCTTTGAAAACGGAATGGGCGGCGGTGGCGGACACCCCGGTGCCGGCCAAGGCGATTTCTCATCGGCTTTCTCGGACGTATTTGATGACTTGTTCGGCGATTTCATGGGCGGTCGTGGCGGCGGCGGCGGACGTGCGCGCGCAACCCGTGGCTCAGACTTACGCTACAATCTTCGCATCTCGTTAGAAGACGCATTTGCGGGCATGCAAAAGACTATCAACGTACCGTCTTCGGTCACGTGTGACGGCTGTGAAGGCACAGGCGCCGAAGGTGGCGCAGAGCCGACGACATGTTCAACCTGTTCAGGCATGGGTAAAGTTCGTGCGCAGCAGGGCTTTTTCACGGTCGAGCGTACGTGCCCGACCTGTCAGGGTACCGGTCAGAACATCAAGAACCCTTGCCACAAGTGTGGTGGCGCCGGACGGACTGAAACTGATCGCTCGCTCAGCGTAAACATTCCTGCAGGTGTTGAAACTGGCACGCGCATTCGTCTTGCCGGCGAAGGCGAGGCTGGTCTACGTGGTGGACCAACTGGCGATCTCTATATCTTTATTGATGTGGCCGATCACAACATCTTTGAACGTGATGGCGTGCAGCTGTTCTGCCGTGTGCCTGTCGCAATGACCAAAGCTGCCTTGGGCGGTGACATCGAAGTTCCAACCATCGATGGCGGTCGTTCACGTGTGAAGGTCCCATCTGGCAGCCAATCTGGTCGTCAGATGCGTCTACGTGGCAAAGGCATGCCTGCCCTTCGCGGCAATGGCGTGGGCGACATGTTCATTGAGCTTGCCGTTGAAACACCAGTCAATCTAACGGCGAAACAGAAAGAGTTGCTGCAAAGCTTTGAAGAGGAATCAGTGGATAATAACCCTGAATCATCTAGCTTTTTCTCATCGGTCAAGGGTTTTTGGGACAGCATGAAAAGCTGATCCAACTTTGAAATCTATATCGAAAAGGCGCGCTCTATCGGGGCGCGCCTTTTTGTTTACCCTTTGGCAACCATAACTGGCCAAACTCTGGGGCATGACCACACACGCAAAATCCGAGTTTAGCGATCAACCCCAACTGCAATTGCTGCAAGAGGTCGCAACCCCCGTGCCTTTACCGACTAAATCCCGACTTCCGAGCTACATTTCAGAACACCGCAAGCGCCTTCGTGATCGGTTTGATCTTGGCGGGTCTGATCCGATGCCGGACTACGAGCTGTTAGAGCTTTTCTTATTCCACGTTCTGCCACGCATCGACACCAAGCCGATTGCCCACGCGCTGTTAAAAGGGTTTGACGACCTAACGGGCATCGTTTCGGCCCAACCGCAGGATCTAACTAAGGTCAAAGGCGTCGGACCCGCCGTGGCCCGTGAACTCAAAGTGCTTGAGGCCATTTCGCAGCGCGTTGCCCGCACACGTGTTTTGAAACGCGAAGTGGTTGGCAGTTGGAACGCCGTGATTGACTATTGCCGCGCAGCCATGGCCAATCGCACTGATGAACAGTTCCGCGTGTTGTTTCTTGACCGCAAAAACTGCCTGATCATGGATGAATTGCTCGGCCAAGGCACTGTGGATCACGTTCCCGTCTATCACCGCGAAATTGTGAAGCGCGCATTAGAGCTTTCAGCCTCGGCGCTGCTCTTAGTGCACAATCATCCCTCGGGTGATCCAACCCCCTCGGCCGAGGACATTGCGATGACACAAAAAATATCTGACGCCTGCGCAACCCTTTCGATCACCTTGCATGACCACATTATCGTCGGCAAAAACGGCGAATCCAGCTTTCGAACCTTGGGCTTGCTACAGGATTAGCGAACCCAAACCTCAACTCGGGTGTTCTTGTGTTTGCCAAGTTCGGTATCGGGGCAAGCGACTGGCATGACCTCACCAAATTCAGCGGTCGAAATATTTATGACACCTGGGCCAGCGGGAAACTCAGTCTGAAAATCCATCGCGACCTTTTCGGCCAATCCCTCTTCGGCACCGAACCCAACAAACAAGAGCGACTGTCCGTCCAGCCCCCCCGATTCTGCCATCCGAACAAGGCGTTTCATGCTTGTAGAAGAGTTCGCATCGTATCCTTCGCCCGCATCGTCAAACCTAAAAACGAGGCTCAACAAACGTCTGCCTTTTAATTCACTAACCGCAGCCTTAAGGCCAGACAGATCTTCAGTAGTCGCCAGTGAAATTGCGTTGGCAAGCCGCCGGCCTTGGGTATCTACATCCGCTTCACTGGCATCAATCGCCTGAAATCCAGCGCGCTCAACCACCCGTTTCGCCGACGTTCCATCAAGATAGTTAAAGAAATCCTGCCCGATCTTTGGCATGCGCCGCATTGGGCGGTACAAATACATGGGCAATGAAAGAGGGTACTCAAGCGACTTTATCGCGCGCGCCTCGCCAGCATGGGCAATACCGCAACTATCTGAGATCGGTATGGGCCGGCGTGTATTTTCGATCGTCGAATAAAACGCAAAATCAAGCGACAACGGAGAGCTTTCCAGCACATGTACGTTCGGGATCGACGGATTTGCAAATCCGTTTTCCTGCATCACGGTCGTAACCGGCTGAAACACATCACCAACTGCATCCGTCAAAACCACTTGAATGGGCGCATCGGAATCTTCGCCCAATTCACGCCAGCTTGTGACGCTTCCGTCCAACAATCCTGCCAAATGGGTCATCGAGATCGATGTAACGCCAGAGTCGATGTCAACGGTTGGCACCAAAGCATCCATCGCAATCACTTCGTGCTGTACCCCGCTGTTGAGCGCGCCAAAGCCAGCCTCAACCGCAAAGGCGATCTCTTCCTCAGATGCAGCACGCAGCGCCATGGCAACGTCAGCTTCGTTCGAAAGAATGTCTGCGAAGCCTTCGTCATTGCTTGTCTGCTTGATCGTGAAAACGCCGATGGTCTCAAGACCCTGCTCTGAAAACAGTTCATAGGTTGTGAGCGTGTCGCCAATCTCACTGCGCCGCACGCTTAGCCCTGCCCCTCGGGCGTAACCTTCGATCAGCGCAGGCAACAAAACGCGCCCTATAATCGGCGTCCCACTAAACGTCAGTTCAGCGATATAGGCCTCAAGGTTAGGACAGGCCGGTCCTTCGCAAAGCACGCCAGTGCCATCCACCGTCAACTCACCGTAAACGGTATCAACGCGGTAATAGGTGCCATCAAATCCTAAAAGGTTCCCAGAAATTTCAATGCTTTTATCGCGTGAAGTCAGCGTAACATCCTGCGCTTCCGCAGTCTTCACAGCACCAAACAAACAAAGAGCGGCACCAAATGCCGCTACAATGAATTTCATATTATTGCCCCGCCTGCGTATGTAATTAGTTCGAACCGACTTTAATGTCGTCCACCAACGCGCCGAGAACGATCAGATCGCCGACGCTTTCGCAATTGGGCATCGCGATATTAAGCTCGCGTACCATCAAGTCGCCCCCGCTCGTAACTTGAAGCGCCTGCGCGTCTACATCCTGATCGCAATTGGTTTCCTCGACCACTGCTTCGACACTCATCAACACAGAGCCTGAGCCGCTGACGGTTGCAGAAGGGAACGTATACACCTCGGCGCGATTTCCGCCCTCAATGGTGTCATTACCCAGCGCGACCAAAAAGCCACCTTCGCCAAGCGCTGCACGATCCATGGACTGCGGAGACTCACGCCATATATGACCGTCGGTCATATACTCGGCCTCAAATTCCCGGGCATGAAGTTCTAGTCCGGTGTCGCCTTGCCATTGAAGCGCAACGCGATCGTAAAACGACAACGAAGGCACCTCGGCTGTCGCAACCGCAACTGCGCCAACTTCACCGATCTCGGCCATGAATAGCGCTGTCTCAGTCAGAGCTGGAATTGCCAAAATCATCATTCCAGCGCCGTCCAACGTATCGGAGATCATCAAGCCGTTATGATGAACAATGACGTTCTGGCCTGCGTGACAGGTTGATGACAACGTCAGGCGGACCATTGCGCCAGCAGACGTTTCCGCCACCAGCGTTGGGTCGCAGCCCTCTTGAGCCATTAGCGGGCTGCCCGCCAATAGTGCGCCAACCGCTAGGCCAGCCCTAATTTTTGCTTGGAGAGTTTTACACAACACAACTCTGCCCTCTCATCTGTTTCCAAAACCCGTCCTATTGAACGAGTTTGACCAGATTAGGGCAAAATTAGCTACTGTTAGTCGGCGAGTTTCGGCAGGAATATCAAAAAAGACTTAGGGGCTGACCCAGATAACGCGAAAAAGGTGTTATCATGGGAAGCATGCGGAAGAGTCGCTTAAGTAAGTATAAACAGGGTCGCCTGGTCGAGCATTTTGTTGCCGGAACCACGGCTCGAACTGCGGCCAGTTTATGT
>JAQWQJ010000129.1 GCA_029244725.1 Paracoccaceae bacterium
CGGTGTTCCAAAGGCCCAATTTGGACTATATTTGAAGGAATGTGAGTGGCGTTTTAACAACAGTGACCCGTCAGTGCAATTATCACAGCTAAGACAATGGGTTAAGAAGTATTTGAACTAGTTATCTGGGTCAGCCCCAACCATATAGGGCTGTCCACACCTAGAATCCTGGCAACCGTGATCTAACCTTCCAACGTCCCGAAGTGCATCGTCACGCGGTTAGTTCAATCGCAAACCTGTTTCAGGTTCAAAATACGATACCTTCGCCAAATCAAAGGCAAGACGCTGCTTGGTCCCAGCAGTGGCCGAGGTCTCCGAATGCAACCTCGCGGTTACGTGTTTGCCGCCCAGTTGCATGACTGCAAAAGTATCTGCGCCAGCGGGTTCAACGATGTCTATGACGCAATCGGCCTCTTGAGTTTTGTCTACACGGCTATGTGCAGCGTCAGCGATATCTTCGGGGCGCACGCCAAGAATAACATTCTCGGGTAGGTCCTTATTTTGCGTGTCGGTCAATACAATCGGATCGTGGTTTTTGCGTGCTATCTCGATTTCAATACCATTGCCATTCGATCTGGTTTTAGCAGGAATTAAATTCATCGCGGGGCTACCCATGAAGTCAGCCACGAACAAATTGGCAGGGCGATTGTATATCTCAGCAGGTGTACCAATCTGCTGGATTATTCCCCCTTTGAGCACGACGATTTTGGTTGCTAATGTCATCGCCTCAATCTGGTCGTGGGTCACATAAACCATCGATGCACCGAGACGTTGATGCAAAGCCTTGATCTCGGTACGCATTTCAACGCGTAGCTTTGCATCAAGATTGGAAAGTGGTTCGTCAAACAAAAACAGTTTCGGATCCCGCACCAGTGCACGTCCCATCGCGACGCGCTGGCGTTGACCGCCGGAAAGCTGACCCGGCTTGCGTTTCAACAACGGCTCTATCTGCAGTTGCTGGGCAACATAGGCGAGCTTTTCGTCTTGGGTGGCTTGGTCTATACCGCGCACTTTCATGCCAAAGGTGATGTTCTTTGCAACGGTCATCGTTGGGTAAAGCGCATAGGACTGAAACACCATTGCGATATCTCGGTCTTTTGGGCTGACCTTGGTCATATCTTGACCATCAATTGCCATCTTACCGCTGGTGATAGGCTCTAACCCAGCAATGCAGTTCAATAGAGTGGATTTTCCACAGCCGGACGGACCAACTAGCACAAGGAAATCGCCATGCTCTATGGCCACATTGATATCCTTAAGGATTTCTGTGGATCCGTAGTTTTTGAATAAGTTGTTGATTTCGAGAATCGGGGCCATGAGATTATCCTTTCACGGAGCCAGCGGTCAGACCGCGGACGAAGTACTTACCAGCGACGACGTAGACTAGCAGTGTTGGCAGGGCTGCGATGATCGCAGCAGCCATATCAACGTTGTAGGCTTTCACGCCGGTGGTCGAATTTACGATATTGTTTAGTGCAACGGTCACCGGCTGGGTGCCTGCTTGACTAAATGAAACACCAAACAGGAAGTCGTTCCAGATTTGTGTGAATTGCCAGATGACCGTGACGACGATGATCGGCAACGATAGCGGCAAAAAGATCGACCAGAATACGCGGAAAAAACCGGCGCCATCGACCTTGGCAGCCTTAGTTAGTTCTGCAGGGATCGACACATAGTAATTCCGAAAAAACAGCGTGGTGAACCCAAGGCCGTAGATAACGTGCACAAAGATCAATCCTGGGATCGTCCCAGCGAGGCCCATTAATCCCAGCATGCGCGCCATCGGAAGCAAAACGACCTGAAACGGAATGAAGCAACCGAACAACATCAGAGCAAAGAACAGGTTTGCGCCTTTGAAACGCCATTGCGCGACGACGTAGCCGTTCAACGCGCCAATCAAAGTCGAGATCATCACTGCGGGGATCGCAATTAGAACCGAGTTCCAGAAATAGGGACGTACGCCCTCGCATTGGATGCCGGTACAAGCGCCGGACCAAGCGGTCCTCCATGCGTCCAGCGTGACTTCTCGTGGTAGTGAAATTAGGTCGCCCGTGCGAATTTCTTCTAGGCTTTTAAGTGACGTCGTGAGCATGACAAATAGGGGCATCAAGTAGAACAGCGCGAACAGGCCAAGCATAATATAGAGGCCCCAGCGAAGCGCGATTTTTCCAACGCCCTTGCCAGATGTAGAAGTGGTGTAAGACATATCAGTCATTTTTGGACCTCAGTTCTGAGTAGAGGTATGGAACCACAATTGTGAAGACGACGAGCATCATGATCATCGCAGAACTGGCCGCCTGCCCGATATCGCCACGCGAAAAGGCCATTGCGTACATATAAGTCGCGGGAAGATCAGTCGCGTATCCGGGACCCCCGCCAGTCAATGCGATGACAAGGTCGAAACTTTTGATTGCAAGGTGCGACAGTACGATGAAAGCCGACAAAAAGATTGGTGCCATCGATGGGATGATGATGGCTGTGTAAACACGCCATGTGGGAATGCCGTCGACTTGCGCGGCCTTGATGATTTCTTGGTCAACCGACCTTAGGCCAGCCAAAAACAAGGCCATCACGAAGCCTGAACTTTGCCAGATCGCTGCGATAACAATGGTGTAAATCGCCATGTCAGGATTGACGAGCCAATCGAACGTGAAGTTCTCAAACCCCCAACCGCGTACTGTTGCTTCAAGCCCCAGACCAGGGTTGAGGATCCATTTCCATGCCGTACCGGTGACGATCATCGAAAGGGCCATAGGGTAAAGGTAGATTGTACGTATTGCGCCTTCGGTGCGGATGTTTTGATCCAGCAGGATGGCAAGGATTAATCCAAGGATCATCGCGATCACGATGAATAAGAAGCCAAAGACAAAAAGATTGCTAAATGCAGTGTCCCAGCGAGGAGAGGCAAACAACCGATCATACTGGATGAAGCTGTCGATTTCATATTTTGGCAACAAGCGCGATCGTGTCAGAGAAACCCAAGCTGTCCAGGCAATGAAGCCGTAAACAAAGATCAGGACTGCAACGAAAGACGGGGCGAGTACCAATTTAGGCGTATTTTCTTCAAGCCATTTGGTCATTGGACTATTCCTAAAAGCCCTCACCCCTTTGACAATCAAAGGGGTGAGGTAATCGTATTACATGCTGTTTGCGATCGCATTGGCAAGCATCTGAACAGCGTCGTCAGACGACATGTCAGAGTTAAAGTGCGCTGTCACAACGTCAGTGATCGCACCGGATTGAGCACCGCGAAGTGCCATACCGTGAGCGTATGATGGCAGCAAAGAACCGTTATCGTTGCTAGCCGACATGTCGGCAGCGGATAGAAGTGCACAGCTATCAAATGCGTCAAGCTCGACATCGGTACGTGCTGGGATTGAACCTTTGTTGAGGTTGAAAACTTCTTGGAAGTTTTTGCCAACAATCAGCTCTGCAAGTAACGCCTGACCCTGCTGCTTCTCTTCACCGTCAACTGCGAACATCGCAAAACTGTCAACGTTATAGAGAAAACCTTCGCCTGGTGTTGATGCGCATAGGAAATCTTCGCCTGGAACTTTTCCAGCGGCCATGAATTCACCCTTTGCCCAGTCGCCCATGATCTGGAACGCTGCTTCGCCGTTCATAACCATCGCTGTTGCAAGGTTCCAATCGCGACCAGAGAAGTTGCTATCAACAAATCCGCGCATTGTGCGCATTTGATCGAACACAGCCTTCATGTCGTCAGACGTCAGAGTCTCGGTGTCCAGTTCAACAAAAGCTTTGTGGAAACCGTCGGCGCCCAGAATACCCAGAGCAACGGCTTCGAATACTGTCGCGTCCTGCCAAGCCTGACCACCGTGTGCCAGTGGAATGATGCCAGCAGCTTGCAACTGTTCAGCGGCCGCATTGAATTCATCCCAAGACGTCGGCATGTCGATACCGTTTGCGGACAAGACTTCTGCGTTTGCCCAGATCCAGTCAACGCGGTGAACGTTTACAGGGGCTGCGCACCACGTGCCGTCACACTGCATGTGACCCGCGATAGAAGCTGGCAGAACGTCCGCCCAGTTGTTGGCTTCGGCGACTGCCGAGATATCCGCCAAAACGCCTTCTTCATACCATTCTTGGATGGCTGGGCCTTTGATTTGTGCTGCGGTCGGTGCGTTGCCTGCTAGAACACGTGCGCGCAGGGCCGTACCTGCTGCGTCTCCGCCACCACCAGCGACTGGCATATCTGTCCATGTACCACCGTTTGCAGCGAACTCGCCCTGCAGAACTGCTACAGATTTAGCTTCACCGCCAGATGTCCAGTAGTGCAGAACTTCAGCCTGTGGTTCGGCGAATGCGACTGTAGATGCCACGATTGCCAGGCCAGATACTGCGCCCAATACTTTAGTTTTCATTTCAATTTCCTCCCAAAAAGACCGCAACTGCGGTTCGAATGTTGGCTATGTGACGGTCACGCGTGTATCCATGCAACCGCCTCATAGCGGGTTTTCGTTACAGGAATGCAGAAATAGTCGCGGCTTGTTACATTGTGTTACTTAGCTATCGATTTTGTTGCATACTGTTACATAACAGGGTGACGCAATCACTTCTGCCCGGCATTCCGGCGTTCTTCGGAGAACATGAACCATGGCGATTCCACGTATCCTTGTTGTCGATGACGACCCTGACATGCGCCAGATGATGACGCAGTTCTTGCGCCAGAATGGAACGATTGCATTGCCAGCCGCCAATGAAACTGAGGTACGAACTCATATTGACGGTGGGCGTGTTGATCTCGTCTTGCTGGACGTGATGTTGGGCGACGAGAACGGGTTGGAAATCTGCAAACGACTACGACGTGATCAGGACGTGCCGATCATAATGGTGTCTGCTTTGTCTGCCGACCATCAGCGCATGGAGGGATATGCGGTTGGTGCCGACGACTATGTTGCCAAACCATTTAATCCAGACTTGCTGCTAGCACGGGTGAAGGCTGTCCTATCGCGCACTAAGCGGTCAGCGTCGTTGGTACATCGCCGTAATGTTGAAACGTTTCAATTCAACGGGTGGACCTACGATGCTAAATCTAGCGAAGTATGGTCGCCAAACAAAGTGCAAGTGGCCCTATCACGACGTGAGACGGCATTGCTAAGAGTTCTTTTGGCCAACCCTTTTATCCCACTTACACGCGAAGAGATTGAAATTTCTTTGGATGTAACCGGTGAGGCAATAGCACCGAATGAGGCTTCGGGCCGTGCCATAGATGTTTTGGTTGGCCGTCTCCGCAATAAGATCGAAGCAAACCCCAAAGATCCAGAAATACTGAAAACGGAACGTGGAGTTGGGTATATGTTTTCAACCGATGTTGTGGTGTCCAGTACGTGAGTTCGTCACTAAACAGTCTGCGCGTTTTAGCCCCAATGCTGGTGGTGGTAGCCGTCGCGGTTGGCTTTATCACGGTTTGGATGTGGCGAGACTCCAATACCAATTGGCGTGCGCACGGGAACTCGGCTTATAACGCAGGCGTCACTCTTTACTATGCGCTCCAAAATGGCACTGCACCGGCGGAGGGTATGTCTCTCACGCTATTACCGACAGTCGATCAAACGCATGCTAAAGCGGGTTCATTTCGGCAAATATCCGGAACGCCCATAGCCCCGCGGATTACCATCGTCCCAATTTCCGCTGACGCAGCGAACCAGATTTCTGGGGCTGCCGTTTCGATGGTCATTCTTTCGCCGGACCTAACATATGGAATTGCTGACCTACCGCGACGCGACGGCCAATCAGCCGCAGAAACGATGGGGGAAATTTCACGCAAGATGGCGACGTTTTGCAGTGCTTCATTTGTTATTGTCAAAATGGGTGACGCAAAATGGGTCAGCGTCGACGGAACTGAATATTGGGGCTGCAATGCCGCTCCACCCGATCGTCGTATATTGGCGGCACTGCTCGCTATTATTGGGGTTGGAAGTTTGATGACAATTGCGTTGAATCTGCCTTCAACGTTTTTGGCTTTTGCCGGCCAACTACGCGATCGCCGCCGCGTTGGTGGACCGATGCGCTACGACGCGGAAGGACCGCAAGAACTTCAAGAAATTGTTGCGGCTGTGAATGGATACCTTGAAATCGAACGCGACCAACTTGCCAGCCGCGCGGCGGTTTTGTCAGGCGTCAGCCACGATCTTGGCACGCCTGCAACGCGATTGCGCCTTAGGGCTGCGTTGATCGAAGATATCGAACTGCGCCGTAAATTTGAAACCGATATCGACAGTATGACCGGCATCATTGAAAGTGTGCTGACCTATACCCATGCCGAGATGGACGCGGAACATCCACGTAAATTGTCACTTTCGTCTCTGATAGACGCAGTCGTAGCAAACTACCAAGATGTGGGAAGACCTGTTAAATTTCGAAGGGCAAAAGATGTAATCGTGCAGGGTGGGCAATCAATTTTCATGTCGCGCCAAGGCTACGGTGTGGTGTCCAACGACCGAGACATTGTCATCATCGGGCGTCCAATTTCCCTAGAACGGGCCATCACCAACTTGGTGGAAAATGCCTTGAAGTACGGTCGCCGTGCAACTGTAAGTCTAGAGGCAGACGCGCAAACCGCAACCATTTGCATTGAAGACGAGGGGTCAGAAAGCTCTGCCAAAGAGATTGAAGGCCTATTGGCTCCTTTTCAACGTGGCGAAAATACAAAGACAATCGACGGTCACGGCCTAGGTTTGACCATCGTTGCCACCATTGCAAAATTGCACGGAGGTGAACTTACGTTTGAAGACACCTCTGCCGGTGTCACCGCACGTTTGACCATTCAGCGCAACTAGAGCTCTTTTTGTAGAGGCGTTTCGTTGGGTTAACAAAATAACGTTCCATCACACGTTTATAAACATCGCCCTCCAAGGGCCAAAACGTCCTGTTCTAAAGACGTTCGATGTCCCTAAAAAATCCCTCATTAACGATCTTGACTACTTTGCCGGCCGCTAATGTCTTGGTTTCCTTGAATTCCATCAGCCCTTCGATGCCGCAAATTCGTGGCATAATTGGACCGATCAGATGAGCCAGAAACGCGCTTAATTTACCCTGCCTCTGGAACCAAATACTCTGACGACAGACACATGAAACAAACGCCGGATTTGTAGGAACCGTCAGCCAGTATAATTCACACAGGCTAGCCATATCGATTAAGACTCAATTCAGACCGTAAGAACTTCGGCAACAATTGCTAAGAATTCTTTTTCTAAAACGGTGTCCCTTTTCTCGATGCCCATTTGTTTGACCAACTTTAGGATAATGGCAGCCTGCTTATAGTCAATCTCACCTAGCCCTAACTCGCCCATTTTGTAGACAATTGAGGCCTTGCCACTTTTTTTACCTAAAACCACCTCACCAGCTCTGCCAAAAAGGGCGGGGTGAGTGGCGAACATCACCAGCGGGTCATTCATCACATACTGAATACCAGTACCGGATTCCCGAATGAAATTGCCGGACCCCAGAACTGGTTTATTGCGCGCAATCGGAACGTTGGACAGGCGGGAAAGAATTGTTTGTGAACATTGTAGCGCATTGCGATTCACACGAAAACGCCGCGAATATAGAGACTAGAAAGAGACTAAAATGAAAGAAAGGCTCAGGCATTTCCGCCTAAGCCTTTGATTCTAGTGGTGAGCCGTGCAGGATTCGAACCTGCGACCCACTGATTAAAAGTCAGTTGCTCTACCAACTGAGCTAACGGCCCACTGGAGGCGGTATCTAGAAAGAGCGGCGCATAGGGTCAACCCATAAAAGCGAGAAATGCGGAATAAACTAAACCTGTTTTTTGACCTCGCTACATTTGGACCTTTGCGCACGCACTTACACTAATCCTGCTATCTTAGGGGCAATGACATCTATGATGCGTTGACCCTCTGGAAAGGTGCAATCAACAAGCGTATATGCGGCGCTATGGTACACGACGCGCAACAAGATATGATTTTCCACAAAATGCACGGGCTCGGAAACGATTTCGTGGTTTTGGATGCGCGTATGGAACCCCGCGAATTGAACGTTGCTCAGATCAACGGCATTGCCCTTAGGCAAATGGGGGTAGGCTTTGACCAGCTCGCGGTGATCGAATCTTCACAACATGCCGATGCGCATTTGGTGTTTTACAATGCTGACGGATCATTGTCCGCAGCTTGCGGGAACGCCACCCGTTGCATTGCGCGCTATCTGATGAACGAAAGCGGTAAATCCGAACTACAATTGACCACCCAGCGCGGCGAGTTGGTGGCTAAGGACGCCGGCGACGGGTTGACGTCTGTTAACATGGGACAGCCGTTGCTCAAGTGGCAGGATGTACCGCTTGCAAGCGCAATGGACACGTTGACTTTGCCGATTGAGGGTGCGCCAACTGCGACCGGAATGGGCAACCCTCATTGCACGTTTTTTGTTGATGACGCTGAAACCGTAGCTCTAGAAGAGCGTGGCGCAGAAATTGAACACCACCCGTTATTTCCTGAGCGCACCAATGTTCAGTTCGCCTCTGTCATTGCCCCAGATCACTTACGCATGCGTGTATGGGAACGCGGAGTTGGCGTCACTCTTGCCAGTGGCTCATCATCCTGCGCGGTCGCTGTTGCAGCAGCCCGTCGGGGTCTAACCGGACGGTCCGTAAAGATCGACCTTGATGGCGGGCGAATTCACATCGATTGGCGCGATGACGGTGTCTGGATGACAGGGCCGACGATGCATGTGTTCACAGGCTCATTTAGCCGCGAATTCTGGAATTCTTTAAGATGACCAAGCAGGCTCCGGTTTTTTCCACCCATGGCTGCAGGCTTAACGCTTACGAGACAGAAGCCATAAGAGACATGACGGCTAAGGCCGGTCTGAAAGACGCAATCGTTGTGAACACCTGTGCCGTAACGGCAGAGGCCGTTCGCAAAGCGCGTCAGGACATCCGCAAGCTTCGCCGCGCCAACCCCGGTGCAAAATTGATTGTCACTGGCTGCGCTGCGCAAACTGAACCGGAAACTTTTGCCGCGATGGACGAAGTTGATCGCGTGATCGGTAATTCCGAAAAAATGCGTCCCGAAACTTGGGCGCAACTTGGCAATGGGTTTGTCGGCGATACCGAAAAAGTTCAAGTCGACGACATCATGTCTGTCACTGAAACTGCTGGCCATTTGATTGACGGATTTGGCACGCGCTCACGGGCCTACGTGCAAGTTCAAAACGGGTGTGATCATCGCTGCACGTTTTGCATCATTCCCTACGGTCGTGGAAATTCTCGCTCAGTTCCGGCGGGCGTTGTTGTCGATCAGATAAAACGACTTGTCGACAAAGGTTTTAACGAAGTTGTACTGACCGGTGTCGATCTTACCAGTTGGGGGGCGGATTTGCCGTCTGAACCCAAGCTAGGTGATTTGGTCATGCGGATTCTAAAGCTGGTGCCTGACCTGCCAAGACTTCGCATCAGCTCCATCGACTCGATTGAGGTTGATGAGAACCTCATGCAGGCAATAGCAACTGAGCCGCGCTTGATGCCGCATCTACATCTCAGCCTTCAGCATGGGGACGATCTGATCCTTAAGCGGATGAAGCGACGACACCTAAGGGATGACGCCATTCGGTTCGCCGAAGAGGCGATGCGCCTGCGACCTGACATGACCTTTGGCGCGGACATCATTGCTGGTTTTCCGACTGAAACCGATGCGCATTTCGAAAACTCGCTTAGGCTTGTAGAAGACTGCAATCTGACCTGGCTTCACGTCTTTCCTTACTCAAAGCGCGAAGGAACCCCTGCTGCGAAAATCCCGAGCCAAGTTGATGGCAATGTCATCAAGGCGCGTGCTGCTAGGCTTCGTGGTGCAGGCGAACGTCAAGTAGCTAGGCATCTGAGCGCGCAAGTGGGCAAAACCCACAACGTCCTGATGGAAAATGCGCAAATGGGGCGAACTGAACAATTCACTGAAGTTACATTCGATGCGCCCCAAACTGAGGGCGCGATTGTGAAAGCGTTGATCACTGATATCAGCGCAAACCAACTTCAAGCTTCCTTTGTCCAATAAATATCCAATGACCCAAGCCATTCTCTATAGCTTTCGCCGATGTCCCTACGCCATGCGTGCCCGCCTCGCGATTGCGTCTTCGGGCACTGAGGTTGAGCTGAGGGAAATCCTTCTTCGCGACAAAGCGCCGGCATTTTTGGAAGCTTCGCCCAGCGCGACGGTCCCGTGTCTTGTCACACAAGGCAACGTGATCGACGAAAGTCGAGATATTATGGTTTGGGTGTTGTCGCAGAACGATCCCGAAGGCTGGCTTGATATGCCAAATGAGGGTCATGACATCATTGATCTGATAGAAGGGCCGTTCAAAGTGGCTTTGGATCGGTATAAATACTCAAGTCGTTATCAAGGTGCAGACAAAGCAAATGAACGCGCGGCCGCAAGTGCCTATTTGCAGGACTTGAACGTGCGTCTTGAAGGCAATGCTTTCCTCTTTGGCTCTGACGCAACGCTGGCTGATATGGCAACGCTTCCCTTTGTGCGCCAATTCGCGAATACCGACAGACAATGGTTTGATGCGCAAGGTTGGCCCCATCTCGCCGCATGGCTAATAGAATTCTTGGATTCCACACGGTTTAAAGCAATCATGCAAAAGTATCCGGTTTGGCAACCAGACGACCCGATCACACTTTTTCCAGAAGTCCGTTCTGAGACTTGATAATCCCGCATAGGCCCTGCAACATCCCGGAAACATTGCAGGTACCTTATGCACCCAAATCCAATATTTCGATCCACGGACACGATTACGGCTCTGTCTTTCGCTAGCGAAGTCGGCTTTGGCATGCTGGCCGCAAATGGCAGCGAAGAGCCTATGCTGGCACATGTGCCGTTTGTGATCGACGGCGGTAGCGCCTTACTGCACTTGATGCGTTCAAACCCAATTGCACGCGCTGCGAAGGATCCACTGAAAGCCACAATCGCCATTAGCGGCCCGCACAGTTATGTCTCACCAGACTGGTACGAAACCGACGATCAGGTGCCGACGTGGAACTATGTCGCCGTTCACTTGGTTGGCACTCTTGTGCCATTACCAGCCGCGAAACTTTCAGAAGTCCTCGAGGACCTTTCTACGGAATTTGAAACCCGCTTGTTGCCCAAGCCTATTTGGACTGCCGATAAAGTAGAGGCCGAAGCCTTGTCCAAGATGATGCGAATGATCCATCCATTTAGGTTTGAAATTGCCGACGTTCGTAGCACTTATAAGCTAGGCCAAAACAAAACTGACTCTGCGCGGCTTGCAGCGGCCAAACAGATAGCCACAAACGGTATTGGCTACGAGGTCGAGACTCTGTCCAAACTCATGCAATCAACCAACCCCGAGGATTCGAAATGAAACTTATCTATGCAAGTGCCTCCCCGTTTGTGCGCAAGGTCCATGTTGTCCTCTTGGAAACTGGCTTGATCGATGAAACTTCGCTGGTTGAGGTAACAACAACGCCAGTTAATAGCGCAGACCAAGCGGTTGCCGCGAACCCAACCGGAAAAATTCCAGCGCTGATTCTTGAAGATGGATCGTCGGTATATGACAGCCGTGTGATTTGCCGATATCTGAATGATCGCGCCAATGCTGATCTCTATTCTGCTGACGACATCTGGAAAATGCTGACTCTTGAGGCGACTGCTGATGCGATCATGGAGGCGGCGGTTCTAATGACCTACGAGCGCAGAATTCGGCCAGAAGAGATGGTATATGAACCGTGGATCGACGCTCAGTGGGCAAAAGCGGAACGCTCGATTGCTGCTATCGCTTCAGATTGGGGCGACTTTTTGCAAGGCCCGTTGAACATGGGACAAATCAGCGTAGCTTGCGCATTGAACTATGTCGACTTCCGCCACGAGGATCGCGACTGGCGAACAGCCAACCCACGGCTTGCGGATTGGTTCGCGTCGTTTAGTGAGCGCCCGGCAATGGTTGCCACGCGCCCAAGCTGATCAGTATTCCCAACCGATGCCGATGTTTAATGCGTTAGTGATCAGGCGGGTGTCGAACGTTCCGCCACCCGTCAGCGTGCCTTCGTTCCAAGACACTGTGAACTGATACTCGGCAAACGCGATCATATTGTCGCGAATCGGCTGACGTGCCCCCGCCAGAAGCTTCAGTGCCGGTCCCGTCAGCTGATAGCCATAAGTATGCTCGCCAAGATCGCTGAGAACGTCAACGTGAGGAAGTGCAATTCCGGCACCCGCGCCAGCGTATACCGTACGATTGCCTAATGCATTGTCCCAACGCTTCACGCGATTGACCGTAAAGATGTTGTGACCGTCGGTAAATTCAAACTTGTCAAAATCCACTGCGTTGCGGTCAGCTTCGACAGCATAAACCTTTGAGTGGGTGAATTCGATCTGAGTCGACCAATCCCCATTCCACCATTCAGCCCGAGCACCATAATATGGTGGCATTTCAAAGGACTTACCCTCCCATCCGAAGACAGTGTCGTATGCGGCACTGGTGTCTGGGTGGATTCCGCTAATGTGGGAATGCGGCGAGGTTTGCCAGCCGCCATAAATTGAATAAATAGTTTCTGCTGACGCAGGCTGCGCAAAAGATGCAGCCGCAATCGCTCCAAAAAGAATCGGTTTGAACATAGTTTTTGCCTAATTGACCGAGGAACACGCCTCAGAGCGCAAATTAGGTCGCATTTTTTGCTCTTGCAACCGCGACACATGCGCTCGGAATGGCAAAGCGTAATAATGTGCGCTGGACGCATTGGTTTTCCGACGCTAAACACGCCCTCGGACGGCTGCAGGTAACTGCGGCCTAAATCTGTATACGGCTCATTTTGGCCGAAGAAACTTGGAGAAACCTCGTGTCCCACGCAGACGATCACGAAGGCACCCGCAGAGATTTCCTCTACTACGCCACGGCAGGCGCCGGCGCAGTTACCGCAGGTGCTGCAATCTGGCCACTGGTCAATCAAATGAACCCTTCTGCTGACGTTCAGGCTCTGTCCTCAATTCGCGTCGACATAAGCGGTATCGCCCCCGGCACTCAGCTGACTGTTAAGTGGCTCGGTAAACCGGTCTTTATTCGCCGTCGTACCGCTGAAGAAATCGAAGCAGCACGTGCTGTAAATGTTGCTGACCTTCCAGACGGTGACGCGCGCAACGACAATGTTGGCGTAGCCCCGGCTACCGACGAAAACCGCGCGTTGGATGAAACTGGCGAATGGCTGGTCATGATGGGTGTTTGTACCCACCTTGGATGCGTGCCAATTGGCGAAGGTTCTGGCGACTTTGGCGGCTGGTTCTGCCCATGTCACGGTTCACACTACGACCAAGCTGGCCGGATCCGCAAAGGTCCAGCCCCCGAGAACCTTCCGGTTCCAGTCGCAGAATTCGTGGACCCTTCCACGATCAAATTGGGTTAAGGAGACGCACTAATGTCCGGTATCCCACACGACCACTACGAACCAAAAAGCAACGGCGCTAAGTGGCTACACTCGCGCTTGCCTGTTGTCGGTTTGATTTATGACACACTGATGATCCCTACTCCTAAGAACCTTAACTGGATGTGGATTTGGGGCATTGTTCTGGCGTTCTGCCTAGCTCTGCAAATCATCACCGGCATCGTTCTAGTGATGCACTACACGCCGCATGTTGATCTGGCTTTTGCTTCGATCGAACACATCATGCGTGACGTTAATGGCGGCGCGTTTATCCGTTATTTGCACATGAACGGCGCATCGTTGTTCTTCATTGCTGTTTACCTCCACATCTTCCGTGGCCTTTATTACGGTTCGTATAAGGCGCCTCGCGAAATCACGTGGATCATCGGCATGCTGATCTACATCCTTATGATGGCAACTGGTTTCCTTGGCTACGTTTTGCCTTGGGGTCAAATGTCCTTCTGGGGTGCAACTGTTATCACCGGCCTGTTTGGCGCGATCCCGTTCATCGGCGAACCACTGCAAACGTGGCTTCTGGGTGGACCAGCGGTTGATAACGCAACACTGAACCGCTTCTTCTCACTGCACTATTTGCTTCCGTTCCTGATTGCTGGCCTTGTGATCGTTCACATCTGGGCTTTCCACAACACAGGCAACAACAACCCAGCAGGCGTTGAAGTTCGCCGTGGGTCAAAAGCAGACGCCGAGAAAGACACGCTTCCGTTCTGGCCTTACTTCGTGATCAAGGACTTCTTCGCTCTTGCGGTCGTTCTGGTTATCTTCTTCGCGGTTGTTAGCTTTATGCCTAACTATCTCGGTCACCCAGATAACTACATCGAAGCCAACCCTCTAGTGACACCTGCGCACATCGTGCCCGAATGGTACTACCTGCCGTTCTACGCGATCCTGCGTGCCTTCACTGCTGATGTTTGGGTCGTTCAGATCGCTAGCTTCGTAACTGGTGGCATCGTGGATGCTAAGTTCTTCGGTGTTCTGGCCATGTTCGGCGCGATCTTTGTGATGGCTCTGGCACCTTGGTTGGACACATCATCAGTTCGTTCAGGTAAGTATCGCCCAATGTTCAAGTGGTGGTTCTGGCTTCTAGCAATCGACTTCATCGTTCTGATGTGGTGTGGCGCTATGCCAGCTGAGCCGCCTTACTCGATCATCTCGTTGATCGGTGCGTCTTATTGGTTTGCTTACTTCTTCGTGATCCTGCCTCTGTTGGGCGTGATCGAGAAGCCGCTGCCAACTCCGGCGACGATCGAAGAAGACTTCAACGCCCACTACGGCAAAGCCGAATAAAGAGGACCGAGAGAATGATTAAGAAACTCACCCTTTCGGCAATCGCAGCGGTCGGCCTTTTGGCCGGCGCAGCGAACGCAGCAGGCGGCGAAACCCACATCGAGGACTTCGACTTCTCGTTCGAGGGTCCGTTCGGTAAGTTCGACCAAAACCAACTTCAGCGCGGTCTCAAAGTTTACACTGAGATTTGTTCTGGCTGTCACGGACTGCAATATGTGCCTCTGCGCACATTGCATGATGAAGGCGGCGTAGGCCTGCCTGAAGATCAGATGATCGCTTACGCAGCGGGCATTGATATCTACGATCCAGAGATCGACGATTATCGTTCTGGTAAGCCGACAGACAACTTCCCAGCAAATACCGCTGCTGGCGCTCCTGACCTATCTTTGATGGCAAAAGCACGCGCAGGTTTCTCGGGTCCTCTTGGAACCGGCATGAACCAGTTGTTCAAAGGCATGGGCGGCGCAGAATACATCGCGTCTATCCTGACCGGCTACACCGGCCACGAAAAAGTGGAAGCTGGCGTAACGCTCTATGAAAACAGCGCCTTCCCAGGTGGCTGGATTTCAATGGCGCCCCCGCTTTACGGCGAAGATGTCGACTTTGACGATCATCATGACAACAGCCTGCACCATGAATCCATGGACACTGCTGCGTTCTTGATGTGGGCCGCTGAGCCTAAGATGATGGCCCGCAAGGAAACCGGCTTTATCGGCGTATTTATCCTGATCGTGCTGTCTGTATTGCTCTACGCGACAAACAAGACCCTTTGGGCCCCTGTTAAGCGCAAGGCAAAAGAAAGCTAAGCTGTTCGACAGTCGAAAGTATGGGGCTGACCCAGATAACGCGAAAAAGGTGTTATCATGGGAAGCATGCGGAAGAGTCGCTTAAGTAAGTATAAACAGGGTCGCCTGGTCGAGCATTTTGTTGCCGGAACCACGGCTCGAACTGCGGCCAGTTTATGT